>NZ_CP016499.1:3597500-4197500 GCF_001713475.1 Agrobacterium sp. RAC06
AGCCATGAGCAGGCTGAAGGTTGGGTAACACCAACTGGAGGGCCGAACCCATATCTGTTGCAATAGATCGGGATGACTTGTGGCTAGGGGTGAAAGGCCAATCAAACTCGGAGATAGCTGGTTCTCCGCGAAATCTATTTAGGTAGAGCGTCGACCGAATACCCCAGGGGGTAGAGCACTGGATGGGCTATGGGGACTCACCGTCTTACTGATCCTAACCAAACTCCGAATACCTGGGAGTACTAGTCGGCAGACACACGGCGGGTGCTAACGTCCGTCGTGAAGAGGGCAACAACCCTGACCTCCAGCTAAGGTCCCCAAGTCATGGCTAAGTGGGAAAGGATGTGAGGATCCCAAAACAACCAGGATGTTGGCTTAGAAGCAGCCATCATTTAAAGAAAGCGTAACAGCTCACTGGTCTAAATAAGGGTCTTTGCGCCGAAAATGTAACGGGGCTAAAGCCATGCACCGAAGCTGAGGATTTGCAGTTTACTGCAAGTGGTAGCGGAGCGTTCCGTAAGCCTGTGAAGGGGTACCCGTGAGGGGCCCTGGAGGTATCGGAAGTGCGAATGTTGACATGAGTAACGATAAAGGGGGTGAGAGACCCCCTCGCCGAAAGACCAAGGGTTCCTGCTTAAAGTTAATCTGAGCAGGGTTAGCCGGCCCCTAAGATGAGGCAGAAATGCGTAGTCGATGGGAACCACGTTAATATTCGTGGGCCTGGTGGTAGTGACGGATCGCGTAACTTGTTCATTCTTATTGGATTGAATGGGCGAGGAAGCGGTTCCAGGAAATAGCTCCACCGTACAGACCGTACCCGAAACCGACACAGGTGGTCAGGTAGAGTATACCAAGGCGCTTGAGAGAACTATGTTGAAGGAACTCGGCAAATTGCACGCGTAACTTCGGAAGAAGCGTGACCCCTTTATACGCAAGTGTAATGGGGTGGCACAGACCAGGGGGTAGCGACTGTTTATCAAAAACACAGGGCTCTGCGAAGTCGCAAGACGACGTATAGGGTCTGACGCCTGCCCGGTGCTGGAAGGTTAAGAGGAGAGGTGCAAGCTTTGAATCGAAGCCCCAGTAAACGGCGGCCGTAACTATAACGGTCCTAAGGTAGCGAAATTCCTTGTCGGGTAAGTTCCGACCTGCACGAATGGCGTAACGACTTCCCCGCTGTCTCCAACATAGACTCAGTGAAATTGAATTCCCCGTGAAGATGCGGGGTTCCTGCGGTCAGACGGAAAGACCCCGTGCACCTTTACTATAGCTTTACACTGGCATTCGTGTCGGCATGTGTAGGATAGGTGGTAGGCTTTGAAGCAGGGACGCCAGTTTCTGTGGAGCCATCCTTGAAATACCACCCTTATCGTCATGGATGTCTAACCGCGGTCCGTCATCCGGATCCGGGACAGTGTATGGTGGGTAGTTTGACTGGGGCGGTCGCCTCCGAAAGAGTAACGGAGGCGCGCGATGGTGGGCTCAGACCGGTCGGAAATCGGTCGTCGAGTGCAATGGCATAAGCCCGCCTGACTGCGAGACTGACAAGTCGAGCAGAGACGAAAGTCGGTCATAGTGATCCGGTGGTCCCGTGTGGAAGGGCCATCGCTCAACGGATAAAAGGTACGCCGGGGATAACAGGCTGATGACCCCCAAGAGTCCATATCGACGGGGTTGTTTGGCACCTCGATGTCGGCTCATCGCATCCTGGGGCTGGAGCAGGTCCCAAGGGTTTGGCTGTTCGCCAATTAAAGCGGTACGTGAGCTGGGTTCAGAACGTCGTGAGACAGTTCGGTCCCTATCTGCCGTGGGTGTAGGAATATTGACAGGATCTGTCCCTAGTACGAGAGGACCGGGATGGACATATCTCTGGTGGACCTGTTGTCCTGCCAAGGGCATAGCAGGGTAGCTATATATGGAAGGGATAACCGCTGAAGGCATCTAAGCGGGAAACCCACCTGAAAACGAGTATTCCCTATCAGAGCCGTGGAAGACGACCACGTTGATAGGACGGGTGTGGAAGTGCAGTAATGCATGAAGCTTACCGTTACTAATAGCTCGATTGGCTTGATCGTTCTCATTGACCATGCTCATCGGCCCGGACAAAACCGGGCGATGATGCCAAATACGTGTTCAAAAAGACAAACAGGTAATCCCTGTACCAGCTTCTCAACAACATTGCCCTTAGCCGACCTGGTGGTCATGGCGGGGTGGCTGCACCCGTTCCCATTCCGAACACGGCCGTGAAACGCCCCAGCGCCAATGGTACTTCGTCTCAAGACGCGGGAGAGTAGGTCGCTGCCAGGTCTGCTAAAGGCAATGTTGTCAGGTTTTGTAAAAGCAAATACCTCAGGTTTTGCATCGCAAATACACCAATCTTCTCAACACAAAATCGGCCCAAGCCGAAAACATCGGGCCGCATAAAGCGGCCCTTTTTGCTTGGTAAGAACTCTCAAGCGCAACAATCATAGTTGCGCTCTTGGCGCGGGGTGGAGCAGCCCGGTAGCTCGTCAGGCTCATAACCTGAAGGCCGCAGGTTCAAATCCTGCCCCCGCAACCAGTTTGGTCACTTATCTCTCAGATCGGACAGATCAAACGTCTTACCGCCTCCATGCTATGGGGGCGGTTTCTGGCGTTTAGACTGTCATCCCGAAATCAGATGCGTGAGCTGCGATTTCGTTTCGGCAGGCCCCTGAACATCTGGGGTAGTCGAACCGCGCTTTCGAATTTTGTGATGGTCGATGCACGTTTCAGAGATCTATGACGAGGCACAAGAAACTCTGGGTGGACACGTTTGAGGTCGGACCGGACTGTGCAGATGATCGCCTTTAGGTGATCTCCCTGGGATCCAGTTCTTCAGGTCCCACCCTCTCGCGTGGCGCAGTCGGGAAACCGTCGTCTCTCCTCAATTGGTCTGAACCGCATGGATAACCTCACGGAACCGGCAAGCCAAAGGGTCGTCGGTTTTAGCGACGGCGCCATTTCCCAAGTGGGTGGACGGGGCGCCGTGTTCGACAGAAATCCCTGCGCTGAAAGCGTCGCCACGCATTTTGGCCAGACGACGCGGCTAGCGGGTCCGATCCTGATGGGCCATCTCTCGAACTTCGCCATGACGACGACGACTTTGCTTCTCTTCGGCTGGCTGGGCAGTGCCTCCCTCGCCGCGGCAGGTCTAGCGATCCGTGTGGCTGTCAGCACGAATATTCTGGCGGGAATCCTTCTTGTCGCCGGCGTCGCCGCCTCCGGCGCCAATGGCGGACGGGACGCCAAGCGCGTTTCCGGTTTCTACTGGAACGGTCTCTATCTGGCGCTGGCACTGTCGGTCCTGTCCTTCGCGTGGATGACCGTAGCGCCCGGCCTGCTTGCCGTGCTCGGCCAACCTCCAGAGGTCGTGGCCGAAGCCGAAAGGATACTTCACGTCTTGCGTTGGGGCGAACCGGCAAATCTTCTGCGTCTCGGGTTGATGCGCACCATGCTTCCAGCGCTAGGCATGACGTGGATCCTGTATGCGCTCACGCCTCTCTCCCTCGTGCTCTATGTCGTCGCGGGGTTTGGTCTCGTTTTTGGCTTTTCTGGTCTGCCGCCAATGGGTGCAATCGGAATTCCCGTCGCTCTGGTCGGCGTGACGTGGCTGACGGCGCTGGTCATGCTGGCCGCCGTTCATTGCGGGCGCAGTCGTTCTCTCATTCCCTTCACACGGATCCGACTGTCGCTATTGCGGGAGCTTATCCGGGCTGGCCTGCCGATCGGGACTTTGCAGGGCGTCGACGGGATCTTCTTCCTTATCGCGACAGTCGTGGTTGGCCAGTTCGGAGCTGCTGCGCTTGCCGCACACCAGATCGCGTTGAATTTCGGCACAATCGCCTATTCGCTGGCGGTTTCATTTGGTGACGCCGCAGCATTGCGGATCAGCTATCGGCGAGGTGCACTGGCCTTCCAGGACGCGCGGGTGGCCGGCTTCGTCGGCGTCACCATGGGCACTGTCTCGATGGCCGCTGCGGCTCTGGTCGTCCTCGCCTTCCCGAACGTCTTTATCGGCCTGTTCATTGACATCAATGATCCGGGCAATGCCGCAACGCTGGCAGCGTCGCAGTCACTGGTGCTCTTTGCCAGTCTCTTCATCTTCGCCGACGGCGTTTACGGTACCGGGATGGGCGTGCTGCGGGGGCTTGGAGATAACCGCTATGCGATGTTGGTCGTGATCATCGCCTATTGGGGAATTGGGCTCCCTGTCGGCGCTGCTTATCACCTACTCGTCGGGTTCGGTATTGAAGAGGTCTGGCTGGGGCTTGCGACTCTGCAGGGGTTTATTGGACTGGTTCTCATACAGCGCTATGCCAAGGTCACACGGCAGGATCCAATATGAGCAAACAGGAACTGGGCTCTGGGAGAACCTCGCTGCATCACAGTGAAGCGTGCAGCGGTCCGGGACAATTGCCGTCCCTTGATGCGTCGGATCTTGCCAGCGTGACGGCTGCGGCAATGCCGATCGTCACCGGACACGAGCCGGTTGCGGCTATCCCGCGCTTTGCGCTTCCGTTGTATAGGCCGATCAACCGTCTCGCTGTGCTGCACAGCCAGGGTAGGCAGAAATGGATCGCCGTGCCTGACAACATGCGCGGCTCAATTCTCTTCATACTGTCGGTCGTGATGTTTTGCATCATGATGGTGGCCATCAAGAAAATTGGTGACGGGTTGCCGCTTCCACAGATATTGCTGATCCGGCAGGTGATCCTGACCATGATACTTCTGCCGCTGTTGCTCGGCGATCTCTCGCGCGCGCTCAGCACCCAATACCTGGGAAGACACATCGTACGAGGGCTCGTCTGCCTTGGCTCGCAGTACACCTATTTTCTGGCGCTTCTGTATCTGCCACTCGCAGACATGACGGCGCTCGGCTTCAGTCAGGTCATTTTCATGACCATTGCCGCCGTCGTTATTCTCAAGGAGAAGGTGGGCTGGCGACGGTGGCTGGCAACGATGGTCGGCTTCGCCGGTGTCCTTATTATGCTGAGACCGTCTGGCGGGACCGTCGACGTCTATAGTCTGGTCGCAGTCTTGAGCGCGCTGCTTTTGTGCGGCGTCACCGTATCGATCCGGTTGATGGCACGCACCGAGTCGACGGAAACCGTCATGCTCTACCAGTCTTTCGTGCTCTGCGCGGCCTATGCGGTGCCGACCTTTCTGTGGTGGCAGTGGCCAACCAGGGAAGAATGGGTCCTCTTGGCTGTGATCGGCATAGTCGGGACGCTGGGACAGTATCTCTTCACACTTGCATTCCGGGTGGCGGAGGCTTCAGCGCTGGCGCCTCTGGAATTCACCCGGCTCCTGATTGCTATCATCCTCGGCTTTTTGGTCTTCAGCGAAATACCCGAGATGTCGACCATGCTGGGTGCGGTGATCGTCATGGGCTCAACGATCTACACGGTTCGACGAAATTCGCGGCCCGAAAACGCAGATCGAGCGAACGCGTTGAACCGATCAGGCCCGTAGGAACAGGACGCTTGTCAGGACGCGACCATAGCCAGCTTGCTGGTCATCGGAATGCTTTCCATATGGGTGTCGATGAGACAATCGACGAACCGGCGCGCAAGCTTGAATTCGCTGGAACTTGGCCCCGTCACCGCCGCGATGGCATGCACCCGTCGGGTGAGATCCTGGCGCAGCACCCGCAGCCGGCCCGTTTCGACATGCGGTTGAGCAACGTGGTCGGGCAGATAGCCGATATTGCGGCCCGACAGGATCAGCGTCATATGCGCATGTGCGCCGTATCCAATATCTCCACGGGTTGCTGCATTCCGGATCCGTTCGGGATGGAAGTGTTCGAGATGGCCGCGATTGGCATAGACAGCACTTTCGATCTGCTGCAGCGTGATGTCGGAATCGCGAATGTGGAACAGCGGATGCGCCCGGCCGCAATAGATCGCCGCCGTTTCCGGAAACAACGGTTCGAATGTCAGTTGGCTGAAGTGGTCGTCGGTCAGGCCGATGCCGACGTGAATGAGGCCGTCGGCCACATGACCTGTCATCTGAAATCCCAGCATGACTTCCAGCTTGAAGCGCGCATTGGGGTAGTACTCGGCCAGCCGGCTGATGGCTTCCGCAATGCGCGAACGCGGATTGTCGACGATGTGGTCCTGGACTCCGATGATCAGTTCATGTCCGGCACTGTCATTGAGATTGGACGCCCGCTGCTTGAAGTTCTCCACCGAGGCGAACAACTCCTTTGCCGCCTGATAGACGACCTCGCCCTCATGATAGAGCTTGAAGCCTTTCGGGCCGCGCTGGCAGAGCCGAACGCCGAGGCGAATTTCCAGCGATTTCAGATATTCGCTCAGCATGGATTGCGAGAGGTTCAATACCGACTGGGCAGCCGTAAAACTACCCTCCTCGACGATCGTGCAGAAGCATCGCAGCAACTTGAGGTCTACATCATAGATCTGGGACAAATTGGACATTGTAAACCAGTTCTGACTGTTTGAGCCGCCCTATTAAGTTCCTCAGCAAAGATTGTGCCAACACAAGAAACGCATTTGCGATCTTTGATAAAAGTCAACTTTTCAAGGGCTTGGAATCCGTCGCACTCAGGGGCAACGCCAACGAGCCGTTGCCGGACATGCGCGAACTGCTCATGTAAATGGCATGGCTTGACCCGAATGGTGCGCCGCAACACTTTCTGGGCGCGGAATGACAGCTTGCGCAGCTTTTTCACTAAGACGTAAAGTTGCAGATGTTCTAGGGGAGTCCCTCCCGACACAAGCAAGATACTATGATTGCAGGGAAACGGCCTGTTCGAAAAGCATCCATCCTGACCAATCAAAGCATCGAGCTTTGCCGATGGTCACTCATGCTGCACTGCGATTAACGTTCCTTCACCCCCCTTTACCTGCGGGCCGTTCTACGGCTGCGGCAGGTACGATGGATGCAAGGACACAGCGTAAAATGCCCAAGAGCTTTCACCTCGCCTGGTTCATGAATTTCTCCGTGGATGACTGGAATGCTCCCTTCTCTGCCGGTGGGAAACCCTGGGACGGAAACTTCTATGTCGACATGGCGAAGGCCATGGAGCGTGCCTGTTTCGACTATATCATGCTTGAAGACACATTGATGATTTCGGAGGCCTATGGCCACAGCATGGAGGTCTACCTCAAGCATGCTCTGATGGGGCCGAAGAGTGATCCCATGCCGCTTGCGGCACTGATCGCCAGCAAGACAAGCAATCTCGGCGTTGTCGCTACAATGTCGACCATGGCCTATCCGCCCTTCATGCTCGCCCGCCTCTGTGCGACGGTCGACAGCATCTCCGGCGGGCGGTTCGGGTGGAATATCGTGACCAGCGGCGAAAATCTCGCCGCCCAGAACTTCGGCATGGACGAACTGCCCCCCCGCCAGGACCGCTATGACATGGCGGATGAATATGTCGAACTCTGCAAGCAGCTGTGGGGCAGCTGGGACCAGGATGCCGTCGTGCTCGACCGTGAGACCGGCACCTATGCCGACTTCCGCAAGGTCAGACCCCTCAATTTCGTTGGCAAATACTATAAATGCCGCGGGCCGCTGAATTGCGTGCCCGGCCCGCAGGGTCGTCCGACCTTCGTGCAGGCAGGGGGATCGCCACGTGGTCGCCAGTTCGCGGCGATGACCGCCGACAGCATTATTGCAGCCGCATCCGGGATCGAAGCGATGAAGGAATATCGCGATGATATTCGCGCTCGTGCGGCAGCCGGCGGGCGTGATCCGGACGAGGTGAAGGTGTTCTTCATCGTCACCCCCGTCTTGGCGGAGACCGAAGCCGCTGCCAAGGCCAAGCTCGACGACTATGTCAGTTCGCCCGAATATCAGGTGAAGACGCTGGCCTCCATCAGCTCGGTCACCGATATCGACTTTTCGCAATTCGAGCTTGACGAGGAACTGCCCCGGCTGACCACCAATGGCGAGCAGGGCTCACTCGACGCCTTTGCGCAATGGGGCCGCGGCAAAACGCTGCGGCAGCTGATCAGCGATAGGGCGACGCGCGGTCTCGACGGCGTCGTGGGCACGCCCGACCAGGTGGCCAAACGGCTGGGCGAGGTGATGGAGGCCGTCGGCGGTGATGGTTTCCTGATCAGTTCGCCCTTCCAGAAAGTCAGCCGCCAGTATGTCACCGAGATTTGTGAAGGCCTCGTGCCGGCCCTGCAGCGCCGTGGCCTGACCCGCACGGCATACACAAAGCCGACGCTGCGCGAGACCCTTCGCGAGTTCTAGGAACCCGCGCCGGGAGTGAATGACCGATCTGCATCAGACAAGAGGACATCAGACATGCCAAAGCGCTTTCACCTCGGTTGGTTCATGAACTTCGCCGTCAGCGAGTGGAACCATCCCTTTGGCGCCGGCGGGCGGCCATGGGACGGGAACTTCTACATCGACATGGCAAAGGCCATGGAGCGCGCCTGCTTCGACTATATCATGCTCGAAGACACCCTGATGATTTCGGAAGCCTATGGCCACAGCACCGAGGTCTATCTGAAGCATGCGATCATGGGCCCGAAGGCGGATCCCGCACCGATGGCTGCCTTGATCGGCGCCAACACGAAGCATCTCGGCGTCGTCGCGACCATGTCGACCATGGCCTATCCACCTTTCATGCTCGCTCGCCTGTGTTCGACACTCGACAGCATTTCCGGCGGACGTTTTGGTTGGAATATTGTGACCAGCGGCGAGAATCTCGCCGCCCAGAACTTCGGCATGGATGAATTGCCGCCCCGTCAGGACCGCTATGACATGGCGGACGAATATGTCGAACTCTGCAAGCAGCTGTGGGGCAGCTGGGACCAGGATGCCGTCGTGCTCGATCGTGAGACCGGAACCTATGCCGACTTCAGCAAGGTGCGGCCGATAAAATTTGTCGGCAAGTATTACAAGTGCCGCGGGCCGTTGAACTGCGTGCCTGGCCCGCAGGGGCGTCCGACCTTCGTACAGGCGGGGGGCTCGCCGCGCGGTCGCCAGTTTGCGGCCATGACCGCCGACAGCATCATTGCGCCCTCTTCAGGTGTGGATGGCATCAAGGCTTATCGGGACGATGTCCGAGCAAGGGCACAAGCCGGCGGACGCGATCCGGATGAGATCAAGGTCCTGTTCGTCATTGCTCCCGTGCTTGGAGAAACAGAAGCCGAAGCGCATGCAAAGTTTGAGCGGATATCGGCGCATCCCGATTACATCGAGAAAGTCCTCGCCTCGATTAGCTCGATCACCGATATCGACTTCTCGCAGTTCGATCTCGACGCTGAACTGCCGCACCTGACCACCAATGGCGAACAGGGGTCACTCGATGCCTTTGCGCAATGGGGCAGCGGCAAGACTTTGCGCCAGATCTGCATGGAGCAGGTATCGCGCGGAATCGACGGACTCGTCGGTACGCCCGATCAGGTTGCCGACCGTCTCGGGGAGATCATGGAGGAGGTGGGAGGCGACGGCTTCCTCATCACGCGCCCCTTCACGACGACGATCAGCCGCCAATACATCCTCGAAATCTGCGAGGGCCTCGTACCAGCGCTGCAGCGCCGGGGTCTAACCCGGACCGAATACACCAAGTCAACCCTGCGCGAAACGCTGCGAGAATTCTGATCACCTTTTGAGGCCGCGACCAGGTGGCAACATCCGAAAAGAGGTCCCCGATGACACAAGCAATCAATGAGATCATCCCTCCGACGACAGAACCAGATGGTGCTTTGACATTGCGGCTTCCCGTCGAAGCTCAGGACTACCGGAACGCGATGGCCAAGCTTGCGGCGGCAGTGAACATCATCACCAGCACGGGCGAGAACGGTTGGTGTGGCTTTACCGCCTCGGCGGTGTCGAGCGTCACGGACAGCCCGCCGACACTGCTCGTTTGCATCAAGCGCACCGTCCAGGCACACGGGACGATTGCTGCATCGGGCGTCCTTTGCGTCAATACGGTCGCCGGACCGCAGGAGGAACTGGCGATGACCTTTGCAGGATCGGGCGGCAACAAGGATATGGCGCAGCGTTTCGCAGGCGGAGACTGGACCCAGCTCGTCACCGGCGCGCCTGTATTGACCGGTGCCATCGTCAATTTCGATTGTCGCGTGACCAGCGTCAGTACAATCGGCACGCATGATGTCTTCTTTTGCGAGGTTCTGGCCGTGGCCGGCCAGGACACTGTGGAAAGTGGGGCTCTCATCTATTTCGATCGGAAATTCCACGCCGTCGCCTGAATGTGGTCCGGCGTAGCTTCAAGCAAATGGCATGGCGAACGATAGGAGACAGCAGTGAACATCATGACCCCGGAATTCCAGAGGACGAAGACGCGACCGGATGGGACAGTCGCGAGTGCTGCGGAGATCATAGAGGAGGCGCGGCAGGGGCGGATGTTCATTCTCGTCGATGACGAGGATAGAGAAAACGAAGGTGACATTATCATCCCCGCATGTTTCGCCGACGCCGATGTCATCAACTTCATGGCGCGGAACGCCTGCGGCCTGATCTGCCTCGCCATCACGCGGGAACGCGCAGAAGCACTGGCATTGCCACCTATGGCTCCTGTTACTACCGCACCGTTGAAGACTGCATTCACCGTTTCTATCGAAGCCCGTCAGGGTGTGACTACAGGGATTTCATCACATGACAGAGCACACACCATCGCAGTCGCGATCGATCCCGAGGCTGGGCCGTCAGATTTGGTGATGCCAGGCCATGTCTTTCCGATTGTTGCCCGCGATGGAGGGACGATCACGAGACCGGGTCACACCGAAGCGGCGGTGGATGTGGCCCGTCTCGCCGGACTGCCGCCGTCCGGCGTCATCTGCGAGGTCATGAACGAGGACGGGACCATGGCGCGCCTACCGGACCTGATGACCTTTGCCAGGCGTCATGGAATGAAGGTCGGAACCATTGCCGATCTCATCGCCCACCGCTTCGCCATCGGCGATCATCCCTTCCCAGATGCAGGCGCGGCCACCTGTCATGCTGCAATGCGTTGACATCGCTGGCACCTCCACCAGGAGGATTCCACTTTCCGTCCTAGATCAATCGCTGGTCTCCGCCGGACATGTGCCGGCGCAGGCAATTCGTGACAGCGTCACGCTTGCCCGCGCCTGCGAAGGTTTCGGCTATCACCGCTATTGGGTTTCGGAGCATCACGGCAATGCGGCCATGGCCGGATCCGCGCCCGAAGTCCTTTTGGGTGCACTTGCCATGGCGACGCGCACGATGAGGATCGGTAGTGCTGGAGTTATACTCCCGCATTATGCACCCTTGAAGGTTGCCGAACAATTCCGTGTGCTTGAAGCGCTCGCACCTGGGCGGATCGATCTCGGGCTTGGTCGCGGTCCCGGTGCCGATCGTCAGACCGCCTATGCCTTGAGACCCGATGCTCTGGATAATCCCGTCTCCATGTCTGCGATGGACAGCTTTCCCGCCAATGTCGAGGACACACTTGCCTTGGTTCGCGGTGAGCCACTCGGTGATGACCATGTCTTCGCCGGAGTTTTCGCACAACCCCGAGGGCCAACGGCACCTCAGCCCTGGATCCTCGGGTCAGGCAAATACTCCGCACGTCTCGCAGGCCATCTCGGGCTGCCCTTCTGCCAAGCGCATTTTTTTGGCAGCGACAGCGAAGCCTCCCAGGCAATCGGCGCGTATCGCGCAGGCTTTCGCGCCTCGCCGACCCTGACAGAACCCCTTGTCGGCATGTGCCTCATTGCTATGGCAGCGCCAACCAGTGCCGAGGCCGAGCGCCTTTTCCTCTCGTATGTCCCCTGGCGTCTCTCGAGAGATGCCGGACGCATGGTGCCGTTGCAGCAGCCCGAACACGCAATCGCAGCGGTTGTCGGCCTTGATCAGGACACGATCCAGCGTCTGCGCAAAACGGCGGTGTTCGGTACCCCCGACGAGGTTTTCGCCAGAATTGCGGGGCTCAAGACCGGTTACGAAATAGACGAGATGGTGATCCTCGCGCCGGCATATGAGCTCTCTGTTCGCATGGCCTCCTATGGCCTAATTGCGGGGATCAATCAAACACAGGCAACAGATGACCGACCGGCTCGGGCGTCCGAATTCTGGCTATGACCGTCCACAAACCATCGGAGACTTCGTGATGATAGAGATCGGCGCCATTCCACCAGCAACCCCCGAGCTGCCGACGATTGATCAAGGCACTTTCTGGCGCACCCTTGGCACACGTGCCACCGGAATGACGATCGTCACAGCCAGGAGCGACGAGGGACCTGTCGGATTTCTCGGCCTGTCTGCGACACACGTGGCGGCCGACCCCGCAACCATGATGGTCTCCATTGATCGCAAAACCAGCGCGCTTGCAGGCGTCCTGTCTCAGAGACACTTTGCAGTCAACTTTCTCGATGCAGCCGCTGCTCATGTCGCGACCGCGTTCGGAGGTAAGTCCGGACTGCAGAATGCCGACCGTTTCGTCGACGACGAATGGGCGACGCTTGCAACCGGCGCCCCAGCCTATTGTCGGGCTCTTGGCGTCTTCGATTGTCTCGTGGAGACCGTTGTTGAGCACGGCAACGTGTCCATCGTTATAGGAAGGGTGGTCGCGGCCTCCTCCCGCGCCGATGGCGAACCCCTCCTTTTTTTCCGCGGCAAGACGATCGAGGGCCTACGCCGGCCAGATTGATTGGCTGGAAGGGCGCCTGACAGACTTTCTGTGTCAAAGTCATGCTGCGGGCTAACTGCCGTGAACGACGTCGGTTGCAGAACTTACTGCGGCATCAGCAGCACTATCGATCTATTTGGTTTCTACTTGCGGACGTTCTGAAAGGGACGATGCAATCCTGCATGATGTGACTATGCAGATTCTAGCAATGACACTCTATCTGCGTGCTGTTCGTTGATTAAAAAAACATCATCGCGATGCAATAAGATGCGCCAAAAGCTTCGGTTCAGCCGGAGTTCATTTTCAGTTTTCACCATGTTTATCAGCAGGAAACGTCGCTACGGTCCTCATACTGCGATGCAGCAAAGCAACATCCTCAAGGGAGGTAGGTAGCGGCTGCGAAGGAGCGCGCGTTTCATGCCAACGAATATGTTTCATCTTGGATGGTTTCTGCAGGGCTCAAGCATTGGTGGCTGGGGCGATAAATGGTCCGGAAATATTGCCAGAGAATGGATGCATCCTGGCGCCTATCTGGATCTCGCTCGTGCGATGGAGCGCGCTTGCTTTGACTATATCCTCATTGAAGACTCGATCTATGTTGGACAAAATTGGCAGGACTCCCGCGAAATATTTCTCACCAATGGCATCAGCGTCCCACGTCAGGAACCCTCTGTCGTTGCAACCCTGATGGCGGCTGCGACCACACGGCTTGGCATTGTTCCGACTTTGTCGACCTTTGCCTACCACCCCTATCTCACCTCTCGGATCGTCGGCACGCTCGACCAGATCTCGCTTGGACGTGGCGGCTGGAATGTGGTGACCGGCAGCTCGGATCTGTCTGCTCAGAACTTCGGAATGGACAAGCTCGCAGACCATGATGAGCGCTATGTCATGGCCGAAGAATACATGCAGATCTGTCAGGGACTCTGGGGGTCCTGGGAGCCGGGGGCGATCGTCGGTGATCGCGACACTGGGGTGCTTATCGATCATAACAAGGTCCATACGATCGATTACAAGGGCAAATACTACGCCTCGCGCGGTCCACTGAATTCCGGCCCTCTCCCCCAGGGCCAACCTGTCATCGCCCAGGCCGGCGGCTCGAAGAGCGGCAAGGGATTTGCCGCGCGCTATGCCGACACCATTGTCGCGGCGCCGAAGGGCGTGGAAGCGATGAAGCAGTATCGCAATGACGTCCGCACCGAGATGGCAGCCATCGGGCGCGACCCGGACAAATGTAAGGTTCTCTTCCTCGTCCAGCCGATTGTGACAGAGACGATGACGGAAGCCGCTGAACGTATAGCCGAGCGCAAGGCCGCATCCGAGAAATACATCGACCAGCGTCTGGCGCGATTCGGCTGGAGCACCAATCTTGACCTTTCTGGCTGCGATCTCGACGCCCCGATCGGCGAATTTACCACCAATGGCCATCAGTCCAGTCTGGCCCAGTTCCTTGCGCGCTCATCCGGCAAGACCCTGCGTGAGGCAATCATCGAGCATACCACCAGCGGCTATTGCGTCGACATGGTCGGCACGCCCGACAGCATTGCTAGCCAGATGGCAGAGGTCATGCAGGAGGTCGGAGGTGACGGTTTTCTCATCGAACAACCGAATGTCAACCGGCGCACGATCGCCTCGATCACCGACGGCCTCGTCCCGGTCTTGCAGCATCGCGGACTGACACGAAAAGCCTACGCGCATGAGCAGCTACGCGACAATCTTCTGGACTTTTAGCATCCGCAGACACGGCTCGATCCGACATCGCCTTCCCCATCTTCATTTCCAGGGAGTTCTCTCATGTCCATGCATTCGAAAACCGTATTGACTGTCGCTTCCATGCTCTTGGGAGCATTGACACTCACGGCGCGCCCGGCTTCGGCGGAAAAACTTCTCCTTGGCAACGAGGGCGTCTATCCGCCCTTCAGCATCGTTGCGTCCGACGGTTCACTCACCGGATTCGAACCGGCACTCGCACGCGAGATGTGCAAGCGCATGACTGTCGAATGCGAATTCGTGGTGATGGATTTTAAGGCGCTGATCCCGTCTATCCTGCAGGGCAAGTTCAACATCCTGGCAAGCCAGCTCTCCCCGACGCCGGAGCGCCTGGAAAAGCTCACTTATGCACTGCCGATCGTCTACAATCCGGCGACCTTCGTCGTGCGCAAGGACAGCAACCTGACCTTCACGCCAGAGGGGCTTGGCGGCAAGAACCTGAAGCTCGGCCTTCAGCGGGGCGCATCCTCGATCCCCTATGTCGAGAAGAACTTCACCGGGCTGTTCACGCCTGTCCTCTACGACAATCCCGACCAGATGCAACTCGATCTGCTTGCCGGTCGCGTTGACCTCGTCTTCGATTCCAAGATCAACTGGACGCTCGAACTGATCAACAAGCCTGAAGGCAAGGACTACATGCTTGCCGGTGGCGATCACTGGCTCGGTGATCCGGCGATCCCGGCGAACGAGCGCGGTTATAGCTGGGCCGTGCGCAAGGGTGACGAGGCGATTGTCGAGCGCATGAACGTTGCCCTGAAATCGATCATCGAAGACTGCACCTACACCAAGATCCGCAAGGAATATCTCGACATCACGATCCTGGCCGGCGAGGAGGCCTGTGCAGCAGCGTCCGAATAGGGCGGTGCAACAGGCGCTCACCTCCGCTTTTCTCCTGTCTCCAACCAATGGGAATGAAGTCCATGGGCATGCTCTCAATACAAGGCATCAGCAGGTTTTCTTCCTCCAACCGGGTCGGGGGTCGGCGACAGGCTGAGGTGCGCCGCCGTATAGGTGTCGTAGCGGGCATGATGGCCCTTCTTCTGGGCCATCTGCCTGCCGCGGCTGAAACCCTCAAGCTCGGGAACGAGGGTGTCTATCCGCCCTTCAGCATGGTCGACGCCGCTGGAAACCTGACCGGCATCGAAGCCGATCTGGCGCGTGAGATGTGCAAGCGCATGGACGTCGAATGCGAAATCATCGTCATGGATTTCAAGGCGCTGATCCCGTCTTTGCTGCAGGGCAAGTTCGATATTCTCGTGTCGCAGGTCACGCCGACCGCCGAGCGCAAGGAGAAGATGCTGTTCAGCACCCGGATCGTCGCCAATCCGATGGTGTTTGTCCTCCCCGCGAACGGTAACTACACGATGACCAAGGAAGGGCTCACCGACAAGGGCCTGAAGATGGGGCTGCAGCGGGGCGGCGCGCACATCAAGGTGGCGCAGGACCTGTTCGGGGATGCCGTCGAATATGTCCTCTATGACAATCCCGACCAGATTCATCTCGATATGGTCGCAGGCCGCATCAACATGTCCTTCGAGGCCAAGCTGAACGTCGTTGTCGATTTTCTTGGCAAGCCGGAGGGCAAGGCCTTCGAGATCGTTGGCGAAGAATACTGGATCGGCGAGGCCTCTGTGCCTGAAGATGAACGCGGCCTGTCCTGGGTGGCCCGAAAGGGCGAGGAAGCTCTGGTGGCCCGCATGGACACCGCCATCAAGGCGATCATGGCAGACTGCACCTACACGGCCATCCGCAAGAAATACATGGACATCGCCATTCTTCCCGAAGACGAGGCCTGCGAAGGCAAGACCAACTGAACACAGCCTCTTTGCTGCTCTCACGGATGAAAGGGTTCCGACATGGAAATATCATCAGCGGAGTTTTGGGGATATGTGCGCCAGATCGGCGGTGGCGCGGTCGTGACAATGCAACTCTTCGTCGCCGGATTTTCCCTGGCGCTGGTGCTGGGGACGGTGATCGGGATCATTACCCTGTCGCGGAATGTGGTGATCCAGGCCGTCTGGCGGGTGTATTCCTCGATCATCATGGGTGTCCCGTCCTTGCTTGTCATCTTCCTCCTCTATTATGGAGGAAGCGCGATCCTGACCGGCCTGTTCGGCATGTCGCGCTCCATTGATGTCACCCCGTTCGGAGCGGGCCTCACGGCGCTCACCATCGTCTACGCGGCTTATGTCGCCGAACTGCTGCACGGCGCCGTGCGCAATCTTCCCAAGGGACAATTCGAAGCCTGCGCGGCACTCAACCTGAGTGCATTCCGGGCGTGGCGACACGTAATCCTGCCGCAGGTGGCCCGCCTTGCCTTCCCGGGGCTGGTGAACATCTGGCTGATCGTTCTCAAGGATACCCCGCTGGTGTCTCTCGCGGGTTTGAACGACCTTGTCGCCAATGCGAAAATCGCCGCCGGCGCGACCAATGAGCCTTTCGTCTTCTTCATCGCGGCGTCGCTGTTCTTCATCGTCTTCAGCGCGCTGACCATGCCATTCGCCGCCCGTATTGAAGTTCGCTTCAACCGCGGCCTAGCCAGGGTGAACACATGAACGCGCTCGTGATCGACTTCGCCCTCGTCTGGGAGTCTCTGCCCGCCATGCTCAACGGGCTTTGGACGACGATGCTGGTGACCATCATCGTCCTGGTCCTCGGCCTGATCTTCTGTATCCCGCTGACGCTGGCGAGAATGTCGTCGAACCGGGTCTTCGCTCTGCCGGCGGCCTTTTTCGTGATGTTCTTCCGCGGTGCGCCGCTGCTGATCCTTCTCTATCTTGTCTATTATGGCTTTGGTCAGATCGAGGCGCTGCGCGACGGGCCGCTTTGGTTCATCTTCGGAAGCGCATTTGCCTGCGCCGTGATCGGGCTGACGCTCAACCACCTTGCCTTCATGGTCGACGTCGTGAGGGGAAGTCTTGAGGCGGTTCCTGCCGGGCTTAGCGAAGCCTCGAATTCGCTCGGAATCGCGCCACGCGACACCTTCCGCTATATCCAGCTACCGCTGGCGATGCGGTACGGGATCAAGGCCTACCAGAACGAAGTCGTCATGCTGACCAAAGGCACGGCCGTCATCAGCGTGATCACCATCATCGACCTGACAGCAGTCGCCAATGAGGTCTTCGAGAGAACCTACGACCCGTTTACCCCGATGCTGACAGTCGCAGCCTTCTACTGGGTTCTGGTCAACGTGATGCGGCTTGGTTTCCGCCGGCTTGAATCACACCTGAACCGTCATCACGCGGCCGAGGATGCCCGTCGCAATGAAAAGCCGGTCAAGACCATCGGCTCTCTCCTGTTCCACCCCTCCAGCTGGCTGAAAGCCAAGCGCTCGATGCTGGTGGCCCGCAAGGAGCATGCCCTATGACCGGGGTTGCCCCTCCCCAGAACGAGCCGTCCCTGTCCTCCTCCATTGCCGTCAGCATGAAGGGCGTCGAGAAATGGTACGGCAAGTTCCGAGCGCTGAACAGAATTGATCTTGAGGTGCGACGCGGCGAGAAGATTGTGGTGTGCGGTCCCTCGGGATCCGGCAAATCCACCCTCATCCGCTGCATTAACCGCCTGGAGCCGCACGATGAGGGGTCGATCATTGTCAACGGCATCGAGCTCGACGGATCACCAACGACCACGCAGGATGTGCGCATCGAAGTCGGTATGGTGTTTCAGCAGTTCAATCTGTTTCCCCATCTGACCATCATGGAAAACTGTACGCTTGCGCCGCGCCTGGCGCGTGGCGCGACCGTCGAAGCGGCGGAGCGCCTTGCCCGACGCTTTCTTGACCGCGTGCAGATCGGGGATCAGGCGCATAAATATCCGAGCCAGCTCTCGGGCGGACAGCAGCAGAGGGTCGCGATCGCCCGGGCCTTGTGCATGGAGCCGCGGATCATGCTGTTCGACGAACCGACCTCGTCGCTGGACCCCGAAATGATCAAGGAGGTTCTGCAGGTCATGGAGGACCTGACCGACGACGGACTGACCATGATCTGCGTGACGCATGAAATGGGCTTTGCCCGTCGGGTCGCCAATCGATGCATCTTCATGGATAAAGGCGAAATTGTCGAAGCGGGGCCGGCCGACAGCTTTTTCGAGGCCCCGCGAAGCGAAAGGTTGAAAACCTTCCTGTCACAGGTTCTGCATTGACAGTCGTCCTTTGAATGCACTGTTTGACTGCGGTCTCTTTCAAGTGTGGCTTGAGAGATTTGTACCGCACCTGAAAACGCGAGTTCAGTTTGACATCAAGACGCTTACGCCGCAGGACTGGGCTGCCGAAAGACGGTTTAGACATGGGTGGCAGAATGAGCGGTAATCATTATTTTTCGCAGGTTGGCGGTCTTCCGCCGCAGACACAGACACTCTCCAGCAAGGCGGTCTTCAAGACAGCCTATGCGGTAATCCCGAAGACGGTGATGAGCGACATCGTCACCAGCGTCCTGCCGCATTGGGATGGAACCAGGGCATGGATCATCGCGCGCCCGTTAAGCGGCTTTGCTGAAACTTTCGCCCAGTACATCATGGAGGTCGCGTCCGGTGGCGGCAGCGTCAGGCCGGAACCGGATGCACGGGCTTCGGCGGCGATTTTCGTCGTCGAGGGCGAGGGCAAGATCGCTTATGACGGCCACGAGCATCCGCTGCGCGCCGGTTCGTTCGCCTACCTGCCCGCGGGGGCGAAATGGACCTTCAAGAACGAAAGCGCAGCGCCGGTCCGGTTTCACTGGGTCCGCAAGGCGTTCAAGGTCGTTGATGGCTTGGAACCGCCGCCGGCCATCTTCACCCACGAAGACGATTGCGTTATGCACGCCATGCCCGATACCGAGGGCCGCTGGGCAACCACCCGGTTCATCGATCCGTCCGACGTGCGCTACGATATGCATCTCAACATCGTTACCTTCGAGCCGGGCGCCATCATTCCTTTCATGGAAACGCACATCATGGAGCACGGGCTCTATGTGCTGGAAGGCAAGGCCGTGTATCGATTGAACGAGGACTGGGTGGAGGTCGAGGCTGGCGACTATATGTGGCTCCGCTCCTTTTGCCCCCAGGCCTGTTATGCCGGCGGCCCGGGACGCTTCCGCTATCTGCTCTACAAGGACGTCAATCGCCATCCTGATTTGTGAGGTGTGCCGAGCGTCCCACCTCACAAATGAAGGGGCGGGCTTGTTCCGAACCTCGTTCGGGTGACCCAGCATGACGGAGCCAACGCATCCCATATCGGTCACCCGAATGTCCGCTGTTATCCTGAGCCCCCCAGCTGCGAGCATCCTCCTTTCAGCCCCAAAACGGTATCGCTAGGCGCAAGACACTCAATACCCGAGACTCCATCTATCGCGGGTTGTTATGCAGAAGCATTGGGCGACGCATCCAAAGACGCAGATATTGCAAGTCTCTGTGCAATCAGGCCCCCGCAACCACTTTCACCGAACTCCCTTCAAGATCCTTTCCAGTTTTAGGTTGGGCCAACGCAATCATCGCAGTGATGGCACCTTCAAGCTCGATCGTAGTTCGGCCATCGACCTCGCGGATGGTCACTGATGAGATCAGGCTGCGAATGTTCTCCAGAGCCGAGGTGCGTATCGCGGTGTCATTGAGTGTCTCGGCCAATGCTGCCACCTTGCGACGATAGACGTCGCCAAGATTAGGATGAAGGCGGACGCGAGAGGGGGGCAGCGGCCGACAATCGCGCGTCCAGTTCCGCAGCTTGCGCTTCCATATTCTCCAGCTTCTCTTTGAGGCCCGGTGTGCGAAGTCCATCGGCGATAGCATCATAAAGCCCATCGAGCCGGCGCGCGATTTGTCCGCGTTGGTTGTCAATGCGCTGTCGTTCCGCATCTTGGGAAGCCCCACCGGCGTTCGCCTCGTTCGCATACTCCTTGATGAACTGCGCAACGGCTTCGGGCTGCATCAAACGCCGACGCAGCAGGTCGAGAATGACCTCTTCCAGTTCACGACGCTTGAAGGAGTGAACCGCAACCGCTTGCCTCAACAAGAGCGAAGCCGAGAACACCTTTGCTCGCGCACTGTTCTTCAACCGCCTCGGAGAACTGCGCGACCGGACTTTCGCGAGCCAGTTCTACCGAGAATCCGGACATAACCTGGTGACCAACGCCATAGTCTATTGGAACACGCTCTATCTTGAACCAGCGTTGGCCGTGCTAAACCGGGAAGGTGTCGCAACGCCGCCCGACGTGATCAAACACATCACTCCGCTTGGATGGCAGCATATCAGTCTCACTGGCGATTACATCTGGACCCCGACGGACGGCGCCGATCTCAGACCATTGCGGCAGGAAACCTCCATCCCCGCAGCATGAGCACCCTATGTTCTCAAAATTCGGACAGGTCTGCCACTTTCGTGTCGTGACGCCAACAAGGCGAAAACGCCGTAGGGCTTGTCCCCCGTGACTGGCCCGCGTTAAGGCTCTGGTATTCTGACCGGTGTGGTGGCCTTGATGTCCGGATCGGTCGTCGCGGCTACGGATACCGCTCCAGTTTTAGGTGACTTAACTGCGTCTTGGTCGATGGTGGCAGGATGGATGACCTGCTTTGATGCTGCAGCGAAAGCGGGATAACCATAGGCCACGGTTGCAGTGGACGCGGCGAACCCCGGGTCTCTCACCGACAGCCCGGTGAGGAGATCTGCGAGCACGTCCGGGCCAAGCGCCTGATGGCAGTATCGCAGTCGGATCTCTCTCGGCTCGTTGCGGCCAAGCTCGACGTCGCGGCCGATGATCTGCCACGCGTAAACGCAGCCGCCTTTGTCGCCCAGTTTGCCGGTCGCTGCGCCATAGGCGCCGTAAGCGTTGCGGCGGATGACCGGATCGATACTCATTGATACACCCGGGAACTCGCCCCGCAGCGTTCGGATGATCTCGGCACGGTCAGGCCCTTTCCTGAGCGTCGATCTTGAGGCGGCTGAGGTTGATATCGTCAGCGCGTTTTCGCCCTGCAGTGTTGTTGTGTTCGCCCAGACCATAGTTTGCCTGGTCACTCCATCCGTAAATGTCTGGCGAAGGCCGATCGGCATCTCGCCTAGCCCGGTCAGTGAAGCAGAGGCGAGATGAACGGGCAGTTCGCGGTTGCCTGTCGCGACGGGCATATTGCCGGTCATGCCATCAAGGAAGGGATCCTCGACGGTCGTGCAGCCGTGCAGCGCAAGCAGAGTCAGGATCGCAAGGATGTTTGGCTTCACTAGTTGATCCCCATGCGTTCGTTGATGGCCGCGATGCCCCTGCTGTTTGCCGGGTCTGCCATGACCTGATTGAGCTGGGCGAAGATCGCGCGCGACTGGGCCAGATTGCCAAGGTGGTAATGACTCCAGGCGCGCATCTGGCTGATCCCCACCGGCTCCGGCATGATCTGCAGGCGGGTGTTCAGCGCTTCGAGCGTGACGCGATATTGCTTGCGATCGAAGGCGGCGCGCGCCCGCTGCCAGAGAAGCTCGGCGCGCAGTTCCCGGTCGCGGAGCGGCGTCAGGCTGTGCTGCATCAGCAGAGCCTCTGCGTCGTCGGTCAGATTGGCGCGCAAAAGCGTGAGGCCAAGGCCATAGGCGGCATCATCCGCCTTGCCGCCACCGCCCGCGAGACCGGCCGTGAAGGCCTGACGCGCTTCGGCCAGATGGTTGAGACCCAGAAGACACCAGCCCTTGGCCACCTGTGCATCCGGCCGCAAGGCTGTCCTGGCTTCAAGCCGCCGCAACTCGGCAACACAGCCACCATAGTCCTTTTTCTGCAGTCGCGAGAGATAGCCGGCCTGAACGCCTGCGGGTGCCGAGACCGATTTCCCGGCCCGCTGGCGCGGTTCCGCTGCTGATTTCAGCTCGGCGAAAACCGTTTGATAGGCGTCGCCATGCTGTTCCCGCAGGTTTGCAAGGGTTTTCTTCTCGCCCAGTCGCGTCAGAGTGAGGGCCAGGCCCTTCAGACTGTCTGCCTCGGCCTTCCATTCGAAGGCCTTCGCAAACCAGGCACGCGCCGGCTCGAACTGGCGCGAGTTATAGGCATACCAGCCGATGAGGCGGGCGTGATCGGACGATTCCGTCTTCTGGATCGCTTCCGCATAGCGGGTCACGACACGTTCATCGATGTCGGTCTTCCCCTCGCCCTTGAAAGGGAAGGATAGCTGATCGAGGAGGAAGGCGTCCTGCCCGGCAAGCATGTCGAGGTGCTCCGTGACAAACGCATAGGCCTCCTCGTCCTTCGATTGGTGGGAAAAACTGAGCGCCATGCCGCGGACGGCTTCCGGCGTCGCCTTGTTCTGCAGCATGCGCTGGAAGAAGTTTGCTGCCTGGTCCGGCTGCTCGATCTTCAGCATGTACCAGCCCATGAGGGCGAGGTCTTCGGGCGCTTGACCGCTCTCGGCAACCGTCCTGACGGCGGCAATTGCCTCGGGGCCTGGTTGAGGTGCGCCCGCAACGCCGGACGCGAAGTCTCCCATTTCGCGGCGCATGAGATCAAGGTTGAGCGATCGCATCGAGAGAGCGAGTTCGGGATCCGCAGAGAGCACACGGATCGCCTCGCGCAGATCGGCTGCCGGAATGTCCTCCATCGCCTTTTGCAGGGTGGTCAGCACCAGTTCATCGGAAAACGCCTTCTCCGGCGTCCGGAAAAGGATGCTGCGATAGACCGCCGTCAGTGCCTCCTGCATCTCATTTGCCCGGTAAGCGTCAAGCATCATCCAGAGCAGGTCGATCTCGGTTTCCTGCGCAGGGTCGAGCTTTGCACCAAGACGAATGACGGTCACAAAGTCCTTCGCCTCGTTTGCCTGCGTCATGGCAAATCTCAGCTTGCGCCGCTCGAGCTTGCTGACGAAATCCTCTGACGGTTCCCAGCCCACATGGCTTGCGGCGATCCGGCTGATTTCCTGCTCGATACCGGCATAGTCATCGCGCTCGTAAAGTTGCCAGAGCGTTGTCTCATCGACATGGTCGCCGGCATCGGGGGCATAGAGGTCGGCCGGGGGCATGAAGCCGGGATACTTCAGTTCCAGGCGGCGGGTCTCTGCTTCGACGCGCTCTGCCTCGCCATTGCGTGCATAGTAATAGAGTGCGGCAAGATCGACCGTGTCAGGCGCCGGCGCTTTGCGCGTGTCAGCTTCAACGGCTTTCGCGCTGTCCGATGGATGCGCCATGATGGCGGTCGCTTCAGGTGCTAGAAGCGAGGTCGCGCCGGCGGGCAGTGCGACGATCAGTGTGGCGAGGATGGTGCCGGCCGAGAGTCTTGTCTTGATTGTCTTCTTCATTCGACTGTCCTCACGCCCTTGCGCGGCACGACATAACCAACCCACCAGCCGAAGCCGCCCATCAGTGCGAGAACAAGACCGACATAGATGATAAAGTTGTCGGAGAGCCAGGCAGCCGCAAGGCGTCTGAGATTGGCGGGGCTCGTATCGGTGATCGGAAAGAAGCTGTAGCTTTCGGGATAGCGGTTCACGAGTTCGAGGTCAGAACGCCGGATCACCGATTCCCCTCCTTCGAGGGCCGTCCAGGTTGCCGGCTTGGTCAGGGCTGCGACGCCCTGCTGAAGCATGGTTTCATCCACCGCGTTGACATAGGTCCAGACGGCAGCGCCGTCAGCGGATGCAACCTGCTTCAGACTGATCAGGCGATCGCGCGGATCGATCTTGACGTCTTCGCGTCCGATATCCTTGTAGGCCAGCCAGCGGTTGACGGTTGTCGAGGCCGTTGCCACCCAGTCAGAGGCTCGGCTCTTCAGTGACAGCTGATCGCGCTCAAGCCGCGTTTCGACCTGGAAAGCATCGAGCAGCGCCTGGGAGTCCGACAATTGACCGCCCGCATTTACCGAAGCTGTGATCAGATCGTCGGTCGAAGACGGCTGCAGTCGATCTCCCTTTTGGCCGGCAAGAGCGGCAAGCTCCAGCGGCTCGCCACCGGCGCCGACAATCAGGGCATTCGTCGTCTTGCGCGGGTCTGGACGGCCGATCTTGAGCTCGGCTGGCAGGGGATGCCCCGCCGACATGGCGAGCCGGGTGAGAAGGGTTAGTGCCGAGCCCAGCCGTGCGGGTGTCGCCGTATCGACATAGAGATCGAAGGCAGTCGGGCCCTTGAAAGGGAAGGACGTTCCAGCAAAGGCCGCAAGGTCGGGAAGACGACCGGCGCGCGCCAGTGGCGGTATCGTCACCGTGGTTTCTTCTAGCAGCAGGAAACGAGATCGCGCTTCGTCGCGGGCGGCCGGATCACAGACGAGATCGGAGGCGAGCGGCACTTCGGCCAGAACACGAACATGGTTCACGCCGGGATGGAAGGCGCGGAGCGGAAGTTCCAGCGGCTTGTTCTCAAGCGTCGTGCCCTCGGGATCGTAGAGCACGAGGCTTGCCACGGCGCGTTCATTGACGCGGACCAGCAACTGCGTTCCGGGTGCCAGCCCGGGCGCAGTGGCCGCATTCAGGTTGAGATCAACCGTGGCATAGTCGCCCGGATAAAAATCGGCGGGCATCACGACATCGAAGCTCGTCTGGAAGAGACGGCCGGCGAAAGGTGTCGTCTGATAACCGATGCTCGACAGCGGGTGTGTGCCCGGGCTCTCTCCATCGATCCGCGTCTTGGTCATGGCGAACTTGTTTGCGCGGATCAACGGAAGCAGGGGGCCATTGACGGCGGCAACCAGGAGCGACTGAAGCTCACTTTTGTTCGAACCACGCATGGTGACGATCTGGCGGCCGTGTTCGCCCTGCCGGACGAATAGGCCACGCGGTGCGGCGGCAAGGGCGTCGCGGGTGGGTTGCGGCAGGTTCGCGTCTGCGGGGTCACCGAGATAGAGGTCGATGCCCGGTCCGCTGCCTCCGACGTCGCCGACGGTGATGCTCAGGTCCTCACGACCGAGCACAAGTGCTAGGGTCTGCACGAGGGGCAGGCTGTCTCTCAATGTCGTCTGGGGAGCATCGTTTCCGGCAATCACGCGGATTTCCGTGGCGCCATCGCCATTTCGCCCGACGGACAGAAGGCCTGCGAGATCGCCGTCCTTCGGGCGTGCGCTGGTCAGGAAGCCGCTGATCAGCGGATCGACCTGCGTCCACAATTCATAGGTTGCTTGAACGCTGCAGTCGATGCGGTGGTGCTGTTTTGCACGCAGCCGGACCTGATTCCAGCCGACCGTCAGATCCTTGGCGGCGACCGGAATGTCATGGGTCGCCGGACCATTGGGCGAGCGGATGGGTAAGGCCGCGAGAGGCTTGCCGTTCAACTCAATGTCGAGCATGGCGTCATCAGGCATGACCGAGACCGCATTGGTATAGCTCAGTCTCAACAGGCCTGCTGTCGCGACCTGCTCCGCTGACAGATAGAAGCTGAGTTCTCTCGCCGCGTCTTCGCCTTCCAGGCGCATGGCGGTTGCCGTCTGGCGGAAGGCGACCATCTGGCGGGGGATGTCCGACACGGCCTGACCGGCGCTCTGGACACTTGCCGCACCAAGGTCTGCGGGCACGAAATCACCAGCATGAGAGGCGTTTGCCGACAGACAAATGAGGATCGCTGCTGCTGAGAGCCGGCGCAGGACTTCAAGGTTATGCATAGGCCGGCCCTTTCACGGCTGCCGGATAGGTTGCGCCCGGCTCCGAAACGCTGCTCGATGTGTTGATGATCAGCGGCGCGTCGGGATGTGAGATTTCCGTCGTTTCGCGAACCAGACGCAAGGCGTAGGTGAAGCCGCGCAGCGTTTCGGTGATCGTCCAGAGGGCAAATCGGAAGGTGCCGTTGAAGAAGCCCTTGTGTTTCTGAACACGGTTCCAGCGCTCCTGAAGCGGCTGCTGTTCGCAATACATCATCTCGGCAATCGCGATGAAGGTTTCGGGTGTGCGCTCGGCAAAGGCAAAGCCGGAGCTCGTCTCGTCCTGCCGGCGCAGCATGCTGCGGCAAACAAGGGGTACGCGCATTCCGCGGCCGTGGCGGCGGATTTCGATTGTGGCCTCTTCGCCCGTCTCCAGCCCGTTCACCGGATGTCCGTCGATGAACTGCAGTGCGAGGCCACCGCTCGAGACATCCGCGATGATGACGGCGTGGCTTGTGCCGCCGGAATGCAGGATCGCATGACGCCGAACGCTGAGGCGCTGGTTGCGCCGACGTTCGCGCCGTTCCGATACGGAGCCGAGGGCAGCGCCGGCGATGCCCATGTTGATGATGTTCCAGCCGGCCACGATCAGCAGCAGTTCGGAGGGCATTGCTTCCGTCGTGTAACGCCAGATCGCATAGCAGGTGGCGGCAAAGAGCAGGAAGAATATCCCAAAGTATGGGCGCGCCAGCGGTGACAGCTTGCTCTCATCCAGTGTCTGTCCCTTCGACGTGACGTTGAAGGTCGGCTTGCGCGGGTTCTTCACGACGCTCAGGATCGCGCCGAAAAGCATCACCGACTGCACATATTCATAGAGCTCGGAGACCCAGGGCCAGCGCACGCGACCGAAGAGGTAGCTCTGCATGGCGAAGGATGAGATGAGATAGGTCACCGAGTAGCAGATGAATTCGGTGATGTTGGCTTCGAAGATCTGCAGCGAAAAGAAGATGTAGAGCAGCGGCGAGAACATGAAGGTCAACCGCGTCAGGGGAAAGAGCCAGAAGAGGTTCGTGCCGGCGTAGCAGATGCGCTGCGCCGTCGAGAGACCGCGCTGAAGGAAGGGGCGGTTCAGCGTCAGGATCTGCAGCATGCCCTGGGCCCAGCGAACGCGCTGACCAATGAAGGAGACGAGCGTTTCGGGCTGCAGGCCGGCGATCAGGGGCTTGTCGACGTAAAGGCTGTGCCAGCCGCGGCAGTGGAGCGCGAGCGCGCTTTCGCAGTCTTCGGTGATCGACTGGCCCGAAAATCCGCCGGTTTCCTTCAATGCCTTGCGTCGCAGAACGGCAGCGGAACCGCAGAAGAACGAGGCATTCCACTTGTCGAGGCCGCGTTGGACGACGGAATAGAACATCTCGTTCTCCGACGGCATCTTGCCGAAGGTCTGGAGGTTCTTCTCCACCGGGTCCGGATTGAGGAAGTAGTGGGGGGTCTGGACGAGGAAGAGCTTCTCGTCGTTTCTGAAGTGGCCCACTGTCTCGTTGAGGAATTCGCGGACAGGTGCATGGTCGGCATCGAATACGACCACAAGCTCGCTGGTCGAGATCGAGAGACCCGCGTTCAGATTGCCGGCCTTGGCATGGCTGTTTTCGGCGCGGGCGTGATAGCGAACGCCCAGCGCTGCCGACAGCGCCTGCAGTTCCTCGCGACGTCGACGGGCAGCGATTGCAGCGCGCGGATCGGACTGTCTGCACTTGGCATCGGTGCCGCCATCATCGAGCAGATAGACGGTCAGCTTGTCGGCCGGGTAATTCATCGCCTTGGCCGCAGCCAGCGTCAGCGCCAGAAGGTCGGCCGACTCGTTGTAGGACGGAACGAAGACGTCGACGGTCGGCTTGTCGTCATCGGCCAGCTGCGGCGCCGGCTTGCGGTCCAGCGGGTCGGCGACGATGAAGAAATTGATTGCCAGCATGACCAGGCAATACATTTCCGCCGCATAGAGAATGATGCCCGGGATGAAGTTCCAGGGCTCGTTGATGTCGGGAAGCGTCTCCGTTGTGCGCCAGAACGCATAGCGCAGGGCGAGCACGGCCGAGAACACGAAAGTCATCACGCGGAATGTCTTGTTCTGCGGACGCATCATGAACAGGAGCATCAGGGCCAGGATGGCCAGGCTGAGCACCAGTTGCGCCTGGAGGCTGATCGGCAGCCACAGCAGAAACACACCAAAAAGGCCCGCAATGATTGCAGGCAACGCAGCGCACATCATGTGCAGAACCCCATCTTTCACTCACCCGCAGCTTCATCTGCGGCGACCCCTCGAAAGGAATGGCCGGAAATTAGGGGTGATTTCTTAGCAAATTGCTAAGACATGAAGGGGCGAAAACAACCTGGATAGGCGCTATTCCAAATTCATCACGGATATTAACATTATGAAATTGCTGGTATTTTCTGATGACACATTTCGGAAATTCGACATAAATGAATAATCAAACCCCTAAGCCTGTTCTAATCGATATAGTTTACGATTACTGAAGGTGGGCGCCTTTTCGGTCATGTCGCGTCAGTGTTGGATCAATTTGGACCGGAAAAGCTCCGCTGGCAGGGCAAACGCCTAAGGTCACGACGCCCGTGTCGCGCCTGGAGCTTGGGCGCTCGCTCCTCCATGAGACTCCCTGACAAGGATCGGACACAAGCCATATACGGCCAAGCCATTCAATCGTCGTGCCAGTGTATCAAGAGCTGAAGATATGTTGGTTACCGCGTACCCGCAATCCGCCCGGTCCGCTGCTATCGGCGACCGGTTCCGTCTCGATGGCCTCGCTGATCTCACGGCTGTCGGTGCAGGCTTCGATCGTGAAGGAAGGATGCGAGATCGGGCGCTTTTTGATCTTGCCATCGACCGCAAGCTCCGTGGCTGCGATCTGGTAAAGCTGAAAATCGGACACTCGTCACCGGCCACGACATTCGAACTCGAGCGATGGTCGTCCAGCAGAAGACTGGACGACCCGTGCAGTTCGAAATTACGACCGAGGTCAGAGCCAGTCTGCTTGCCTGGCTTCAGCGAAGGGGAGGAACAGTCGATGACTATGCCTTTCCCAGTCGCGTCGACCACGCTGATCATCTCAGCACTCGGCAATACGCCAGACTGGTTGATGAGTGGGTGACGGCGATCTGGCTTCGTCGGCAGGATTACGGGACGCATTCCCTGTGGCGAACGAAGGCTACCATGATCTACAAGGCCACCGGCAATCTTCGAGCGATCCAGATCCTGCTTGGCCATAACCAAGATCGAGAACACAGTCAGATATCTCTGCGTCGACATTGAGGACGCACTAGAACTGGCCGAGCGGACCGAAATCTGAATGAGGACGGCCCCGCACGTTGTGGGGCCGCGCCCTTTCGCTGCGAGAGCCTCTCGAAGGATTCGATCCGCTTTGCTGCTTCAAAGAAGCCATACGGTTCTGATGGTTTCGTGCTACTGGCGTGCGCGTGCAACACTAGCACTATCCTCGGGAACAGCATCCGGGGTCTACAACAGGAAAGACCGAGCGTTGGCCCGCAAGAACAGAGATGAGTTAGCTTCATGGGACGAGCCTACGCCAGAGCCGGTGTTCTGTCCGCTGTGCGAGCGCGTAATCCCAGAAGATCAGCGAGACGAGCATCATCTCGTTCCTAAGAGCAAGGGTGGCAAGAAAACCGTCCTCCTGCACCGTATCTGCCACGACCAGATACATTCGATCTTTACCGATGCTCAACTCGCCAAGAAGTTTTCCACGATCGAAACCATCGTGGAAGACCCTGCGGTGCGGACATTCGTCACCTGGGTGAGAAACAAGCCTCCGGGCTTTTCGGATTCTGCAAAGGAATCAAGGCAGTCATTCCGTCGAGGCCGCTAACCGTAACAGGCGAAAGTTCCAGCTGGAAGCGAACGCTGCCGTGGCGGGAACGCGCCATCATTCCGGCCGTTCGGGCGGTCGAAAGCGTACTCCAAACCGGGCATACTGGCCACCGTGGGACCCTTCCGTCTATCGTTCAGCATTCGCCGAAAGGAGCCCCCGAAGCACCAGATCAAGATGTCGCTCCAAAAACGCGTCGCGGTCACCATGCGACTGGGCACCAAACACCTTCCCGCCGATTGCCAGGATGGCGATCGGGGCCACGATCATTCTTGGGTCAATGTCGTCGGCTGCCACGCGCAACTCTCCTCGCGCTTCGGCTCGCTTCAGAATGCTCTTCATTGTCGCCATGCCCTTGGCCAAGGCGATCTCCCGATACATCTTAACAAGATCCGGGAAACGGTCGCCTTCGCCGATCAGGATGCGTAACAGGACACCGGCGTCGCCTTCGATCATCTGTCCATAGATCCGCGCGAGAACGAGCCTAAGGAGTTCTTCAGTGGATCCCGCAAAAGATGCAGTCAGTTCGCCGACACCCTCCATCGTCGAGACCATGCGATCCTTGAGCGCCGCCTCAAACAAGCTCTCCTTCGAGGAGAAGTACAGATAGACGGTTCCCTTGGCGATGCCCGCACGCTTGGCGACGTCGTCAAGCCTCGTCGCGGCGAACCCGCGTTCTGCAAACAGCGCCAATCCCGCCTCAAGAATCTCTGAGGGACGCGCGTCTTTACGTCGCTGACGTTTCTGCTGGGGTTGGCCCGCTTGCATCTTGCAGTCTTTCTCCGTTTCCCATATTAATGACCCGTTGGTCATTAAATTGAAAGCCTGTCACGGATGCAAACCGAAATCTCGCCGCCAGCACTCCCCATGCCGCGAGCAGGCCTCGTTGAGGAGGCTGGCTCTGGCAAGTCAAGATGGTCGCTGCGAGGCTTGTTCACCCGCGTCGTCGTTGTCTTGCTTATCTTCGTCATTGGGGCATTTCTAGGCGCATATCTTGGCCCGCCATTCTCCTCAGGATTTTTCGGCATCGACGGGAAAAACCTGCCTATAGCTGAAATGGATGCTCAAGCAACGTCAGCGACGAATGACGATGGAGCTGCCAGCCAAAGTGAAAGCGCGGTTGTCGCCCTTGGCCGGCTGCAGCCAAAGGGAAAGACGATCACCCTGGCTGCCCCCTTTGGCGCCTCGGACGCCCGGATTGCATCGCTACTCGTCGACGAAGGTGATCATGTGACAATTGGCCAGACGGTGGCCGAGCTCGACAGTCTACCGTCCCTGCAGCTTGCGGTCGAAAGCGCCCTCGTCAACATCTCCGCCAAAGAGGCCGCGCTTGCTCAGACCCGAGCCATGGTTGCCGCAAGCCTGTCGGAGGCCGAGGCGAACCGCGATAGGGCGCTTGCCGCTGTCCAGCTGGCGCGGCAGGCGTTGGAACGGGAGCGCAGCCTGAGCCTCGGTGGCGCCTCTTCACGGTCCACTCTGCAATCTGCTGAGGCCACTTTGGCGCAATCGACTAGCGATCTTGCCAAGGCAGATGCCTCGATTGTTCGATACCATTCTGCGCCAGGAACGCTGCAGTCCGATATAGAAGTGGCCGAGCGAAACCTGGATCTAGCCAAGGCCGAACTTGCGACTGCACGTGACAATCTGAGCAAAGGCGTGGTTATCAGTCCGATTTCGGGGACGGTGATTGCAATCAACAGCCGTCCGGGAGAGCGCCCTGCGTCTCCAGGGATCATGACGCTTGCTGATACCGACCACATGCAGGTCGAGCTTGAGGTTTATCAAACCGATATCAGACGGATCGCAATTGGACAGACGGTCATTGTCTCCAGTCCAGCACTGTCTCAGGAATTGGAAGGCTCGGTGACCTTGATTGGTTATGAAGTCGAGCAGCAAACGGTGCTCTCCGCCGATCCTGCAGCCAATACCGACGCACGGGTGGTGCGTGTCACGACTCATCTGGATCCTAGCTCCAGCGCTTTGGCCGCCAAACTGACCGGGCTCGAAGTCATGGGGCGTGTCGCGGTAGGCAAAGATCATGAGTAGGCTGCTTTCACTTCTATTCGGCAGGCTGCCGATCGGTTGGCTTCAGCTCAGACACAACCGTGGACGTCTTTTAGCGGCGCTGGCCGGTGTCGCCTTCGCGACCATGCTCGTCTTCGTTCAGTTGGGCATCATGGGCGCGCTGAACGGAACCATCCGTACGTCCTACACCCCATTCACGGCTGACATCATCATCTCGTCGAATGACGGAAACACATTGGCCGACGGATCTCCGCTGGCGCGTCGAACCCTCTACCGTGCTCTGGCAATAGACGGTGTTGTTGCCGCGGCCCCTCTCTATATTGGCAAGCTCGACTGGCGGCGTCCCGATGGGTCTGTAGCCAGCCTCCAGGTCATTGGACTTCCGATTGAGGCTGAGAAATTTACGGGTCCGCAGGTTACCCCTCTGATAAGGAACCTTGCCGTCGCAGACACGGCTTTGATTGATCGGCAGACACGCGGCGTCGATACCGCCGCTCTTGCGGGTGTCGGTCCATCAAAGCCACTCCAGTTCGAGGTAAATGACCGCACGATCAGTGCCATCGGGACAATCTCTATCGGGGGAGGCTTTTCTGCCGACGGCATCATGGTTGTGTCAGACCAGACCTTTCTCGGTCTGTTCCCGAACCGGATCAGCGGTACACCGTCGCACCTTTTGCTGAAGGTCAGCGATCTTTCACAGTCAGAGGCGTTGGTGCGGCAACTGCAAAATAGGCTCGCCGGAGAGCCGATGGAAGTCCACACACTTGATGAGATGATTGCCAAGGATGTCCGGTATCAGACGACCCAGCGTCCAACGGGTGTCATCTTTGGCTTCGGCGTGTTCATGGGTGTCCTTGTCGGCATTGTGATCGTCTATCAGGTCCTGTCGACTGATGTCGCTGATCACCTACGCGAATACGCGACCTTGAAGGCTGTGGGGTATCCGCATCGTTTCTTCCTCAGCATCGTCTTTGAGGAGGCGCTGGTGTTGGCGGCCATGGGCTTCATACCGGGTCTGATCCTTGCTATGGGCATCTACCAGGTGATGTCTCAAGCGACCGGTCTTCCCGTACTTATGTCACCGGAGCGGGCGCTCATGGTTTTTGCAGGCACCCTCTTAGCCTCCACCCTCTCTGGCGCGCTCGCTGCCAGACGCCTAAAGGGCGCTGATCCGGCGGACTTGTTTTGATGAGTGACCTTCCAATTTCCGTCCGCAATCTCAATCACTGGTTCGGCCGCGGCGAAGCCAGCAAGCAGGCGATCTTCGATCTCTCCCTTGATATCGCTCCCGGGAGCCTCACAGTGATGGTTGGCCCGTCGGGTTCGGGCAAGACTACGGTTCTCACACTGATGGGATGCCTACGACAGGTCGAGGACGGGTCCGTCCGGCTTCTAGGTCACGAGCTTCGTGGCGCCGACGAGCCCACACTTGAGGTTTTGCGCCGGCAGTTGGGCTTCATTTTCCAGGCCCATAATCTTCACGAAAGCCTCACTGCCCGCCAGAATGTGATGATGGGCTTGCAAGTGCACGGCACGGGAGATGAAAACCGTCGTGCTCAGGCCGTCGAGCACATGCTTGAGCTGGTCGGTCTGGGGCATCGGCTGGATTATCTCCCCGGCAATCTGTCGGGTGGCCAAAAGCAGCGTGTGGCGATCGCCCGCGCGCTGATCGCGGGCCCGCAGATTGTGTTTGCCGACGAGCCGACAGCAGCGCTCGACAAGGCTAGCGGCCATCAGGTCGTTGCCATGTTGAAGGCCCTGGGGCGGGAGCGCGGCACGACGACCGTCATGGTAACCCACGACAGCCGTATCCTCGATATGGCGGACAGGATCATCACGCTGGAAGACGGTCGGCTTGTAAGAGACCAAGGGGCGGTGGTTGGTGTGTCCAGTTGAATAGCGAAGTAATGCACGCTTGCTATCAGGTGAGCCCGGCAAAACCTCTTTGCGCCTTCACTTCAGACGTTGCATGGCCAGCCGACCCACAGCAGAAGCAGCCGTTTCGTCGCCATCATCAGTCAGCCGCTGGACGCCTTGCCCTAGAAACCTGCGGCCCTGGGTAAGACGCTTGCCGCAAGACCCTCAGTGATCGGCAAGGTTGTCTCGGGCTACCCGGCAAGCCTGTCTGCATTCGGAAGGACGCAAGACGACCGTCTGCTGCAGCGTGCAGCCGATTTTGGCGCATAGTTTCAATATCTCTGGCGACGAATGTCCGAAATGAAGGGCAAGGAGATCACATCTCCGACGTGATTTCCTTGTCCCTTCAGCTTTTCCGGTTGCCCATGCAGAGAATGAGACACGTCGTCACCTTCACCCGCGAATGGCTGCGCGCACCGCTTCGAACGGCGTCGGTCGTGCCATCCAGTTCCTCTCTCGCAAGAGCAATGGTGGAAGGTCTTGATCTTCACGATACCGCCGTGCTGGAACTGGGTCCGGGCACGGGCGCATTCACCGAGCACCTTGTCACAATGCCTGCGGGGCCGTCCCGGATCTATACAATCGAGAGCAATCCAGCCTTTGCGGACCTGATGCGGACACGGTTTGCAACCGTTGAGACCTTTACCGTCGATGCATGCCGGATGCGCAGCCTCCTGCCTTGCAGCCCCCGTTCGGTGAAAGCTGTGCTCTGTGGTCTGCCGCTTCTCTCCATGAGCCTTTCCTCAGTCCACCGGATCATGAAATCGGCTTTCGAGCTTATTCAAGATGATGGCGAGTTTCGCTGCTTTACCTATGGTCCCCGCTGTCCGGTCCCTTTCGCGGTTCATGAAAGGCTGCTGATTGAAAGCGCACGCGTCAGGTTCTGTCCGGCAAACTTCCCGCCAGCGAGCGTCTACCGTGTCTTCCGCGCTTGAGATCCCCGATATCACTGTCGTTTAGTGCCAGGAGCGTCCTTTCCGGAACGAAATTGATCGCGATAGATTCCGGGCGTCATCCCGACCTTCTGGGAAAACAGCCGAGTGAAATGCGGCTGATCGGAGAAGCCGTTGAGGAAGCCTATCTGGGCGAGGCTGGCCTGCCGCTCGTTGCAGAGCTGCTCTGCCGCAAGCTCCAGCCTGACATCCAGAACCACGTTGCTGAAAGATGTCTGCCGCTCTTCCAGGCGTCGCTGGAGCGTCCGCCTGCTGGTTGCCAGCAGGCCAGCGAGACGATTGATCGACCAGCGGCGGCAGGGATCATCTGCAACAAGACGGCGCAGATTTTCAAGTACACGTTCTGATGTGCATACGAGCGGCTTGTCGAGTAAAACAGTCGCCGGCTTAACCTCGACAATCACTGACTTCAGCGCGAGGTCGCGATCGACCGTGTGCCACTTCTGTTCGGAGCGGAGGAGGGTTCCATCCTCCGTCATGAGAACCAGATCGTCGCCGGACAGCTCGATGAGCACGGCAAGCAGAGCGAGAATCAAAAGGCTCTCTGCTCTGGAAGGGCCCGGCCCATCCGCTCTGGCCCGATGCTCGAGTCTGTAGAGAGATGGCTCAAGCGCGAATTGTGAGACCACGTGTCGACCGTGGCTGAAGCGCTCCAGCCGGCTCCAGCGATCCAGAAGATCCTGTGCGCCGATGGCCTGGCGCAAGGCGCGGACAACCGGTTCGAACGGCATCAGAGAGGCACAGTCTGCGATCCTGAAGATTGCTTGGACACCGTGCTCGGCAAGGATCCTTTCAATGAGATCATGTTTCTGCGCGCGCGAAACATGCGCTCCTTGCGCCCTCGGCACGGTGATGGAGATTTCCTGCGACCGAAGGCCGAGCCCGATCAGTCGCATGATCGCTGCCGAAGCGAAATCGGATGTGTTCAGTCCCTCCAATCGGGTTGCTCCGGGTGTCATGTAGGTCCCTCGGCCTCGTTCATGAAGTCCTGACCGGAAAGCGAGTCGGCCTTATGCCGGTGGCGGCGCGGATCGCATTTGCTATTGCGCCTGGTCCACACGCCATGATCGTTTCTCCGGCCCCGGTGGGAGAATCGGTCCCCTCGATCAGCTTGATGGTCATCTTCGGCGTATCTTCCATACGGGGAATGGGAGCATCGATAAAGGTTTCCGCCACGATACGAGAGCTTTCCATCGGCAGATGATCATACAGCACGAAACCGATGCTCCACATCAGGTTCCCCTCGCATTGGGCCTTGACCTGATCCGGGTTGATGACGAGCCCGCAGTCATGGGCGCACCAGAACTCGCGTATGCCCATGCGCCCGTCTGGCGCCACTTCCACTTCGGCGACCACGGCGGCATAACTCACGCCCTTGTAGATTCCGCAGGCCACGCCGCGGCCGACCCTGGGCGCGGATGCCGAGCTTCTCCACGTCGTCCATGCTGACATGTCTCCGACAGCTTTGAGGACCGCTGCCAGTCTTTCGTCGTTGATGTGGGCAAGGCGGAAGGCGAGGGGGTCGGCCCCGACTGCCAGCGCTGCCTCGTCCACCGCGCTTTCGATCACGAGGCCGTTTGGACCAGCGCCGAGACCTCTCCAGGGGCCTGTATGAACGGGCAGGCGAACGAGATCATAGGCAGCTCTTGCTCTGGGGATGATGTACGGCGCGGACATGCCACGTGCGACGCCGCCATCGCCGATCAATGCATCCGTTGCCTGCTGCATAAGGCTGGGGACCACTGCAGACGTGAAGATGATATGTGAGGAGACCTGCCGATGGTCCCAGTCGCTGATCTGTCCATCCTCAACGCGGGCGCGGATTCGGTGGGAAGAGGGTGGGCGGTGAAAGGCGAAAGCCAGTTCCTGGGTGCGCGTCCACTGTACCTTGACTGGTGCCTCTGCCACTCGCGACAGAGCTGCGGCCTCCGCCTCGACTGTGCATGTCGTCTTGCCGCCGAAGCTGCCTCCGACCCGGCAAGACTGCACCGTGACGGCCTCCGTCGATACACCGAAGGTATCTGCCAGACAGTCGCGAATGAAGAAGGCATCCTGTGTGCCGGCCCAGACGGTGAGCTTTCCTTGCGTCCATTCCGCGACGGCCGCCCGTGGCTCGATGGCGCCGTGGGCGGCAAACGGGATGTCGAACTTGAGGTCGACGTCCCAGGACCCGGGTTGCGGGCCCCCGTCCATGACGATGTTCGAAGGCGTCTCTTCCAGCGGGCATCGGTCGACATCTACGGGGGCATCCGGGGAAAATCCGGTTGACGGCTCCTCGGTCTGCCAGACGACGTCGAGTGCTTCAACGACCCGGTCGAGTACGCCGGGCCGTTCGGCGATGATGCCCAGCCCCTTGGCATTGCCGATATCAGGGCCGCAGTCTTCGACGATGGCGATAAAACCCGGGATGGCTCGCGCCGCCTCGGCATTCCAGGACCGAGGTTTCGACACATATTCGGCCATGGCGGGTGCGCGGAGGACCCGTCCGAAGAGCGTGCCGGGACGGCGTATGTCGGAGGCATAGAGTGCCTTGCCGGTAACGATTTCCCGGCCCTGCACAATCTCGGCAGTTCGACCGATTTCTCCATGTCTGGCAAATGTCCTCAATTGCTCCCTGGGCCGGGGTTCGACCGACACCAGTCCCTGCCGCTCACCCCTCATCAAGGCGTCACGCAGGCTGGCGCAGGCCTGCGCCAGCGGCTCGGCAAACAGCATGATGGATTCACTGCCCACCGTTGATCTCACCCTGGCGAGACCAGTGTCATGGAAGGATACGTCGACCGTCTCCCAGCCCACATTGAGTTCGGTGCAGGCAATCTGCTTCAAAGCAGTCGCAATGTTCTGACCCATCTCGATGCGCGGAAGCGTGAGAACGAACCGCCCCTCATGGTGGGCGATCCACCCCAACGCATCGTCCGTGCCGGGTGTCGGGCGTTTGGGAATGACTGGGAGTGTTGCATAGACGGCAGTGCCCGCGCCGATCAGCGCGACCAAAGTGCCGAAACTGCCGAGGAGAAAGCTACGACGTCTCATCAGCGGTTCTCAATCAGGGTGCTGATGGCGTCCCTGATCCTCTGGTAGGTACCACATCGGCAGAGATTGTCGTTCATCGCGGGCACGATTGCATCCAAGCTCATTGTCGAGCCGGCACGGTTGCTATCGACCAGAAGCGCAACGGCGGACATGATCTGCCCGGACTGACAATAGCCGCATTGCGGCACTGCCTTTGCCAGCCAAGCGTCTTGGACCGGATGGAGCTTTCCGTTCCGCTCCAGGCCTTCGATGGTCAAGACTTGCGTCGTTGGCGTCAGGTCTGCCGTGCGGACCTGGCATGACCGCGTCGCCATCCTGTCGATGATCACCGTGCAAGCACCGCAGATCCCGACGCCGCACCCGAACTTTGCTCCGACAAGGCCGTGGTGTTCACGCAGGGTGAAGAGAAGGCTCTCGTCGTACCACTCGCTCGGCACGTTCGCGATCACACCATTCAAGACATACTGCATTTGCTGTCCTAGATTTACAGATGGAAGCCGCAGGTTAGATCTCGATCTGGCCTGGGTCTTGAATGATTGCGCCAGACACGCGCGACTCGGGCACACCGAGGCAGGCTCACGCGGCGCTAAAATGAGGGAGGCAATCCGGTGCCGGAACGCTTCGCCGATTTTGCAGGCGCGGTCCTGACAGCCGAGGGGCACGGGACCGCTGTTCGTCAAGATTAGCTGGCTTGCTCGTTCCGCCCGCTCGGTCATCGGGATCCCGATCAATTGGCCGAGCACAAACGTCACGCATTTGGGCGAGGTGTTGGCGAACTGCTGAGGGTCAGCCAAGTCGGTGCAAGGACCGCAGAGAGACTTTGGCCCCTCTGCGGTCAAACAGGTGAGGGCAACTGCCTGACCTGTTTGCGCTGGCTGCCACTAGGCTCGCTGTCTGAAAAACATATGGCTATTGGCTTACACTGCCCAACCGGAGTTCGTTCAGCCAGCAAAGGGCTGATCGGCTTAGGTCCCGTGGTGCCTTGGGCCTAATAGAAGCCGATTTCGCGGACGCTGATATCCGCATCGTGGTTGCGACCATAAGCGGCTATCCCGATCGATGTCAGGCTGCTTGCGCGCGGAATGTTGCGCAAGATCGATCCAGACGCTTTGAATTCAGTAAGGGGAAGTCGCACCTCGGTCCAAGTCCGCGTCACATCAAATCCGGCCTGATAGAATTGCCAGGGCAAGATCGTGCCTCCTGTGCGCAGGTGCACGAAGTACCTCTGATCGTTTCCACGGACCAGCAAGCGTATTCCGATCGTGTTTTCTGGTGCTGCATGCTGCAACTTCATGCGGATCTGAATGAAGCCGCCATTGTTGGCGGTGCTAACGTTACCGGTCATACGCGCATGCGCATGTCCTTCTTCGTTTTCGAATTGCACCTGCCCCGATGATTTTCCGCCCATCACGGTGTCTGCGAAAAAGCGCCAGCGCGTTTCGGGTTGCAGCTTGAAATCGTCTATCAACATGTCGCCCGCCAGCGCCGGTGTGTAAGCCGACAGTATCAGCGTGATCACTGTCGCAAGCCCAATTTTGAAACGCATCAGGTTGTCCTATATTCTCTCTGCAGGCGGAAGCGAAGTCACAGGTCACGTCTCAGGCTTACGCGCGACGATGTAGAGGTTTTGCGGATACTTGCCGAAGATCCGCTCGTCTGTGATTTCAAAACCAGCATCTATGATCGACTGCCGAAGCTCGGGGATACTGTGCGGCTTGACCGCAGGAAATAGGCCTACGAACTGCAGCGCACGAAACAGAAGACGAAACTTGAACTTCAGGTCGGCGAAACACCAGGTTTTTGAGATAAGCAGACCGCCAGGATTTAGATTGGCGAATATCTGCGCCAAGGTGGCTGGTTGGTTTTCCACCAGGTGCAGAACGTTGAAGGCGCAGATGACGTCGAACGGACTACCATCATAGGCATTCTCAGCGTCCGCAATCTTGAAGGTCAGGTTGGCGCCCGCAGGTTTGTCCTGAGCGATCTTGATCATCTCAGCCGAGAAATCTGTCGCTGTCCAGTGTGACACATGGGGCGCAAGCCGGATTGCCGTGCCGCCGGTGCCACAGCCGAGCTCAAGGACGTGATCTCCGGGTTTGAGACGTGACGCGACATCGCCCATCATGGCGTCATAGGCTGCCACGTCTTTCAGCGGGCGCGCGGCATAGCGCCCGGCGATTCGGTTCCAGAATTTCTGCTGCTTAGACAAAGACATTTCCAAACCTTTCGTCAGAGCGGCAGGATCGCAGCGCTGCTTTTGTACAGGACATAAAATGCGACGACGATGATCAGCACAGCGAAGATCCGGTTGAGGAGGTTTCGCTTCGTCGACAGACGAGTTGCCAGCAGCATGCCGCCGACGCCGCCGATCACGCCGCCACCGATAAACTCGGCCGCGATCGCCCAGTCGATCAGGCCCGAGGCCGCGTAGTTGATCGCAGTGGCGAGGCCGAAGGTGCCAACGGCGAGAAGCGACGATCCGACCGCGTTGATCATCGGCATGCCGGTCGCGAGCATCAGGCCCGGCACGATCAGGAACCCTCCGCCAATTCCGAAGAAGCCGGATGCTGCTCCTGCCGCTATGGCAACAGCCGCCGTTTTCCAGCATGTCAGGCCATCTGTCCTGACGACGTCTGACGCTATGGTCCTCCGGGGCCGGAGCATCAGGGCTGCAACGACCAGCATCAGAAGGCCAAACAGGAAAAGCAGCTTCTGCCCGTCGAAAGCTTTCCCGAGTGTTGAGCCCGCGAGTGCGCCAACCGTCCCGGTGGCGGCAAAAACGAAGGCGCAACGCCACCAGACATGCCCTTTGCGGGCATGGCCGATAAGATTGACATAGGCATTGATCGATACGGCCAGAGCGCCGGTGCCGATGGCGATATGCGGCTGCGAGATGCCAACCGCGTAGAGCAACAGAGGTGTCGCCAGGATGGAGCCCCCGCCACCGATCAGTCCAAGCGTGAAGCCCACGAGACCGCCCGAACCGATCGCCGTCAGAGCCTGGGTGACCAGATCGTTCATTCCCACGCAGCCCCTGCGAGTGCATCCAGCGGGATCTTCAGATAGCGCTTGCCGTTCGCTTCCGGTTCTGGGAGGCGTCCTCCACGGATGTTAACCTGTAGTGCATGCAGAATGAGCTTCGGCATGGGAAGGGTTTTGTCGCGTGCGTCGCGCAGCGCGACGAAGGCCGCCTCGTCCTTGCCGGCAATATGCGGATTGCAGCGCTTCTGCTCGGCGACGGTGCTTTCCCAGAGGGGTTCGCGCCCGTCCGGCTGATAATCATGGCCTGTGAACAGACGCGTTTCATCCGGCAGCGACAGGATTTCTTTGATCGAGGCCCAGAGGCGTTTGGAGCTGCCGCCGGGAAAATCAGCGCGCGCCGTGCCGCTGTCGGGCATGAACAGTGTATCATGCACAAAGGCTGCGTCGCCGATCACATAGCTGATCGATGCGAGCGTGTGGCCGGGCGAGAAGAGGACGCGGCCCTTGATATCACCGACCGCGAAGGTGTCGCCAGCCTCGAACAACCGGTCCCACTGCGAGCCATCGGTTGGCAGATCCGGCCAATTGTAGATCCCCTTCCAGAGCTGTTGCACCTCGACGACACGCGCGCCGATGGCGGTCGGAGCGCCTGTCTTGTCCTTGAGATACCTGGCAGCGGAAAAGTGGTCTGCATGGGGATGTGTATCGAGGATCCACTCGACGCTGAGCCCCTTTTCCTTGATGTAATCCAGTATCGCATCGGCATTGCGGGTTGCGGTTGCGCCCGACTTTTCATCATAGTCGAGGACCGGGTCGATGATTGCACATTTCCGGGTCGCAGGATCGCTGACGACATACTGGATGCTGAATGTGCGTTGATCGAAGAAGCCTTTTACATCGGGTTTGCCTGCCATTCGTGTCGAACCTCCTATGGATCATGCAGTCGGGGACGCTGTCCCTTCGTCCTGCGTGACAAAATATATGCAAACATATATATCTTCATAGTATCGAAATAAAGGCTTGAACCTTCATGCCTCTGTCTTTCTGCAGCCTTTGGTACAGGTCTGACGAGTGCTTTGGCGGTTGCCCCTCTGACGGCGCCTGTATCTTCACTTCGGCCCCAGAAGCACTTCCATCTGGGCGTCACTCGGAAGGCTGGCAAAGGTATCGACGGTGCCGTCCGCGCCCTTGAAGACGATCGCTGGCGTGCCGCCGAAACCAAGTTCCGTCATCAGAGCGGCATTCCGCTCAAGCTGTCTTGTCGTATGGTCATCGACCCTATCGAGCGGGGCAATGCCGCCATCGGCATGTTTGCGCTTGTTTTCCATCCGCGCGTCTTCCGGAGACTTGGCTTGAAGAATGGCCGCAGCCTTGGCCGGCGAATCCTGACGGATCACGCCGACCATCACGTGGCGTAACTGAACTTTACCGCTTTCGATCCAGGGTCGCGCCGCGAGCCAGAAGCGATTGCAATAGGGGCAGTTCGGGTCGGTGAACGTGTAGATGACACGAGGCGCATTCGGATTGCCGTCCCGCACCCAGGTCGCTGCCTCGAGCTTGGTCCAAGTGGCTTCGCTCAACGGTTGTTCGACCATCTTTTTAAGCTGATCTTCCGCCATGTCCTGCCCATAGGCATCGACGAGCGTACCGACGACCACATGTTGATTATCGGGTGTCAGATAGATGGCCAGGGGCTGTGCACCGGCTTTGGCGGCGAAGGCTCTGAGGCCACCCGGAACCTGCATTTCGCCGAGGATTCGGATGCCCTGCTGCTCGATTGTCTTGAGGATCTCTGGATAGGGCTTGTCTTCGGCCTCGGCGCCGGTGGCCATTACGGCACCTATCACAAGCGCAAGGAAGAGTGCCGGAATTGCACTCGAACGTCGCAACGCTTGTCTGTGGGGGTGCTTGCGCCAGACGAGGCCCAGTGACGGGAACCGAATAGCTACCTTCGCCGTGAGCGAGGGGGTTTTGATGCGATGATGGCTATCGGATAATGTGGGGAGTGGCGAAGAAAAACGGTACATGTCGAGCAGGGCTCCTTGCAAGGATGGCTCTTGTCCGCCTCGCCTTGTCACCTTAAGGCTCGCTTAGGGTGGATATCCGACCTCGCCACGATGCGATCTGCTGCTCACTGTCTCGTTGTCGGCAGTTCCAGACAAACGCAGAAACCCGCCTTCCTCTTGAATGACATCCGACCACCAAGCTTTGTCAGAGCCATTTCAACAATCGAAAGGCCGAGGCCGCTTCCGAGCGCGTTTGCGCTGTTGCCGCGCTGGAATCGGGCCTTGAGACGCTGCTCGTCCTTCTCATCGATCCCGGCTCCGGTGTCGGACACGGCTATCGTCGTGCCTGTCTCAGTCTGCGTGCCGATGATCCTGACGGATGAATTGCGCGGCGCATATTGCAGGGCGTTTTCGATGACATTGCGCAAGGCAAGCCGCAAAAGGGTCTTGCCTGGCACGCTGATCATCAGATCCTCTGCAATGTCCGTCTCAACGGTGATCTCCCTCGACGAAACGAGTATCGCCATTTCGCCGCGCAGCTCTTCGACCATTGCTTTGACCACCACAGTTTCTGATGTCGAAGAGCTGTCCAATGAGTCGACGGCTGCGAGGTCTATCAACTGGCGAACGAGGCGCCCGGTGCGGTCGACGCTGAGCGAGATCTGGTTGAGGGCATTGGCGCGGACCTCATCGCTATCGCTGCGAAGGGCGACCTGGGCCTGGGTCTTCAAACCGGATAGCGGCGTCCTCAGCTCATGGGCTGCATACGCGATAAAGGTCTTTTCCCGTTCGCGGGCCTCCTCCACGCGTTGGAACAAGGCGTTAAGAGAGCCCAGCAAAGGCCTGATCTCGCGGGGCGCTCCGCTATCGTCGACGGGGTGGAGTTCGTCGGCTGAGCGCAGAGACAAGGCGTCCGCGACTTGCCGGAGTGGGGAGAGACCGCGCCCGACACTCAGCCAGATCAGACCGGCGAGGATGGGCAGGATCGCCAGTGCAGGAACGAGCTGGCCCTTGATGACGTCACCGACCAGCTTTTCGCGGATCTCGATGCTATCGCCGACGAGGACCCTGACACCGAGCTCGGGATTGACGACAGCGTATACACGCCAGCGTTCGCCGTTGACGAGCTTTTCGGCGAACCCGCTTTCGTGATCGGCGAGCGATGTATTGGGCGCGCTCTCCGACCGGCTGACAAGATCACCCTGAAGGGACCAGATTTGACAAGACAATTGCCGGCTATAGTCTCCTTCATGCAGGCCGAAGCCTTCGGGTATCCCAGCGGCCTGCGCGGCATCGACCGCTGCTGCGACGTCGATATGGTGGTCGGTGATCAGTGAGCTCACCATACGCGCCGCTTCCGTCAGGCGCGCGTCGAGCACACGCTCGACTTCGCGCTGCGTGCTGAGATAGGTCCAAAGCACGGCGAGGAGCCATACGGCACCCGTTGCCGCAAGCAGGATGAGAAAAAGCCTGAGCCGGATCGATCGCATCAGGGTTTCCCCATGCGGTAGCCGACACCGCGCACGGTTTCGATGGAGTTGGCGCCCAATTTGTGGCGCAGCTTGTGCACGTGGACCTCGATCGTGTTGCTCTCAATCTCTTCCTGCCAGCCATAAAGCCTGGTTTCTAAGATCTGCTTGGAGTGAACCATGGTCGGATTTTCCATCAATGCCAGGAGGACGGCAAATTCCCGCCGCGACAGGCCAGTGATTTCGCCGTTTTTAAGAACCTCCATGCTCGCCGGGTCGAGGGTTAATTCTTCCCAGGTGAGCTTGGGTGTGGCGCGTCCCTCGGCACGCCGGGTAATGGCGCGCAGCCGTGCCGCCACTTCGTCGAGATCGAAGGGTTTGCCGAGATAGTCGTCGGCGCCGGCGTCGAGACCATCGATGCGATCGGTGACCGCATCCTTGGCCGTCAACAGAAGAACGGGCGTGCGGTTGCCGGCGGCGCGCATCGTGCGAAGCAGATCCAGACCGGATCCATCCGGCAGCATGCGGTCGAGCACGAGGGCATCGAAGCTATCGCTTTCAATCGCGGCCTTCGCATCGGCAAGCGTGCTGACGGTGTCCGCCGAGAAGCCGGCGAGACCCAGCCCTACCTTCAAGCCGTCGATCAGAACCGCGTCGTCTTCGATGACTAGGATACGCATCACACCTCCGTGAGAAAAATGTCGTTTCACGCCATGGCCTGGCCAGCTTAAGCCTGCCTTAAGCTGCCCCGCAGAAACGGCCGCACATTCGATGCGTAACAAGGAATGATGGAATGCAACTCTTGAGGCACCTGGCGATTTTCTTCTCCGTTTTGCTCTTTTCCGGCATCGCCATTGCCCAGACCGCGCCGCTCCAGATGGACGAGGCGTTTCGGCCTTCCCTGTCACGGATCTCCGCCACCGAAGTTGCCGTCACGTGGGAGATCGAGCCAGGCTACTATCTCTACCGGGAGTATCTTTCCGCCAAAAGTGACGATGGCAGTCCGCTGAAGCTGGAGACGCCTGATGGAAAGATCAAGGAGGATCCGGGCTTTGGATCGACCGAAGTCTACTATGACACCGCCCGGGCGACGCTTGTCAGTGACGCTTCGACGATCGAGTTGACCTATCAAGGCTGCCAGGATGGCGGGCTCTGTTATCCGCCTGTGACGAAAACGATCGACATGGCCAGCCTGCAGTTCAGCAATTCCGAGCACGGAGGCCCAATATCTGCCCCGGCATCGATTGCATCGCAAAGCGAATGGTCGGCTTTCAGCTCCCAAAGGCCGGATTTCGCACTCGCACAGGATGAAGTGACAACCGGTGTCGATGGACTCCTGGCGCGCGGCGGCCTGCCTCTGCTTCTGGTTGGTTTTGTTGGTTTTGGCGTGCTTCTGGCGTTCACCCCCTGCGTCTTTCCCATGTATCCGATCGTTGCCGCCATGCTGTCACGGCAGGGCGGGCCCCTTTCGCCGAGCCGCAGCTTCATCCTTTCCAGCGTCTATGTTGGAGCGCTGGCACTGGCGTTTGGACTGTTCGGTATAGTCGCGGCATGGTCTGGGCAGAACCTGCAATTTGCCTTGCAGTCGACAACGGCCACCATGGTCATCGCAAGCCTGTTTGTGATCCTCGCCCTGTCCAACTTCGGGCTCTTCGAGATCCAGCTGCCTGCGGGGTTCAGCAATCGCCTGTCGTCCGGGGGGCGCCGTGGCGGATCTCTCGGTGGGGCTGCGATGCTGGGCTTTACCTCCGCATTTCTCATCGGTCCCTGTGTCACCGCGCCACTCGCGGGGGCGCTTCTCTATATCGCTCGCACCGGAGATGTCCTCATCGGGGCGGCCGCGTTGTTCGCGCTCGGGCTTGGCAAGGGCCTCCCCTTGATCCTGATGGCAACGCTCGGCGGTAAGGCACTGCCGCGTGCGGGGGCGTGGATGGCAAGCATCCGCTCCGCTTTCGGCTTCGGTTTCATCGGAACGGCGATCTGGATGGTCAGCCCTCTTCTGCCTGAAACGCTGGTGCTATTTGCCTGGGCGTGCCTAGCCGTGTCGGTCGGAGTGTTCCTATGGCAAATGCGAGTTGTAAATGCTTCTCCTGGCGCGGCTGTCATCTCTCGATCTGTGGCCACTGTTTCGATCGCCTGGGGAGCCCTGCTGCTCGTCGGCGTCGGGCTCGGTGCCCGCGATCCGCTGGCCCCTCTGGAGCCGCTCACAATGAAGACCGAGGTTCGACAGGCGGCGCGCGAAATCGCGAAATCGGACTTTGAAGCCGTCGCCTCGCTGCAAGCGTTGACTTCTATGCTGGGCGAAGCTTCGGCCGAGAACAGGCCGAGCCTAGTCTACGTCACTGCGGACTGGTGCGTCACCTGTCGCGCCATAGAGCGGACCGTTCTGCCGGACGATAGCGTCTCGGCGGCTCTCGATGGTGCGCGCCTGCTGACCATCGACATGAGCGCGACCTCTTCAGAGACCAATGAACTCCTGACGTCCCTCAATGCCATTGGCCCGCCGACGATGATCTTCTTCGATCACGAAAGGCAGGAAGTGGCGGGCACGCGTCTGGTGGGCGACGTAACGATCGAAAAGCTTGCTGCCTCCGCCCGGGCGGCAAAGGGTACGCCCTGATGGACGTCGTGACACTAGGGCCACTTGCCTTCGCATCCGACAGGCTGGCGGCGATCATCGGGATCTTCGTGTTCCTCGGGGTCGGCTCATTTCTGGCGCGTCGCTATGACAAGCGGCTCGCGCCCTGGACGACCGCGGCGCTGCTGTCGGGTCTCATCGCTGCGCGGGCACTGCATGTCCTGATGCATCTCGACAGCTTTCTCAGCGAGCCGTGGCGCGTCCTGTATCTCTGGCAGGGCGGCTTTTCGATGGTTGGCGGCGCGATCGGTGTTGCGATCACGCTCATCTTTCTGATGCGTGAATCCCGGCAGACGCTGCCCCTTTCCGCCGTGACGTTCGCCGCAGGATGTTTTGTCTGGTTCGCGCTGACTATGCTCTGGCAAGCAGCCGAGGGGCCTGCAGCACCCCGCTTCACGCTGGCAAATCTTGATGGATCTCAGTTTGTCGCTTTGTCAGAGCGCGCCGGACGCCCCGCCGTCGTGAACCTCTGGGCAACCTGGTGCCCGCCGTGTCGCCGTGAAATGCCACTTCTGGCAGAAGTGGCTGCGGCTCGGGCAGACGTCGATTTCATCTTCGCCAATCAGGGTGAAGGGCCAGCAGTGATCAAGGCGTATCTCGCGGACGAAAACCTCCGGCTTGAAGCCATCCTGCTTGATCCTGCCCGTTCCCTTTCGCGCCACTACGCAGCGCCTGGAATGCCGGTCACCCTCTTTCTTGGCGCTGACGGCCAAGTTGTCACGACCCATTTCGGAGAGATTTCGCGCGAGGCTTTGAATGCCGCCATCGCCCGACTGATCCCCGCAGACAAGGAATAACAGAGAATGAGACTTGCAGATTTGCGGCCGGTTATCGGCATCCTGAAGAAACTAGGCGTAGGGGCGGGGCTCGCTCTCCTGCTTGCCGCCTGCTCGCAGACGACGGGCACGCCGTCTCAGCCATCTCCACCGCCTATCGATCCGGCGTTGCAGGCTATGTATGGCGAAGTGCAGGACGGCGAGGAGATCATTCCTGCTGTCGATGTGTCGAAGATGGATCCGCGCAATGTTCGCCAGGTCGTCAACTACCGCACCTCCTACGCGCCCGGTACGATCGTGGTCGATCCCTATGCCCGCTTCCTCTATCTCGTCATGGAGGATGACAAGGCGATGCGCTACGGCGTCGGCGTCGCCAAGGCCGGTTTGGAATTTGAGGGCGAGGGCGATATCAAGCGCAAGGCTCGCTGGCCGGGCTGGGTGCCGACGCCCAACATGATCGCCCGCGAACCTGACCGTTATGGCCCACTGGCCCAGGGCTTGCCCGGCGGCATAGACAATCCGCTCGGTGCGCGCGCGCTCTATCTCTATCAGGGCGGAAAAGACACGCTCTACCGGATCCATGGCACCAACGAGGCCTGGTCGATCGGCCAGTCTGTCTCGTCGGGTTGCATTCGCCTTCTCAACCAGGACATCATCGATCTGCACGCCCGTGTTCCGGAAGGGTCAAAGATGGTTGTCCTCACTGCCGAAGAGTCCGGAAAGGGAGAATTCTGATGATGAAGCGTCGCACCATCCTGACATCAGGGCTCGCCCTTGGCACGTTCTCCGTCTTCGGCAGTCGCCTGGCCTTCGGGCAAGAACTGACAAAGGACGAGGTCTTCAACGACAAGGACGCACCGTTTCTCGGCAATCCGAAGGGCGACGTCACGGTTGTCGAGTTCTTCGACTATCAGTGCCCCTACTGCAAAAAGGCGCATCCCATGGTGAAAAAGGTCATCGAAAGGGACGGCAATGTGAAGCTGGTCATGAAGGACTGGCCGATCTTCGGCGATGCCTCGATCTTCGCTGCCCAGGCGGTGCTGGGTGCAGCCCAGATCGGCAAATATGAGATTGCCATGGGTGCGCTGATGAAGACAAAGGGCAAGCTGACACATGATGACATCGAGAGCACGCTGACCGGTGCAGGCTTGTCCATGGATGAAATCGCTGTTGCCGTGAACAGACACGTCGAAAAGATCTCTGGCCTGCTGGACCGCAATTACGCGCAGGCCACGGCCTTCAACTTCGCGGGCACTCCGGCCTACGTTATCGGAGCGAGCCTCTATCCCGGTGTGTTGGACGAGAAGGGGCTCGTTGATGCGATCGCGCGCGCCCGGCAGGGCTGAGCGCATGCGTTCGATTTCAAAGTGCAGCCGCCGCGACGTCCTCGCTCGTGGCCTCGCCGTCGTGATGGCCCCTGCGGGTGAAGCGCTGGCGGCTTCCACCGTCGTCGGCCGGCTGGAGAGTGTCAGTAGATCCGCAGGTGGAGGTTCGCGCGCCGCCCCGGCACGAGGCGACCATCAAGTCCGACGTCAAACCGCCTGAAAGCCGCCGATCAATTGCCGCAGTCCTACCAGGGCACCGACCACGATGCATAATAGGGTGACCGGGCCTGACCAGGAGAGGGCTGCAAAACCAGACACGCCCTGACCGATTGAACAGCCCATGGCAATGATGCCGCCAACGCCCATAAGGGCCGCGCCGCCGACCTGTCGCCCAAGTTCGCGGGGGTCTTCGCATGCTTCCCAGACGAAGGTGCCCTTGATCATCGAGCCGATGAAGGCACCGAGGGCGACGCCGACCACTGAACCGACAGAAAAGGTGATGCCTCCGGCCGTTGCCGTCATCAGATAGATCAATGTCCGGCCGATCGGGGCGGTGAAGGATGGGCCTTCGGGCGCGACGGCACCGAGACTTGCGTCGGACAGGAAGCTTGTTCCCGCGAAACACCAGGTGACGGCGAGCCCCGCCGCGATGCCCCAGGCGATCATCTTTCGGTCTGCCCGAAGACGCTCGTTGGACAGCGCCCATGCGAAGCAGGCTATCGCAATCGCAATCACCGTCAGCAAGGCAGGGATGCCCAGTGACGTCTCGAGGTCATACACGATGCCACCGGGACCGTCGGCCTCGGGCTGCGGAAACAGGGATGTCCGCAAGGTTGCCAGAGGACCGGAGAGCGCCATGAAGCCAGTAATGCCCATGACAACGAGCAGAACGAGCGAACGAAGGTCGCCGCCGCCGAAACGTGCGAGAGCGCCAAATCCGCAATTGCCGGCCATGGCCATGCCATAGCCAAACATCAGCCCTCCCACGACCGAGGCTAGTGGGTTCCAGGCGATCGCGTGATAAAGAGTACCTTCGAGATTGATCCAACCGATACGCGCGCCGAACTGAGTTCCGAGTATCGCGACTCCCAGCACGATGCCCCACAACCTCAACCGCTTCTGATCGGTGCCATATACCGCTGTTTCAAGAGCCGCGAGCGTGCACAAACCGCCCAAACGCCAGCCGAGGCCCAATATCAGCCCCCCCGCCAGCCCGACCAGTGCAGCCAGGAATCCGATAGGCAAGCTTTCCATGTCTTTCGCCTCCCAACGAATCTACATGTACGCCCCGTCCTCGAACAGGTTTGCCAAGAATACGACTGTCTTGCGGACTTTGTCATCCTCAATGGAGTAGAAGATGGCATTGCCGTCGCGACGGGCCGCCACAAGCCTTTCGAGGCGCAATCGGGCAAGTTGCTGACTGACCACCGCCTGGCGTGCCGAAAGTAGGTTTTCGAGCTCTGTCACGCTCTTCGGTCCGCTGAGAAGATGGCACAGGATCGTCAGGCGTCCGTCGTGTCCCAGTGCCTTAAGGAATTTCGAAGCGGAGTCAGCCCTCTGAATGAGTTTATCAACGGCACCATCCTTTGGCACTGTCTCAGTATCAGCGTTCACAATCTCAGGTCCCTAGCGCAATCCCAGCGTTCCGACGCAGCCCAAGCCGCATCCGGCGAAGGCCGGCCGCCCCAAATCCTGGCCAACCGACTCCCATGGCAGCTATACTGCGGCTTTCGAATATAAGATACATGCCGCCTCAATCCGAGGTGATGCCGCCGGCCTCGGTGGTCAGTTCGGTGAGCAGACCCCAGAAGAACTCATCGCCAGGATAGCCCTCAATCCGCCCAGTCTCCCGGCCATCAACGACAAGAACAAAGGTGGGCGTGAAAGTGACCGGGCGATCGAGTCGGAGATCTGCCGGTACCGGAGTATGAAGGTTGAGCCTGCGAAGTGGCGCTGCCTGTCCTTCGGCGGTCCTGGGATAGGCTGGGGCAATCTCGGCATCCCATCGCGCGCAATAGACACATCCCGCCTGCTCGAACATCAACAGCTCCATCGCCGCGCCCGGCGATGGGAGCAGCGTGATCAGAAACATGAAAATCGGCATCCAGTGAGCGCGCATGTTGACAGTCTACATATAAACATAGAGATATTCTAATTGGAAACGCTCGCGAGCGCAATTGTCGGCACGCGAGAAGCCGAACGGTCAGGTAAGGCGCTTGGGAGGGGCCATGCTGGAGATCAGTTATGGCGGTGCCATTCTCGCAGGACTTCTGTCTTTCCTTTCGCCCTGCATACTGCCGATGGTTCCGTTCTACCTTTCATATATGGCAGGCCTTTCGGTTCAGGAGTTGCGGCAAGGCGATGGAATTTCGCCTGTCGCGCAGCGACGTCTGCTTATCCAATCCGTCGCCTTCGCCGCCGGGGTCACCACAATCTTTGTCTTGCTCGGGATGGGCGCCACCGCTGCCGGGCATCTCTTCATCCAATGGAAGCAGCCATTGTCATGGCTGGCGGCTGGCATCCTCATCCTGTTCGGTTTGCATTTCCTTGGCGTCCTGCGCATCGGCTTCCTCTATCGCGAGGCAAGGGTGCAGTCGTCCGCCGATCCAACCACCCTTGCCGGCGCCTATCTGATGGGATTGGCCTTCGGGTTCGGCTGGACCCCCTGTGTTGGGCCGGCTCTTGCGGCGATCCTCATGGTGGCGAGCGGCATGGGCGATGTCTGGCGTGGCGGGCTACTGCTGCTCGCCTATGGGATCGGTATGACCGCGCCCTTCGTCGTCGCCGGGTTGTTTGCCCGTCCTTTCCTGTCCTTCGTCGGCAGACATCGGGCACTCATGGGCTATGTCGAAAAGCTGATGGGGGTAATGCTGATCGTTTTCGGCATCCTGATCGCGACGAATACCGTCAATCTGATTGCCGACTTTCTCGTTCGTAACTTCGATTGGTCTGCGACGCTGAAATAATCTGGAGGAGAGCTAATGTCCCGGTGGAAATTTTTCCTGGCCTGCGTCTTGCTGATGACAGGTCCCATGCTGGCAGCGTCTTCGTTGGCGGCCGAACTGGGCGATGATGGACTTCATAAGCCGTCATGGCTTCGCGAGACGTTCAAGGATCTGAGGGAAGACCTCAGTGATGCCAATTCTGAAAACAAGCGCCTGCTCCTCATCGTCGAGCAACGCGGCTGTATCTACTGCACCAAGATGCATGAAGAGGTTTTCTCCGATCCTGGCATCGGAGCATTCATCCGAGAGCACTTTTATGTGGTGCAGCTCAATCTCTTCGGCGATATCGAGGTGACCGATTTCGACGGCACGGTGTTGCCTGAAAAAGAGATGGCCATCCGCTGGGGCGTGATGTTCACGCCGACCCTGATTTTTCTGCCCGAGGACGTTGGCTCAGGCCTGTCCGCGCAACAGGCGGCCGTCGCGGCCATGCCGGGTGCATTCGGCAAGGGGACAACCTCGGCATTGCTCAACTGGATCGTTGATCACGGGTATCAATCGGGCGAGCATTTTCAGAAATTCCTTGCCAGACAAATGACGATTGAAAATTAACTCAATTAAACAATCAGATACCGGTTATTCAAAAATATATATATAGGTATTGTTATACGCTTCGTTTGGCGCTAACCTGTCTTCAGGAGAGAAGTGGGAGGAGTCGATGAACTGGCAGCTTTGTCTGGCAGCACTGGTCGCGGGAGCGAGCGTCACGCCGGCGCTCGGCGAAACGGCGCCTGGTGCAATCGTGTTTCAGGAGGGGGCTGTTGCGGCCTCGCTTTCCGGCGCGCCGGGGGACGCAAAATCCGGCATCAAGATCATGACGACGAATGCGCTCGGCAACTGCGTGGCCTGCCATACCGTCGCAGCCCTGCCTGACGTGCAGTTTCCGGGGGATATCGCGCCGCCGCTTGACGGTGTTGCGGATCGCTACAGCGAGGCGGAGATCCGCGGCATCGTGGCCAATGCGAAGAACACCTTCGAAGACAGCTTCATGCCGGCCTTCTACAAGATCGACGGGTTCGTCCGTCCCGGTGACGGCTTCACGGGCAAGGCGCCCAAGGGTCCGCTTTCGCCTGTCCTCTCGGCGCAGCAAATCGAGGATGTCGTCGCCTATCTGATGACGCTCAAGGAATAGGATTGAGGAGAACCGAAATGAGTTTCACAAGACGCGACATGCTGTTCATCGGGCTTGGAGGCGTGGTCGCGGCCACTTTGCCAAGTCTGGCAGCTGCGGCAACAACTGAGGAACTGGTCAAGGCCTTCACTGGCGGGGCAACGCCCGGAACCGACGGTATCACGCTGACGGCGCCCGAGATTGCCGAGAACGGCAATACAGTCCCAGTCTCGGTCGATGCCCCCGGTGCAGTCTCGATCATGCTGCTCGCCACCGGAAATCCGGAGCCTGCAGTTGCGACGTTCACGTTCGGTCCCGCAGCTGGAAATCATATGGCCGCAACGCGGATCCGCTTGGCCAAGACACAGGACGTCGTCGCGCTGGCGAAAATGGCGGACGGGTCCATCAGGCAGGCACAAGCAACAGTGAAGGTCACCATCGGCGGATGCGGCGGCTGAATTCGGAGGAGGAATAACAATGGCAGACGATGCAAAACCACGCGTGAAGGTACCGAAGTCGGCGAAGGCTGGCGAGTCGGTGACCATCAAGGCGCTGATCAGTCACAAGATGGAATCCGGCCAGCGCAAGGACGCGCAAGGCGCCGTCATTCCCCGGTCGATCATCAACCGCTTCACCTGTGATTTCAACGGCGTCAACGTCATTGACGTTGCCATCGATCCAGCGGTTTCGACAAACCCCTATTTCGAATTCGAAGCGAAAGTCGACGCTGCCGGCGAATTCGTCTTCACCTGGTATGACGACGACGGCTCTGTTTACACGGACAAGAAGCCGATCGAAGTTGCCTGATCACTGACGCGCAACGATCTCGGGGAGGGAGTTCTCATGCACGGCAAGTCCAAACTAGTTGCAGTTCTGGCGGCCATCGGCCTTGTTGCCTCCGCTGCTGCGCATGCGGATCCGGTCGAGGATACGCTCACGGTCGAGACGGATGATGGCACGATCGAGCTCGTGACCAAGACGGCTGCACCCGCATTTCTCAAGGATACATTTGATACCATCTATTCGGGTTGGTTGTTCCGTGAGGCCGAAACACGCGACCTGCAGAAGGACGACTTCGACAATCCGGGCATGGTCTTCGTTGATCGTGGTCTCGATGCCTGGAACGAAACCATGGGCAAGAATGGCGAGTCCTGTGCAGGCTGTCACGAGGGGCCGGAAAGCATGAAGGGGCTGCGCACGGTTCTGCCCCGGGTCGATGCCAAGTCCGGCAAGCTGATGATCATGGAAGACTACATCAATTCCTGTGTCACCAAGGAGATGGGCCTGGAAGCCTGGGGTGTCACGTCCGACAAAATGAAGGACATGATGGCCCTGATCTCCGTCCAGTCGCGCGGTGAGGTGGTGAATGTCGCCATCGATGGCCCGGCCCAGTCCTTCTGGGAGCACGGCAAGGAGATCTACTACACGCGCTACGGTCAATTGGAGATGTCTTGCGCAAACTGTCATGAGAACAATTACGGCCGGATGATCCGTGCCGACCATCTTTCGCAGGGGCAGGTCAACGGGTTCCCGACCTATCGCCTGAAGGACGCCGGTATTCTGAGCGCGCAGCAGCGGTTCGTCGGGTGTGTGCGCGACACGCGTGCCGAAACCTTCAAGGCAGGATCGGACGAGTTCAAGGCGCTTGAGCTTTATGTGGCCTCGCGCGGGAATGGTCTGTCGATCGAGGGCGTCTCCGTCCGACACTGAACAAGATGGCGCGGCCGGGAAAGCCCGACCGCCCAAACACTTTGAACGAACATTATTGGCAAGCAGGACCACGTCTTCGGCGTGGATGGATTTCCTGTGCTTGCTGGAGGGAATGCGGGATGATTACCCGTCGTGAGTTTCTGCAGGCATCCATGGCAACCTCGGCAATTGTGGGGTTGTCCGGCTTTGGCAATTTTTCGCGGCTCGCTGCGCAGCAGGCGCTGACGCAGGAGCAACTTCTCGAATTCGAGGATTTTGGCAACGTCACGCTCATCCACATCACGGATATCCATGCGCAATTGAAGCCGATCTGGTTTCGCGAGCCGGAGGTCAACCTTGGGGTTGGCGACGCCAAGGGTCATGTGCCGCACCTGACCGGCTCCGAATTCCTGAAGACCTTCGACATCGCAGCGGGTTCGCGTGATGCCTATGCTCTGACCCATGAGGATTTCGGCGCGCTCGCCAAGGCCTATGGCCGCATGGGTGGCATGGACCGCGTCGCGACGGTCGTGAAGTCGATCCGGGCTGCCCGACCCCAGTCGCTCCTGCTCGACGGTGGCGATACATGGCATGGTTCCATGACCAGTCTGCTGACGAAGGGCCAGGACATGGTCAACGTCATGAACGCACTCGGCGTCGAAGCCATGACCAGCCATTGGGAGTGGACCTACGGAACCGAGCGGGTGAAGGAAGTTGTCGATGGGCTGCCGTTCCCGTTCCTCGGAGCCAACATCTTCGATGCAGAATGGGACGAGCCGGCTTTCGAACCCTACAAGATCTTCGAAAAGGGCGGCGTTCGGATTGCTGTTATCGGCCAGGCCTTCCCCTACATGCCGATCGCGAATCCGAAATGGATGTTCCCCGAATACTCCTTCGGCATTCGCGAGGAACGCATGCAGGAGCTCGTAGACGAAGTCCGCGGCGAGGGCGCGGATCTGGTGGTGTGCCTCTCGCATAACGGGTTTGACGTCGACCGCAAGATGGCGGGTCGCGTCAAGGGCATCGATGTGATCCTGACCGGGCATACCCATGACGCCGTGCCGGAACCGGTTCTGATCGGTGAAACGATCCTGATCGCCTCCGGTTCGAACGGCAAATTCGTCAGCCGGCTCGATCTGGATGTCCGCGACGGCAAGATGATGGGCTTTCGCCACAAGCTCATCCCGATCTTCTCCGATGTCATTGCACCAGATGCCGAGATGGCGGGGCTGATCGACCAGGAGCGGGCGCCCTACAAGGCGCAGCTCGAAGAGAAGATCGGCACGACCGAGAGCCTGCTCTATCGGCGCGGCAACTTCAACGGCACCTGGGACGACCTGATCTGCGATGCCGTGCGCAGTGAACGCGATGCGCAGATCGCCATGTCTCCCGGCGTCCGATGGGGGCCCTCGCTTCTCGCCGGTGATGCGATCACCCGGGAAGACATCCATAATGTGACCTCAATGACCTATGGCGCCTGCTATCGCACCGAGATGACGGGCGAGACCATCAAGACCATTCTCGAGGACGTGGCCGACAACATCTTCAACCCGGATCCCTACTACCAGCAGGGTGGGGACATGGTGCGCGTCGGCGGGCTTTCCTATGCCATCGACGTCAGCAAACCCATCGGCGAGCGGATCACCGATATCGCACTGGTTGATGGTGGCGCCGCCATTGAAGCGGGCAAATCCTACACCGTGGCGGGCTGGGCAAGCGTCAACGAAGGCACCGAGGGGCCGCAGATCTGGGACGTCATCGAAGCGCATGTCCGCAAGATCGGAACCGTCAAGCTAGACCCCAACACATCGGTCCGCGTGACCGGAATCTGACAGGAAACAAGGAGCGTTCGCCATGTCCGACGAACCCGAAAACGTCACGTCCCGCAGGACATTCCTGAGGCAGGCCGCGATGACAGGAGCCGGCCTTGTCGCAGGCGCCTCGGTCGCGCGTGCCAGTGGCCCGGATCCGAAGATCACCGAGGTGCAGCCCTGGGCCTCATCCTTCGGGGACCCAGTCGATGCGTCGCCCTATGGGTCTCCGATCCGTTTCGAGTCCCACGTGGTCCGGCGCAATGTGGAGTGGCTGACCGAGAGCCCCGTATCCTCCATCAACTTCACGCCGATCCATGCCCTGGAAGGCACGATCACGCCGCAAGGCTGCGCTTTCGAACGCCATCATTCCGGGGCGATTGAACTGAGCAAGCAGGACTACCGGCTCATGATCAACGGCCTTGTCGAAACGCCGCTTGTCTTCACCTTCGAGGATCTTCTTCGCTTTCCGAGATCGGTGACAACCGCCTTCCTCGAATGTGCGGCCAATGGTGGCATGGAATGGGGGGGCGCGCAGCTCGAAGGCTGCCAGTTCACCCAGGGCATGATTCACAACATGGAATATACCGGCGTGCCCTTACGCCTCCTTCTCGAGGAGGCCGGCGTCAAGCCCGAAGGCAAGTGGGTCTATGTCGAAGGAGCCGATGCGAGCTCCAATGGTCGGTCCATCCCGCTCGACAAGGCGCTCGACGACGTCCTCGTGGCGTTCTTTGCCAATGGCGAGGCCCTGCGCAAGGAACACGGTTATCCGGTCCGTCTCGTCGTGCCGGGTTGGGAAGGCAATATGTGGGTGAAATGGGTCCGGCGCATCGGCATCTATGACCAAGCTGTCGAGAGCCGTGAAGAAACCTCCAAGTACACCGATCTTATGCCGGATGGTCGGGCGCGGAAGTGGACCTGGGTGATGGATGCAAAATCCGTGATCACATCTCCCAGCCCGCAGGTCCCGATCCGTCACGGCAAGGGGCCGCTGGTCATTTCGGGGCTTGCATGGTCCGGCAATGGCAAGATCACCCGCGTCGATGTCTCCACGGATGGTGGCGTGAACTGGCAGGAGGCCCGGATCTCCGGAGACGCCAAATCGAAGGCGCTGACCCGCTTCCATCTCGACATCAACTGGGATGGCAGCGAACTGCTCCTGCAGTCGAGGGCCATCGACGAGACCGGCTATGTCCAGCCGACAAAGGATGCGCTGCGTGAAATCCGCGGACTTAACAATGTCTACCACAACAACGGAATTCAAACCTGGTGGGTCAAGGCCGACGGGGAGGTCGAAAATGTCGAAGTTGCGTAATCGTCTCCTTCTGTCGCTCGGGCTGGTCCTGCTTTCCACGCCAGCGATGTCGGAAAAGCTGGGGCTCGGACGTCCGGCTCTTCCAGAAGAATTGGCCGCCTGGGATGTCGCAGTGCTCCCCGACGGCAAGGGGTTGAAGCCTGGTTCGGGTGACGTGCTCACCGGTGAAGAAGTCTTCGGCGAGAAATGTGCAGTCTGCCATGGAGAATTCGCGGAAGGCATCGACAGTTGGCCTGTACTCGCCGGAGGCGATGGCACGCTGACCGATCGGCGGCCCGTCAAGACGATCGGCAGCTACTGGCCGCATTTGTCGACCGTCTGGGACTATGTGCATCGCTCGATGCCGTTTGGCGAGGCGCAGACGGTGACGGTCGACGAGACCTATGCGATCACCGCCTTCCTGCTCTATTCCAACGGGCTGGTCGACGAAGACTTCACACTGTCCGACAAGAATTTCACCGAGGTGACCTTGCCGAATGCAGACGGCTTCTATCCCGACGATCGCGCGGAGAGTGAGTATCCGCGGTTCAAGAGAGAACCCTGCATGAAGGATTGCGGTGCGCCGGTCAAAGTGACCAAGCGCGCCATCGAGTTGAATGTGACGCCAGAAGATCCCGACGGCAGGCCCGCCGGTACCTTGCCTCCCCTCGACACCTCGGCTGCGTCAGCGCCCGCGCCGCCGGCGGCTCCCGCACCGGCCGAGGTGGCCGAGGCGGCGAGCGACCCGGCCCCCGTACCTGCGGCAACCGTGCCAGCAGCCGATGTTCCTGCTGTCGCTCCGGCTGCCGCGCCAATTGAAACTGCGGCCCTGGATCCGGCCCTTGTCGGGCAAGGCGAAGCCGCTTTCAAGAAGTGCTCGGCCTGCCACAAGGTCGGCGAGGGTGCAAAGAATGGAACCGGGCCCGTGCTCAACGGCATCTTCGGAGCCGCCGCCGGTCATGCCGACAAGTTCAAGTATTCCAAGGCGCTTACGGACAAGGCGGCAGAAGGGCTGGTCTGGAACGAGGCCGAACTGGACGCCTTCCTCGAAAACCCGAAGGGCTTCATGAAGGGCACGAAGATGGCTTTTGCCGGGCTCAAGAAGCCGGATGAGCGTGCGGCGATCATCGCCTATCTGCGCAGCCTGGGGAACTGACACAATGGCAAGCCGTGGCTCGATCAGGCTTGCTCTCGTTATCGGCCTTCTGGCTTGGGAACCCGCTATCGCCCAGGAGTTGGGCAATTCGGCCGACGGCGCTCGCCTTTTCAAACGCGAGTGCTCGTCCTGCCATCACGTCGGTGCAGGCGCTCGAAATCGGGTAGGACCACAGCTCAATGGGGTTTTCGGCCGCAGAGCCGGGAGCATCGAGGGCTTCAAGTACTCGAAGTCGATCACCCGCATGGGGCAGGACGGCCTGGAGTGGCACCTTGAAACACTCGACGCCTATCTCACCAATCCGAAGAGTCTGGTTTCGGGCACTCGGATGAATTACCGCGGGATCGCGGAGACCGAAGACCGCTCGGCGATCATGGCCTATCTTCGTGAATGGTCGGACAACCCGCGCGATATTCCCGAAGCCGATCCGACGGCAAGCAAGCCGGAAGTCGATCTGGATCCCGCGATCCTCGGGATCAAGGGTGACCGCGAATATGGGGAGTACCTGTCCTCCGAGTGCACAACCTGCCACCAGAGCGACGGCTCCGACAAGGGCATTCCATCGATCACCAACTGGCCCGCTGCCGATTTCGTCGTCGCCATGCACGCCTACAAGCGCAAGCTCAGGCCGCATCCGGTGATGCAGATGATGGCAGGTCGTCTGTCGGAAGAAGAGATCGCCGCCCTCGCCGCCTATTTCGAAGAGGTTCAATAACCACGGGTGGAATCAACCGCTCAGGGAACGACAAAAGGGGAGAACGCTCATGAAACTGACAAGACGTACACTCATCGGATCGGGCCTGACGGCTGCAGCACTTCTCGCGGCACCCTCGGTTTTCGGTCAGGCAAAGCCGAAGATCGTGATCATCGGCGGTGGAGCGGGTGGCGCAACAGCCGCTCGCTATCTCGCCAAGGACGGTGCAGGCGCGCTGGATGTGACGCTGGTGGAAGCCAATCCTGTTTATACGACCTGCTTCTTCTCCAATCTCTATCTCGGCGGTTTCCGCGAATTCGAAAGCCTCCAGCACGGATATGACAAGATCGCAGCCGGCGGCGTCACCGTAATCAACGATCTCGCCACCGGCGTTGACCGCAACGCCCGGACTGTGACGCTGGCGGGTGGCCAGACGCTTGCCTATGATCGGCTGATCCTGTCTCCCGGTATCGACTTCAAGGATGGGTCCGTGCCGGGCTGGTCGGTCGAGGCGGCGGAAAAGATGCCGCATGCCTATAAGGCTGGGCCGCAGACGCAACTGCTGAAGTCGATGGTGGAGGCGATGCCGGCGGGTGGCGTCTTTGCGATGATTGCGCCGCCCAATCCTTACCGTTGTCCTCCCGGTCCTTACGAGCGGATCAGCATGATCGCTCATCTGCTGAAACAGAAAAACCCGACCGCCAAGATCATGGTGCTCGACCCGAAGGACAAATACTCGAAACAGGCCCTCTTCGAAGAAGGCTGGGCGAAGCATTATGACGGCATGATCGATTGGATCGGTCCGGATTTCGGGGGCGGTGCCGTGGAAGTTCGTCCGGACAGCATGGAAATCGTGGTCGACGGAACGGTGGAAAAGATCGATGCCTGCAACGTGATCCCCGGCCAGATTGCTGGCAAGATCGCACAGATTGCAGCCGTCACCGACGACAAGGGCTGGGCTCCCGTGCATCCGGAAAACATGAAGTCCAAGATGGACGACAATGTCTATGTGCTCGGCGATTCCAGCGCCCAGGGGGACATGCCGAAATCGGGTTTCTCGGCGAACAGTCAGGCGAAGGTTGCGGCCATGTCCATCCGCGGCGAGCTCCTGGGATCGAAGGTATTCCCTGCGAAATACTCGAATACCTGCTGGTCACTGATTGCGCCCGATGACGGCGTCAAGGTCGGTGCTTCCTATCAGCCTACGCCCGAGAAGATTGCGTCAGTGGAAAGCTTCATCAGCCAGACGGGCGAGGACGCGGCTTTGCGCAAAGCGACCTACGAGGAAAGCCTCGGCTGGTACGAGGGTATCACCACGGACATGTTCGGCTGATCGAAAACAAGGGAGGTGGCCCTCAGGGCTGCCTCCAGGACTTGGAGGGAATGATGTTGCTGCGGCGTAGATTTCTGGCAGGCATGGGTGCTTTCGGCGCGGCCGCGCTCCTGGGGCCGCAACGTGTATGGGCGTCCGCGCAGATAGCATTCGGTGACGTCCGGATCGACACGCTCTCGGACGGAAACCTTATGCTGCCGGCTGACTTCATCCTTGGCGGCATGCCGGAGGCCGAGCTCAAGGTGGTCGTCGAGGCTTTCGGCTTGTCGAGGGATCAACTGACCCCGCCATGCAACGTCACCCTGTTGCGCGATGGAACCCATACCGTTCTGTTCGATGTGGGGGCCGGCCCCGATTTTCAACCCTCAGCCGGCAAACTGGCCGAAGCCTTGAACCTGCTCAATGTGCCCGCCGAAGATGTCACCCATGTGGTGTTCACCCATGCTCATCCGGATCATCTGTGGGGCGTGCTTGATGATTTCGATGAACCGGTCTTTGCCAATGCCGCACACCTGATCGGACGCGCCGAGTTCGACTACTGGACAGATCCCGACACCGTTACCTCCATCGATCCGGCCCGCACGACGTTTGCCGTCGGCGCCGCCCGTCGCCTCTCCGCCATGGCCGATAGTCTCACCTTGCTGGAGGATGGCGGTGACGTCCTACCCGGTGTCGTTGCTCATCTCACGCCCGGCCACACGCCGGGCCACATGTCGTTTCGCGTAGGCGAGGGGCAGGACGCCGTCATGGTGGTCGGGGATGCCATCGGCAATCACCATGTAGCCTTCGTCCATCCCGAATGGAAGTCGGGCTCGGATCAGGATGCCGAGATGGCCGCGCGAACACGAGTGACGCTGCTTGACGACATGGCCAGGGACAAGACAGCGATCATCGGTTTTCATCTGCCGGATGGTGGTATCGGTCATGTCGAGAGAGAGGCCACAGGTTACCGGTTCGTCACTGGAGTCTGAGCCAGGCCGTGAACGACATCGGCACTGGCATTCGACTGATCAATCAGGAAATCCGTCAACACGGCTCCCACCCACATGCAGAAGAGGGCGAGCCAGGCAGTTGCTGCAAACACCGAGCCGCCCGTCACACCTGCTCCGATCGCACAGCCGCCGGCCAGCATCGCGCCGAAGCCCATGAGCACCGCGCCCAGCATCGAGCGGCGCATCTGTGTCTCGTGGGTGAAACCTTCGAATTTTAGCTGCCTGGAAAGGAGAGCGGACAGGAATGCCCCGAACACGACCCCAGGGATCAGGCCGATCTCAAAATCGAGTGCATGGTCTTCCGTCAGGAGGAACATCAGGGTGCTTGCCGAAGGGCCGGAGAAGGTAAGGGAATTGACTGTCACGGGCTCGAAAGCGGATTGTGCCAGAGAGAATGTGAAGATCCAACCAACCGCAACCGCGAAGCCCACGCCAGCGGCAAAGAACAATTTCGTCCATCCAATTTGGCGCCGAATGGCGAGAAACACGGCGAATGCGGCCGTCACCAGTCCGAGTATCAGCCCGCTTCCTGCCGGCGCGCCGATCATGGCAAGTAGATCGACATTCTGGCCGGCCGGTGTCGTCCAGAATGCAGCAAGATAGCTGCGCGCTGGAGCAAGCCAACCGTGCAGAGCCATCTGGGCAACGACAGCAAAGATCAGCCCCGAGATGAGTGAGCGCAAATTTCCAGTGGAGGCGAGGACCAGCAATCGGCCAGAACATCCCCTGGCGAGCACCATCCCGATGCCGAACATCAGCCCGCCGATGACGGCACCCGACCAACTGCCGGTGATCGACATCACCCGTGACGCGGACGGATCGAACAGGCCGGCCAAAATGGCAGCCTGCACCCAGACGACAGCGGTGGAAAAGGTCAGAAGCCAGACAGCCATTCTGGGCCCGACCTCGCGTCTGGCGACTTCAACCGTTGCTGCGCGTAGGCAGAAAGAGGATCTCTGCGCAGAAAAGCCGAAGATCGCTCCGGTGAGCGCGCCCAACAGCGCACCCAGCGCCGCCTCATCGAGGAGATCGAGCAGAGGAGCGAAATCCATTTTGAGTCCTGCCGGTGGTTGGGCAACAATATGAATATAAGAATAGTTCGAATTATATATGTCGTCAATTCATCGTCGGTTCAAATGCTGCTTGTCCTTCCCAAGCACCGTTGGCACACCGCATTACGGGTTTTCAGAACCGTCGGCGATGGGTAGGATGACGGTTGCCCGTAAGCCACCTTCTGCCCGGTTAAGAAGTGTGACATCCCCGCCCTGGGCGCGTAGAATGTCACGCGCAATCGTCAGGCCGAGACCGTGCCCACCGGTGTCGCGGGAACGGGACGCCTCGAGGCGCTCGAAGGGGCTGAACACGCGTTGTAGGTCCTGCGGTGGAATTCCGGGTCCGTCGTCATCGATATGAATGCGGGCGATGGATCCGTCCAATTCACCGCTGACGTGAACCTTCTCGCCGTATCTCTGGGCATTTTCGATGAGGTTGCGAACGGCGCGGCGCACCGGTAGCTCCCGCAGTGGTGTCGTGACGACCGGCATGCTGCCGAGTGTCACCGGGCTCGCGGTCGTGTTGAGCTCTTCTGCGAGGCGGGCGACCAGCGCGAAGGGGTCGGACGAACGCTTGTCACCTGTTTCGCTGAGCCCCCGAGCATAGGCCAGGGTCGTCTCGGTCATCTCCTGCATTTCATCGAGAATGCGTGTGATCCGCTCGCGCAGCTGATCCTCATCGACGAATTCGGCTTGCAGCCTGAGGGCCGTGATCGGGCTTCGCAGATCGTGGCCAAGCGCTGCCAGAATGCGGGTCCGCTCGTGGACTGCGTTCACAAGGCGTGCATGCAGACTGTGGAGTGCCTTCGCCAGGACCTTCACTTCGCTTGGACCGGTTTCGATGCGCTCCGGTGGGCCCCGGTCCAGATCCAGGGCGTCTGCCGTGCCGGCAAGCTGCCGCAAGGGAAGGGTGATGCGTGCCACCAGGAAACGCATGACGATCCAGACGGCGAGGGCAGAGAGGATCGCGCCGAGCAAAAGCCGCGGCGGCATGAATGCGCCGGGCCGCTCCAGGGAGGCCTCGATGTTAAGCCATTGACCGTCCGACGTCGGAAGAGACAAGCGCAGGATTGCTGGTATGAGGCCAATCCGTCGCGCGAACGCCGCCACGGGTTCATAGCCTGGATGCTCGACCGAACCGCCACGCGCTCCCAGCTCCATGCGCGCGTCTTCATCTGATGTCCCAGCGACGACGGTTGGCGTGTCGCTCAGCCGGAATATCACGCGTTCAGATCCGGCGGCCGAAAGAACGTCGTTCCTCGCCGGTTCAGGGATCGTCGGCAGGAGACCGACCAGGCGTTGACCCTGCCTTACAATATCCGCCCTTTGCTCCTCCACATGGGAGAGGCCCCGCTCGGCACCGAACAAGGCGAGGAACAGGATCTGGGTAAAGATCAGCGCGGCAAGGGTGGTCAGTCCGATCTGGGCGCTGAGATCCCTGGGCCATCCAACTCTCATGGCAAGACTGCCACGTCACAGGCGAGGCTGTAGCCTCCCGCCCGTATCGTTGTGATGATCGTCGGGTGTCCCGGATCGGGCTCGATCTTGCGACGCAGCCGGCTGATCTGGTTGTCGATCGCCCGATCAAAGACGTCTGGGGCCCGACTCTCGGTCAGATCCATCAACTGATCTCGGGACAGGACAAACCGGGGGCGTTCGAGGAAGACGATGAGAAGACGGAACTCCGTCGAGCTCAACGATATCTGCTTTTCGTCCTCGTCACGTGTCAGCTCCCGCGTATCCGTGTTCAGTGTCCATCCGGAAAAGGAAAGGCGTCGGCCGGAAAGGCTGCCGGCGAGGCTGGTCGTTCGACCGGTCCGCCGCAAGATGGCCTTGACCCTTGCCAGCAATTCTCTCGGGCTGAAGGGTTTCGGCAGGTAGTCGTCAGCTCCGACCTCAAGGCCGACAATGCGATCCGTCTCTTCGGCCAAGGCACTGAGCATCAGGATCGGTGGCCCACCTGCGCTGCTCAGCCGACGTGCGATCGAAAGGCCGTCTTCACCCGGCATCATGACGTCCAGGATCACGAGATCGAAGCGTCCGCCATGCAGGCACTTGTCCATCTCGGTTGCGTCGCGCGCAGCCGTGGTCCGGAAACCGTTCTTCTCAAGGTAACGGACCAGTCCGTCGCGGATGTCGCGATGGTCGTCGACGATCAGGATATGTGGACTTGGGTCGCTTGAGGTCATGGCACGTTTCTAGCGCATGATGGGGACCGTGTTCCACTCCTCCTTTGTCACGCCGGGTGTCAGTCCGCCGATCTGCGACAAACCGTTACAAAAGGGACCGCAGACGGCATCATCGTGCGACATGCATCCGTCATCACATGTCCATCGCAGTCGAGGCGGGGTGAAACAAACTTCGCCGCTCAAGACGCGCAAACAAGATCCGATGAAGAGGAACGCAAAATGCATAGTCTCAAGAAAACTCTGATCGCTGCCATGGCTCTGGCTGCTTCCGCCGCACCCCTGATGGCTCAGCAGCAGGGCAATCCTGGCGCCCACTTCCTAGAGAACTGGGATCTCAACGGAAATGGCGAAGCCACCCTTTCCGAATTGCAGTCCAAGCGCGGCGACGTCTTCCTCACCTTCGATTCCAACGAGGACGGGTTTATCGATGCCGATGAATACGTGTATTTCGACGAGGCGCGCGCCAACGACATGAAGGCCAATGCCGGCGGACATGGTGGGCATGGTGGCAGAGCCGACCGGGCGTCCCAGGGAATGACACTTCAGAACAACGACGCCGACCAGGACGGCAAGGTGTCGCGGGACGAATTCCTCGGGGGTGTCGTCGCCTGGATGGGCATGCTGGACCGGAACACAGACGGCGTCGTGACCACGGCTGATTTCGGTCGATAAAAGCCAGGCTTGCGTGGCTTTGTCGAATCTTTCCTCACCAGACATCCGCTTGGATGTCTGGTGAGGCTCGCAAACGCACGATATCGAACAACAAAAATATAGGTCTTTTTATATGTGTCTTGTTGCAGCCTAATCGCTGAGGCATCTTTACCGGTTGGGAAGATCGGGACGAAGGTCTTGAAGTCAACATCCCATTCAAAGATCGGCAGGAACGGGTGACCTGCAATATCAGCCACTGATGAAAAAAAGCCTCCCGATCGATCTGAACCTGTCCGAGCCAAAATTACCTCGACAGCGCAGCTGGTTTCGCAAGTGGTAACTGCTGGTGCTGCTGGTCCCAGTCTTCATGTTCTCAGGTGCTGTGCTGGGAATGTCTTTTCAGCTGACGGGATGGCAGAAGTTTCACGCGCTGGCGGGCTTCGACGCCGTCGCAATTCACGTCAAGCAAGGCCATGTCGACGAGTTTCTCGATGCTTTCCGGATCAACTATGAAGGAACCCGCCGCGAACCGGGAAACCTTCGCCTTGACGTGCTACGCAGCCCCGAGGATGACCACCGCAAGACCGCGCATTACTTGGAATGCGTCCGCCACATTGATCCCATCATCACAGGCCCGCGGACGAAAACCTTCTACAATGTGGAGATGGCCGATTTTGCGACGGACTGTCCCATTCAGTTGGCGCGGCCTTGCATATCGGATGGCAAGTCGTGCCGTGGACGAGTAAGTTTCGGACGGACATAGTGTATGTCCGCCCGTTTTGCTTAAGTCTGCTTCAGACGGATCTGATGGCACCACCATCCACGCGGATCTTGCTTCCCGTAACATAGGAGGCTGGCTCGGAGGCCAGGAAGATGGCAACGGCGGCAAATTCCTCCGGCCGGCCATAGCGTCCCGCCGGAATGCCGGCTGCGGATTCGGCGGCGACCTCCTCGACACTCTTGGCTGAGCGGCTGGCTGCGGCTGCGTCGAGTTCGTCCACCCTTTGTGTGTGAATGCGCCCCGGAAGAATCACGTTTACAGTCACGCCTTCCGCGGCCACTTCCGCAGCGAGTGTTTTCGACCAGCCGATCAGGGCCGAGCGAATGCCATTGGACAGCGCCAGCCGTGCGATCGGCTGCTCTACGCCAGAGGAGGCGATCGATATGATCCGACCCCAGCGCTTTTCCCGCATGCCAGGCAGAAGACTGGTGGTCAGATGGAAGATGTTGGCGGCCATCGTCTCGAAATGATTGAGCCAGTCCGTCCGTTTCGCATCGACGGCTGCGGCCGGTGGCGGGCCGCCAGAATTGTTGACGAGGATGTCGACACCCCCATCTGCTACGAGCGACTGGACGGCCTTATTCACGCTGTCGATATCGGAGAGGTCGAGCTGGAGCGGGATGACGGTACCTGACGTTGGTGCGAGCTCGGAAGCCCATGCCGAGATGGCCGAGGTGTTGCGGGCGGCGGCATGGACCGTCACCCCTTCTTCCGCGAGCCCTCGCGCGATCGCGGCACCCAGTCCACGGCTTGCACCCAGAACGAGAGCGGTTTTGCTTTTCAAGCCGAGTTCCATCAGCCGAGTTCCTTCAATCTTCTGTCCTGGCGCGCGATCAGGCGCTCGATCTCGCTGATATCGGCGGGAGACAGGGCTCCCCCCGGTTTGCGCAGTGCCGGCGTGGCGATCGCGCCGCGTTTCGCCATGATGTATTTCCGGATGGAAAGGCCAAGTCCCGGCTGCTGTTCGTAGCGCGCGAGGGGAAGATAAGCGTCGAAGATGTCCTGCGCGCGCTCCGGATTTCCCTGCTCGCTATAGTGAACGACGTCGCGCATCATTTCCGGATAGGCAAAGCCTGTCATGGCGCCGTCTGCCCCACGTGCCATCTCTTCGGGCAGGAAGACGCCGCCATTGCCGCACAGGATTGATATGCGCCTCTTGCCGGTCGTCTCCGAGGCGGTCCTTAGTGCGGTAATCTTGGAAAGACCGGGCCAGTCCTCGTGTTTGAGGCAGACGCAGGTCGGGATCTGATCGATGATCGTCTGGATGACGGAGACGGGGATGGTGACGCTCGTGACGAGCGGGAAATCCTGCAGCACGAAAGGCGTATCGCCGATGAACTCCGCCGCCTGCTTGTAGTAGGTGACGATCTGCTGATCGTTGCGCAGGGACGAGGGCGGAGCGATCATCACACCTGCCGCGCCGTCATCCATGACCATCAAGGTCAGGGCCTGCATCTGGGCAAAGCCCGCAGCAGAGACACCCGCCACAACCGGCACGCGGCCATCGACCCTGCGAAGGATACGGCGTACATAGGTCTGCGATTCCTCGATGGTCAGCTTTTGCGCTTCGCCCATCATCCCAAGCACGGTCAGTCCCGTTGCGCCGCGCTCGAGGTAGAAATCGACCATGCGGTCCGTGCTTTCCAGATCGAGATCACCCGTCTCCGTGAAAGGGGTGAGGGCTATGACGTAGACGCCTTTTGCCTCTTCATTCAGCCTCATCATTGGCTGTCTCCTTGATGTTTCGGATATCGTGCATGGCCAAAGAAGCCTTCGGGTTGGCCAATCATGTTTTCGAGCCCCATGCGCTCCATCAGCAACCGGGCTTGCCTGTCGGCTTCTGCGACGACCTCATCGATGTCGGTCAGCAGAGGGCGGCCGCCTTCGAGCAGGATCTGCCCGTCGATCACAACGGTGTCGACGTCATTGCCGTTGGCGAAGTAGGCAAGGCGGAAGATCGGCATCTGGTAGGGCGCGAGGTGAGGGCGCTGCATATCCACCACCACGATATCGGCTTTCTTGCCGACATCAAGGGAGCCAAGGTCCCGATCGAGCCCCAGGGCGGTCGCCGCATCGATCGTCACCATTTCGAGGGCCTTGCCCGGAGGCAGGACCGAGGGATCGCGAAAATGCGTGCGGTGATAGTGCATGCATTGCTGCATGTGCCGGAACATGTCCGCCGATCGGTCTGGCGCAGTTGCATCGGAGCCGATGGCCACCACAGCACCAGCCTCGATCAGTTCGATCGCCGGGCACCGGCCGAGGATGGAGGCGATGGCGCTGGGGTTATGGGCGATGCAGGTGCCGGTATCGGCAATGATCCGGATTTCTTCAGGCGTGATGTCGATGGCGTGGGAGAGGAGCGCATCCGGTCCGAGGATGCCGAGCTTTTCGGCGCGGGAGACGGAGCCCTTCCAGTGGCCATCCTGGGTGAAGGCCACGCCCGCCTCGCGCGAGAGCGCCCGCACGGCCTTGGTTTGTGCGACTGCTGCTTCGTAGTCTGCGGCTGACATGTCGCGCTGATGTTCGTCACGCAGGACGGGGGTGAGCAAGGCGATCTTCATTCGTCCGCGCCCGTGCCATAGGTCCATGAGTTTGCGGCTGACGGCAAACTGCTCCTCGAAGGTTACAGGCCGTTCTGACGCCTTGCCGTCGTGCCACGATGCATAGGTTCGCGGATGCGGAGGGCGGGTCGGTCCGACGGCGACGACCGAGCGCGTGCCGACTGCCGCGACGCCCTCGCAATGGGCGCTTCCATAGGCGACGTCATCCGTCCGCATGATCGTGTCGCCGCCACCGAGAAGCGAAACGCCGGTGGTGACGCCGAAGCGCAGGCGTTCGAGGGCTGCGAGCCGCGCCTCTGCGAACCAGAATTCCGGTGTCGAGCCGACAGTATAGGCAGCGTTGCAGATCTCTTCCCAGTGATTGCCTTGCTCCATGCCCATGGTCTTGATCAGACCGTGGCCGGCATGGGCATGCACGTCGATCATGCCGGGCATCACCACCTTGCCGCTGGCGTCGATATTCCGCTCGGCCTGGTATTCTCTGGCGATCTCGTCTGCTTGCCCGACCGCGACGATGCGATCGTCGAGAACGGCGAGCGCACCGTTGTCGAGAACGCGGCGACTGCAGTCCATGGTGAGGACGGTGCCACCGCTGATGATCAGGTCGGCGCGCCTCATGGTGCTCTCTTCCCGGACTGGAAGTCAGGGAGCCGCGTCACGTCGAGCACGCAATCCTGTCGCATGCGCCAGTCCGGCCAGGACCCGGACAGGCCTGTCACCCTCAGGGGATTGTAGAGATAGAGCCATGGGGGATCCACTTGCAGCGCGCGGAAGGCCTTCTCGAAGATCTCCGCACGTTCACGTGGATCAACAGTTGCCCGCCCCGCGTCGAGCAAGTCTTCGGCCTCGGCATTGTGAAAGCCCAGCCACCAGGAGCCTTGGGCTCTGTGATCGATCTTCTCGGCTAGGATGCGGAAGGTGCTCAAGGGGCTTGAATCGAAGACGCACATGTCGCGCACCTGCTTCAGGCGGACACCATGCGCATAGGCTTCGCGGTCTGTGTGGCGGTGAACGTTCAGCGTCACACCAATTGGGGCAAGCTGCTCCGCAAGAGCGGCTGTCAGTGCCTCGGCTTCATCGGGAAGGCGTGTCGGGCAGTCGACCTCGATGGTCAGGCTTTCGGCAAAGCCGGCCTCGGCAAGCAGCTTTTTTGCCTGATCGCGGTCAGGGCGCAGATCCTCCGATGGCAGGCTGCCGAAATGCACGGGGCTGACGAAGCCGGTCAGTGGCTTTGCTGCACCTCTCACCACCCGATCGATCAGGGCCTGGCGGTCAATCGCCAGATTGAGAGCGCGGCGGACGCGGCTGTCGGTCAGCGGCCCCTTGAAGGCATTGAAGAGATAGATGATGGCGACGGGGACGAGCGATGTGACCCGCGTATGCCTGGCCGTTTCTTCGAGCGCCTTGGATGCTTCGAAATCGAGGCTGTTTGCCACCTGCGCCTGGCCGGAGATCAGCATCTCCAGCCGCGCTTCCCGGTTTGGTTCCAGGCGGAACGTCAGTTCGGCATTGGCTGGTCGCTCGCCATGCCAGCTATCGAAACGCTGGAGGTGCAGGGCATGGCCGGGTTCGCAGGAAACCAGGTGGTACGGCCCTGTGCCGACCGGCTGCGCTGTGTCTCCCGCCTCGTAGCGGTCCAGTGCCGAGGGAGCGACCACGTAGCCGTAAACCAGGATATCGAGGAGATCGGCGATCGGCTTCGACAGGCGGATGGCGACTGTCAGGGGATCGACTGCCTCGATCTCCGCGTCTCCGAGATACTGATGCCAGACCCCGGGCGCGCCGAGCGTGTAGCCTTTGTCAGGGCGGGCCATGCGTATCAGCGATTGGCAGACGGCGGCCGCATCGCAGGGGCTGCCATCGTGAAATCTCAAGCCTTCGCTCAGCCTGAACGTCCAGTGTCGCGCATCTGGTGTAACATCCCAGGAGCTTGCGAGTGCTGGCACGTAGCCACCATCCTTGCCATAGCGCACAAGCCCGTCGAACAGGGCGTCGAAGACGGCCAGCATGTCATTCGCATCGGTGCAGTCATGCGGGTCTTCGAGGGCAAGGCGCGGTTGAACAATGACGACGGGCGAACTCACTGGCTTTTCCTTTCGGCATCGTTCCGATCATGGAGGTGGCATGCAACGGCGCTGCCATCCGGTTGGGGCGTCAAGACAGGACGCTCGATCGCACATCGATCGAAGGCCATGGGGCAGCGCGTCCTGAAGCAGCAGCCAGACGGCAGGCGCAGGGCACTTGGCACTTCGCCGACGATTTCGATCTTCGGTTTTGACAGCGACTTGTCGATGGTCGGCGCGGCCGAAAGCAGAACCTGCGTGTAGGGATGTTTCGGCTGGCTGAACAACTGGTCGCGGCTGGCGGTCTCCACCATGAAGCCGAGATACATGACCCCAATCCGGTCGGCGATGTGGTGAACCACCGAGAGGTCGTGCGAGACGAAGAGATAGGAGAGGCCGAACTCGTCGCGCAGGTCCATCATCAGGTTGAGGATCTGCGCCTGGATCGAGACGTCGAGCGCCGAGACGGGCTCGTCGGCGATGATGATCTTTGGCCGGACCGACAACGCTCGTGCGATGCCGATCCGCTGCCGCTGACCTCCCGAAAACTGATGCGGGTAGCGTCCAGCCTGTTCGGCATTGAGGCCGACCTTTGCCAGAAGTGCGATGGCCTCGTCATGGAGTTCGCGTCGGCTGAGCTTGCCCCCGGCCTGAGCGCGCCTCGGCTCCATCACGATGTCCCTGACCCGCTGCCGGGGGTCGAGGGAGGCATAAGGGTCCTGGAAGATCATCTGCAGCTTGCGGCGGATCGGGCGCATTTCGCGAAACTGCATGCGGGAAATGTCTTCCCCGTCGATCCGGATTTCGCCTGCGGTCGGCTCGTAGATCCGGGCAATCGTCTTAGCAACGGTCGACTTGCCGCAGCCGGATTCGCCTACCAGCGCCATGACCTCGCCCGGTGCAATCGACAGGTCGACACCGTTGACCGCCCGCAATTGTTTCTGGGGAGCGAGAAGCTTTCCCTTTCCGAACTGTAGCCGATCGAAAAGCCCCCCCACGGGGAAGGCTTTGACCAGACCTCGGACCTCAAGCACGGGGGTCGTCATAACGCCGTCTCCTCCAGCGGGAAGTGGCAGGCTGCATCGAGCGAGCCGCGTACGGGGGTAAGAGCCGGCGTTTCTGCCGAGCAGATGGCCTGGGCCCGGAAACACCGGTCCCTGAAGCTGCATCCCTTTCCGAGCGTGCGGATGTCCGGCACAGTGCCGGGTATCTGGCTGAGACGTTCCCGGCGATCGGTGATCTTGGGAATGCTGTCGAGGAGCCCGCGCGTATAGGGATGGGCAGGGGACTCGATGATCTCGCTCGTTAGCCCCCGCTCGACGACCTTGCCGCAATAAAGCACGACCACCCGGTCCGCCATCTCGGAGACGACGGCGAGATCGTGGGTCACGAGGATCATGGCTGCTCCGCGCTCGACAATCTGGCGCCGCATGAGCTTCAAGATCTGGGCCTGGACGGTGACGTCGAGCGCCGTGGTCGGTTCGTCCGCGATGATCAGGCGGGAACCGGCCAGGAGCGCGATGGCAATCACGACGCGTTGGCGCATGCCGCCCGAAAACTGGTGCGGATAGGCGTCGAGGCGGCTGGCGGCCTCCGAGATGCCGACATCCTCGAGCATCTCGATGCAGCGTGCGCGTCGCGCGCTCTGGTCGAGGTCGGTATGCAGACGCAGCATTTCGTCCATCTGGCGCCCGACCGTGTAGACCGGATTGAGAGACGTCATGGGGTCCTGGAACACCATGGCGATCTGGCCACCACGCACAGCGCGCATCTGGTCCTCGCTCTTGCGCGTCAGATCTTCGCCGGCAAAGACAATGCTGCCTGCCTCGATCCGTCCGGGTGGGTCAATGAGGCCGAGAATGGAAAATCCGATCACGGATTTCCCGCCGCCGGACTCGCCGACAAGGCCGACCACCTCGCCCGGGCGGACGTCGAAGCTGACGCCGTCGACGGCTTTCACCACGCCGCCGAAGGTATGGAAATGTGTCTTTAAATCCCGGACTTCGAGAAGTGCTTCACCCATGGTCGCTGTCTCCCTCGTCATCTCAGCCGCGGATTGAGTTCGTCCCGCAGGAAATCGCCGAACAGGTTGATGCCGAAGACGAGGAACATGATGAACAGTCCGGGAAACGCAGAGGTCCACCAGATGCCCGAAAACAGGACGTCGAAGCCCTCCTTGACGAGAAGGCCGAGCGAGGGCTCGGTGATGGGGACGCCGACGCCAAGGAAACTGAGCGAGGCTTCGATCAGAATGAAGGTACCAACCTGGATCGTAGCGACCACGATGAGCGGCGTCATGACGTTCGGCAACACGTGGCGCAGGATGATCTCGCCGTTTCCGAGCCCCGCCACCTTGGCCGCCTGGATGTATTCCTTCTGGATCTCGCTCAATGTCGATCCGCGAACGGTACGGGCGTAAACCACCCAGCCGACGGCGGTGAGCGCGATCAGAACCATGCCGATGCCCGTCCCGAAGGCCGACATGAGGAAGAGCGCGATCAGCATCGAGGGAAACGACAGCTGAATGTCTGCGATGCGCATGATGATGCTGTCCACCATGCCGCCGTAGTAGCCGGAGATCAGCCCGAGTGCTGTCCCGATCACGCAGGAGAAGATCATGGCGGCGAGGCCGATGAAGGCGGAGATCCGCGCGCCATAAACTATGGATGCGAGCACGTCGCGACCCTGCCCATCTGTCCCGAGCAGATACCTGCTATCACCACCCTCCAGCCATACCGGCGGCTTGAAGCTGTCCATCAGCTCCAGCTGGGATACGTCATAGGGATCCTGGGTGACAAGCAGCGGCCCGAATGTCGCAAGCAGGGCGAAGAAGGCGAGCAGTGCGCTTCCGAAGACGGCCGGCAGGTTTCGGCGGTAGTGAAAGAAGAATTCTGAAGAGAAGAACCCGGTCATGCGATCCTCACTTCACGGTAATGCGGGGGTCGATCAGCGTGTAGACGATGTCGACGATGAAATTGATGGCAACGAAGATGAAGGCGGTCAGCATCAGGTAAACGACGATGACGGGGCGGTCGCCGCGGTAGATGGAATCGATCAGCAGCTTGCCCGTGCCGGGCCATGCGAAGATGGTTTCGGTGATCGTTGCAAAGGCGATGAGATCACCGAGCTGCAGGCCGAAGATCGTCACGACCGGAATGAGAGCGTTCTTCAGGCCGTGCCTGAACAGGATGTTCTGGCGGGATGCGCCTTTGGCACGGGCGAACCGCATATAGTCCTGCCGCATCACCTCCATCATGCCCGCACGGGTCATGCGCAGCATGATGGCTAGGGTGGCCAGCGCCAGTGTCACGGATGGCAGGATGATGTGCGACCAGCCGTCCGCCGTGAAGATCGATATGCGCAGCCCTAGGATTTCGACCGTATCGCCGCGTCCGGAGGAGGGCAGAAACTGGTAGCGGACGGAGAAGAAGAAGATCAGCATCATGCCCACCCAGAACCCGGGGAGGGAAATGCCGAGCAGTGAGCCCGCCATGATGCCGCGAGACACCGGCTTGTTCGGATTGGCCCCGGCATAGACGCCGAGCGGCACGGCGATCACGGTCGCCAGCATGATTGCCACCAGCACCATTTCGATCGTTGCCGGCAGACGCTCCAGGATGAGGTCCATGGCGGGCTGGCGGAACACATAGGAGCGCCCGAAATCGCCCTGCAGCATGTTGCCGAGGAAGATGAAATATTGGCTCAGCAGGGATCGATCGAGACCCAGCAGACGGCGGGCCTGCTCGATCTCGGCGGTGGTGGAATCGATCGGGATCACCATGAAGACGGGATCGCCGGTAAAGCTCATCATCAGGAAGACGATGACTGATACGCAAAAGAGTACCAGCACCATCTGCAGGAGCCGCTTGATCGTATAACCCAGCAAGGCAGTGTCCCGTCATGAAGAAGTGAGAAATTCGGGACTGTCTCCCTAAAGGTCGACAGTCCCGCGCTCGTTCGGGTCGGGGCTTATTCCTTGACGTCGATCTCGTAGGCCCAGAGGAACTTGTCCGCACGCGGTGTCATCTCGACATTGGTCTTTGCGGCATAGAGATCCTGCTCGTAGTGGATCGGGATCATCGGGATGTCTTCCATCAGGATCTTGGTGACTTCCTGCAGGTATCCGTCGCGCTCTTCGAGCTTGGAGGTCGCATCGGCCTTGTCGATCAATTCGTCCACCTTCGGATTGGAATAGGATCCGCGGTTGACCTGGCCGTAACCTTCCTTCTTGTCGCGCGAGTAGAACATCACGCTGTACATCGAGCCGCCGTCACCGGAGGGAACGTCCCAGCCGCTCATGATCATGCTCGACTTGTCGCTCGGGACCCGGATGTAGCCGAAGAAGTTGGACTTCGGCATCAGGTTGAGCTTGAGATCGACCTTGATCTTGCCAAGCATCGACGCAAGCGCCTGCGCGATCTGCTGATCGTTGACATAGCGGTTGTTGGTGGTGTCGAGGGTCACCGTGAAGCCATCGGCGTAGCCGGCCTCCGCCATGAGAGCTGCCGCCTTCTCAAGATCGAAGGGATACATGTCTCGGAAGCTTGCGCCGTCGACATAGCCCGTGTGGGAAGCAGGGATGTATTGCTCTGACGGGGTCGACAGGCCGTTCATGATGATCTTGTTGATCGCACTGACGTCGATTGCGCGGACCATGGCTTCACGGACACGTCGATCCATCATCGGATTCTTGTCGAGCGCGACGGTGGGGCTCTTCTCACGATGGTCGATGGAGACCACGACGTTCAGCAGGCTCGGCTTGGTCATGACCTTGTAGCGGTCATCCGCCTTGACGCGGTCGACGTCGCGGACGTTGAGATCCTGGATGACATCGACTTCGCCGGTCAGCAGGGCTGCCGTGCGGGTGGCGCCATTGGTGATCGGACGGAACGTGACTTCTTCGATCTTCGGCGCACCGGCGAAGTAGTCGGCATTGGCGGCAAGCGTGATGTGATCTTCCTTGATCCATTCGACTAGCTTGTAGGGGCCGGTGCCGACAGGCTTCAAGTCCAGCTGCTCGTCGCCCACTTCCTTCGCATATTTCTCGCTGAGGATCAGGACGGCTGCCAGATCGTTCGGCAGGACCGCATAGGGCTTGGGCGTCTTGATCTCGACGGTGTAGTCATCGATCGCCGTGAAGGACGCGATGTTGGCGCCGAGATTGGCCATCAGCGACTTCTTCAGACGGTCGAGGGTGAAGACGACGTCGGACGCCTTGAAGTCTTCACCATTGTGGAACTTGACGCCCTGGCGCAGCTTGAACACCCAGGTCGTGTCATCCTTGAGCTCCCAGCTCTCTGCAAGGCCGGGTCCGAAGGACAGGTCGGCATTGCGGCGGACCAGGGGATCGTAGATGTGGTAGAACATGATGTTGCTGGACAGCTCCTCGCCCGCCTGGGGGTCGAGATTGACGGCGTCCGACGTCAGGCCGACGGTCAGTTCCTTGGCATGGACCAGGCCTCCCAGGGCCGTCGAGCTCAAGAGGACGAATGCGGCAAGGGCCGCGATACGTCCAGATTTCATGCGAAGATTCAGCATTCTTAGTTCCCCTTTTTTGGTATGCCGACATGTTTGCATGCGCGTTTTCACCGAAGTACGGATTGCACCTCGATCTGGTAGCCTTCCGGGTCTTCCAGCACGAAGGCTCGAATTCCGAGAGAGACGCTGTCCTTTGGTTCCGTCAGCCCGATCGCGTTCTGGCTTGAGAGAAAGCGATGCCAGGCGTCGACATCGGGCACGCGTATGCAAAGCTGCACAGGCTTGATCGGATTGGCGCGATGCATTCCGCGGGTCTCGTCGACAAGACCGACATAGGCATGCTCGGCAATCTTCAGGATCTTCGACCAGCCCTGATCGATCTCGAGCGGGAAGCCCATGACCTCTGTGTAGAAGTCCAACGCTCTGGGCAGGTCGACGTAGTAGAAGAAGGTGATGGCCTTCTCGACGATACCGTCATCGGGCCGGGTGGGTGCCTCAGTCATGTTGTGAGATCCTTGGGAAACCATGTGCTTTCGCTGCGGCGCAGATAGCGTCCGCTGCCGGGCTTGTTGAGGACCGATCGGCCGTCATAGGCGAGCCTGCCCGCGTGATAGGTTGCGGCCACCCGGGCGGCGAAACGCCGTCCGTCATAGGGGCTCCAGTTGAGGCCGTCCTGGGCACGGCTCGCGTCCCAGACATCGTCTCCCTCGGCGAGGATCGTGATGTCGGCATCGGCACCGGGGACGAGAGCCCCCTTGCGTGGATAAAGGCCGAAGAAGCGGGCGGGGCGTTCGGCGAGATATTTGGCGCTGTAATGCGCAGCATCGACGCCGCGCTGTTTTGCGACGGTGTAGAAGGCAGGCAGCAGCGTCTCCATTCCGGGTACGCCCGCTCCGGCATCGAAGATGCTGTCGGTGAACTTGTTGTCGATCGGCCAGCTGGAATGATCGGAGCTGACAAAGGCAATCCGGCCCTCGATCAGTTCCTGCCAGAGTCGATCGATCTGGCCGGGGCGAATGGGTGGGTTGACCTTCATCCGCGCGCCGAGCTCTTCACCGTCGCGTTCGGGATCGAACCAAAGGTAATGAACACAGAGTTCGCCGGTCGCCCTGAAGCCCTCTTGCGCATAATTGTCGACCAGCTTGAAGCCGCGCGGCGTGCTGATATGGACGATGTGGGCATGTCCGCCGGTATTGGCGGCGAGTTCGAGGAAGTGCACGGTCGATGCCAGTTCCGCGACTTCAGGCCGGCTCGGCGAATGCGCGGTGATGCCGTTTCGACCCTCGGCCCTTGCGCGCGCAACTCGGGAGCGCACGATTTCCTGATCTTCGTTGTGCAATCCAAGCGGCAGGTCGGTTGCCGAAAGCGCTTCCAGCAGATCCAGGGCGAGGGCCGCATCGATCCTCGGAAAACGGGTGGGGCTGCTCTCGAATGCGGAGATCTTGAAGGCGACGACGCCACCATCGGCGAGCGATTGCACTTCGTTCAGGGATTGCCCGGGCATGACCGTGCCGTAGAGCGCGACATCGCAATGGGCAAAGCGTTCCACGGCTTCGACCTTGGCGTCCAGATGCTCCCTGGCGCTCAGCGGGGTCGGGTTGTCGTAAGGCATATCGACGATGGTCGTGACCCCGCCGGCAATGGCAGATCGGGTCGTCGGTTCGATCCCGGGGAGGCCGAGATAGCTGCCCGCATGGGTCTGGCCGTCAACGATCCCCGGCAGGACGAAAGCGTCTCCAGCGTCGTGCACGGTGGCGGCTGCAGGGGCTTCGCCTTCTCCGATTGCGTGGATGATCGAGCCTGAGATCGCGACCCAGCCATTGGAGATGGTCGTTTCAGGCGTAACGATCCGCCCACGAATGACGAGATCAATGCTCAAAGCGCCCTCCTGCGATAGCCGAGTTCAGCCTGCATACAGGCAAGGGCGACGCCGGCCTGAACCGGGTCGATGACGGGCAAGCCCAGTTCCGTCTGCAAAGCCTCCCGGTAGGTCCCGAGGCCGGCGCAGCCGAGGATGACTGCCTCGGCACCATCCTCATCGCGAAGCACGGAGGCGATGCGCGTGACAGGAATGACAGCGTCTTGGGCGATGAGTTCAGCAACGGTCATGTCGATCGACCGATCGCCCGCAAGCCTGCCATCGAGTTGAAGGTCCTCAAGGTAACGCCTGTGGCGGTCAATCGAGGACGGTCCCATCGACACGATCCCGAAACGCTGTCCAAGCCCGAGCGCTGTCAGATACGCCGCTTCGGCAATGCCGACGACCGGGACATTCGTGGCGGCTCGTACGGCCGAAATGCCGGGGTCCGAAAAGCATGCGATGACGATGGCGTCTGCCTTTGCCGCTTGCACAGCTTCGATCAGCATCGGCACGACTTCGGCGACATGGGCATCCGTTTCGATACCCACAGGCGCGCCCTCGAGCTCAGTGCAGCGGATTTCGTGGCCCTTGCCTTCGAACGGTTTCAGGCACGCTTCCATCGAGCGTGTGACTACCTTCGAGCTGTTCGGATTGATCACCAGGATCTGTGCCACTGTTCCTCCAGGGACGGCTCTCCAAAGTCGTCATGCTGTGATATGCATCGTAGTATACTAAGAAATATCTCATGTCAAAGGCCGGCCGCCTTGCGAAGTCAGAAAAAGTGGAGGAAGACAGAATGGGGCGTAAAGCCTTATGATCCACGAGTGGGTCCACAGACCCCATCGAGTTTGGAGAGAAGCCGTCTTGCAGAGCCTCAGCGTTGAAAGTGATACCTCGCCGGCCCGGCAGAAGAAAATTTCCCTGACGGAGACCGCTTATGTTTCTCTGCGTGCGCGGGTGCTTTCCGGCTCATTGAGACCCGGGGCCGAGTTTTCTGAGCTCGAGCTGGCAGACCAGCTTGCCATGAGCAAGACGCCGGTGCGGGAAGCGCTTGGTCGATTGGTGGCGGAAGGACTGATCGAAGCCTTTCCGAGGCGCGGCTACCGGGTTACGCCCGTGACGGTAAAGGACATCAATGATCTCTTTGCGATCCGCGCGATGACCGAAGGTACGGCCGCCGCCATGGCCGCGCTCAATCTTTCAGCTGCAGACCTCGATCGGCTCGAAGCGCTGGCGGAAGCCCGCTACGACCCGCACCAGGGCGAGAGTGTCCAGTCCTTCGTCAAGGCCAACCGCGATTTCCACCTGGCGATCGCCGAGGGCGCGAACAATCCGCGGCTGTTGGCGCTGGTTGCCGCGCATCTCGACGAATGCACGCGTCTCTTCTACCTCGGTGCAGTTAGTCGCGACGTCAATCCGGAAACCAGCGCGGATCATCGACACATTGTCGATGTCTTGCGCCTGCGTGACCCCGACCTTGCCCGTGCGGCGATGGTCGAACACAGCGAGCACACACAGAAGGGCGTGCTGAAGGCCCTGATTTCTAGCGACACCACGGCGCTGACGCTATAGTGAGAGGCCGAGCATGCCGCGCCATATGTGGGGGTTTACACAATTCTCTGCGAGATCAGGCCGCCGCAACCAAAACATCCAGACGCAGGAAACTGAACGCGGTTTTGCGTGTTTGCGCTATGGGCGGATCTCACAAGACCGTTAATCCATGCTCTGATCCCCCTGGAGTGTGCCCCGTCTGTTGTCGAAAACGGCGGAAATCATGATCGGCTCCGGGCTTGTTGGAAGGCCAGCGGGAACATCAGTCGCCGGTCGGAGAGCAGGCGTTTCGGACCGCTCTCGATCTTCAGCGGGCGACCGGCCTTTCAAGTGGCTCGCTTACTGCGCTCGACGGTGGCTGGAGTGAAAAGGCATCGCCTAAAGTGCAGGCCGCTCGAAGCGTGCAAGATCGGGCTGCCACAGGTCCTGAACCTCCAGCATGTGACGGGCCTGACAGTAAAGGGAGAAAATCGTGGTCAGTGATACGACCAGATCGGGACGATCAACAGATGCTCGGTCAAAGGCCCTGACCAGAGCGTATTCAGCCGGTCCTCGCTTCACAAGCTCCCGGGCGAGTAACGCTGTTGGCCCGGCGAAAAGCGCCTGGCGCTGGAAGTCCTTCCTTTCGCCGGAAAGAGCCACATAACGCTCAAGGCGGGTCATGAAGTGACTGGGTGCGAACAATCGGTTGAGAAGCCACGTCATTCCCGATCGCAATTGCTCCTTGCTCATCTGAGCTGGAATGATGTTCGTGCTGACAAGTGAGGCTGAGTGATCGGATCCTTCGGTCAGGCGTCCCTCTTTGAGCAAGCGCGTGTGAAGCGGGGTTGTCTCGGGCGCGACGAGCACTCCTGGACTGATCAGAGGAAGAGGCATGCTCTGGATAAAGTCGAACTGCCGTTCAAAGATATCGACACCATCCTGATCGAAGCCGACGATGATGCCCCCATACACCATCAAGCCATGTTGAACGATCGTCTCGACCTGAGCAATGATGTCGTGCCGCAGGTTCTGGCGCTTGCCTGCCTCGGCGAGGCTTTGTTCATTGGGTGTTTCGATGCCGACGAACAGGGTTTCGAAACCGGAATTTCGCATCAGTGCGAGAATGTCGTGGTCGCGACTGATATCGATGGACACCTGCGTAGCGAAAGCTAGGCGCTCGTCCGGTGGGCGCGTATTCCAGTCCAGAAGCCGTTCGAGTAGCGCCCTGGTGCGCCGTCGCATCACCGTCAGATTGTCATCAGCGAAGAAGACACTGCGAACACCGCGATCACGCAGGATATCGAGTTCAGCGGTAATCTGGTCCGGCTCCTTCCATCTCTGCTTGCGTCCGAGATACTGGATCACGTCACAGAATTCGCAGTCGAACGGACACCCGCGAGACGTCTGGACCTGTGCAGACCAGGTCCGCTCGAGCGGATAAAGGTCCCAGCGCGGCACAGGTGAATCGACAAGCGCAGGCTTGCCTCCTTGATAGGTGGACTTGTATTTCCCTAAGGCGAGGTCTTCGAATAGCTCTCCGGCAATCTCTTCGATCTCGCCGATGACGAGAATGTCGCAATGCTCTCTGAGGGCATCCGGCGACAAAGAGGCATAGGAGCCCCCGATCAGCACGATCTTGCCGCGGCGTCTGAACTCGGCCGCAAGCTCGATCATCCGGGCCTGTTGGGTCACTTTTCCCGTGATGCCGACGTATCGAGCCGGATGGGACAAATCGACAGGATCGAGACGCTCCTCGCAGATCGTCACCTTCCAGTTGTCAGGGGCGAAGGCTGCGACCGTCGGGGTTGCCAGATCGGCAATCGCTGTCGCATTGACACCCGTCCATGCGCCGAGAACCTCCAGGCCAAAATAGCCCGGAGCGTTTTCTTCCGGATTGATCAGATAGATTTCGTGCATTGCGCAGGTAACCGCAGCGGGTGAGACCTCAGGAGAAGCAGACCTTGACGTTACGTCTGCCTCCCCCAATCATTCCGGGTTTTGCTCTGTCTTCCTGCCCCGCGTTGGGGCGGACACCATGGTTAGGGTGCTACTCGCGCAAGCCCTTAACCGAAGGATATTTTCTGACCACCCGGTTGCTTGATCCTCGGCGGAGCCATGATTCCCCCTGCGACGAGTTCCAACTCGTCATCAGACAGTTCATCATTTGTGGAAGCGTGATGGGCCAATGCCACGCTTAGCTCCTCGCTGGTGAACGAGAACCCTTCGCGCTCTCCAAGGGCAACGACGGCGTCTGCACCTTCCTGCAAGGCCACAGTCGCCTGCGCCTCCAAGGCCTGGTCGCTCCGCACGTGTTCGTAGAATTTTTCCAAAGCATCGATCGACATGACATGTCCTTTCTAGTTTTCAATTGTGAGCGGGATATACGCTTGAGGGTCCATGTGATCTCAAGATGGTTTCGACCCTGTCAGCGATCGGGGCAAAGCGGCGGCGGGTCAGGTGGACCATGCGTGGCCGCGAGGTGTCGGTGTAGTAAAGGGCCAGCGACTGGGGGCCGAAGAGCTCAACCTGCTTCCTGTAGCAGTGAAAATAGGCACCCACGGCGATGGCCGTGTGCCAATAGCTCGGATCGAGAAAGGCCTCAAAATACTCGATCAAAGGATCGGTTGGAGTGCCGTTCAAGCTCTCCGAGCCGGACAAGGTTTGCCAGCGCTCGCTGGAGGGGCCGGCCAGTACCCAGCCGACCAGTTCGCCCTGACGGCGCACCAAGCAACTGACTTCCGGCTCCAGTCGCGGCCACAGTCGCAATGGCCCTTGCATTTGCGCAGCATCATCGACAGCCAACAGATCCTTGACCCTTTGTTCGTCGGCGGCAGTCAGGCACAGCGGATCGAAACTGTAGACTGATTGCTTTGTCAGCTTCTCAGAGACCGGCGCCCAGCTTCCGACTGCCCCCACCATTGGGCCGGCTCTTCCGAGTACGAAAAGCCCGTCTTCGACTGGCGCGGTCCAGCCGGCCCGGACCAGCAGAGCACCAAGAGCTTCATGCCTTAGTCCGCGCTCCACAAATCGCACGGACATGGAGAGCGCGCCGCGTCCAAGCGCATCAGCCATCCAGGTTTCAAGAAGCCGCTGGCCCAGCCCCCTGCGGCGGTGCGCTGTTGCCACAATCAGTGACACCAGTTCTGCCTGTCCCTTATCGTCCACGAAGCCGAGTGCCAGGCCTACCGGTAAGCCTGCAACGACCGCGCCAATGGCAAACCAGCGGGGCGGAAGTTTCGCCATCAATGGACGCAGGCGCGGAAAGGTCAATTGAGAAAACAGGCTGGCATTGCCTTGAAGAGACAGGAGCCGAGCCTCGCCGCATGAGGCGGCCGGTAGGGAGGCTGCGTCAGCAAGCAGTGACGTTCCTCTGTGTGTCTTGTCCGTGATCATCAGCATGCACCTTTGGTCACCGGATATCTCCCGGCACCTGATTGGCCGGCAATGTGAAGCGACAGGTTGCTGATGAAAAGTGATCTGCGACGTATCTCTCCGTTGCGCCCAGATTTGGCCTCGCTGTTCGAAACCGATTGGTCGCACTTGCAATCGAGATCCGATAAGCCCTCAAATTACTGTTTTGGCTGAAGGGGCAAGCCACACCATGACGAAGATGCAGCGGGGAGACTTGGTCGATGAGCGCTGACAAGCTCTTTCGTCAGGAAGCGCTCCAGAAGCTTGCTTCCCCTGAACGGCTTGATGAAGCCGTACAAATCAATTCCAGAGGAACCTGGATTGCGGTCACGGCATTCGTAGCGCTTGCCTTACTCTTTGGGCTGTGGAGCGTGCTTGGACGAATTCCCTCGCGTGTCGAAGGACAAGGGATATTGCTCCTTTCGGGGGGGAACGTCATCGACACAGTCGCGCTCGCATCGGGCACTCTTGTCACGCAAGGTGTGGCGGCTGGTGCGGCGGTCACGCCGGAAATGACGATCGCGCGGATCGAGCAACCTGACATCGCGCTTCGGTTGGCGGACATGAACCGTCGCCTTGAAACGCTGATTGCAAACCGGCAGCAAGCATTGCTGGATGAAGAACAGCTGCGTCAGGCAAGACTTTCCAATACGAAAGCACGACGTGTTGCCTATGAAGGAAGGTCGCGAGACGCCCGACAGCGCCTCGAGGCCTATCAGGCGCAACTGAAGCGGCAGGAAAATCTGGTCGCCACTGGTGCGCTTGCTGTTGCAACCTTGCAGCAAACGCGGGAACAGATAGAGCTTGCGTCCCAGGATCTGTCCAATGTCGAAGCCAGCCTTCTGGAGATGGAGGCCTCAGGCTTTGCCTCGGATGCCGAGAGCCGGCGTCTGATCAGCACGCTTGATCAGGAGGTCGGCAAGGTTGAGGCAGAGCGGGATCAACTCGCGCAGACGTTGAGTGAATTCGGCAAGGTTCGGGCGCTTCAGTCTGGAACGCTGGTCGAATGGAAGGTCCCGTCCGGCACCTTTGTCGTGTCCGGAGCACCGGTCGCAAGCATCGCAACGGGCGATGGCGGCTTGGAAATGCGCCTTTTCTTACCACCGGCCAGTGGCAAACGGGTGCGGCCGGGCATGCGCGTCGACATCGAAATCTCCGGTCTGCCGCGCGAGCAATGGGGAACGCTGACCGGCCATGTCCACTCCGTCTCCGATTTTCCGGCGACCCGGGAGGGAATGCGCGCCATCCTGCAGAACGACACGCTGGTCTCAAGTTTCTCGTCGGATGGGGCACCTTTCACAGCGGTGATAACGCTTGATACAGATCCTTCTGCGGTGAGCGGCTATCGCTGGGTTGGAGGACCAGGCCCGGCCCAGGCGCTCAGCCATGGTGCGATCGGCAAAGCCAAGGTCACGATCGAAGAGCGCGCTCCCATCGATTTCCTGGTCCCCATGCTTCGCAGACTCACGAGCGCGTAACATGGCACCACGACCTCATGCCAAGCGGCGCAAGCCGGTGCCGACTATTCTGCAGATTGAACAGACCGAATGTGGGGTCGCTTGTCTCGCCATGATCCTGGCGTCATATGGGATGCATATCGGCCTCGAGCGACTGCGCGAAATGGCCGGTGTCTCGCGTGATGGCACGAGAGCAAGCAACCTCTTGAAGGCTGCTCGCAGAGTAGGCCTGACGGCGAAGGGGTTTCGCAAAGAGCCTGAACAACTCCACGAAGTTCCATGGCCCGCCATCCTGCACTGGAACTTCAACCACTTCGTGGTTCTTGAGGGGCTCAACGCAAGTTTCGCCTATCTCAACGATCCCGCGACTGGTCGGCGCAAGATCCCTCTGGATGAGCTCCGCCAGGCATTTACCGGTGTCGTCATTGCGTGTGAACCAGGCGCCGACTTCGAACCCTCAGGAGCGCAGCCATCCGTTCTTTCCGCTCTAGCGGAGCGGCTCGCAGGCACCCGGGCACTCTTGCCGCAGATCATCGTCGCATCCGGTCTCCTGGTCGTGCCTGGGGTCGCTCTTCCGGTGCTGTCCCGGGTCTTTGTCGATGACATATTGACCACCCGACAGACAGACTGGATCATTCCCTTCACTGTCCTCCTGGCGACCATCACGCTTGCGCAGGCGGCGCTCGTCCTGCTGCAACAGATGCTGTTGGCAAGGCTGGAGGTCCGCCTTGCCTTTCTTCCAGCGACGAAAATGCTCTGGCATATGCTGCGCCTTCCGATGAGCTTTTACGCTCAGCGTCATCCCGGCGAACTGGCAAATCGGCTGGACGCCAATGAAAAGCTGGCCAATCTTCTTTCAGGACAGTTTGCAACAAGCATTTTCAACCTCTTGAGCATGATCGTCTATGCAGGTGTCATGCTTCTGCTTGACCCGGTGCTGGCTGTCGCAATCATTCTCTTGCAATGCATCTATTTCCTCACGCTCAGCGTATCAAACCGTCTTCAGTCCCGTAATGCCCGGCTGCAAGCGGCGCAGTCGGGGAAACTGATTGCGGCGACGGTTGGCGCGATCCGAGCTATCGAGACCATCAAGGCATCCGCAACGGAACGGGAGGCATTCCAGCGCTGGGCGGGGCATCAGGCCCGGCTTTTAAGCCTGCGCAGCAGCCAGGGCAGGGTGGAGGCTCTGATTGGGATCGTGCCTGGGCTTCTTTCTGCCTTGTCAGCCGCAGCAGTTTTGGGCTTGGGCGGGCTGCGCGTCATGGACGGCGCAATATCGCTGGGGACTCTGATTGCCTTTCAGGCCCTGGCGGTCAGCTTCTACACCCCCATCGCCAGCCTCGTGCAGCTTGCCGGTCAAATACAAATGGTTAAGGCCGACATTGATCGTGCCGATGACCTTATGAGGGCGCCTGCCGCGCACTTTGAGGCTGAGGATGCAACACCGGCCAGTTTCGAATTGCGGGCCGAAGACCTGGTCTTCGGCTACAGTCCTCTCGACCCTCCCTTCGTCAATGGGTTCTCGCTGACATTAAGACCGGGTGCGCGGGTGGCACTTGTTGGCGGGTCCGGCAGCGGCAAAAGCACGGTTGGTCGCCTCCTTGCAGGTCTGTTCACTCCGTGGTCAGGCACGATTTCCATCGGGGGGATTGGGCTGAACGAATTGGATCCAGCACGCCGAGCGGCGATATGCGGCTATGTCGACCAGGAGATCTTCCTGTTCGAAGGCACGGTCGAGGATAATCTCAGCCTTTGGGACCCGGGCGTTTCGGATCGTCGCCTTATCCGGGCACTCTCTGATGCCGCCGTTCTCGATGACGTCATCATGCGCAAGGGCCAGCTCCTGTCTCAGGTCAATGAAGGGGGTACCAACTTCTCGGGAGGGCAGCGCCAAAGACTGGAAATCGCACGCGTTCTGGCCGCCGAGCCATCAATTGTCATCCTCGACGAAGCCACCTCAGCGCTTGATCCGGCAACGGAAAAGCGGATTGACGACAACCTGCGGGCACGCGGCTGCACGACCATCATTATCGCCCATCGGCTCAGCACCATCCGAGACTGTGACGAGATCATCGTCATGAAGGACGGGCGGATCGTCGAACGCGGTGACCATGAGACCCTGATGGCGGCTGCAGGAGAATATGCCGCGCTGATTGCTGAGGGTGCGGGTCATGGCTGAACCTCAAGCGACCATTGCCGGTGGCGCCAACAGACCCCTGTTTCTTGACGAGGCCGACCGCTTCTACAGGTTGATGCGTGGTTACGCCGATCTTTTTGCGATAGGCGGAGACGGTCTCAGACGGCATCTGTTCCGTATCGAGGTCGGTGAATATCTGTTTCCAGCCGTCTCTTTCGGCCAGCATCGTCTGTGCGCCATCGGTTCTCTTGGTTCGGAGTTTGCGGTCTGCGAGGCAGGCGCCCCAAAGCCACCGCCGGAAGCCGTCATGTCTTGGGTTCAGGCGATGATCGGTGTCCTAGGCCAGACGCCGCAGGGCTGGACTGATCGCATCCTCTTGACGGGAGAGTTCGATCTGCCTCAGGGCATGACAGTCTCTGCACCTCATCGGACACTCTGCTTCGTTCGCCCCTTGGACGGAACCGCGACCTGGTGCGATCGAACCTGGCCAGTTGGCCTTGAACTGCCGATCACCTCGACGACCTCGGTGACCGCCATTTCCGATGCGACCCTGCAGGTATCAGCCGAGTGCCCCGACCCCGCGATTTTGGTAGAAGGCCTCTGCTTCATCGGTGGCGAGGTCCTGTCGCAACTAGATCGCGAGGCGGCTCAACATGGCGCCCAGCTCGAAGATCGGCTTAACATCCGCCGTCAGGCCATGGACCGAAGCCTTGGCAAAAGCCTTTCGGATCTGCTGACCTTGAGGGAGCCGAAAACCGGTCAAATGTCATCTGCCCGGCTTTCGGTTTTTGTTGCCGTCATGCAGACGAGCGGATTGGATGTATCACAAGCTCTGCGACGGGATCTCGAGGCTCTGGGCGACAAAGGCTCTTACGAGCCGCTTTTGCGATCTGCGGGCCTTTACTATCGCCAGGTGATGCTCGACCACGACTGGTGGCACCATGACGGCACTGCGATGCTCGCAACGCTGAAGGATGGATCGCCCGCAGGCCTGGTTCCGGGCAAAGGCGGCGGTTGGCTGCTGGTGACGAACGAAGGTATGCGTCGCGTAACCAAACCGCTTGCGCAAGAGGTTTCAACGGGGGCGCTGCAGATCTATCCGCCGCTTGAGGATCGCCCCATAGGCCTCCTCGAAACCATGCGGTTTGGCTTTTCCGGCACACGCTACGATGTTGTCGCCACAATCACCGTGGCGCTGGTTGCCAGTTTGGTGGTCATGGTCCCGCCGATCGCAGCCACCATGCTTTTTCAGCATGTCGTGCCAGCTGGCGACCGGGGCAATCTGCTATTCATACTGGCGTCACTGGTCGCGCTTGCCTTTGGCCAGTCTGCCTTCGAACTGATGCGCAGCCTTTGCGTCGCACGGATAGAAACGCGTCTCGATTCGTCGATACAGGCTGCGCTTTTCCAGCGCCTTCTGAGGCTTCCAGTGAATTTCTTTCGGGCCTATTCCGCAGGTGATTTGACGGAACGGGTGCTGGGCATTCAAGAGGCACGCCAGATGATCACCGGCGCGACCATGTCTGGACTCTTCGGCGCGATGGGTGTGATCGCAAGTGCCGGGGTGCTGGTGTTCCTCGACTGGCGACTGGCATTGACGGGCATCGCTGTCCTTGCCCTCTTTCTTGTCATCTCGGCAATCCTCTCCTTCAGGCAGCTTGCACAGGAAAGACGCCAAGCAGCGATCCGGGGCCAGAACCAAGGTTTCGTGCTTCAATTGCTGATCGGCATGACAAAGCTGCGCGCAGCCCATGCGGAGAAACCGGCCCTCGCCCAATGGGCCTGGAAGAGCCTTGAGCACCGAAAGGCTTTTGCCACGTCAAGATCCATCCAGTCCGTGCATGCAGCACTTCTGGCACTGATGCCGTGGCTTTCCTTGCTGATGATCTATGTCACGCTTTTGTGGCTGATGAAGTCTGATCAGCAGCAAACGGCGCTGCTTGCTCTCTTGCCGTCTGGTGGAAGCACCGCTTCCACTGCGCTGCGCGAGCCTTTGACGGCCGCAGCCTTTATCGGTTTCACGACCGCCTTCGGGCAGATGACGACCGGATTGAAGGCGACAGTCGAGGCGTTTACCCATCTGGCAAGCGTGGCCCCCTTGGCAGAACGCACAGCCCCCGTGCTGAAAGCCGTGCCAGATGATGCCTCGACCAGTCGGGGATCATCACCACAACTCACCGGCAATCTTGTGTTCCGCAATGTCAGTTTCCGCTACGGCATGGATAGCCCCCTCGTTCTGAAAAACCTCGATCTTGAGATACAGCCGGGCGACTTCATCGCGGTCACCGGCCCTTCTGGGAGTGGCAAATCCACATTACTGCGCCTCATCCTGGGCTTTGAGACACCGGATACTGGCGAGATCTTTTATGATGGTATCCCGTCGCATGGGATCGAGCTTGCGTCGCTCCGGTCCCAGATCGGCATCGTGTTGCAGAATGGGGGCTTAAGCGCGGGCTCGATCTACGACAACATCGTCGGATCCTCCGGTCTAGGCGTTGCCGATGCATGGGCTGCGGCCAGAATGGTGGGCCTGGCAGAAGAAATAGAGAGCATGCCGATGGGCATGCACACCGTCCTGAACGACGGCGCCATGACCATCTCGGGTGGGCAAAGGCAGAGGATCCTGATTGCCCGAGCGCTGGTCAGAAAACCGCGGATCCTTCTGTTCGATGAAGCAACCAGCGCCCTGGACAACCGGACCCAGGCGATCGTCACACGCAGCCTGACCAGTCTCGAGGTTACGCGCATCGTCATCGCGCATCGTCTGAGCACCATCAAAGAGGCCGACCGGATCATCGTCCTCGATCGTGGCAGCCTCGTCGAAAGTGGCACTTACAACGACCTGATTAGCGCGGGCGGCACCTTCAGTGACCTCGCCCGCCGGCAATTGCTCTAGGAGATGGTATGCGCAAGGTTCTCTACATCCTTGGCCAGTTGAACGATGAAGATGCCGAATGGCTCGCCCGAACGGGGCGTATCAGGACCTGTAAGGAAGGTGAGGTTCTCATCAACGAGGGTGTGGCAACCCAAGATCTCTACTTCGTCTTGGACGGAGAAGTGGGCGTGCAGATTAAGGGCGTCGGCGAGGTTGCCCGCCTGGGTCGCGGTGAGGTGGTGGGCGAAATGTCCTTTGTCGATTCATCTCCGCCCTCCGCAACAATCCTGGCGCATGGTGGTGCAAGAGTGCTGGCGGTGGAGAAGGCCGCGATCGACGCACGTCTGCGACGGGATAACGGATTTGCCGGACGCTTTTACAAGGCCATCGCAATTTTTCTGGCCGATCGACTGCGCTCGACCATGGGTCGCATGCGCAGCACGGAAGGCTTGCATCGCGATCAAATCATGGACGATGAGCTCGATGAGAGCATTCTCGATCAGATTTCCCTCGCTGGCTCAAGGTTCGAACACATGCTGTCAATCCTGTCGAAGGTAAATTGAAGCCCATGGGGTGGGGCCAGCGAAGCTTACCCACCGCGAAAACCGTCATCGAAGTCTAAGCAATCCAGACGATGAAAGACAAAAGTAGAAGGATCACGCTCAGCATGGCCAATGGACCGGGCATACTGGACAGCCTCAAAGGGCAGTCGAGATCCTGGGTTGCCGAAAGCCTGCTGAGCGCTTGTGAACGAAAAAGTCGAGCCCCCTTGATCAGGGGCAAATCGGCGTCTTTCTCTGAAGACATGACACAGTGAACTCCCAGACATCAAAGTGGCAGCTAAATCACTCTGCAGCAGGGCAGCAAGAGGATATTGACGCCCCAGCTTTCCTCGGACGCCTCAAAGGCTTGATCAAGGGCAATAGGCGGTCGGTGCATACACCGCAGCTGCGCCAGTCTGCGCTCACCGAATGCGGTCTCACGGCATTGGCAATCATCTTTGCCTGGCACGGGGTCGATGTTTCACTCGAGAGATTGCGCAATGAGATCGGCTCGAGCCGACTGGGGCTCACGGCCCGCCAACTCCTCGAACTTGCCCGACGCTATGATTTCGAGACCAAGGCTTGTCGGCGTGAGATCGATCAACTGGCGACGCTTCCCCTGCCATTCATCGCCCACTACCGCTTCATACATTTCGTCGTCGTCGAGCATGTTTCAGACCAGCATGTCACGATCAACGATCCTGCAAGCGGGCCACAGCGTCTGACGATTGAAGAATTTGCCAGGGACTTCACCGGAATCGCCCTGACATTCATCCCACGCTTTGCGCCGCCGCCGCCGCCGGTCCATCCAGCAAGGCGTGAATTCTGGCTGCAGCTGAGCGACAATCGGGTTGCGGCAACCATCATTCTCCTGCTTTGCCTGCTGCAAACATCAGCAGTCGCGTTCGCGCTCGTGAGCATGGCCAAGGCTCTGGACGGACATCAGAAACCAAGCGTTGCGCTTCTCGCGTGGATCCTGGCGGCCATCTTGCATCTATTGCTGCACTGGAGCACCGAGAGCTTTGCAGAGCGCCTTTCCAATCGGGCACGAGACCTCACATGGCAGCGTTTCAAGAGTATGCCGCCCCAATGGTTTTCTACAAAGACGGCAAACCAGCTCGCGGATATTTTGATCCTCGGTGAGCGCTGGTCTTTGTTGCTACCCATTGCCGTTTCGCTTCTACGGTCGCTGCTCTTGATCCCGGTCGTTCTGGTTGCGCCGTTGATCCAGCTGCCCAATGGACTGGTCATCACATCGTTCACGGCAATCGCCTCTTGTATTGTTCTTGCAGCATGCCTTCGTCGCGGCGAGACCCGGATGAGAAGTATGCGTGAGGCGCAGCTTCTTATCCTGCCCAATACGCATATCCTTGCAGATCTTGAGAGCCGACAGTTTGCAGGGCGCGACAGCGAGCTCACCTCTTATCTGGCAGCAGAGCACGCTCAGATGCATTCGCAAGCACAGGTCAGCCTGGGCTGGCGGGCGAAACTCGATGTCTTGGTGTCTCTGCCGATTGTCCTCGCTCTGGCGATCATCATGACCGACGGCCTAGTCAGTCAAGATTGGGGAACTGCCGCAGCACTTGGCACAGTTTGTGTCGTGATTGGTCTCTGCCTGCGAACGGCACGACGCAGTTTTCCGGTTATTTCAGAAGTGATGGGACTGCTCTCGCGTTTGCACGACCTGCGTAACACAGACGCTGATCTAACAGGATTGCAGTCGCACCCGGGATCGCCCGCAGGCCTCGCCATTCATCTTGACGATACGAACCTGTTTTTGAGCAAGGGTGATCTGCTGCAGATTACTGGACCGTCTGGAAGCGGAAAGACACGACTGGCGCGCCAGATTGCAGGCCTCGAACCAAGCCCGAATGGCACCATTACCTTTGATGGAATGGCGACCGAAACGCTCTGTCATCAGGGATCGCCGCGGGTGCTGCTTGTCGACGAGCAGGTTCTCACGATCTCCGGCAGCCTGGCGGAGAACCTCTGTCTCGGTGATCGCCGCTTCGACCGCCAGGCCTTGGACGAGGTGCTGGATCTGGTCGAGCTCAATCAGGAGCTTTGCCAGCGTGGAGGGCTGGATCTGGAGCTTTTCGCGGACAGGCGGCTGTTGAGCGGCGGCCAGCTCCGTCGCCTGGCGCTTGCCCGCGCGCTGTTGCGCCAACCTTCGGTCATCGTTCTGGATGGAGCCCTCGATGCCCTGGATTCACCGCTTGCTGGACGTATCGTCAAGCGGCTGCGGGAACGACATATACTGGTTCTGATTGGTGAGCGTGGCACGCAATCACGCCGGCCGGACGCGACCATCGATCTGGGCCGTTGCTGATGGTCGATGTCGCGCGTTGTCTGGCAATCTTGGCGCAGGGCCTTCACCATAGGCAGGAAGCAGAGCTTCTGGTTGCAGCGCAAAAGCGGGGGCTTTCGCTTCGGCGCGTCCTGATGCAAGACCGGAACTGGAGAAGGCAGGATCTTGGGATCCTGGTCGCCTGGCAGGCATCGACAGAGCAATTCGTCGTGATCGATGTCACTGGCTGCGGATCACCATCTCGTGTCAGCATCGATGGCAGCCGGCAACGGCTGTCCAGGGTCGATTGCGCAGCCTTGAATACAGACATGCTTGCTCTTGCGACGCCGCAGGGGCGCTCGATCCACGCAAGCCTTGCTGCTCTCGCACTTCTCGTCATGCTGGCGGCACAGGCCTTGGTTCTCCTCGTAATTTCGGGTCATCCGCCTGGAATGCGCGCGGCATTGATCTTGTCGCTGGCGGGCCTTGCATGGATTGTGGCGCGCGTTGCCTATTCAATTGCCGCGTCGCGGGCGTCCATCTTGCTCGGATGGCGTCGTCATTCTGATCTCTTGGCCGAAATACTCGACGGAGGAGTGACGATCCTTCAGAGTCGCACGCCTCACGACTACGCCCGGGCGATGCGTGCATTGTTGAAGAACCGGGTCAAGACCTTGCGCGGAAGAATGGCCCTTCCGATGGGGCTTGCCAGTCTGTTGCCGGGTCTTGTGGCCTTGAGCATTTCGGTTCCGCAACTTGGTCTCTACTACGCTCTCACCTGGGCACCCCTGCTGGCTGGCGCAATCGCTTCTCGCCGTTTGGTGGGACTGATCGAAAATGCGGAAGGGCAGAGTTTGGGCGAGATGGAACAGCGGCTGGATCTCGCGGCGCAAGGCAGCTTGGGTTTGCGGCCGTTGGGCGCGGAGAGTTTTGCCCTGACGCGTCTGGAGGCTGCTCTGAGACGTCAGAGAAGACTTGCCCGTCGAAGGAGGACGCTGCAGCAGGTTATCCTTGCGTGTGAAGCATTGTTATTCGTGCTTGCAGGTGCGGTATCGATCATCTCAACAATGGACACGCCCCTCATCGGTTTGGTCACTGTGGCCAGCTTTATGGTTGCGCTGGGACTTGTGGAAGTCGGTCGCGCAGCAGCCGCCATGACTGCGAGCGGGGGATCGTCACATGATAACGCGTCCAAGAGTCGGTTCACACGCGACCTGGCTGAGGAGCACGAAGCACTCGAATCCATCGAACTGATTGCGGTCTCCTTCCAGTATCCCGGAGCGTCTCGCCCCCTGTTCAAGCCGCAAGATCTCAGCATCCGGCGGGGCGAGATTGTTGCCATCACAGGACCGTCCGGTGCAGGTAAATCGACCTTACTGAGGCTCGCCCTTGGCATCTTGCCGCCGACCACGGGTGAGGTGAGGATCAACGGGAAATGCGTTTGCGCACGAGAGCAGAAAATCTGGCGAAGACAGCTTGGTGTTGTTCTCCAGGATGAGCATATGGCCGTCGACACCCTCAAGTCCTTCCTGCAGGGGATGAGCGGCCTTTCACTCGAGACAGCGCTTCGAAGTTCCGACAGGCTTGGCCTTCTCAAGGAGATCGAGGCTTTGCCCATGGGCATTCAGACACTCGTTGCACAAGGGATGGTCCCGGCGGGTTTGCGGGAGCGCTTGCTGATTGCAAGGGTTCTCTTGCGGCAGCCATCACTGCTGATCCTGGACGAAGCGACAACTGGTCTCGACGAAGAGTTCCAGACCAGACTTCTGGAAGAGCTGCGCACAGCCGGGATCGGTGTCCTGATCGCAACACACCGCAAAAGCGTGGTGGCAATCGCTGACAGATGTGTGACGGTGACCCCAATCTAAACAAACGAGGCCTAAGGCCGCAACACTTCACCGGGTCAACAAGCCTGGTTCTTCCACTGCGAGTTTTAGGACAACAGCGGCTCAAAGAGGCGATGCCGTTCTTCCGACCAGCTGGCGCGTGGGGTTAGGTCGCCCAACAGGGAATAGCCGGGCGACCCTGAGGCAGGTCCTTATTTCGGCTTCCTCTCCGGATATGGAGGGCCGTAGAGAATAAAGGCGCTGAAAGATGTGCCGCCGGATGCGAGATCCAGCAATTCATCTGGCAATTCATCCAGTTTGAATGGGGCCCGCAAGACGATCGTGGCTTCGCCCGGCTTTTCCTCGATCACGTTGATCTTCAGGTTCGTGAGTGGGTTTTCCCGCTCCAGCACTTCGGCCAACGCCGCATGGGGGTCCTGTTTGAGACGTTCACGGAAGGCCGTGTCGTTGTTCGCCTTTTCAACCACGGCCTTTTCAATGTGAAGTCGCAGGTCGGACATCACATCAGTTTGCGCATTTAACATATTATCACCAGCATCTTTATAGACATCTGAATATTCAGACTTTCCAAGTATCGAGTCTTAAACGGTAAGGTCAATAATCATCCTGATGTTGGATACCGTCCAAAGCTGGGCAGAAATAACTTAGGGTTTTGAAGGCGGTCGCACCACACTGTAGATAATTTCCACGCTGATATCGCAGGGGCTTTGCTTTGGAACGACTGAATGACTCCATACATTTCATTCAAATTGAAAGCATACGTGAGAAAGAATTTCTGGAAGACTGTGCCGGTCTCACCTGGAAAAGCTATCGGCCGTTTCTTGAGGCAGCGCAGTGCGACAATCGCCTGGCTCTGGCCGCATGCGTGGGAAGCGTCCCCGTGGGATTGTGGTTGTCTGCCAGAACTCCTTCTGAAGACACACCGAAAACCCACACCCTTCTGTCGCTGTTTGTCGCTCCGGAATGGCGACGTCGCGGCTTGGCGACTGACCTCATGCAGGCGGCTGAGGGCGAGCTTTCAGCTCTTGGAATCTCATCCGTGACCACCAGCTATTCGTCGATATTGCCTGGCGCCGACGCGATGTCCTGCTTGTTGCGCAAACAATCATGGGCTGAACCTGTACCAGACCGCATTCGCATCTGTGGCCGTGTCGGTGATACGTTTGCCACCTCAAGGGCCTGGGATTTGCTGCTCAAGCGGCTGCAGCGCCAAGGTGTCCGCTATCTGAGTTGGGAAGAAGCCGGTGACGGCGTTCTCGAGCAAGCTGCGGCGATGGTCGATGCAGGTGAGGCACCCGCGTGGTCTGACCCGCGCCCATGGAAGGACGCCCTTTCCGCAGAGTTTTCACTGGCTATCTTCGATGGGGCAGTGGGCCTAGCCGGTTGGGTCATATGTGAGCGTCAGGGGAAATTGGACCGCTGGTATTTTCCCATTGGCTGGGTAACGCCGCCCGAACAGGATCGCGGGACCTTGGTTGGCGCATATCTTGAAGGCTCGATGCGCATTCAGACGGGCAACGGCGCGTCGGCACTTGCCGTCCTTGAGGCCTCACCCAGACAAGGCCGCGCATGGAGATTGTTCGAGAAGCATTTCTCCACGCTCGCACTTTGGTCCGATCGCCTGCTGATCTCACAGAAAAATCTCGGCATTGAACCGACACTGCTGATTGAATAGCTGCGAGAGCCACCGCGTCGGCCCTGTTTCGCAGGCGATAACCGACCAGCCCGCGCATTTGCAATCCAGGCGGCGACCATACCCAGTAGGGTATTCTGAAGGCGCTGACCTCTGGCGATACCTCGGCGTTGACATTCTGTAAGGCCGCCTCAGTAATCGGCTGAGGTTGCCTTTATCCAGCGGAACGGCGTTCGCCGACTTACCACCCGCGAATGCCTGTGCCCCAATGCTCTACGGTCTATGCTCGGACTGAATTCCAGCTCGACCTCGCCTCAGCGGCTGGCGACCAGCACGCCCGCCCCGACCATCAGGGCTCCAGCTCCGCGATTGAGTACGCCGATCTTTTTCGGATCAGACAGGGCCGTCTTTGCTTTGTAGCCGAGGAGCACATGCCCTCCGACTACGATCACCTCTATCAGGGCAATGATAAGCAGCAGTTCCACGGTATCGGACACGGTGAGGGGACGGATTCCGAGCACCCCCGGCAGTAGAGCCAAATAGAAGATCGGCATCTTGGGGTTGGAGATGTTGAGGAGGAAGCCCGTGAGGAACAGGCGGATCAGGCCGCCCCGCATCACGCGAGGTTTGATCTCTGGCTTCGAGCGCCACATCATGATGCCCGTGTAAATCAGGTAGATAGCACCGACATATTGGATGAAGCGCAGATTTTCGTTCATGTATTGGGCGATGGCGTTGAAGCCGATGGCCGCAAGGATGACGAAGAGAAAGATGCTGCAAACGACGCCGACACCATAGGCGACACCATGGGCAGGGCCGCTGGAGACGGTCTTGGATAAGATCGTCAGGTTGTCAGGGCCAGGGCTCGCCGCGAATACGAAGAAGGCCAGGCTAAACGTCAGAACTGTTTGTAAGTCCATCATGCGCTCCTTTTCTCCGTTAACTCATCGAATTTGAAATATCCGCCTTTGAAGTAATCGGTTCCGAGCTTCTTATAACGCTCAGCAGGGGCAGTATAACCGAACTCGAGGAAGAGCATTAGTGCATTCCGCACCTGCGCCGTGTGTTGAAGATCGGTGTGATAGAGCTTGTCGCTGCAAGGTCCACGACGTCATTTGCCTTTAGCAGGCGCATCTGACACCCGATGACATTTTGTGGGCGATCGCCCGCTCCGTCTGGATCAATCGACCCAGGGCAGAGTGCCCCTTGGCATACGGTGGGCGGCGGCCGTGGCGATAGCGGCGAGGATGAGGACCAGAAGCGTCGACAGGACGGCGACCGCGGCTGCTGCGGTGGAGTTGCCTTCGTATTGCAGGGCAAAGATCATGACCCCGATCGTTTCGTTGCCGGACGACCAGAGCAGGGCCGAGAGCGTCAGTTCGTTCAACGCCGTCATGACCACGAGGATCGCGCCGGCCGCCGCCGCGGGCAATACACCCGGCAGGAAGATCGCCAGGATGCGGCGCAACAGCCCGGCGCCTGTCACGCGGGCGGCTTCGTCAAGCGAGGGATCGGCTGACTGTGCCGCGGCAGCAACCGGCCGCAGGACCAGTGGCAGGAAGCGCGCCAAGTAGGCGATGACGAGGATCATCATCGTTCCATAGATCGAGATCCCGACAAGCGGCAGAGGCTTCAGGAAAGCGAGGATCATGCCAAGGGCGACGACTGTTCCGGGAACAACCCAGGGGGCTTCGATGATGATGTCCAGCAGTCGCAATACCGGGTTCTGCCGGCGCCTGGACACAAACGCCAGCGGCACGGCGACGAGCATTGAGATGGCAGCCGTGATCAACGCGAGTAAAAGCGAATTGGCAAAGGCGCGCCTTACAGTCTGATTGTCGAGGACAGCGTGGAACTGATCGAGGCTGATCGTATCTGGCCCAAATGCCACGCCTATGGCCGGCAAGAGTGCGGTCATCGTGAGAGCTGCGAGGGGCACCAAAGACAGGATCAGCACAAGGATCCAGATCAGGATCTCGATCACGGGTGCGCTGCGTCGCGCCACGAAGGGGGCGCCCGCCGGCAATGGCACGGCGAGACGGGTTGCAACGACATTGCGCATGACGATCGCGATCGCCGCCATTGCGGCGAGCACGAGGGCCAGCGTTGCCACCTGGCCAGCCGCTGCCGGACCAAAGCCGTTGAGGCGCTGGTAAATCAGAGTCGTCAGGACAGAAATGCGGCCGGGAATGCCGAGCAGTGCCGGCACGCCGAAATTGCCGATCGCGGCGGTGAAGGCGATCAGACTGCCGGCGAGAACCGAGGGCATGACGATCGGCAGCACGATGCCGGTTCCGATCCGCCCGGGCGGGATGCCGAGAATGCGCGCAGCTTCGATCAGGTCGGATGGCAGCGCCCGCAATGCGGCGCGCACGGCGATGAAGACGAGCGGCATGTGCTCGATGCCCATGACCAGTGCTATTCCGCCCACTGAATAGAGTGGATTGGTAGAACCCGGCGCTGCGGCAAGGCCAAGTGGTTTGAGGATCGGTGATTGTGAGCCGAAGAGTTCGATCCAGGCGAGCGCCATGGTTTGCGACGGCACGATCAGCGGCATCAGGATGAGGAAGGTCAGCGCTGCGCGTGTCCTGAGCTTGAGCAGGCTGACGGCAAAGGCAAGCGCCACGCCGATGAGCGTCGAGACGACGACAGACAGAAGGGCCGTCTGCAGCGTGCTGGAAAGCGCCCTGAGCGTCGAGCGGCTGGACAAGGTGGCAAGCATCAACCCGAGCGGTGTACCGTCCTCGCCGGGCTGGAAGGCGCTGGCAAACAGCCGGGCGAGCGGCCAGAGCGTCGTTGCGGCGACATAGAGAACGAGAAGGGAGACGAGCAGATGCTCGCCTCCCCAAGCCGGTATAGCCTTTCGGGTCTTGCCCCAGGCGGTGTCACGCATGCTAGGATCAGCCGCCGAAGAGCTCGGCGAACTTTTCCTTGTTCTCGGTGTCGGCCTTCAGCATGGCATCGCTGTCGGCAGGCAGGATTTTCAGCGTGGAGAGGGCCGGATAGCCTTCCGGCTGCGTGACGCCGGGCAGGATCGGGAAGTAGCCCTGGGCGGTCGCCTGTTCCTGCGCGGTCTTCGACAGCTGCCAGGCGACGAAGGTCTTGGCGGCGTCCACTGCATCCGAGCCCTTCAGCACGGCAACCGGCTGGGTGATCGAGCTCACGCCTTCGGTCGGGAAGACGAAGTCGACGGGCGAGCCCTTCTTCTTTGCATTGAGCGCCATGTATTCGATAATGATGCCATAGGCCTTCTCGCCGCGCGCAACGGCCTCGATGACCGTGCCATTGCCCTGACCGGCAACGGCGCCGGCCTCTGCCAGCTTCTCATAGTATGCCCAGCCGAATTCCGGTTGCTGCGTCATGGTGCCGACATGGATGACGGCGGCACCCGAATAAAGCGGGCTCGGCATGATCAGGCTCTTGGCAGCGTCAGCCGCGAGCAGGTCGTTCCAGCTCGTCGGGGCCGTCTTCACGAGGTCGGTGTTGTAGACGATGCCCGTGGTGATCACCTTGGTGCCGAAGAAAGTCTTGTCGGCATCGATGAAGGCAGGATCGATGCCCTCGACCGCAGCGTCGGTGAAGGCGAGCAGGCGGTCGTCGTTCTTCAGCTGGGTCATCGCGACAGTGTCGGCGATCAGAATGACGTCGGCGGGGCTATTGCCGGCGGCATATTCGGCCTGCAGCTTGGCCATGACTTCGGTGGTGCCGGAGCGGAAGAGCTCCACTTTGATTTCCGGGTGGTCGGCGTTGAAGGCTTCGATGACCTGGGTCATCTGATCCTGCGGCTGCGAGGTATAGACGGTGATCGTGTCCTGGGCCTGTGCGGTGAAGGCGAGACCGGCAAGGATCGTGGTGGTGAGGAGCGTGCGGATAAACATGGAAACCTCATTGAAGGGGGCGGAGCAGGCCCGGAAATTGTCGAATGCCGGCCCTTGGGCGGCAGGAGTTGTCGCCTAGCGCAGCGAGATGACGCCCGGACGACAGGTCGATGATCTTCGTGTGACATCGCCGTTGCTGGGAGTGCCCCCGCCTTCGCCGATCACCCAGCCGTCCGTGATGACAAGTTCGATCGGCGTGCCCGGCGCGATCCGCTCGTCGAGTGGCAGGCTGACGACGTCGCCGTCGATCTCGGTCGGCAGGCAATGGCTGAGAAGGCTGCCGTTCTGAAAGAACTGGCCGACGAGTTCGGTCTTCAGATGTCCGCCCTCGTTGACGCGCTTGAGATCCGAGGCATGAAAGCAGAGCCAGCCATAGCCGACGGGTGCATTTCCCGGCATGTCGAGAAGTTGCTGGCCAAGCATCACCCGGGTCCGGCCGCCTTCCGATTTGAGCACCCGGACCGGCAGTGTGCGACCGCGCCCGATGAAGCGGGCGACCATCGGCGAGGCCGGCTTCCGGTAGAGCTCCTCCGGCGTTGCCAATTGCTCCAGCCGACCGTGGTCCATGACGGCTACATGGGTCGCGACCGCCATGGCCTCGTCCTGGTCATGGGTGACGAAGACGAAGGTGGAGCCGGTCAGGCTGTGGATGCGACGGAATTCGGCAAGCATCGCCTCGCGCAGATGCGCGTCGAGGTTGGCGAGCGGCTCGTCGAGGAGGATCAGATTTGGTCGGGTCGCAAGCGAGCGGGCCAGCGCCACGCGCTGACGCTGTCCGCCGGACAGCTCGTGCGGGCGTCTGTCGCCGAGACCCGCGAGGCCGACGACCTTCAGCACCTCCTCGATCCGTGCGGCGCGTTCCCGGGGTTTCAATCCGCCGACCTTCAGGCCAAATTCGATGTTGCCGCGCACGGTCATCGTCGGCCACAGCGCGTAGGACTGGAATACCATGCCGATCCCCCGCTTCTCTGGAGGAAGGAAGGTACCATCACCGGCGACGATCGTCTCGTTGAAGCGAATTTCGCCCCCGTCAGGCGCCTCCAGCCCCGCGATCAGCCGCAGCACGGTGGTCTTGCCTGAGCCCGAAGGACCGAGCAGGGCGAGAAATGCACCGTCGGGGATTGTGAGCGAGACGCCGTCGACAGCCTGAAAATCGTCGAATCGCTTGGTGACGGTGGAAAGAGTAAGACGCGGCAAGGCTTTGGGCTCCCGAGTTTCCCTCGTCCTTTGCCACGTTCAGATGACGTCTGGATGAAGCCGCTGGCGTAGTTGCCATCTCCTCGGTGGTGAGCTTGTGGTGACCAATTTCAGTGGCTGTCATCCGTGTATTCGAGCAGAAGTTTCGCCTGTTTGAGATGCGGTGCGTCGATCATTCGGCCAGCGAAACGGAGCGCGCCTGAATTGGGATTGGCGGCAAATGCGTCGACGATCGCCTGGGCCTCGGCCAATTCCTTTGCGGAAGGCGTGAATGCCTGGTTGATGACGGGCACCTGCGCGGGATGGATCGCCATCATGCCATTGAAGCCGTCGAAGCGGGCGCGCCGCGCATAGGCCGCAAGCCCGTCCGCATCGGCAAGCGCGGGGTAAACGGTCTCGATCGCAGCCACGCCGGCCGCGTGGGCGCCAAACAAGGTCAGGGAGCGGGCGAGTTCGTAAGGGGCGGTGTAGCGGCCCGTCTCGTCGCGTGCGCCAAGCGCCCCGATGGCCGCCGGCAGGTCTTCCGCGCCCCAGGTCAGGCCGACAAGCCGGTCGCTGACGGATGTGTAGGAGCCCAGCTGGAAGATCGCGGCCGGGGTCTCGGTCGCGATCGGCAGGACGGGGATGCCGGGCGCTTTTGCGCTCAGGGCTTCTACCGTTGAAGCCCCCTCCGCCTTCGGCAGCACCAGCCCGTCCGGCGGCACTTCAAGGATCGCTGCGAGATCATCGTCCAGAAGGCCGCTGTCGAGCGGGTTGATACGGACGAGAAGCGGGATCCTGCCTTTGGTCAGGCGGAGGAAGTCCGCCGCCGCCCGCCGGGCCGCAGGCTTGGCGTCCAGCGTCACGGAATCCTCGAGGTCTAGGATCAGGGCATCGGCGCCGCAGCCGAGTGCCTTCTCCATGCGATCGGGTCTGTCACCCGGCACGAAGAGTAGCGAGCGCAGCCTCATTGGGGCCTCCGCGAGACGAGTGCGGAGCGCAGGCACTGGCAGACCAGTTCGCCCCGCTGGTTGAAGAGTTCATGCCGGAAGGTGACGATGCCGGCGGTTGGGCGCGATCGACTTTCTCTCAGGTCGGCAATCTCGCTCTCTGCCCGCATCGTGTCGCCGATGAAGACCGGCTTCGGCATGACGACCTTGTCGTAGCCCAGATTGGCAACCAGTGTGCCGAGCGTGGTATCGCCGACCGACAGGCCGACCATCAGCGAAAAGGTGAAGGTGCCGTTGACGAGGATCTGGCCGAATTCGCTCGCCTTCGCCGCTTCAACATCGAGGTGCAGCGGCTGCGGATTGTGGGTCATCAGCGTGAACATCAGGTTGTCCGTTTCGGTCACAGTGCGCCGGATCTCGTGAGAGATCCTGTCGCCCAGTTTCCAGTCTTCGAAATAGCGTCCGGCCATCATCCGTCTCCCTCGATCCTGACGAGCAGGCTGCCCTCGACGACCTGGCTGCCCAGGCAGGCTTTCAGTTCGGCAACTGTGCCATCGAAAGGCGCATGCAGCACCTGCTCCATTTTCATGGCCTCGATGGCGATCAGCGGCTGGCCGCGTTTGACGAGGTCACCCTTGGCAACGGAAACGGCGATGATGATACCCGGCATTGGCGCGATGATGGCGCCGTCGCTGGAGCCTCCACCATGACCAGCATGCCCGGCCCGCGGTGTTCCGAACTCCCACGCCTCGCCATCATGGAAAAGAACCCCGTTTTCCATTCGGACCGTCGTTTGAGCGCCATTCACCTGAACCAGATAAGGCCTCTTTCCAATGTCGACGGCGACCTGCCGGTCGATCTCGGCATTGAGGCGAAACCCCGTCAGAGCCGTCCAGACATCCTGCGATTGTTTCGGTAACAGGGCCGTTGCAGCGGCCTGCAAAACCGCTTCAGCCGGTCCACCTGGTGGCACAAGGTCTTCGACATGTCGCTCGATGAAGCCAGTGTCGACGGCGCCTGCCAGGAAGTCGGGATGGCGGAGCGTGCGGACGAGGAAACCGGCATTGCTGTGCACCGGCCAGACCTCAACCTTGCCCGTACCTTCGCAAAGCTTGCGGATCGCCTCTTGCCGGCTGGCGCCGTGGCTGATGAGTTTGGCCAGCATCGGATCATAATGCGGGGTGACTTCATCTCCCTGTTCGACGCCGCTGTCGATCCGAAGCGTATCCGGCAGACGAAGATGATCGAGCCGACCGATCGACGGCAGGAAACCGGTTGCCGGATTTTCCGCATAGAGCCGGGCTTCCATGGCCCAGCCGGTGATGGAAAGCTGATCCTGATTCAATGGCAGAGGCTCGCCAGATGCGATGCGCAATTGCCATTCGACCAGATCCTGTCCTGTGATCGCCTCGGTCACGGGATGCTCGACCTGGAGACGCGTGTTCATTTCCATGAACCAGATGCGATCAGCACGCAGGCCCTCGGAGGCGTCGGCGATGAACTCGATCGTACCTGCGCCGACATAATCGACCGCGCGGGCGGCCTTGACAGCCGCCTGGCAGACCGCATGCCGGGTCACAGCATCCATACCGGGCGCCGGTGCTTCCTCGATCACCTTCTGGTGGCGGCGTTGCAGCGAGCAGTCGCGTTCGAAGAGATGCACGACATTGCCCTTGGTGTCGCCAAAAACCTGCACCTCGATATGACGCGGTGAGAGGATGTATTTCTCGATCAGCACGCGGTCATCGCCGAAGGAGGACGCCGCCTCGCGCCGGCAACTGGCGAGCGCTGTTGCAAAATCCTCCGTCCGCTCGACGCGGCGCATGCCCTTGCCACCGCCGCCGGCCACCGCCTTGATCAGCACCGGATAGCCGATGGTATCGGCTTCGCGCTGCAGTCGTTCCGGGCTCTGGTCTTCTCCGAGATAACCGGGTGTGACCGGCACGCCGGCTGCGATCATCCGCTGTTTGGCGGCATCTTTCAGGCCCATGGCCCGGATGGCCGCCGGTGGCGCCCCGACCCAGACCAGACCCTCGGCCATCACGGCTTCGGCAAACTCGGCATTTTCCGACAGGAAGCCATATCCGGGATGGATCGCCTCAGCGCCGCTCCTCCTCGCCGCTTCGAGAATGCGGTCCTGCCGCAGGTAGCTGTCGCGGGCCGGCGCCGGACCGATCGGCAGCGCCTCATCGGCCTTGCGCACGAACGCCATGCCAGCATCCACATCCGAATGCACCGCAATCGTTCGGATGCCGAGCCGTTTTGCCGTGCGAATGATCCGCCTTGCGATTTCACCGCGATTGGCAATCAAGAGGCTTTCCATCATCTTTGCCTCACATCCGGAAAATGCCGAACTGCGCCCGTTCTGGGATCGGGGCGTTCAGCGTTGCGGAAAGGGCGAGGCCAAGCACGTCGCGGGTCTGGGCGGGGTCGATGATGCCGTCATCCCACATCCGGGCCGTCGCGTAATAGGGGTTGCCTTCGTCCTCGTATTTCTGGCGGATCGGCGCCTTGAAGGCCTCGGCCTCCTCCGCCGTCCAGCCTTCGGCGTCGCGATGGACGGTCGCCAGGACAGAGGCGGCCTGCTCGCCTCCCATCACCGAAATGCGCGCATTGGGCCAGGAAAACAGGAAGCGTGGCTGAAAGGCGCGGCCGCACATGCCGTAATTGCCGGCCCCGAAACTGCCGCCGATCAGCACAGTGACTTTCGGCACCTGTGCGCCCGCGACTGCGGTCACCAGCTTGGCGCCGTGTTTGGCGATGCCTTCCGCCTCGTATTTCCCGCCGACCATGAAGCCGGAAATGTTTTGCAGGAAGAGCAGCGGAATGCGCCTCTGGCAGGCGAGTTCGATGAAGTGTGCGCCCTTCAGCGCACTTTCGGAAAACAGGACGCCATTGTTGGCGAGGATGGCGATGGGCATGCCCCAGAGACGGGCGAAACCGCAGACAAGGCTTGCCCCGTAGAGCGGCTTGAACTCCTGCAGTTCGGACCCATCGACGAGACGGGCGATCACCTCGCGCACGTCATAGGGTGTGCGCAGGTCCTGCGGGACCACGCCGTAGAGCTCACTCGGGTCGAACAGGGGAGGGCGCGGTTTGTCCAGCTCAATGTCCACCGTCTTCGGTCGGTTCAGTGTCGCAACGATGTCGCGCACGATCAGTAGCGCGTGTTCGTCGTTTTCCGCCACATGATCGACAAGGCCGGACTTGCGGCCATGCACATCGGCCCCGCCCAGATCTTCGGCCGAGATCACCTCGCCGGTTGCGGCTTTGACCAGGGGTGGACCGGCGAGAAAGATGGTGCCCTGGTTGCGGACGATCACCGTCTCGTCGGACATGGCCGGCACATAGGCGCCGCCCGCCGTACAGCTTCCCATGACGCAGGCGATTTGCGGAATGCCGGCGGCAGACATCTGCGCCTGATTGTAGAAGATCCGGCCAAAATGATCGCGATCGGGGAAGACCTCGGCCTGATGCGGCAGGTTGGCACCGCCGGAATCCACAAGATAGATGCAGGGCAGTCGGTTTTCAGAGGCTATCTCCTGGGCTCTCAGGTGCTTCTTTACCGTCATCGGGAAATAGGCGCCGCCCTTCACCGTCGGATCATGGGCGACGATCATGCATTCGCGACCGGAGACACGGCCTATGCCCGTGATCATGCCCGCGCCCGGCGCCTCGTCACCATACATGCCGCCTGCCGCCAGTTGCCCGATCTCCAGGAAAGGGGAGCCGGGGTCGAGCAGTCGCAACACGCGATCCCGGGGCAGAAGCTTGCCACGCGCGACATGACGTTGGCGATGGCTTTCAGCCCCGCCCAATGCGGCGGTGGCCACCTTCGACCGCAATTCTTCGGCAAGCGCGGCGTTGCGGGCCGCATTGGCCTTGAAGCTTTCGCTGTCACGGTCGAGCATGGTCGAGAGTATCGGCATCAGCTTGTCTCTCCCGCGCCGATGACCTCCCGGCCGATCAGCATCCGGCGCACCTCGTTGGTACCAGCGCCGATATCGAGGAGCTTTGCATCGCGCCAATAGCGTTCGACGGGCCAGTCTTTGGTGTAACCCGCGCCACCCAGCGCCTGGATCGCCTGTTCGGCCACCTTCACCGCGCTTTCCGAGGCATAGAGGATCGCACCGGCGGCGTCCTGACGCGTTGTCCTGCCGGCATCGCAGGCTCGCGCCACGGTATAGACATAGGCGCGGGCGGAGTTCAGCGCCACGACCATGTCGGCGATCTTGGCCTGCATCAGCTGGAAGCTTCCGATCGGTCGACCAAACTGCCGACGCTCCCTGACATAGGGCAGGACGACGTCGAGGCAGGCCTGCATGATGCCGAGCTGGATGCCGGAAAGCACGACCCGCTCATAGTCCAGGCCGGACATCAGCACTTTCACCCCGCCGTTCAGCGGACCCATGACGTTTTCCTCAGGCACGAAGCAGTCCTGGAAAACGAGTTCGGCCGTCGGCGAGCCGCGCATGCCGAGTTTGTCGATCTTCTGGCCGATCGAGAAGCCGGGGAAATCCTTTTCGATGAGAAAGGCCGTGATGCCCTTCGATCCCGCTGCAGGATCCGTCTTGGCATAGACGACGAGCGTCTGGGCATAGGGAGCATTGGTGATCCAGAATTTGGTGCCGTTCAGGCGAAAACCGCCCTCGACCCTGTCGGCGCGGAGCCGCATGGAGACAACGTCGGATCCGGCGCCGGCTTCGGACATGGCAAGGCTGCCGACATGGTCTCCGGAAATCAGTCCTGGCAGATATTTCGCCTTCTGCTCATCCGAACCCCAGCGCGCGATCTGGTTGATGCACAGATTGGAATGCGCGCCGTAGGACAGGCCGGCCGAGGCCGAGGCGCGGCTGATTTCCTCGCAGGCAACGACATGTTCGAGATAGCCAAGACCCAGACCGCCGTCCGTTTCCGCAACCGTCATGCCATGCAGGCCGAGAACGCCCATGGCCGGCCAGAGTTCGCGCGGAAAGCGATCCTGCGCGTCGATTTCGGCGGCGATCGGCGCGATTCGTTCGCGCGCGAAACGCGCTGTCGTCTCGCGGATCGCCTCCGCCATTTCGCCAAGCCCGAAGTCCATCTCAGTCATGTGGCTTCCTCCAGGATATCCTGTCATGCGGTCCGGCCCAAGTCGGTCAGATATGCAGCGCGTGTCCCAAGGCCCTCAGAGAGGCTTCCTGCAGGGCTTCGCCGCGTGTCGGGTGTGCATGGATGGTCGCGGCGATATCCTCCAGCCGCGCGCCCATTTCGATGGCCATTGCGAAGGTCGAGGCAAGTTCGGAGACGCCCGCTCCAACCGCCTGAAGCCCCAGCACGACATGGGTATCGGACCGCGCGACGACGCGTACGAAACCATCTTCATCCTCCACCGTCATCGCCCGTCCGTTTGCGGTGAAGGGGAACTGGCCGATCTTGACATCGAAGCCGTGTCTGCGGGCTTCCTCCGGTAAGAGGCCGGCGCTGACGATTTCCGGATCGGTGAAGCAGATGGCCGGAATGCAGCGCTTGTCCCAGGCGCGCTTGCGGCCGGCAACGATCTCCGCGACCATTTCGCCCTGCGCCATGGCCCGATGCGCCAGCATGGGCTCGCCTGTCACGTCGCCGATCGCGTAAACCCCGCGCATGGATGTGTGGCAGCGGTCATCGACCTGCAGGAACGAACCGATCCGGTCGAGATCGAGTTCTTCCAGGCCAGAACCCGTGGTGCGCGGCCGTCGCCCGACAGCGACCAGAATGCGATCGGCCGGCAGCTCGCGCCGTCCCTCTGCGGTCTCGACGACCAGCGCCTCGCCCGTGTCGGAAAGCCCGACGGCCCTTGCCTCCGTCAGCACCTTGATGCCGCGTTCGCCCAGCCTGCGCAGAACCGGTTTGACCAGATCGGCATCGTAGAGCGGCAGGATCTGCGATGTCGCCTCAACCACGGTGACCTCGGACCCCATCCGGGCGAAGGCCGTTCCGAGTTCGAGCCCGATATAGCCGCCGCCCACGACGACGAGCCGTTTGGGCAGTTCGGTCAGCGACAAGGCTTCGGTGGAGGAAATCACTCGCCCGCCAAACGGCAGGGCTGTAAGCTCGACGGAATCAGAGCCGGTCGCAATCACCACGGTTTCGGCGCGGATGACCTGCTGGCCGGTTTCCGTGGACACTTCCACGGTCTTGCCGTCACGAAAACGGGCGCGGCCATGAACGATCTTAACCCGAGCCTTCTGCAGGAGGCCGGAGACACCACCGGTCAGTCTGCCGACAATCGCGTCCTTCCAGGCCATGGTTTTGGACAGATCGATCGAAGGTGCCTCGACGCGAATGCCAAGGGCGTTCTCGCCGAGGGAGAGGGCGCGGGTCTTGTCGAAGGTCTCCGCCGCATGGATGAGCGCCTTCGAAGGAATGCAGCCGACCGTCAGACAGGTGCCACCGGGGCGGCCTTCCTCAACGATGACGGTATCAATCCCAAGCTGTCCTGCCTTGATGGCGCAGACATAGCCCCCGGGACCGGCACCGATTATGAGAAGCTTGCAGGAAATCTCTTTCATGGCTCAGCCTTCGATAAAGATCAGCGCCGGGGTCTCCATCAGCACCCGCAGGCGCTGGACGAAGGTCGCCGCATTCCAGCCATCGACGACCCGGTGATCGAAGCTGGAGGACAGGTTCATCATCTTGCGCGGCACAAACTGCGTGCCGTCCCAGATCGGTCGGATCGCGATCTTGTTGACGCCGACGATCGCGACTTCCGGGTGGTTGATGACAGGGGTCGAGACGATGCCGCCAAGCGCTCCGAGCGAGGTGATGGTGATGGTCGAGCCGGTCAGTTCGTCCCGCGTCGCCGTGCCGGCGCGGGTGGCTTCGGCAAGCCGGTTCATCTCGCTTGCGCAATCCCATATGCCGCGCGCCTCGGCATGTTTGACCACCGGCACGGCAAGACCGGCGGCGGTCTGGGTGGCGATGCCGATATGCACCGCGCCGAAACGGGTGAGCACGCCGGCATCGTCGTCGAAGGTGGCGTTGACATCAGGTTGCTCGACGACCGCCTTGACCATGGCGCGCATCAGGAAGGGCAGGAGCGTGAGCTTTGGCTGGTCAGGCCGGCGTTCGGCATTCATCTTGGCGCGCAGTTCTTCAAGCGCTGTGACGTCCACTTCCTCCACATAGGTGATGTGGGGAATGCGCGAGGTGGAGACGACCATTTTCTCGGCGATCCGGCGCCGAAGGCCGGTCAGTTTGATCTCCTCCCGCGTGGTCTTCTTGGCGAGCCCGGAGACCGCAGGGGCTGGATCGGCACCGCGAGCGAGATAGTGCTCGACATCCTCGCGCAGAATGCGTCCGGCCGGACCCGATCCGCGCAACAGGCGCAGGTCGATGCCGTTCTCGCGCGCCAGCAGGCGGACCGAGGGGGCGGCGAGCGGCTTGTCGAATTCGGGTGAGGGTTGTCGGGCCGGAGGTGTGGCTGGTGCTGCCGGCGTGGCAGACTTGGGCGGCATGAGTGCCGGTTCGTTGGTTGTCGTTGCCTGTTGCGGCTCGGTTGTCGCGTCCACCGTCTCCGGTGTCGCCGGCTTCTCGTCTGCACCATCCGTTGCGATCCGGATGAGGGGCGCCTTGACCGCGATCGTGTCTCCCACTTCGCCGCCAAGCCAGACCACTGTGCCACTGACGGGTGTGGGGATCTCCACGGTCGCCTTGTCGGTCATCACAGCGGCGACCATCATGTCCTCGCGCACGGGATCACCGATCTTCACCATCCATTCGACAAGCTCAGCCTCGGCCACGCCTTCGCCGACATCGGGCATCTTGATCGTGAATTCGCCCATGGCTCAGGCCTCCATGACGTCGATGAGCGCGCGGCCGACCCGCGCAGGTCCCGGGAAATAGTCCCATTCCTGCGCATGCGGATAGGGCGTGTCCCAACCGGCCACGCGCATGACAGGCGCTTCCAGATGGTAGAAGCAATGCTCCTGCACCAGCGACACGATTTCGCCGCCGAAACCGGAGGTCAGTGTCGCCTCATGCACCACGACGCATCGGCCCGTTTTGGTGACCGACTTGACGATCGTGTCGAGATCGAGCGGCATCAGGCTGCGAAGGTCGATCACTTCGGCGTCGATGCCGGTCTCCTCAGCTGCGGCCAGCGCCACATGCACCATGGTCCCGTAGGTGATCACGGTAACGGCGGAACCCTCGCGGCGGATGTCCGCCTTGCCGATCGGGATCGTGTAATAGCCTTCCGGCACCTCGCCCAGTTCATGGCGGGACCAGGGCGTCACGGGCCGGTCGTGATGGCCGTCGAAGGGGCCGTTATAGAGGCGCTTGGGCTCCAGAAAGATGACCGGATCCGGATCCGCAATCGCAGCGGTCAGCAGGCCCTTGGCGTCATAGGGATTGGACGGGACAACCACTTTCAGGCCGCAGACATGGGTGAACAGTGCTTCCGGGCTCTGGCTGTGGGTCTGTCCGCCGAAAATGCCGCCGCCGGTTGGCATGCGCACCACGATCGGGCAGGTAAAGTCGCCATTCGACCGATAGCGGATGCGGGCCGCCTCCTGGGTCAGTTGGTCATAGGCGGGATACATGTAGTCTGCGAACTGGATCTCGACGCAGGGCTTCAGGCCATAGGCCGCCATGCCGATTGCGGCTCCCACGATGCCGGATTCGTTGATCGGCGTGTCGAAGCAGCGGGTCTTTCCATATTTTGCCTGCAGACCTTGGGTGCAGCGGAACACGCCGCCGAAATAACCGACGTCCTCGCCAAACACGACCACGTCGTCGTCGCGCTCCATGGAGACGTCCATGGCGCTGCGGACCGCTTCGATCATCGTCATTCTGGCCATGTCAGTATCCTGCCTTCTGACGCTGGCGGCGCAGGTGCGGGGGCATTTCGGCATAGACACCTTCGAAGATGTCCCGCACGGAAGGTTTGCCGCCGGCATGCAGCGTGCCGTTTTCCTCGGCCTTGCGCTGGGCCGTGATCACCTCGTCCAGGATCTCGGCTTCGGCCTGCACATGCCGTTCCTCCGACCATGCGCCTCTGTTGATCAGGTGTTTCTTCAGCCGCAGCACCGGATCCCCGAGAGGCCAGGCTTCGGATTCCGTTTTCGGGCGGTAAGCGCCCGGATCGTCGGATGTGGAATGCGCGCCGACCCGATATGTTACGTATTCCACGAGCGTCGGTCCTAGATTGCGCCGTGCCCGCTCGGCGGCCCAGCAGGCGACCGCGTAGACTGCGAGATAGTCGTTCCCATCGACCCTGAGCGCCGGAATGCCAAAGCCCAGCCCACGGGCGGCAAAAGTGCCCGAACCGCCGCGGGCAATGCCCTGAAAAGTGGAGATGGCCCACTGATTGTTGACGACGTTAAGGACCACGGGCGCCCGGTAGGTCGAGGCGAAAACCAGAGCCGAGTGAAAATCCGACTCGGCTGTCGAACCGTCGCCGATCCAGGCGGCGGCAATGCGGCTGTCGTTCTTGATCGCCGATGCCATGGCCCAGCCGACAGCCTGGACATACTGGGTGGCGAGATTGCCGGAAATGGTGAAGAAGCCATGTTCCTTGGAGGAGTACATGATCGGCAACTGTCGCCCGCGCAGGGGATCGGCCTCGTTCGAGAAGATCTGGTTCATCATCTCGACCATTGGATAGTCGTCCGCGATCAGAAGTCCGGCCTGCCGATAGGTCGGGAAGTTCATGTCGCCCTTCTGAAGTGCCTTGCGAAAGGCGCAGCTGACGGCTTCCTCACCGAGATGCTGCATGTAGAAAGAGGTCTTGCCCTGCCGCTGTGCCATCAGCATCCGAGCGTCGAAGGCTCGGAGCGTCATCATGTGGCGCAGGCCGGTTCGCAGTTCGTCGTCCGTCAGCAGGCCTGCCCAAGGGCCGACGGCCTCGCCATCGCGGTTCAGAACGCGAATGATCGAATAGGCGAGGTCCCGGATGTCCTCGGCGGCCGCATCGACCGGAGGCCTCGGCACCGATCCGGCCTTGGCAATCTTGACGTTGGAAAAATCGGGCTGGCCGCCCGGCCGAACGGCAGGTTCGGGGACATGCAGGCTCAGATGCGCAGGTTGCACCATCAGTCTCCTCCCGTGAAACCTGCTCCTCTCCCCAGGAGCAGATCAATCGAAGTGAATGGTAAGCGTCTTGTGAGTGGCAAGCCATGACAAAACTGCATCCAATTCTTTGGCCAGTTTTGCCATATGTCTTATGGGACAGCAGATGCCGGCTTTTGCCGTCTAAAGAGATCTGGAACTCTTGCGGAAAGCCTCGGGGCTCACACCCATCCATTTCTTGAAGGCCCGATAGAAGGCGCTCGGTTCCGAATACCCCAGGCGGGCGGCAATATCGCTAACGGTATCATGGGTGTTCATCAGCATGTCCCTGGCAAGATCACGGCGAATGTCGTCCTTGATGCTGGCATAGCTTTGTCCTTCGTCATGCAGGCGGTGGCGCAGCGTCGAAGACGACATCCGCATATCGCGAGCCAGATCTGCGAAGCTGCCCCAGTCTGCAGGCCCCTTCTGGTTCAATCGGCGTCTGACGGCAGCAGCCGTGCCGGCGTCATAGCGATAGCGGATCAGGATATTGGCCGGCGCTCCCCGAAGGAATTGCCGCAATGCCTGCTCGTTGCGCGCGATCGGCAAGGCCAGCATGGAGGAATCGAAGCCGAGGCGGCTCACCGGTTGCGAGAAGCGAATGGGAGCGCCGAAGAAAAGCCGGTGTTCGGCACTCAGTTTCGGTTCGCTGCAGCGAAAATCCACAAGGCGGATCGGAATACGTCTGCCCACCAGCCAGCAGGTCAATCCATGCAGGATGATCCAGTAGCTGCGATAGGCGAAGGCGGAGCGGGGTTTTCCGGTTTCGCAAAGCTCGATCACTGCGGTGCCGTCGCGAACCTCAAGCCGACCTGTCGGTTCCCCCAGGACGACATTCAGAAAACGCAAGGCCCGCCGCAGGGCTCGCTCCAGCGTTGGCGCATGCAGCACGCAATGGCACAGGAGCGTGAAGCTGCCGCGTGGCATCGTTCGTTCGCCGAGACCGAAACACTCGTCATTCAGCTCCTCGGCAATTGCGAGCCAGAGGCGCCCGAAAGTCTGGGTCGAAACCGGTTGGTCCACGACAGGCGGAAGACCGAGCCGGGACAGAAGCGGCTCTGTGGGCCTGCCTGCGCGTCTGAGGCTGTCGAGTGCCTCCTCGACGAAACCCGTCGAGATCATATGTCGTTCGGTCTCAGCCATGGTCCTCGTTCGACCTCAAGTGCGTCAGTGGCAAAAGTGGCCTCAAGAATGGATCAATTTCGTCATCGGTTGCAACTGTGAAACGCAGTAGAGTTTGCGCCATCGGCAGCTTCAGGCGAGGACTGAAGGGGAGGAGGGTCGATGCGCATCGAGAATGGCTGTTTCATCGTGACCGGCGGTTGCTCCGGACTTGGCGCGGCGACGGTGCGCATGATCAGCGAGGCGGGCGGTCGTGTCTTGATTGCCGATCGTGATCGCGATCGGTGGCCATCGCTTGTGCGGGAGCTCGGCGACAACGTTGCTTTTCTTGAAACAGACGTGACGCGTGCGCAGGATGGCGCTGCGGCAATCGAGGCTGCGACGAAAGCTTTCGGCAATGTGCGGGGATTGATCAATTGCGCCGGTGTGGCGCCTGCGGAGAAGGTTGTCGGCCGCGACGGGCCGCATGGGCTGGAGAGCTTCGAACGCACGATCGGGATCAACCTTGTCGGCACCTTCAACATGGTCCGGCTAGCCGCTGCCGCGATCCAGACGAACGAACCCGATGAGGAGGGTGAACGTGGCGTCATCATCAATACTGCTTCCGTTGCCGCCTTCGACGGCCAGATCGGGCAGGCGGCCTACGCTGCCTCCAAGGGCGGTATTGCTGCGATGACCTTGCCAATTGCTCGTGAACTCGCACGGTTCGGCATTCGCGTCATGGCGATTGCGCCGGGTGTGTTCGAAACGCCGATGATGGCGGGCATGCCGGAGCAGGTGCGCGAAGGTCTCGCGTCCAGCGTGCCCTTTCCGCCCCGCCTCGGCAGGCCGGTCGAATTCGCAGCCCTCGCCCGCCATATCATTGAAAACACGATGCTCAACGGGGAGGTCATCCGCCTCGATGGAGCCATCCGCATGGGCGCGCGCTGATCGCTGCTGAAGGAGAAAAGATGGGAGTTCAGGATCCAATCGTCATTGTCGGTTCTGCCCGAACCCCGATCGGGGGCTTTCAGGGCGAGCTGAAGGAGATGACCGCAGCCGCGCTGGGCGCTGCCGCCATCCGGGCGGCGCTCGACCGCAGCGGGCTTCCAGTCGAGGCCGTCGAAGAGATCCTGTTCGGCTGTGTCCTGCCGGCAGGCCAGGGCCAGGCGCCTGCAAGGCAGGCCGCGATCGGTGCCGGTCTGCCTTTCTCGGCGGGGGCTACGACCGTCAACAAGATGTGCGGTTCGGGCATGAAGGCCGCCATGCTCGCCCATGACTTGCTGGTTGCCGGGAGCGCCTCCGTCGCTGTTGCAGGCGGCATGGAGAGCATGACGAATGCGCCCTATCTGCTGGACCGCGCCCGCGCCGGCTACCGGCTCGGACATGGGCGTGTGCTCGATCACATGTTTCTCGACGGGCTCGAGGATGCCTATGACAAGGGCCGGCTGATGGGCACCTTCGCGGAGGATTGCGCCGAGGCCTACCAGTTTACGCGCGAGGCACAGGACGCCTATGCCGTCGCCTCGCTCACGCGGGCAACAAAGGCTATCGCCGATGGCGGCTTCGATCGCGAAGTCGTGCCGGTTGTCGTCAAATCCGGCAAGGCTGAACAGGAGATCAGCCGCGACGAGCAGCCAGGCAAGGCAAAGCCGGAGAAGATCCCGACGCTGAAGCCCGCCTTCCGCGACGGCGGTACGGTGACGGCTGCCAATTCCAGCTCGATCTCCGATGGTGCGGCTGCACTCGTCCTGATGCGACGCTCGGAAGCGGAGCGGCGCGGTCTTGCCCCGCTTGCCACGATCCTTGGGCACGCCACGCATTCGCAGGCGCCTAGCCTGTTTGCCACCGCGCCGATCGGTGCCCTCCAGAAGCTCTCCGATCGCATCGGCCTGCCACTTTCAGAGATTGACCTGTTCGAGATCAATGAGGCCTTTGCGGTCGTCGCCATGGCCGCGATGCGCGACCTCGATCTGCCGCATGACAAGGTCAATATTCATGGCGGTGCCTGCGCGCTGGGCCATCCGATCGGCGCCTCGGGCGCGCGGATCCTGGTGACGCTTATCGCCGCACTCGAACGGTACGATCTGAAACGCGGCATGGCGGCTCTCTGCATTGGCGGTGGCGAAGCCACGGCGATTGCCATTGAGCGGGCGTGATTGGAGGAAGACGGGATGGTTCTTTCGGAGCTTCAACAGCAGATCCTCGAGATGACGCGCAGCTTTGCCCGCGAGCGGCTTGCCCCAGGTGCCGCCGAACGCGACCGGCAACACCGTTTCCCACGCGAGGAACTGACCGAAATGGGTGAGCTTGGGCTGCTTGGCATGCTTGTGCCGGAAGCCTATGGGGGCTCGGACACCGGTGTGCTCGCCTATGCGATCGCGGTCGAGGAAATTGCCGCGGGCGACGGCGCCTGCTCGACGATCATGAGCGTCCACAGCTCGGTGGGTTGTGTGCCGATCCTGAAGTTCGGCACGGAAGAGCAGCGGCAGCGCTTCCTGCCGAAACTGGCTTCGGGAGAATGGATCGGCGGCTTTGCCCTGACCGAGCCACAGGCCGGATCGGATGCCTCCAACCTCAAAACCCGCGCACGGCGCGAGGGTGATCATTACATCATCGACGGTGCCAAGCAGTTCATCACCTCGGGCAAGAATGGTCATGTCATCATCGTGTTTGCCGTGACTGATCCCAGTGCGGCCAAGAACGGGATCACGGCCTTTATCGTGCCGACGGATACACCGGGCTACGAGGTCGTGCGCGTCGAGGAGAAGCTCGGTCTCAACGCGTCAGACACCTGCCAGATTGCCTTTAACGGGATGAAGATTCCCGTCGAGAACAGGCTCGGCGAGGAAGGGGAAGGTTATCGTATTGCGCTTTCCAATCTGGAGGGAGGGCGCATCGGGATTGCGGCCCAATCGGTCGGCATGGCGCAGGCGGCCTTCGAGGCGGCGCGCGATTATGCAGGTGAGCGAAAGGCTTTCGGCAAAGCAATCGCCGAGCATCAGGCGGTTGCCTTCCGCCTCGCCGATATGGCGACACAGATCGAGGCCGCACGACAGCTCGTCTGGCATGCAGCTTCGCTGCGCGAGGCCGGCATTCCCTGCATTTCGCAAGCCTCGATGGCCAAACTCTTCGCGTCCGAGATGGTCGAGCGCGTCTGCTCGGATGCGATCCAGATCCACGGTGGCTATGGCTATATGCGGGATTATCCGGTTGAGCGGATCTACCGGGATGCGCGCATCTGCCAGATCTACGAAGGGACCAGCGACGTTCAGCGCATGGTGATTGCGCGAAACCTGTAGGATGCCACATTGGGAGCGCTCGGGGACGGACGTGAAAACAGGGAGGAAATGCTATGCTTGAGACGATAGCCTTCATTGGTCTTGGCAATATGGGTGGGCCGATGGCTGCCAATCTCGTCAAGGCGGGGTATCCGGTCCGAGGCTTCGATCTTTCTGAAACAGCGAAGCTCGCCGCGACAGCAAGCGGCATCACGCTCTGTGATACGGCGGCGGAAACCCTGACCGGCGCCTCGATCGTCATTACCATGCTGCCTGCCGGTCATCATGTCCTGTCGGTCTGGAGCGAGCTCGTCGGGGCAGTCGATCAGGGGACGCTGATGATCGACTGCTCGACGATCGATGTGGACAGCGCCCGCAAATGCCATGCGCTTGCCAACGAGGCCGGCTGCCTGTCGCTCGATGCGCCGGTCTCCGGCGGAACGGCCGGGGCAAGTGCCGGCACGCTGACCTTCATGGTCGGTGGGGAGGCGGATGCTTTGAACCGGGGCCGCCCTGTGCTTGAAGCCATGGGACGGCGGGTCGTCCATTGCGGTTCGGCCGGTGCCGGCCAGGCTGCCAAGATCTGCAACAACATGATCCTCGGGATCACCATGGCGGGGGTCTGTGAGGCCTTCGTACTCGGTGAAAAGCTCGGGCTCTCGCATCAGGCCCTGTTCGACGTGGCCTCGACATCATCGGGCCAGTGCTGGGCGATTAGCACCAACTGCCCGGTTCCGGGTCCCGTTCCGACATCGCCGGCAAACCGGGACTACAAGCCGGGCTTTGCCGCCGCCCTGATGCTCAAGGACATGCGGTTGTCGCAGGAAGCGGCAAAATCGACCGGTGCGGCTACGGCTCTCGGCGCGCATGCGACTGAGCTTTACGAGCTCTTCGACCAGCTCGGGCATGGCGGCGAAGATTTTTCGTCGATCATCAACACCATCAGAGACAGGTCTCCCTGAAGAACAAGTTGCGGAGGCCCTTAAGCGACGAGCGGCATCAAGCCACCAGTACAGAGCTTGAGCTGCCGTGAACTCACGCGCTTCAGCAAGGCGGCATCATGGCTGATGGCAAGGATGCCGAGGCCCTGGCGGCGACGCTCCATGAGGAAGGACCAGATTTCCACCTGGGTGATCGGATCAAGCATGGCGGATAGTTCGTCGGCGACCAGGAAGCGGGTGTCGGGGCCAAGCGCCCTCGCCAGCACAACCCGTTGCAGTTCGCCGCCCGAGATTTCGTGCGGGTAGCGATCAAACCAGGCACGCGACACGCCGATGGCATCCAGCGTCTGATCATCCGGCTGCCAGGCTTCTGTGATGATCCGGCCCAGCCGCCATCGCGGATTGACGGCGAAGATCGAGGACTGGTGGATGTGTTGAACCCCGCAATAGCCCGGGGCAGGGGCTGCACCATCGAGGAGAACCTCACCCTTCTGGGGCTTCAGATAGCCCGCCACGATGCGGCCGAGCGTCGATTTGCCGGCGCCGGAGAGGCCGGAGAGGCCCAGGATCTCGCCTTCTTTAAGCGTCAGCGATGCACCCTCGAGGATGGTTTTTGCTTTGCCAAAACCGAAGTCGACATCTCTTACCTCAAGCACGCGCAGCCTCCCGCGCAAGCGGTGCGGCCGAGAATTGGTTTCCCGGCATGGCAAGCCAGAGCGCCCGCGCATAAGGTAGCGTCAGTTTCTGCCCCTGATCTGAAAACGCATTGGCCGGCTCGGTGCCCAGCAATCTGCCCTGTTCCAGGATAGCCACCCGGTCGGCATGGGAGACCGCGGTGATGAGATCATGTGTGATCAGAAGCACGGCCTTGCCGCGATCGGCGAGGCGGCGGAGATGACGAAGGACGTTTTCCGCAGCGTCCGGATCGAGCCCGCTTGTCGGCTCGTCGGCAACGATCAGATCGGGTTCCCCGATCGTGGCGATGGCGAGAAGCAGGCGGCGTGCCATGCCACCCGAGACCTGATGCGGATAAAGCCGCATGACTTCGGCGCCGAGGCCGAAGCTCTCAAGCGAGTCGATCAGCTCTGCCGTCGTTTTCGCTTTGCCGCTGCGTTTGGCGGCCCATAGCAATTGTTTGCCGCAGCGGGCCAGCGGATCGAGATGGCTGAGCGATTGCGGAACCAGCGCCATGCGCGGGCCTTGGCCTTTGCCGCCATTCGCCGCTTCAACCTGCTCCCCGTTCAGCGATATGTTGCCGCGCACGACAGCATTTTCCGGCAGAATGCCGAACAGGGCATGGGCAAGCAGGCTCTTTCCAGCGCCGGAAGCGCCCACCAGCGCCAGGATCTCGCCGCGATCCACCTTCAAGTCGATGCCGTCGAGGGCCGGTACTTCGCAGCGATGGATCAGGCCGTCGTAGCGCAGGAAGCCGATGGAGAGGTTTTCGACTGCAAGCATCACGTCTGCTCCTGCCGGGGATCGGTGAGCAGCCTCAGCCCATTGCCGATGGCATCGAAACTCAAGACCACGAGCAGCAGCGCCAGCCCCGGAAACAGACCGAGCCACCATTTGCCGGCGGAGAGGTAGCGCATGGAATCCGACAGCAAAACGCCGATGGCGGGTTTGGACGGTTCCAGTCCGAAGCCGATGAAGGTCAGGCCCGCCTCATGCAGGATGGCATGGGGGAACAGAAGCACGAGGCCGACGAGCAGCTGCGGCACGAGATGCGGCAGAAAATGATGCCGACCGATGTAGAACCAGGATTTGCCGAAGTGCCTGGATGCCTGCACGAACTCTGCCTGGCGCAATTGCAGCAGTTCGGCCCTCAGAATGCGGGTGAGCCGCGGCCAATGGGTGACGGCAACCGCAATGATCACCGCCGTGGTGCCGCCGCCAAGACCGAAGGAGATGAGGATCAAAAGCACGAAATGCGGCAGTCCCATCGCGGCATCGATCAGGAAGGACACGGCTTCATCGGCGAGCCGCCCGCCTGTTGTCGCCACAAGTGCAAGCAGCATGGCGATGACGACCGAGCCTGAAGCCGCAATCAGGCCAACCCAGAAACTTAAAGCCAGGCCATGCAAGGTCCGGGCGAACATGTCGCGTCCGAGCTGATCGGTACCGGCTAGATGGGACAATGACGGTCCAAGCAGGCGCGTGGAAAAGTCGGCATCAATGCCAAAGCCCCCAAAGAGATGGGTAGAGACGAGCACGGCAGCCAAAGCGAGCGCTGCGATGGTTGCGACTACAAGCGTTCGTATCCTGTGTCCGTCTGGCGCGCGGTCTGGGGCGGAGGGCGGGAGATCGAGGATTGCACTCATGCGATGCGCACTCCCGACGCCATGCGCGGATCGACCAGCCGGTAGAGAAGATCGGCAATCGCGTTGCCTAGGAAGACGACAAAGGTCAGCGCCAGTGTGATCGCTAGGAGCAGGGGCACATCGCCACGGATCCCGGCTTCCACGGTCGCCTTGCCGAGCCCCGGATAGGAAAACACCTGTTCGGCCAGAACCGAGCCACCGAAGAGTTCGCCGAGCGAGGCAAAGAGAACCGTGACCGCCGGGAGCGCTGCATTGCGTGCGCCATGACGCAAGGCAATGTCCATGCGCGAGGCGCCTTGCGCCTTGGCATAGAGCGCATAATCGGACTGCATGATCTCGATCATCTTGGCACGCGTGTGCAGCGCGATCTGGGCAATGCCGAGCACGCTGAGCGCCATCAGCGGCAGGGCAAGATGCCGGGCGCGATCAGCCAAGGTCACGTCATCAGGCAGCACGCCAATCGGAGCAGCACAGCAGATGGGCGCCCAGTTGAGCCCGACTGCAAAGACGACGAGCAGCATTATCGCCAGCCAGAAGGTGGGCGTCGACGCCAGCACATAGGAATAGAGCCGGATCACCCTGTCCGCCCAGGAGCCGGAAAAGGCACCGGCGATCACGCCTAGGGCGAAGCCGAGCACGCCGGAGAGCAGCCAGGCAAGCCCCATCAGGGGAAGCGACGCCTTGAACCTCGAGACGAGGACGTCGGCGACCGGCGCGTTATAGGTCATGGAGTAGCCTAGGTCGCCCGCCATCAGATTCTTCGCCCAACGCCAGAACTGCGTGGACGTAGGTTGGTCGAGCCCCCATTTCTCGGCAATCAGGGCGCGCTGCTCAGGTCCGACACGCGCGATGTCGGCGCCGAGATAGGCGTTGATGGGATCGACAGGGGAGTTCTTCGTCAGCGCAAAGGCAACGATCGCGACGGTCAGAAGGACGAGCACAAGCCGGATCGCCTTTGCAGCGATCAACCCGACCCAGCCGAATTGGCCCGCCTTACTCACACGTCCATTTCCAGTTCTGGATCATCGCGGTAACCGGCCATCCATGGCCATGCGGTTCGATCTGGGTGGCGCCAATCTCCAGGCATTCGTTCACGTAGTAGATGTGGTCGAGGTTGACGAGCCAAGCCCATGCGGCATCGCCCTTGGCACCGAAACCAGTCGTCCCGTCCCACTCGGCTTTTTGCCAGTCTGGGAAGGAGGCTTCCAGGCTTTGCGCACTCTGCGCTGCGGCAAGATGCCGGTCGACGGCGGGGTTTGCATAGAAGCCGGCGTTAAAGAATTCCACGCCGCCAAGGCTCGACTGGTAGAGATTGTAGACCTCGAGCGGCGAATGGCTGCCCCAGCCAAACATCACCGGCTCGGAATGCATGATGCGGTCGATTTCGTCCCAGCTCTTGCCGGTAGCCGTCGCTTCGATGCCGAGGCCCTTCAATTGTGCCGACACGGTTTCAGCCAGCATGCGTCGTGTGGAATCCGAAGCGGGGTAATTGATTGGGAAGGCTGCCCGGAGGCCATCTTTCACACGGATGCCGTCGTTGCCGAGCGTCCAGCCAGCGCTCTCCAGCTCGGTTTTGGCCTGCTCGAGATCGAAGCTTACCGCTGCGTCCGGATTGGACCAGGCGAGCCCGTCGGCCGGGCCCGCTGCCGGGCTCCCGTGACCGAGCAGGGCGACGTCTACCAACTGATTTCGATCGATCCCGAGATTGACGGCACGGCGGATGGCAGGGTCGGCGGTAACATCATTGCCGAGTTTCTTGCCCTCGCCGACGACCTTGCCCTCGTCTTTCACGATCGGGAAGACGATGCCTCTGTTGTCGACGGACCGGGTAACGATCTGCTTGAAGCCCTGTGGCGGCGTATCGGCGGCCGTTGCCGGCACGGAGACCATGTCCACCTGCCCGGCTTGTGCTGCCGCGAGACTCGTATCTTCTTCGGTAAACAGGAAGGTGATCCGCTCGAATGGCCCGGTCTCGCCATAATAGTTCGGGTTTTTCTCGACGATCAGCTGCTGGCCTTCGGTCCAGGAGACGAGCTTGTAGGGACCAGATCCGATCGGATTTCGCGCGTAGCCCTCGCCATAGCCGTCCGAGGGTACGATGCCGAGCGCATAGAGGTTCTCGGTGAAGGTGATCCAGGGCTTATTCAGCTTGATCTCGACGGTCTGATCGTCAATGACGCGGGCGGCCTCGAGTGCGGTCAGGTCAGCGGCGCTACCGATCTTGGCCGCCTCGTTGAAGGTGAAAGCGACGTCTTCGGCGTCAAGCGGCGAGCCGTCGGAAAACCGTGTGTCCGGCCGGAGCCTGATGGTCCATGTGAGCCGATCATCGGAGAGCAACCATTCCGTCGCCAGATCGGGACGGGTCTTCAAATTGGCATCGCGTGTCAGAAGGGTCGATTGAAAAAGCGGATGACCATAACGTCCCCAGCCCGTCAGAGGGTCGTAGCCGCCTTCGGGTTCGCCGCCGATGGCGAGCACCAGTTGCGATTTCGGCGTGGCAAGGGCGGTGCCTGACAAGACGGCGGCAGCGAAAGCAGTCGAAACTGCAAGCCGCAGAATTGCCTTGGTCATGAAAATTCCCCTATACCCAATCAGATGGTGTCGTAAGCACCCCCTAAGTGGCAGGACAATAATGCTGGGTGTGTATGATGTCTATATCAAAACATCATACGAAGGGAGTTTGATATGCAGCGCGTGACGATCACCCTTGATGACGACCTGATGCAGGAACTCGATGCGCTGATTGAGACACGCGGGGATCAGAACCGGTCGGAGGCGATCCGTGATCTCGTGAGAACGGGTCTGAAGGAAGCTACCCGAAATTCGAAGGGTGATGAACCCTGCATCGGCGTGCTGAGCTATGTCTACGATCACGCGGCCCGCGACCTTGCAAGGCGGCTGACAAACAGCTTCCATCATCATCACGACCTGACGATCGCGAGCCTGCATGTGCATCTCGATACCGAGAATTGCCTCGAAGTCGGCATCCTGAAGGGGTCGATGAACGAGGTGCAGCATTTTTCCGACCACATCACTGCAGAGCGATCGGTGCGCCACGGAAGTGTCCAGATCATACCACTGCAGGGCAGCGAAGACTGACCGCTCGGTTGGGTGGTCCATCCTTCGTCCCAGCCTCAAGCTCCGACAGGTCTCACCGAGCCTGGTGTGACGCCTTCGTGACCTCGGATCTGATTTCCGCCCCATGCTCGTCCAGTCGCGGTGGAGGCGAGACAGCAAATTCCGGCTCGCCGTCAAAGCTGTAAGGTGGCCGGACGGTCGTGAAGTCTCCCATCTCGGCGTTCGGAACGGTGACGGCAATTTGCAGATGCCTTGCTTGTGGGTCTTCGAGCGCCTCGTCGCTGTCGTAGGCCGGCGCATAGGGCACTTCGTTCGTTTCCAGCAAACCGCACCATTCGTCACGCGGTTTGCTTCGAAATACCGGAGCGAGAATGTCGATCAGCTCATCCTGATGCCGGATGCGATCCAGGCGCTCGCGGAAGCGGGGATCGTCTGCCAGGTGGCGCTGCTGGGTCGCATCGAGCAAACCTTCCCAGAACTTCTGTGGCGAGGAGAGATGGAAGGCGATCCATTTCCGGTCGGCGCATTCGAAGGTGTAGGATTGGCTGACCACCGGTCGCGACAAGGGCCCCATGACCTCTCCGGCGCTGTAGTAATGGGTAAAACTGTCCAGATTGAAGTGGCTCATGGCCTCCAGCATCGAGATATCTAGCCTGCGGCCCTTGCCTGTCTTTCCGCGCTCGATCAGGGCCGCGAGGATGCCGGTTGCCGCATAATGTCCCGTCACCGCATCGGCCAGAGCCGGGCCGATAACACGGGGTCGGTCGGGTGGTGTCACGAGGCGCAGAAAGCCGCTGGCCGCCTGTGCCACAGTGTCGTAGGCCGGTCTGTCGCGCGCCGGCCCTGAGGTTCCGAAGCCTGAAATCGCGCAGTAGACGAGCCTCGGATTGAGTGCTCGCAGTTCGGTTTCGCCCGCGCCGAGCTTTTCCGCGACCCCCGGCCGGAAGTTCTGGATGAACACATCTGCCGAAGCGATCAAGGCGAGAAAGACCTCGAGATCTTCGGGGTTTCGTGTGTCGAGGGCGATGGAGCGCTTGTTACGGTTGTAGGTCTGGAAATGCGGCGAGTAGAGCCCGCCTTTAAAGGCCCGGAATGGATCGCCTTCTCCGGGGCGCTCGACCTTGATGACGTCGGCACCGAGGTCTGCCAGTTGCATCGCTGCGGCCGGACCTGTGATGTAGGTCCCCATCTCGATGACCCGAATGGACTGAAGCGGCTTCATTCGGATGTCTCTCCGTCATAGGAAATGGCCAAATCCGCATGGTGGGACAGGATGAAGCCGATCGGGCGTTCGCTTTCCTCATAAAGATGGGCAGCAAGGCCGGCGGCGCGGGCGATCAGCGGGACCGCCTTGAGAGCCGCGAGCGGCCATCCCGCATCAAGCATGACGGCTGGAATGGCGCCCGAGACGTTGATGGGCAAAGGCCGGTTCATGATGCCGGGCGCGAGGTTGCCCAGCAGTCTGAGGGTGGCGATGTGCTGCCCGGAAATCTGCAGTTCGTCGGCCACGGCCAGCAGACGGTCCGCGCGGGGATCTCCGCCTGCATGCTGGGGATGACCAAGCCCCGGAACCTTCCGGCGCTCTTTCAGGAAAACATCAAGCGAGTGGCGGACCGCCGCTTCGTTTCCGCCAGCGGCGACCAGTTCGGCCAGATATCGTCCCGCGACCTCCGATGAGCCGGCAACAACGGTGCCCATGCCGAGAAGACCGGCAGCCATCGCGCCTTGCCAGGCCTCGGGGGCTGCTGCAAGCGTCATGCGGGCCGCCTGCACCGACGGAACCAGTCCGTGCTCGGCAATCGCGACCAGACAGGCATTGAGGGCCGTGGTCTGTCGCTTGTCCGGTCGTTTGCCGCAGACCAGCAGCCAGAAGTAATCGGTGAAATCGATCTTGCCGATCAGGTCATCACACAGATCATGGCCTCTGACCGTGATGGATGTCGCATCCGATGTGGCGATCGCGGTGAAAGCCTGGTCCTGCTTGCCAATTCTCATTCAGAGTTCCTTTTCGCATAGCGAAAATAAATTCACTTGCCGAATAATAGAACCTGTTCTAGCTTTGCGTCAACCCGGCGGGAGACGGGTCGGTCGAGTGGAGGATGTCGATGGGTCAGATCAATCAGTTCACGATCACCGAAGCGGTGAAGGAAAGTTTCCAGACCGAGGAGGGCAGTCGTTTCAAGTTCCTCCTGGAGACGTTCATCGATCACCTCCACGACTATACGCGTGAAGTGAACATGACCCATGACGAGTGGATGGGCATGCTGATGTTCCTCTATGATTGCGGGAAGATCTCCACCCCGGAACGGCACGAGTTCATTCTGCTGTCCGACGTCGTGGGCCTGTCCGCCCTGGTCGACATGATCAACACCCGCGGTGGGGCGACGGAAGGATCCAATCTCGGCCCATTCTACCTCGATGATGCACCGGAACTCGAATTGGGCGGCGATCTCGCCCGGGGGCGTGACGGCACAACGCTGCTGGTGCATGGCATCGTGCGTGACTCTCTTGGCAATCCGCTTCCGGGCGCGATCGTCGATACCTGGCAGGCGGATGGCAGTGGCACCTATCCGATCCAGGAGCATGGGCAGGACAAATACGACTTGCGTGGCAAGATCACCGCGGACGGCGAAGGCCGCTACTACTACACCACGGTCCTGCCGAAGCCCTATACCGTGCCTTATGACGGTCCGGTCGGACGGCTGCTTCGTGCCGGCAACCGGCATGCCTGGCGGGCAGCGCATCTGCACTTCATTATACGTGCCGAAAAAATGCGGGCGATCACGACGGAACTGTTCTTCGAGAACACCGAATACATCGACAATGACGCGGTTTTCGGAGTGCGAAAATCGTTGATCGCCAAACTGGAACCTGTCAAGAAATCCGAGGAATTCCCGTTTGCCCTCGAGAAGCGTCCGGACGCGAAGTGCAGGTTCGATTTCGTGCTTGCGCCCGAGGGCTGAACTTTGCTGGACAGGGTGGACATGGTTGAGGATCCGAAGCGATCGGCGGAGTTCGTTGAAGCGCTGGCAAAGGGGATCGCCGTCATCGAATGTTTCGATGCAGCGCATCCTGACATGACCCTGAGTGAGATCGCGCGGCGCGTCGGTCTTTCACCGGCTGCTGCCCGCCGAAGTCTGATCACGCTGTCGGCGCTCGGTTACGTCGGCTCGGTCGGAAAGCGGTTTTTCCTGAAGCCAAAGGTTATGACGCTCGGCTCCGGCTTCTACTTTGCCGCCCGCATCGATGAGATCCTGTTGCCGGAACTTAGGCAGATCGTCGAAACCCATGGTGACGCGGCCTCCATCGCCATGCTCGATGGGAACGACGTCATCTATATCGCGCACCATTCCACCCAGCGCGCGAGAAGGGCGACGGCCGTGGTCGGCGCGCGCTATCCCGCTCACGCAACCTCGCTGGGGCGCGTTTTGTTGGCGGGCCTGCCGAAGACCGAGCTCGAGCGCTACTTCGCGAGGGTGGAGCCGAAGGCGCTCACTTCACGCACAGTCACTGACAAGAATGCCCTGCGTGCGCTGATCGACGAAGCCGGGGAGCGCGGATATGCGACGACTGTCGATCAGCTCGATTTCGGGATTACGGCTCTCGCGGTGCCGATCCGCAATGCAGAGGGCAAGGTTACGGCTGCGGTCAATTCCTCGGGCTATTCGGGGCTAATCGGCCCGGACCAGATGGTGACGGACCGACTGGGTGATCTTCGGGTTGCTGCAGGCCGGATCAGCGCTGCTGCGGCCCGAACGCCAGCGCTGTCGGCAGCACTGAACGGTTAAGGGAGCCGAAGGGCCTGCGCCGGCTTTGCGCGCTCTGATTAATCAGCGAATTAAATTTCGTATTGCGAAGATTGGGAGGTGGGCATGTGTAAATTCTGTGACGTGAGACTGAGATCCCCTGCAGATTCCGGCGGAGGATCCGTTCCGCAGCTTGGTCGCTCCAGCGCGACGCAGCCGCTGCCGGCTGGACTGGGCCAGCCCGGTCGCAAGACCTTGATCAAGGGCGGCGCCGTCCTGTCCATGGATCCGTCCGTCGGCAATTACACCATCGGCGATGTGTTGATCGAGGGGGCGAAGATCCTCGCCGTCGGCCCCCACCTGGACTCTGCCGATGCGGCGGTCATCGATGCCAGCGGCATGATCGTCATGCCGGGTTTCATCGACACCCATCACCATCAGTTCGAGACCGCTCTGCGCAGTCTCTTGTCCGATGCCATTCTGGTGAATGACGGGCGTCCGGAAAGCACCGCCAATTATTATGAGTGGATGCTGCAGAAGTTTTCGGTCCTCTATCGCCCGGAGGATGTCTACATCTCCGAACTCGTCGGCGGCATTTCCCAGATCGATGCCGGTGTGACGACCGTGATGGACGTGAGCCAGATCCATCACTCGCCGGAGCATTCGGATTCCGCGATAGCTGCCCTCAGGGATGCCGGCCGCCGCGCCGTCTTCGGCTATTTCGAAGGCTGGGGCGATCTTGCCAAGTATCCGGGCGACGCTCGCCGGATCAGGGCCGAACATTTCTCCAGCGATGATCAATTGCTGACCATGGTGATGGGCGGGGAGATCTACCTGCCTTTCCATGAAGAGGCGTGGGCGACGGGTCGCGAGCTCGGTCTGCCGATCGCGCTGCATGTTGTCGGAACCTTCGGCATGCAGCCGACATTCGACGGCCTGGCCATGGCCGGCAAGTTCGGCCCGGACAATATCTTCATCCATATGACCGGCATGAGCGACATGGCCTGGCAGCGGGCGGCGGATGCCGGCGCGCATATCTCGCTCTCCGTGCCGATCGAGATGCAGATGCGCCACGGTGAACCGCCGCTTCAGAAAGCCCTCGACCTCGGTCTGCAGCCATCGCTTTCCACTGATGTCGAATGCACGATGACCGCAGACATGTTCACGCAGATGCGCTCGACGATCACCCTCCAACGGATGATCGCCAACGAGAAGGCGCTGCGCGGCGACGACTATCCCAAGCTGCTCTCGGCCATGGATGTGATCCGGTTCGCGACCATCGAAGGCGCGCGGGGCCTGAAGCTTGAGCACAAAACCGGAAGCCTCACGCCCGGCAAGGATGCCGATATCATTCTGCTCGATGCAACCGCGCTCAATGTGGCGCCCCTCAACCATGTGCCCGGCGCCGTTGTCACGCTGATGGAGCGCAGCAATGTCTCGACGGTCTTCTGTGCGGGGCAGGTCAAAAAGTGGCAGGGAAGCCTGATCGGTCACGATATCGGGAAGCTGCGGCGGGAGCTGGAGGCGAGCCGCGACTATCTGTTCGAGAAGGCGGGCGTTGAGCAGGATCTGTTTCGCCAGTAGCGCGAAACCTGGCGCAAAAAGAAGCTGACGGGCGCATTCCATACGGATGGGCCCGCCAGCTGTGCGGAAAAGAAGATGCGACCCGGAGCTCAGCTGCGGGTCCAAGGGCTCGATTGAGCCGCAGTCAGGCTTGGTTCTTTTGCACCAGCACGAAGTCGTGCTTCACTTCCCAGAATTCCTCGCTGAAACCGTATTCGGCGGCACGCTGCGGATCCCTGCGGCGGTCGAATTTCGCCAGCAGGCTTTCCTTGACGCCGAAGACGGCATCCGAATGGATGTACTGATCATCCGGATCGAAGATATGGGTGACAAGCGTCTCGTATCCATTCGCCTTGATAATGTAGTGCAGATGGGCCGGGCGATAGGGATGGCGGCCGAGCTTGCCGAGCAGCTGGCCGACCGGGCCGTCGTCGGGGATGGGATAGAATTTGGGCTTTACCGCCCGGAACCAGTAATGACCGTCCGACCCTGTGCGGAAGACGCCGCGCAGGTTGAAGTCGGGCTGGATACCCTTCTGCTGCACATCGTAGAAGCCCTCGTCATTGGCCTGCCAGACATCGATCACGGCATTTGCAATCGGCTTGCCCTCGGTGTCGAGGATGCGGCCTTCGATCACCATGTCCTCGCCCTTGCTGTCCAGGCAGATATTGGCACCCATCGGCACTTCGGGGGCGTCTGCCACGTGGAAGGGGCCTAGCACCGTGCTTTCCGAAGCGCCCGAGGGTTTGCGGTTGTTGACGGCGTCGACCAGCATCGAGACGCCGAGCACGTCTGACAGCAGGATGAATTCCTGGCGCCATTCGTTGCACATCTGACCGGTGCGGGTGAGGAAGAGGATCGCCTCCATCCACTCGTCCTGGGTCGGCTCCAACTCCTTGACCGCCTCATGCAGCTTGCGGGTGATGACCTCCATCACCTCCTTCAGCCGCTCGTCCTTGGCATTGGCGTTTCGGCCGCTCACCACCTCGACGGAGGTCTCCTCAGTGAAATAGCCCTTTTCGTGCGCGTGCATGGTCTTGCCTCACCGGTCCAGAATGGTTTTCAGGACGCGCCGCAGCTCGCCTTCGGGGTCTTTGATGGCTGCTTCCGTGCGCCATGCAACGTGATGATCGGGGCGAACGAGGAGCGCGCCGGAATCGCGGATTTCGCGGGCGCGGGCCCAATCGCCGGAAAAGTCCTGCCAGGTCTGGCGAGGACCGATCTTGTGAACCGTGATCGGCAGGCCGAACTCTTTGGACAGGGACTTTGCGGCCGCCACCCATCCATCGCCGCCGATGCCGGTCAGAACGGTGAAGACGCCATGGCCAGTCAGGTCGAGGCTCGAGACTTTTTCGCCTTCCGGGCCGAACAGCCAGACATGCGGCAGGCGGGCGCCGGGCCAGCTTGTCGGCTGGTGATGCAGCTCGGCATCCTTTTCGAAGGCCGGTTCCGGCTGGCCATCGGTGACGATGGCGCCCGACTTGTAGCGCTGGTTCATCTCCACGCCGTGCGCGTCGAATTCATAGACCTTGTGCGCAATCGCTTGGCGGATGGCCTCACGCTGCTTTTCCGCATCCGCCGTGTTGTCGCAGCGGGCGTCCATGTTTTCCTGCATCTTCACCGGGTCGACGGAATCGAGCATGCCGAGCGCCTTGAAGATCGGGCCGAATTCCTCGATCGACTTGTTGGCGCGGGTGACGATCTGTTTGGCAACCGGGGCGCGTTCGGCCTGGTAGCTGTCGAGCAGACCCATGCCGGCCTGGCCGCGGATGACGGCGGCGAGCTTCCAGGCGAGGTTGAAGGCATCCTGGATCGACGTGTTGGATCCGAGACCGTTCGACGGCGGATGGCGGTGGGTGGCGTCACCCATGCAGAAGACGCGGCCGTTCGACATCGTGGTTGCGTACATGTTGTTGACTGTCCAGGTGGAAACCGACTTGATTTTTGGCTGCAGGTCCTGGACGCCGACGAGATCGCGCACGACCTTGGTGGCAAAGGCATCATCGACCGCCGGCGCCGGCTGGTTGATGTCGTAACCCCAGACGATCAGCCACTCGTTCCACGGGCGGACCATGCGCACGAGACCCATGCCGATGCCGCCGACATCGGCACCCGGCTGCAGCACCCAGTAGAGCACCGAGGGGCGGTGGGCGACGTAGCGCGAGAGATCGCACTCGAAGAGGATGTTCATCGAGCCGGCGACGCCCATCTTGCCTTCGAAGGAGAGGCCGGCATGTTCGGCAACCTTGGAGTTGCCGCCATCGGCGCCGACCAGGAACTTCGATCGGATGGTGATGTCCTTGCCCGTCAGCCGGTCGCGGCAGGTGGTGGTAACACCGTCTGCATCCTGCACATGGCTCAGATATTCCGTCGACATGCGTGACTGCGCACCGCGCGAACAGGCGGTCTTGAAGAGCAGCGGCTCCATATAGGTCTGCGGCAGGTCGTTCATCCGCCCGGGCGAGGAGAGGAGATGTTCGGCGCGCGAAAGCGGATGGTTGCCCCAACTCTGCATTCGGCCGATCTCTTCGCCGGCGACCGCCGTGCAGAAGACGTTCTGGCCCATCAGGTCCTGTTCTGTCGCGAACATATAGGCTTCGTCCTCAACGTCGCGGCCAAGATCGCGCAGAACCTCCATGGTGCGCTGGTTGGTGATGTGGGCGCGCGGCGTGTTGGCGAGCCAGCGGTAACGGTTGATGACCATGGGCTCAAGGCCGTAGCTCGCGAGCAAGGCGGCGGTTGCCGAGCCGGCCGGCCCGGTGCCGATGATCAGGACGTCGGTTGTGATGTCAGCCATGTGGCCCTCCCTTTTTCGTTTGTTCAAGCGATCCACCCCTCAAGGTGCGGCGGACCGGAAAGAGTTCGATGCCGGTGCGGTCGGTGATCAGGCCCCAGATCCCGCGCGGTGCAAACAGCATGGTGACGATGGCGAGCGCCCCGAGCAGCAGCAGGTACCAGGACCCGTAGCTCGACAGCGCATTCTGCATCAGGAAGAAGATGATCACGCCGAGGATCGGCCCTTCGATGGTGCCGATGCCGCCGATCACCACGATGAAGATCACATAGGCCGTCCAGTCGGTGAGCGAGAAGGCAGCATCCGGCGAGATGCGGGCCTTCTGCAGATAGATGAGTGCGCCGACGACGCCGGTGATGAAGGCGGTGGAGAGGTAGATCACGAGCTTCAGCTTCTGGGCGTCCACCCCGAGTGCCCGGGCGGCCGTCTCATTGTCGCGCACGGCGGCGAGCCCTAAGCCCTGCTTGGAGCGCAGCAGGCGGTAGACGAACCAGATGGTCAAAACGAGCACGATCAGCGCCAGCCAGAAGGCGATGGCGTCGGCGGCTGCTGCGGTCCGCATGCCGAACCAGTCTTCGAGGAACGAGACGCCGAACATTTCGCGCGTCGCTTCGCGCGGAAGTGAGGTGCCTGTGCCGCCGCCGAGCGCCTTCCACTGGGCAAAGAGCAAGCGACCGACCTCGGCGATGACCCAGGTGCCGATGGCGAAATAGGGACCATAGAGGCGGAAGGCGAAGAAGGCGGTTGGTATCGAGACCAACACGGCGAAGAGGCCGGCAAGCGGGATGGCCAGGATCGGATCGACACCGAGAAGGATGACGAAGCCGAAGAGCGCATAGGCGCCGCAGCCGACATAGAGCTGCTGGCCGACGGAGATCAGACCGGCATAACCGGCGAGCAGGTTCCAGCTCTGCGCGAGCGCCAGCATGGTGAAGATGAAGAACAGATCCTGCACCACGCCACGCGAGACGACGAACGGAGCTGCCGCAAGGAGCAGCACGAAGAGGATGGCTGCAAGCGAGAACAGCGAGGACAGGCGCGTGCGCGTCTCGACCCGCCAGGATGGCGTCGGGCGCATGACTTTCGACAGGGTTTCTCGGTTGGCGTTCATCGTCACCTCAATCGACGGCGCGCGGGAAGAGACCCCGCGGACGGAACAGCAGGACCAGCAGGAAGGCGATATGGCCCGAGAGGATCTGCCATTCCGGATTGATGGCGGCCCCGACGGTCTGGGCCACACCTAAAATGATGCCGCCGGCGAGCGTGCCCCAGAGCGAGCCGAGCCCGCCAATGATGACGGCTTCAAAAGCATAGATGAGACGTGCCGGCCCGGCTGTCGGATCAAAATTGGCGCGGGTGCCGAGATAGAGGGCGGCGATGGTGACGATCACCATGGCGAGCCCGGTTGCGATGGCAAAGATCTGGTTCGGACGGATGCCCATCAGGCCTGCTGTCACGACATCGTCGGAGGTCGCGCGGAATGCACGGCCAAGCGCCGTCTTGTAGATCAGCTGGTTGAGGCCGACGATGACCAGGATCGCGGAGGCGAAGGTCAGGAGCGGCATCACGCCGGCATTGATGCCGCCGAGCGAGAGCGACGCCTGTTCCAGCGCGCCTGCGGGGATGCGCTGGCTGTCGGCGGTGAAGGCTTCGAGAAGCCCGTTCTGGATGACGATCGACAGGCCGAAGGTGACGAGCAGAGGCGGCAGGATGTCCTTGCCCAGCGTCCGGTTGAGCAGGTGATATTGCAGCAGGTAACCGACCCCGAACATCAGCGGACCGGCGATCAGGGCCGCCAGGAATGGATTCAGCCCAAGCGTCGAGACGAGCAGCAGGATGAGGAAGGCGGCGAAGACGATCAGGTCGCCATGGGCGAGATTGACGAGCCGCATGATGCCGAAAACGAGCGACAGGCCGGCGGCGAAGAGGGCATAGAGCCCGCCGAGCAGGATGCCCTGGAGAATGGTATCAAGCCAGTTCATGGGGTTCCGCTCCGAAATAGGCCGCGTGGATGTCGGCGCGGTCGAGTTCTGCGGGGCGCCCTTCCAGGGTGACCCGACCCTCCATCATGCAATAGACCCGGTCTGCAACATCAAGCGCCTGGGCGATGTCCTGCTCGACGATGACGATCGCCGCACCCGTTTCGCGGATGCGCGGGAAGGCGGCATAGATGTCCTTGATGACGACAGGGGCGAGGCCGAGGCTGAGTTCGTCGCAGAGCAGCACTTCCGGATTGGACATCAGCGCCCGGCCGATCGCGACCATCTGTTGCTGGCCACCTGAGAGTGCCGTCGAGGGGTTACGGCGACGCTCCTTCAGGATCGGGAAGAGTTCATAGACTGTTTCGAGCGACCAGGGACCGCTCACCTTTCGGCCGTGGCGACCAACGAGAAGGTTCTCCTCGACCGTGAGCGAAGGGAACAGCCGGCGCCCTTCCGGCACAAGCGCGATGCCTCGGGCCATGACGTCGGGTGATGCAAGCGCGCCGATCGGCTGGCCGCGATGCAGGACGGCGGCAGGATCATTGCGCAGCACGCCTGCTATCGAGCGCATCAGCGTCGATTTGCCCGCGCCATTTGCGCCGATCACGGCGATCGTCTCGCCGGGATTGAGGACGAGATCGACACCGAACAGGGCCTGGAAGTCGCCGTAGAAGGCGGTGAGGTTCTTCGTTTCGATGAGGCTCATGGTTCAGACCTCCATGCCCAGATAGATTTCGCGCACCTCGCGCGAATTCATAATGGTCTGCGGATCGCCATGGCCGATCATCCGCCCGAAGTTCAGGACCAGGATCTTCTCGGCGACCGCGTTTAAGGCGTGTAGAACATGCTCGATCCAGATGATCGCCATACCGCGCTGGTGAACGCGCTTGATCGTTGCGACGAGCTGCCGGCACTCGCCTTCGGTCAGCCCGCCGGCGATCTCGTCGAGCAGGAGAAGCTTGGGCCTGGTGGCAAGGGCCCGGGCGAGTTCCAGCCGCTTGCGCTCGAGCAGCGTCAGGCTGCCCGCTGGGCGGTTCGCCTTTGCGATCAGGCCGGTCTCGACGAGGATCTCGGCGCAGAATTCCGCGACCTCGGCTTCGCTGCTTTCACTGCCGAAGGCGCCAGCGACGATCAGGTTTTCGAAGACCGTCAGTCGCTCGAAGGGCTGAGGGATCTGGAAGGTGCGGCCCATGCCGGCGAAACAGCGCTGCATCGGTGGGACATTGGTCACGTCGCGACCATCGAAATGAACAGTGCCCTTGGCGACGGAGAGGTTGCCGGTGATCAGGTTGAACAGCGTCGACTTGCCGGCGCCGTTCGGTCCGATGATGCCCAGCGCTTCGCCGGGTTCGACGGAAAAGCCGATATCCTCGGCGACCACCAGGGCCCCGAAGGATTTCGACACACCATTCAATTCCAGGATCGGCATGGACACTCCTCCGTCAGGCTTGCGGCGCCCCGACAAGCACGGGACACCGCAGCCACATGCTTCACAGGGGTCAGCTCAGCGCTTCCACCTTGCCGCCGAGCGGGATGTTCGGTGCCTGGCCGTTTTCGACGACGACCAGATCGTAACCACCGCCGGATTTCAGCCGCCACTGGCCGCCGACGAGCGGGGTCTTGGCGACGTTCTTCTGGGCGAAGGGCGGCAGGTTGGCGTTGTTCCAGGCGATCGGGCCGACCAGCGTGTCGAGTTTGGTTTCGCCGATAGCCTTGGCTACCGCATCGCCATCCGTCACGTCTTCCGCGCGCTTCATGACGTCGACCGCCAGTTCGAAGAGCGCATGGGCAAAGCCGATCGGCTGTGTCCACGGGCGGCCGGTTGCCGTGGTAAAGGCGGCAGCCACATCGGAAGCGGTCTCGCCTGTCAGCGAGGACTTGAAGGGATGAGACGGCGTCCACCACACTTCGGTCGAGAGGTTGTGGCCGGCATCGCCCAGGGCTTCCACGGTCTGCGGGAAAAGCAGCGCCTTGCCGATCGAGGCGATCTTGGGTTTAAGGCCCTGCTGCTTGGCCTGATTCCAGAAGGTGGTCAGGTCAGGCGGGATCATCACGCCGGTGAGGATCTCGGTCTCGGCCTGCTTGAAGGCGTTGATCTGGGCGGAGAAATCGTCGGTCAGGTTTTGATAGCGGCCGGTGTCGGTCAGGCCATAGCCGAGCTTTTCGAGCACCGGCGGGAAGCCGACGACCTTGTCGCCCCAGGCATTGCCGTCGCCGTCGTTCGGGAAAAGGCCGCCAACCTTCTTATTGGTTTCGATCTGACCCCACATGCCGGTGAAGACGGCAATGATGTCCTCAAGACCCCAAAAGAAGTGATAGGCATAGTTGAATGGCTTCCAGCTCGCAGGGTCGCCGGGATTGCCCTGCTGTCCGATGAACCAGGGCTGCCAGGGGGCAACCGTTGACAGGCAGGGGACCTGCTCGGCTTCGCAAGTGGTGGAGACCGGATTGGTGGTTTCGGGCGTCGAGGAGACGAGCATCAGGTTGATCTCGTCGTCGACGACCAGTTCTTTCGCAACTTCCGCCGCACGGTTCGGGTTGGACTGGCTGTCCTTGACGATGACCTCGTAGTTCAGGCCCATCTTCTTGGTTGTGGCAAGGAAGCCGTCGATGACGAACTTGTCGGCTTCACCGAAAGCAGCGAGTGGGCCCGTCTGCGGGCTGACATAGCCGAGCTTCACCGCTGCTGACTGCGCAATCGCCGGGGCGGCAAGGCCCGAGGTTGCCAGCACGGCGCCACCGGCTGCCGTCGTCTGCAGGAATTTGCGTCTCGTGAACATGTTTCCTCCCATCATCGTCTCTCCTCCCAAAGAGTGCGCAGCGCGCGAGATGTCGTCTCTGTCAGTCGGGCCTGACGCCCTCCCAGGCCTTTTGCAGAAGTGTGCGGATCGACGAGCGGTCGATCGGACGCGGGTTCCAGTAGGGGTTTTCGGTGGCGATATTGGTCGCTCGATCCAGATCGGCTTCAGTGAGACCGAAATCCTTCAGCGATAGGGGCGCGCCGATCGACTTGGCAAAGTCCCAGAGACCGCCGCCGATGGAGCCGCCGAAGAGTTCGGCTGCTGCCTTGAGCTCTTGTTCGGCGGCCTCGGCATTGAAGGCGGCCGTGTGTGGCAGCATGACCGCATGGGTTTCGGCATGGGGCGTGTCGAAAGAGCCGCCCAGCGTGTGGCAGATCTTGTGGTGCAGCGCCATGCCGACAGTGCCGAGCACCGTGCCGCAAAGCCAGGCGCCATAGAGCGCTTCCGCCCGCGCCTCGGTGGCTTCAGGGCTCTTCACCAGAACCGGAAGGCTATCCCTAAATGCCCGTAGACCGTCGAGCGCCATCAGCGTCGAGACCGGGTTGCGATCCTGGGCGTAGAGGCCCTCGACCGCATGGGCCATGGCATTCAAGCCACTCGTGACGCTCATGCCGACGGGAAGACCAAGGGTCAGATCCGGATCATAGATCACCACTTCCGGCAGGATGCTGGCGTTCCGGACCGTCGTCTTTCGACCGCCTTCGGTCTGGCCGAGGATCGGAGTGACTTCAGAGCCGGCATAGGTCGTGGGAATGACGACCTGCAGCAGATCGGTGCGATAGGCGATTGCCTTGCCGAGCCCGGTTGTGGAGCCTCCACCGAGCGAGACCACGCAGTCGGCTTCTGTTTCGTGAGCGATCTTCAGCGCTTTCTCCGTCACATCGACGGGTGTGTGCATGACGGCACCCGAGAAGACACCAACTGAGAGGGCTCCGAGCCGATCGGAGAGGGCTTCTGCATCCGCCTTCTGGTGCGGCGTTGCGAGGACCAGCGCACGGCGGCAGCCGAGGGCTTCCACGGCGCCGCTAACCTCTGCGCTGCGGCCGGAGCCGAAAAGTATACGCGCCGGGCTGCCAGCATAGGTGAAGCTCTTCATTTTCCCCTCCCGGGCCGTGCGCGGACCATGACGAACTTGACGCTGATGCGCGAGGTGGGTTTTCCGTCGATCTCCGTCTGCTCGAACGGATGCACCAGTTCGGGTCGGACGCCGAACAGCGCATCTTCACCGAGTCTCGGATCCTCAGAATCGTAGATATGTGTGGTGATCGTCTCGAAGCCGGGTGCCCGCACGACGAAATGCAGATGCGCTGGACGGTGCAGCGGATAGCCCGCCTGGGCGAACAGCCGCCCCACAGGACCGTCACCGGGGACGCCGTAACCTGCCGGCCTCACCGTGCGATAGTGGAACCTGCCGTTCTGATCTGGGCGGAACAGACCCCGTAGGTTGAATTCGGGCTGCAGATCCGGCTGCTGGTTCTCGTAGAAGCCTTCGGCATTCGCCTGCCATGTTATGATTTCAGCCGTGGTGATCGGCAGGCCGTCCAGATCTTCGACGCGGCCCTCGACCAGCAGCGGCTCGCCTTCGCCGTCGAGCGAGATGGAACTGCCCAGTGCCCGCTCCGGGGTATCCGTCCGGAAGAACGGCCCGCGGATGGTGTTGGGGGTGGCGCCGGACGGGCGGCGAGAGTTGATCTCTTCCACAAGCGCCGAAGCGCCGACGAGATCCGAAAACAGCACCCATTCCTGGCGGCGTTCGTCCGAGGCGTGGCCCACTTCGGTCAGGAAGTCGAGCACTTTGCGCCATTGCTCCGGTGTCGGGCGGAATTCCTTGACGAGATCGTGCACATGGCAGACCACGGCAGAGAGCAGGCGCGCGGTTGCGTCATCGGTCGTGCCGAAGCGGCTCGTGAAAGCCTCGGCAGAGGTGGCTTCATTGAAGGTGATGAGGTCTGCGGCCCGCGACATGCATCTCCTCCCAAATCCGCATTGCTGGTCGAGAGGAAACTAGCAGGGCTCGCATGCAGGATTGATGATTTGTTTGGGAGTCAATATAACAATCCGTTATGAAGTTCGATGAGCGACACCTGATCCAACTGGCTGCCGTGGTCAAAACCGGCGGTGTAACCGAAGGTGCAGCCCTGCTGGGGCTGGCCCAGCCGGCTGTGTCACGCACTTTGTCGATGCTGGAAAAGAGAATTGGCGAACCGCTCTTCATCAAGGGTAGGCGCCCAATGCAGCCAACGCCGCTCGGGATTGCGCTGGCGGAACATGGGCTTGCCATGCTGGCTGCCTCCCGCAAGGCTTCCGATCTGATGGAAAGTTTCCGGGTCGGCAAAAGCGGCGTGGTGCGGGTTGGCGGCAGCCCGTTCTTCATGGATTCGCTGATTGCCGGCATGTGTGCCGAGTTTCAGGCGACCCATCCTGATGTGCGGATCGACCAGTCCTATGGCTATTTTCCGGATTTGCGTGCTGCTCTGAAGGCCGACCAGATCGATCTGGCGATCTGCCCGATCGATATTCTGGATGAGGGCTCGGGCCTTGCCTTCCAGCAGATCCTGCCTGGCCGCAATGTCATTGCCTGCCGGGTCACGCATCCGCTGCTCCTGAAACGTCGTCTGCAGCCGGCCCATCTTCTCGATTATGCCTGGGTGGCCCCGCCGCCTGGCAGTCCGCTGCTGGCAGACCTGCGAGCCCTGCTGCTCTCGTTCGGCGCGACTGAGATCCGCATCCGTTATTCGGGCGGGTCGCTTGCGAGTGTGGTCAATTATCTGAAAGCGGCGGACGCGCTGACCGTGATGCCGCATAGCGTGGTCTTTGCGCAGCGCAAGGAAAAGACGATCACGGCCCTGCCGATCAACATTCCACATCCGGAGCGCGCGCTTGCCATCCTCAGGCGTGTCGATGCGCCGCGGTCTCCGGCGGTCGAACAGTTTTCAGCCTTCATCCGCTCAGGTTTCGACAACCTGAAGCACCTGATCAAACGGCACGAGGAAGCCGTGGTCTGGGGCAGTTAACGGGCCCGCGAGGGCGGGCCCATTTGTTTCATGCAAGCGCTTCCATCTTGCCGGCGGTCGGGATGTTCGGTGCCGTCTTGTTGTCGACGATGACGAGGTCGAAAGTGCCATCGTCCTTGCGCCGCCACTGGCCGCCGACGAGCGGCGTCTTGGTGACGTTCTTGGCTGCAAAGGGCGGCACGCCCAGGCCGTTCCATTCGACGCGGCCGACGATCGTGTCGACCTTGGAAGAGGCGATTGCCGCTGCAACGGCTTCGGCATCGGTGACGTCGCTCACCCGTCCCATCACATTGGTCGCCATCTCGAAGAGCGAGTGGATGAAGCCGATGGGCTGTGTCCAGGGGCGACCGGTTTTGGCGGTGAAGTCGGCGGCGAGTTCGCCGGCGCTCTGGCCCGTCAGCGATGACTTGAACGGATGCTGCGCAGACCACCAGACCTCCGAGGAGAGGTTGTGGCCGGCCGCGCCAAGCGTCTCGACCGATTGCGGGAAAAGGATCGCCTTGGCGACGGTGACAGCCTTCGGATTGAAGCCTTGTTGTTTCGCCTGGTTCCAGAAGGTCGTAAAGTCAGGTGGAATGACGACGCCGGTGATGATGTCGCACTGGCCGTCCTTGAAGGCATTCACCTGGGCGGTGAAGTCGTCGGTCAGGTTCTGGTAACGGCCCGGATCCAGGAGATCGAAGCCGGCCTGAGCGAGGCCCGGCTTCAGGCCGACATTCGGATCACCCCAGGCATTGCCGTCTGCATCATTGGGGAAGAGGCCGCCGACCTTTTTGTTGGTGTCAAGCTGGCTCCACATGTTGGTGAAGACGGCGATGACGTCTTCCAGGCCCCAGAAGTAATGGTAAGCGAAGTCGAACGGTTTCCAGCTTTCTGGGTCGCCTGGATTGCCTTGCTGGCCGATGAACCACGGCTGCCATGGCGCCTTGGTGGAGATGCACGGGATGCCTTCGGCCTCGCAGGTGGTGGCGACCGGATTGGTGTTTTCCGGGGTCGAGGCGACCAGCATCATATTGATCTCGTCGGAGAGGATGAGTTCCTTCGCCACATCCGCTGCCCGGTTCGAGTTGGACTGGCTGTCCTTGACGATGATCTCGAAGTTCTTCCCCGCCTCGGTCGCGAGGAAGGAAGCGATGTTGTAGGCGTCACTCTCGCCGAAGCTCGCCAGCGGGCCGGTCTGCGGGCTGACATAGCCGAGCTTGATCTTGGCCCCTTGGGCGATCGCCGGTGCAGCGAGGCCCCCGAAACCATAGGCGAGACCGGTAGCAGCCCCTGCCTTCAGCAGTTTTCTGCGCGTAATCATGCTGTCCTCCTCCCAGTTGTGTTTGTGAAACTATGCCGCGACGCGGCGAAATGGCCGGCTTCCCTCCATAAGATCCTGCAGGATCGCGTCCAATGCTGCGACTTCCATCTCGGACGCCTGGTGTGTTCGGCCCGGAAACAATTCGCATCGGAGCCTCGCCCGCGCCCTCCCAAGCGCTTCCGAGGCTTCTGCGAAAGCCGAGACAGGGATCCAGGGATCCTGATCGGAGCCGGTGAGATAGACGGGCATGCCGTCGAGATCGCGTGCGGGACGCTGGTCCGCCGCCTGACCCACACGGCAGCCGGTGAGATTGACCATCGCGCCGTTCCATGGCCCGAAGGCCATGGCATATTCGAGCGACAGGCAGGCGCCCTGGCTGAAGCCGCCGATCAAGAGCGGTTTTTTCGCACCGCCTGCCTGTCGCAGGGCCCCCACAAGCCCGTTGATATAGTCGAGTGAGGCCGTCAACTCGGTGCGTGTCGGGTCTGTCAGCGCGTCGGTCGCACGTGCCGCATACCAGCTGTTGCCGCTTGCTCGGGGCAGGCAAAAGGCCACCCCGCGCACCGAGAGCTTGCCGATCACCTGCTCGATCATGTCCTCGGGCGATTGGGTTCGCCCATGAACGAAGACGCAGAGTACCTCGGCCTCCGCGGGTGCAACTCCTGCGGATAGCGGCTCGCCGTGAATGGCCATGCTCGCCTCCGGATCAGAAGTTGGCGGGTTCGAGACCGGCGATCAGCTCTTCGCGGCGATCCTCGAACCATGGCGGGAAGACGAGCGTCGAGCCGATGGCGTCGGCCGGCTCGTCCTTCGCCCAGCCGCCTTCGACCGACCAGGCGATCTCGAAGAGCGCCCCGCCTGGCGAGCGGACGTAACAGGATTTGAAGTAGTTGCGATCCTTCTGGTCGGAGACGTCGGTGAAGCCGAGGCCTTCGATATGCGCCTTGAGCTTCAGCTGGTTCTCCTCGTTGACCGTGTTGAGCGCAAGGTGATGGATGGTGCCACCCGATAGCGTCCAGGTGCCCTGCGGCCCGGTCGGCTGGTGAAGCACCTCGACCATGCTCGTCGGACCACCATTGTTCGGCACCGAGAACATCAGGCCCTCGTCGCTGTCGGCTTCCTTCTTCATGCCCATGCCAATCGTCAGGAAGTCGTCCATCGAGGTGCGGTCGAAGACGGCGATGGCTGCGCCGTAAATGCCGCGGATGCCCTGTACCTCGCCAATGCCCTCGGCCTCGTTGGTGATCGGCGGGCGGGTGTCCGCCGGGCTCTCGACCAGTTCATGGTCGATGCCGCAGGGATGGGCGAGCGCCACGCGGGTGATGCCGAAGCGGCTGGTCTTGGCGGCAGGAATGCCGCGCTCGTTCAGCCTGTCGACCCAGAAATCGGCCGAACCGACGGGGATCGACAGCTGGATGATCTTCGACTGGTTCGTGCCGCGTTTGCCGAAGATGCCGGGCTTCTTGAAGGGGAAGGTGGTGACGATGGTCGAGGGGTCGCCGCTCTTGGCACCGTAGTAAAGGTGGTAGACCGGGATTGTGCCATCGAAAAGCACGGTGCGCTTGATCGAATGCAGGCCAAGCGTCTTTGTATAAAAGTCATAGTCCTCCTGAGCGCCGTCGGTGCTCAGCGTGAGGTGATGATAACCCGAGATGAACGACATGTTTCTTCTCCTCCAGAAACTGCAAATATACGGATCGCGCCGATCCCCGACACACGGGCCCTCCAGCGGCTGACCATGCCGCACCCGTTCTCCTCGTGTCGGAGCGGATCTGCTCCAATTGTCAGACTATAGAGGGCGCAAGGCCGTCTGTTGATAAAATTGCTTATGCTCGATATAGCAGATCGCTATGAAGATCGATGAGCGTCATCTCGTCCAGCTTGCAGCCGTCGCCGAAACCGGTGGTGTCACGGAGGGTGCTGCCATGCTCGGCATGACACAGCCTGCGGTTTCGCGGACACTGTCCATGCTGGAGCGCCGGGTGGGTGAACCACTCTTCACGCCAGGCAAGCGCCCACTGCAACTGACACCGCTCGGCCAGCAGCTGGCCATCCAGGGTCGCTCGATCCTGGCCGCATCGCGCAAGGCGGTGGAGATCGTCCGCAGTTTCCAGTCAGGCACGACCGGGCGGATCAAGGTGGGCGGTGTGCCTTTCTTTATGGATGCCGTCATTTCCCAGATGATCGCGAGTTTCCAGTTGCGCGAGCGCGACATCATGGTCGAGCAGTCCTACGGCAACCTGCCAGATCTGCTGACCGAGCTCGATTCCAGCCAGATCGACGTTGCCATCACCCCGATCGGCAGCACGGACCTGAAGAGCGACTTCGAGTTTCAGCCGATCCTGCCCGGGCGCAACGTCCTGACCTGCGCCGTCGGGCATCCGCTGCTGAGGAAGCGGCGGCTGAGCATCGAAGACATCATGACCTATCCCTGGGTCGCGCCGCTTCCTGGCTCGCCTCTGGTGCTTGATTTGCACAATATCCTGATCACGCTGGGGATCAGCGAGTTGCAGGTTCGCTATTCCGGCGGCTCGCTGCTGTCGGTCGTCAACTACATCGCCTCGACCGATGCGCTGGCGATCCTGCCGCATTCGGTGGTCTTTTCCTTCAAGGGTGAGAACAAGATCTCCATCGTGCCCGTCGATATCCCGCAGCCGGAGCGGACGCTTGGCATCATCACCAAGCGCAAGACCTATCCGAACCCGGCCTGTCGCAAGTTTCAGGAACATATCGTCCGGGAATTCACCGACCTGAAGAAGGTGATCGAGCGCCACGAGAGATCGATCGTCTGGGGTGAGGGGCCCTTCCTTCCGGAACGGGATCGCTGATCCATTCCCGAGCCTATCCTCGGTGCCTGCGAAAAAAATGTTCTAAAGAGCGTAACGAAACGCAGTCTGCGCCGTCTAATCCGTGTAACCCCCAACGCGTCAGCGGAACCGTCAATGACAAGCACAGACCAAATGCCAGGCGCTTTAGCAACTGGCTGGACAAAGCCCAAGCGCTTCGATCGCAACCTCGTCGTGATCGGTGCGGGCTCGGCCGGGCTCGTCTCTGCCTATATCGCCGCAGCCGCCAAGGCGAAGGTGACGCTCGTTGAAGCCAACAAGATGGGTGGCGATTGCCTGAACTTCGGCTGTGTTCCGTCCAAGGCTCTGATCAAGAGTGCCAAGGTGGCGCATCAGATGCGCCATGCCGATCATTACGGTCTTGAAGCGGTCGAACCCAAGGTTCCCTTCTCGGCTGTTATGGAGCGGATCCACAAGGTGATCGCGGAGATCGAACCGCATGACAGCGTCGAGCGCTATACGGGTCTCGGCGTCGAGGTTCTCCAGGGCTATGCGAAGCTGATCGATCCGTGGACGGTGGAGATTGCGCTGAGCAGCGGCGGTACACAGCGGCTGACGACGCGGGCGATCGTGATCGCAACCGGCGCGCAACCCTTCGTGCCTCCGATCCCGGGCCTGGCTGAAGTCGGTTATCTGACCTCCGACACTTTATGGGAGCGGCTGCGCGACCGGCCGGAGGTGCCGCGTCGTCTCGTCGTTCTCGGCGGCGGGCCGATCGGGTGCGAGCTCGCACAAAGTTTCGCCCGGCTGGGCTCGCAGGTCGCTCAGATCGAGATGGCCCCGCGTGTGATGATGCGCGAGGATCCAGACGCGGCCGGCTTTGTCGAGGCGTCGCTGAAGGCCGATGGTGTGCAGGTGCTGACTGGCCACAAAGCGGTCTCCTGCGGCACGGATGGCGACGACAAATGGATCGAGGTGGAGCATCCCGGCGGCCGGGACCGTATCGGCTTTGACGAGATCATCGTCGCCGTCGGACGCGCGCCGCGTCTGAAGGGCTTCGGGCTCGAGGAACTCGGTATCAAGGTCGATCGGGTTGTCGAGACCAACGATTATCTTCAGACGCTCCACCCGAACATCCTGGCCGCCGGTGACGTGGCAGGGCCTTATCAATTCACGCATGTTGCCGGGCATCAGGCCTGGTTTGCCGCGATCAATGCGCTGTTTGGTGATCTCAAGCGCTTCAAGGCCGACTACTCGGTCATCCCCTGGGCGACCTTTACGGACCCGGAAGTGGCGCGCGTCGGCCTCTCTGAAACGGATGCAAAGGAGCAGAACATCCCCTACGAGGTGACGCGCTTCGGCATCGATGATCTCGATCGGGCAATCGCCGACAGCTCTGCACATGGCTTCGTCAAGGTGCTGACTGTACCCGGCAAGGACAAGATCCTCGGCGTCACCATCGTCGGCGAACATGCAGGCGATCTGCTCGCGGAATTCGTCTTCGCCATGAAGCACGGCCATGGGCTCGGAAAGATCCTCGGCACGATCCACATCTACCCGACGCTGGCCGAAGCGAACAAGATGGTGGCCGGGCAGTGGCGGCGCGCGCATATCAATGGTTTTCTGCTGTCGCTGCTTGAGCGCTTCCAGACCTGGAGGCGTGGATGATCGATGCGAAGATCCTGCCCCTGCAAAAGGCGGCGCTCCAACCAATCGCCGAGTTTCTTGCGAGGCGCGGCGTGCGGGCCGATCAGATCAGCGTCGTCGGTTTTATCGCCGGATTCGGAGCCTTTGTGGCACTCGGCTTCGGGTACTGGCTGGCCGCGCTTCTGCTGATTCTATTCAATCGTGCCTTTGATGGCCTCGATGGTGCGGTTGCGCGTATTCAGGGGCCGACGGATCGCGGTGCCTATCTCGACATCGCGTTGGACATGGTCTTCTACGCCTTGATCCCGCTCGGCTTTGCGATCGCCTCGCCAGAGGACAACGCTCTGCCGGCAGCGATACTCATCGTCTCCTTCGTCGGCACGGGCTCTTCCTTTCTCGCCTTTTCGGCGGTTGCAGCAAAGCTTGGCCGCAACGCGCCAGAGTTTCCGACCAAGGGCATCTATTATGCGGGCGGTCTGGCGGAGGGTTTCGAGACGATCGCCGTCTTCGTCGCCATGTGCCTTTTCCCCGAGAGCTTCGCCGTGATTGCCTACGGTTTTGCCGCGCTTTGTGCGTTGACCACTGTCATTCGCTGGCGTCAGGGATGGGTCGCCTTTTCGGAGGGACCGCGATGAAGGCTCGACACGCCGTTTCAGCCGGCCGCGTTCAAACGGTCGAGTGCGTTGCGAACCGCCAGCCGGGCGCGATGCAGGAGAACGCGCATATTGCCTTCGCCGATGTTGAGCAATGCGCAGACCTCGCTGGGGTCGAGTTCCTGCTGGCCGCGAAGGATGAGCACGGCCCGTTGCGCCGGCGGCAGAGTGTCGATCACCTCTTCGACGTGCTGCAGCACGCTTCGACCCTCGATGTGACGTTCCGGGGTCAGGTTCTCCCAGAGTTCCGGGATCTGGCGCCAGTGGCCGCGACCGTCAAACGCGTCTGCCAGGCTGTCGCCACTGGCGTGATTGTCGAAGAAGACGGTGCGTCCTTCGCGGCGGGCACGGCTGCGCGCCTTGTTGATGAGGATGGTGTAGATCCAGCTTGCAAGCGAGCTGCGGCCCTCGAAAAGGTCGATGCGACCGAGCACGGCGATCCATGTGTCCTGAACGACCTCCTCGGCAAGGTGCCGGTGCTGGACGATGCCGGTGCAGAAACGGATAAGCGCGGCATTGTGGCGCCGATAAAGAATGTCGAAAGCCGCAGCATCGCCATCCACCAGGCGCAAAACCAGAGCCTGATCATCCCCTTCGACCTGCGTCACGCCGCCCCTCACATCAATCCGGCGGCCATTAGCGAAACAATCATCTTTAAAGTCCAGCCGCATTCGCCCCCATCAAGTCATAGTGACCATGCCGTGTCTGTCGTCGCTGGCGATGCGGTCTTACAGCGCGTCGACTGCTTTTCTGGAGATGTCCATGACTGAACGCAACGCGTCTCGCCCCGGCCATCTATCGTCGGATGCGAACGAGCCCGCCTCACCAACCACGGCCCGCAGAAGCAAAATCTGGCGGTTTACGCCTGTGGTCGTCGTCCTTGCTGGCCTTGCTCTCGGCTATGCCTTTGGCCTGCAGGACTATCTCAGTCTGGCGTTTCTCGCTGAACAGAGGCAGGCCCTGAAGGCCTATGTCGATGCCAATTTCCTCTGGTCGGCAATGCTTTTCCTTGGGATCTACATTGCCGCCGTCGCCTTCTCCTTCCCGGCCGCTTCGGTGTTGACCATCTTCGGCGGCTTTCTATTCGGCTGGATGATCGGTGGCGCACTCGTCGCGGTCGGTGCCACGGTCGGGGCCTCGATCCTCTTCCTTGCGACGCGATCGGCCTTCGGCAGTTTCCTTCGCCATCGCGTCGACGGTGTCGTGAAGAAGCTTGCCGACGGCTTCCGCGAAAACGCTTTCGGCTACCTATTCGTCATCCGTCTGGCGCCAGTCTTTCCGTTCTTCGTGGTGAACATTGCCGCAGCTCTTTTCGACATCAGCCTTGGCCGTTTTTTCGCGGCGACGTTCTTCGGCATCCTGCCCGGCACCTTTGCCTATGCCTATCTCGGGCAGGGTGTCGACAGCGTGCTGCTGGCCGCACAGGAGAGCGGCCAGGAAGCGAAGATCTCGGATCTTGTCACCCCGGAAATCACGCTCGCCTTTTTCGCGCTGGCGCTTGTCGCGCTGATCCCGACCGTGGTGCGGCAGATCCGCAAGCGGGGTGCTTCGCGATGAACAGTGAGATCACAGGGTTGGGGGAAGCTTAAGCCATGTTTCGATGCAGCGAAGTCGCCGAACGGGCGAGCCTTCTGATCGATGGCGAACTGGGCTTGTGGCCACGATTGAACATCCGTCTTCATCTGGCGATGTGTCGGGGATGCCGGGCATTCGTCGAGCAAATGCGGATAACCCGCGATCTTGCCGTATTGGCTGGGGCTTCGGAGGATCCGCTGCCGAGTGCCGAGATCGAGGCCGCGCTGGCCAGACGACGGATCCAGTCTGGACGACCATCATGAAATCCGTCGGACATCACGAGCGTAGTTCCAGAAAAAAGAGCCAATGTGCTCGAATGCCATACGGTCAATTTCAGGGAGAAGGGCAGATCATGCGATTAATGACAGGGATTTTCGCCGCAGGGTTCATCGCGGCCGCCAGCGGTTTGCCAGCACTTGCGTCCGGCCCGGATCTTTCCGATTGGGCTGCCATCGAGAAGAGCGCTTCCGGCCAGACGGTCTATTTCAACGCTTGGGGTGGGTCGGAGAACATCAACGCCTATCTCGAATGGGTCGGCGCCGAGATGCAGTCGCGCTACGGAGTGACCGTCATCCAGGTGAAGCTCGATGACACCGCGAGTGCGGTCGCCAAGGTGATTGCCGAGAAAGCCGCCGGCAAGGACGCGGGTGGCTCCGTCGATCTCATCTGGATCAACGGCGAGAACTTCGTTTCGATGAAGCAGCAGGAGCTGCTTCTGACACCGGGCTGGGCGACTTCCTTGCCGAACTGGGTTTATGTCGATGTCGAAAACCAGCCGACGATCCTGACCGATTTCACCGAGCCGACGGAGGGGTTGGAAAGCCCCTGGGGCGGCGCGAAGATGGTCTTCTTCTATGATAGCGCCCGGACCGACGCCTCAACCCTGCCTGACAGCGCAAGCCAACTGCTCGACTGGGCAAAGAAGAACCCCGGGCGCTTCTCCTATCCGGCTCCGCCTGATTTCATCGGTTCGTCCTTCCTCAAGCAGGTGCTGAGTGAAGTGATCGACGATCCGGGCAAGCTTGCCGAACCGGTGAACGAGGCAAGTTTCGAACGGGACGTCGAGCCGCTCTTTGCCTATCTCGACCAGCTTCATGACGCCGCATGGCGGTCGGGCAAGGCCTTTCCGCAAAACTATCCGGACATGAAGCAGAAGCTCGCCGATGGCGAACTCGACATCATCTTCGCCTTCAATCCGTCGGAAGCCTCTGCCGGCATCAAGGCAGGGGAGCTTCCCGACACGGTGCGATCCTTCACCTTCTCCGGCGGCACACTCGGCAATACCCATTTCGTTGCCATTCCCTACAATGCTAATGCCAAGGAAGGTGCGCTGCTGACGGCGAATTTCCTGATTTCGCCGGAGGCGCAGCTGCGCAAGCAGGATCCGACCTATTGGGGTGACCCGACCGTCCTTTCGATGGCGAAGCTGCCGGATGCCGATCGTTCTGCTTTCGCAGCACTCGATCTCGGTGTTGCGACGCTTTCGCCTGAAAAGCTGGGACCCGTTATCGCCGAGCCGCATGCCAGCTGGATGGAGCGGATCGAAGTCGAGTGGCGTCGACGCTATGCCAGCGGCAACTGAGCCGTGCAGGGAAGTCTGAAGGCTCGCAGTTTTGTCGATCGTTTGACCGCGCTTCTTCCTAGAAGCGCGGTCTTGCTGACGCTCGGCCTGTTGCTGCTGCCAATCGCCTTCGGCCTTCTCGGAACGCTCCTGCCAGCCTTTGGCTACCTGCCTGCGCTCGGCGGTGTGGGCCTCAGCCTTGAACCTTTCCGAGCTCTCGTTGCTACTCCGGGGCTTGTTCCGGCTGCCGTTCTCAGTCTGGTTACTGGGCTTGTCGCCACCATCCTCTCGCTCGGTATAACCCTGTTGTTTGTCGCGGGCTTCGCCGGGACACCCGTTCTTGCGCGCATCCAGCACATCATATCACCGCTCCTCGCCGTGCCGCATGCTGCCGCGGCCTTCGGGCTCGCCTTCCTCATCGCGCCCTCCGGCTTTCTCATTCGGCTCGTGGCGCCGCTCTTCGGAATAGAGCGGCCGCCCGACGTTCTCATTCCGCATGATCCCTGGGGGCTGGCCATGATCGCCGGCCTCGTGATCAAGGAAACGCCCTTCCTGTTCCTGGTGACCTTGGCGGCTCTGCCGCAGGTCGACCTCACTGCTGCCCGCAGGCTGGCAGCCTCTTTCTGCTATGGGCGGATTGCGGGTTTCGTCTATCTGCTCTGGCCAGCGCTCTACCGGCAAATCCGTTTCGCTGTTTATGCCGTCATTGCCTACTCGTCCTCGGTCGTCGACGTTGCCGTGATCCTCGGCCCCAATCTGCCCGGCACACTTGCCACGCGTCTCGTGCAGTGGATGAACGACCCTGACCTTTCCGTGCGGTTTCTCGCGTCGGCCGGTGCCGTATTGCAGCTCGGCGTCACCCTCACCGCACTGCTTGCATGGTTCGGTCTGGAAAGATTGAGCACCATACTGCTGAGATCGTTCGGCGATCGCGGCTATCGTTTCGTGCATGACCTGACGGTCCGCAGGCTCGCGATGATCGCAGTCACCATCATAGGCGCAAGCGTGTTCGCGGGTCTTTTCCTCCTCGGTCTTTGGTCGCTCGCTGGCCTCTGGCTGTTTCCAGATCTTCTGCCGCGCGATTTCACCGTGCGCAGCTGGATGACGACCCTTCCGCGCATCGGCGATCCCCTCGTGACGACGCTGATCGCGGGGCTTGCCTCGACGCTGATCGCGGTGGTGCTGACTGTCGGCTGCCTAGAGCGCGAAATCCAGACGGGACGACGGGGCGGCGACAGGAGCCTGCTGCTCCTCTATCTGCCGCTCATCGTGCCACAGATCGCCTTCGTTTTCGGCCTTCAGCTGCTCTTTGTCGGTAGCGGTAGTGATCAACGCCTCACCGCTCTCATCCTGGTGCATCTTGTGTTCGTGCTGCCTTACGTATTCCTGTCCCTTGCCGATCCGTGGCGGGCGCTCGATCGCCGCTATGAAATCATCGCCACCGCGCTCGGCCGCTCACGTCTCTCGGTGCTCCTGTCGATCCGCCTGCCGATGCTGATCCGCCCCATCCTGACCGCTCTTGCCGTCGGCTTCGCGGTCTCGGTTGGGCAATATCTGCCGACGGTTCTGATCGGGGAGGGGCGGCTGACTACCATCACCACGGAAGCTGTCGCACTCGCCTCTGGCAACAACCGCCGCGTCATCGGAGTCTATGCCCTGTTGCAGACCATTCTCCCCTTCCTCGCCTTCGCGCTTGCCGCGCTTTTGCCGGTTCTTCTCCATCGCAACCGTCGTGAGATGAGGGTGTGATGATGCCGCAAAGTCAGGTCGCCACGGGCCTTCGCCTCTCCAGCATCGTGATCCGCCTCGGAGATTTCAGGCTGATCGCGCTCGATACAGAAGTGCCCCCTGGCTCGATTTTCACAGTCATGGGTCCTTCGGGCTCAGGGAAATCGACACTGCTTTCCTTCATCGGCGGTTTTCTCGAGCCTGCCTTTCATGCGGAGGGTGGCGTCTCCGTTGGTGATGTTGATCTTCTGGCGCTTGCGCCGGAGCAGCGACGGGCTGGTATCCTCTTCCAGGATCCGTTGCTCTTTCCGCATATGTCCGTCGGCGCCAATGTTGCCTTCGCCATTCCCGGCGAGGTTTCGGACCGGAAGCTCAGATGGCGGATGGCAGCCGAGATCCTTCGGGAGATGGAGTTACCGGGCTTTGAGGATCGCGATCCGGCGACGCTTTCAGGTGGCCAGAAGGCGCGCGTGGCGCTCGCCCGTGTCCTGCTCTCGCAACCCCGCCTGCTGTTGCTCGATGAACCCTTCTCCAAACTCGACATGGCGCTTCGCAACCAGATGCGCTCACTCGTCTTTGACCGCGCTCGCAGCGCCGGTCTGCCGGTCATTCTTGTCACGCATGACGAGGCCGATGCGGAGGCGGCAGGCGGACCGGTGCATCGGCTTGGCGATCAGGAGAACGATCATGGATGAAGACGCCGGCATCAACGCCGAGATCCTGCTGCTCGGTGGTGGCCATGCGCATGTCGAGGTGATCCGGAGGCTTGGCCAGTTGGGTCTCGGGGCGAGGATGATGCTCGTCTCCCCCGGCCGATTTGCGCCTTATTCCGGCATGCTCCCAGGCTATATCGCCGACGTCTACAGTTTTGACGACTTTCATATCGATCTGGCCGCATTGTGCTTGCGCTTCGGTGTGACCTTTCTCGAAACATCTGCCAGGCACATCGATCCCGAAGAACGCATCGTGCGCCTCGCAGAGGGCGGCGCCGTCGGCTACCGCTACCTTTCCGTCGATATCGGTTCCACGCCGTCGTTGCCGCTGGGGATATCAGCCGGCATTTCCGTCAAGCCGATTTCAAGTTTCACCGATCGCCTCGGACGGCTCGACGCTCTCATCGCTGCAGGCGAGCGCGTGAGGCTCGCAGTCGTGGGGCAGGGGGTGGCGGGGGTCGAGGTCGCTTTCGCCTTGAAGCAGAGATTTTCCGGCCGGGATGTCGAGATTGCGCTGATCGGTAGGTCTACGGTACCAGTGCCGGAGCGTAGCGTTCGAGCACGGCAATTGGTGGAGAGAGAATTGCAGGTGGCAGGGATCGCCCACCATCCGACTTTTGACGTGGTCGCTTTTCACAATGGCGAAGTCGTCGCGCGGGATGGCCGCCGCCTTGTCGTCGACGAAGTCATTTGGACGACCTCAAGCGGTTCGCAAGGGTTCCTGCGAGACACCGGGCTTCTGCTGGATGCCGGGGGGTTCATCCGTGTCGACGAAAACCTTCGCTCCCTGTCGCATCCGGATATCTTCGCCGCCGGCGACGTGGCGTGTCTCGCCGATCCGCGTCCCAAGGCGGGTGTCTTTGCGGTCCGTCAGGGTCCCGTTCTTGCGGAGAACATCCATCGGAGCTTGAAGGGGGAGGCGCTCGAAGCCTATCGCCCGCAGCGATCCTGGTTGGTGCTGATATCGCTGCCGAACGGCCGGGCGATTGCCGACAAATGGGGATTGGCCGTTGTTGGGCGCTGGGTTGCCCGCTGGAAGGACCGGATCGACCGAGGTTTCATGCAACGCTACAAGTCGGATATGTGATCGCGCACTCCGTCACCGGGACGTGGGCTGTTGTCGGCGTGAAAAAAGCCCCGCACACCGAAGTGTGCGAGGCAGGCCAGGGAGACCCGGGGGAGTTGGGCAGGGATTAGAGGTCGCCGAGCAGTTCGTTCACGCGGCTTTCTGCCGAAGCGAGTGCTTCGTCGACCGACTTGTCGCCATTGACGGCGGCGCCGATTTCTTCGCCGATGATGTCCTGGATCGGGAACTGGCGCTGGACTTCAGCCGGCAGCGCACGGCCGGTCTGGGCGATCTTCGCGATGTTGTCACGATGCGGGAGTGCCTTGAATTCCGGCATGTCGAAGACAGCCTTGGCGGCTGGCAGGTGGCCGGTGCGGGCCCACTGGAAGTCGTTATCTGCGAGGAACTTGAAGAGCTTGCCGACGGCGTCCACCTGCTCCGGCGAGCGATCCTTCTTCGGCATGACCCAGCTGTGGCCATCGGCATAGGTGCTGTCCTGCGCCGCAAAGAGTTGCGGTACGGGATAGACGGTATAGCTGTTCGAGAGCGCCGTGCCTTCCTTCTCGGACTGGGCGACATAATCCCCGATCAGCCAGGTGCCGTTGATGGCAATCCCGCCTTCGCCGTTGGCAAAGCCCGAGACGGCGGCAGCATAGTCGAGGCCGGTCGTCGAGATGCCCTCATCCTTGGTGGCCTTCATCAGCTCGACGGCAGCCTTGGCTTCCGGCGTGTTCAGCTTGATTGCCGTTGGATCCGAGAAGAAGTCGGAGTTCTGCTGCTGCAGCAGGGTGTAGAGAATGCGCGCGTAGGAGGCCGTCTCGTTGGCCATGATCTGGATCAGATAGGGTTTTCCGGTCTTTTCCTGGAACTGCTTGCCCTGGGCGATCAGTTCTTCACCTGATGTCGGGAGCATCGGCGTGCCGTCCGCGTTGACGAGACCTGCCTCCTTCATGAGGTTCAGGTTGACGTGGAAGAGCATTGTCCAGTTGTCGAAGGGCAGCCCATAGAGCTGGCCTTCCTTGGTGACGCCATTGCGGCCCGCATCGGTAAAGTTCTCCGGCGACACGCCCTGAGCGGCCAGGACTTCGTCGATCGGCTCGATCAGGCCACGGCTCTGATAGTCTGAGATCGCGGAGTAATGCATGGAGACGACGTCGGGTGCTGCACCGGAAGCCAACTGGGCGTTCAGCTGGTCGTAACCCGGCCATTCGACCGTGGTGACGTTGACGTCGATATCCGGATTATCGGCTTCGAACTTGTTGACGAGTGCGGTGATGATGCCGCATTCGCCGACGGCTGCCGATACGTCGGTCACGCTGCCATAATCCGCCTCGCAGGCGCCGAAGAAGCGTTGCAGCTCGATTGTGGTTTGCGCCTGCGCCGAGGCGCCGTAGCCCAGCGCAGCGATCGCAACGGTGGTCATCAGAATCGTTTTCATCGTGTCTCACTCCCTTGTGTCGGGCTCTTGGCCCTGTTGGAATAAAGCCGGCCGGCTCCTCTCCGGCCGGGTAGGCTTCACTTCACCGCGCCGCCGGAAACGGCCGTCACGATGTGTTTCTGGAAGATCACGTAGACGATCAGCGCCGGGACGCTGGCGAAGACCGCCTGGGCCGCGAGAAAGCCCAGGCCCTCGCTCTGGGCAAAGTTGGATTGCGACGAAGCAAGCCCTACCGTCAGGGTGTACATTTCCTTCTTGGTCGCAGAGATCAGGGGCCACCAGTAGTCGTTCCAGCCGCCCAGGAAGGTGAAGATACCGAGCGTCGCCTGTGCAGGCAGGGTCTGCGGCAGCATGACCTTCCAGAAGATCCGCCATTGCGAGGCGTTGTCGAGCAGGGCCGCCTCGTCGATCTCCTTGGGGATCGCCCGGAAGAACTGCGTCATCAGGAAGACACCGAAGGCGCCGGACAGGCCCGGCAGCATCAGGCCGAGATAGGTGTTGTGCAGGCCGAACCAGTTGAACATCTGGTGGCGGGCGATGATGACCGCCTGTTCGGGTACTGCGAGGCCGAAGAGGACGATGATGAACAGCGTCCGGCGGAAGGGGAATTCGAGCCGCCCAAATCCGTAGCCGGCGAGCGACGACAGCACCAGAACCAGCAGGGTCTGACCGCTGGCCACGACGAGGCTATTGAAAAACCAGCCGAAGACCTGTGAGGAATGCCAGATGTTCAGGTAGTTGGCGATCGTGTACGGCGCGCGGAAAACCGAGTCCGTCCCGACCATCAGATCCTGGTTGCTCTTGATCGACAGGCCGATCAGCCAGGCCACCGGCGCCATCATGACGACGGAGAGGAGGGCGGCGCCCCAAAGCAGTGGCCTGTAGGTCGTCAGCACTTCCGGCTTGTAGGTGTCGTCTCGGGCGGTCATGCGCCGTCCTCCGTCTTGCGCGTGGACACGATGTACTGCGCCATCGCCGCCACGAGGATGATCAGGAAGAGGTATTGCGACGCTGCTGCCGCACGACCGACATCCCATCGGACGAAGCCGACTTCGTAGATGTACATGACCAGCGGACGCGAGGATCCGTTAGGGCCGCCGTTGGTCATCAGTTGGGCCTGTCCGAACAGCTGGAACTGGAAGACGATCTGGATGATCGTGACCAGCATGATGGTGCGCGCAATCGACGGCAGGGTAATGCGTGTCAGGACGCGCCAGGGGCCGGCATTGTCCAGGGAGGCTGCTTCATAGAGATCCTGAGGGACCTGCTGGAGTGCCGCCAGAAAGAGCATCATCGGCAAGCCGACACACCACCAGACGGTCGCGACACCGACGGCGAACAGCGACCAGCCTTTGGTCGAGATGAAGTTGATCTGGTCGATGCCCGCCTGCGCGAACAGCACGGACAACAACCCGTCTCCCGGAATGAAGACGAAGCGCCAGATCAGGGTGACGACGGTCACCGAGAGCACCGAGGAGGAAAAGAAGAGCCCTCGGAAGAAACTGGTCGTGCGCGTTGTCCTGTTGAGCGCCAGCGCCAGGAACAGGCCCAGCGCCACGAGTGTCGGCACGCTGACCAGGACAAAGACGATGGTGTTGCGCAGGGCCTGCAGGAAGACGGCGTCGCCGGCGACCCGGAAGTAGTTGGTCAGGCCAACAAAGCGGCCCGGACCGAAGAGATCCACCTTGTGCAGGCTGAGCCACATGCCCCAGAAGAGGGGAAACACGAGTAGGGCGATGAAGACCAGCAGATAAGGCAGGATGAAGAGCCCATGGCTCCACTGACTGCGGCGATAGCTCTCGGCCATGTCACTCCACCTCCCTGCGATAGGCGCGACCATCGGCGCCGAAGAGGTGGAAGGCATGCGGATCGGCCGAGACCATGACCCGGTCTCCGGCCTTGATCAGCGAGCGGCCGTCTGCTTCCACGACAAGCTTGCTGCCGTCGTCGAGCACGCCGTAGACGAGAGATCGATCGCCAAGGCGCTCGACCACTTCGGCCGTCAGCGGCACGCCGCTGGCTCCGTCGGTGACGATGCCGACATCTTCCGCGCGAATGCCGAGTGCTGCACCTTCAGGACTGGAACCATCCGCGACATGGAAGCCGGTGTCGACAGTTCCAAGGCCTGCCGTACTGACGGCAAGGCCTGTCGCGGTGTTCTGCCAGGCGGCAACGGGCAGGAAGTTCATGGCCGGAGAGCCGATGAAACTTGCGACGAACTTGCTCGCCGGACGCTGATAAACATCCATCGGCGTCCCGATCTGTTCGATCTTGCGGGCGTTCATGATGACGATCCGGTCGGCAAGCGTCATCGCTTCCACCTGGTCGTGGGTGACGAAGATCATCGTCGAGCCGAGGCGGTGGTGCAGTTGCGCAAGCTCGAGACGCGTGCGGCCACGCAAGACAGCGTCGAGGTTCGACAATGGCTCGTCGAACAGGAATGCCTTGGGCTCCTTGACGATGGCGCGACCAATGGCGACGCGCTGGCGCTGGCCGCCCGAGAGCTTTTGCGGCTTGCGGTCGAGCAGGTGGCCGATTTCAAGCGTCTCGGCGGCAGCGAGCACGCGGCTCTCGATCTCGCCCTTTGCCATGCCGATGTTTTCGAGCCCGAAAGACATGTTCTGCTTCACTGTCATATGCGGATAGAGCGCATAGGACTGGAAAACCATGGCGACCCCACGCTTGCCTGGTGGCAGGGTGTCGACGCGCTGGCCGGCCACCGAGATGGTGCCGCCCGTGACGTCTTCGAGGCCCGCGATCATGCGGAGCAGGGTCGACTTCCCGCAGCCCGAAGGGCCAAGGAAGACGACGAATTCGCCGGCTTCGATGGACAGTGAAATGTCCTCGAGTACGGTCAGCGCGCCGTAGCGCTTGGTGACGTTGTCAATTTCAATCGAAGCCGACATGGTTTCTCCTCCCCGTCGTCGATTGGTTACTGGCCCAGCCGGATCATCCGGTAGCTGAGCGGCGCGATCTCTCCCGTGAGGCGTCCGCTTTCGATGATTGCTCCATCGCCATCTACCGGCGCGACGGTCTGCTGCTCGGGGCCATTGACGGCTTTCAGCGCATGGCCTGCGATCACCTTGTCCATGATCACCTGGCGATAGCCGAAGCCTTCGAGTGCGACATCAAGAGTGATCGCGTCGGTCTCGTGGCGGTTGACGATGAAGAGGGTCAGCGCGCCGTCCGTGTCGCTCTCGACAGCAGAGACGTCGAGATAGGGAACGGCGTCTGCAAATTCGGTCGAATAACCAGGGCAGTCGATCGACAGCTGGTAGGAGGTGCCGCGTCCATAACGCGAGGCGAAGAGGTAAGGGTAGTAGGTCGTCTGGCGCCAGGCCGGGCCGCCGGGCACGGTCATGATCGGGGCAATCACATTGACGAGCTGCGCCAGGCAGCCAACCTTCACCACGTCTGCGCGGCGGATGAAGGTGTTGAGGATGCAGCCGACCTGCAGCACGTCCTCGAAATTGTAGATGTCTTCGAGAAGCTCAGGCGCATGCGGCCAGCCATCGCGGCCTTCGAGAACCTTCCGGTCGGCTTCGTTGGAATGGTACCAGACGTTCCACTCGTCGAAGCTGATATAGACGTCCTTCTTCGAGCGCTTCTTCGCCTTGGTCACCTTGATCACGGAAGCTATGGTCTCGATGTAGTCATCGAGGCGGGCGTTCTGCGCCAGATAGGCGGCCGTGTCGCCGGCATGGTTCTCGAAATACATATGGAGGCTGATGTAATCGACGCTGTCATAGGTGTAGTCGAGGACGGTCGCTTCCCAGGCCGGATAGGTCGGCATCTTCGGGGAAGAGGAACCGCAGACGACGAGCTCGATCGACTTGTCGAAAGCGCGCATGGCCTTGGCGGTCTCGAAGGCGACGCGGCCATATTCTTCAGCCGTCTTCTGGCCAATCTGCCAGGGACCGTCCATCTCGTTGCCGAGGCACCAGAGCTTGACGTTCCACGGCTCCTCGCGTCCGTTCTTGCGGCGCAGATCCGACCAGTAGCTGCCGCCTGGGTGGTTCACGTATTCCAGGAAAGCGCGGGCTTCATCCAGGCCGCGTGAGCCGAGGTTCACAGCCAGCATCATCTCGGTGTTGGCGGCCTTGGCCCAGTCGGCGAATTCGTGGATGCCGACCTGGTTGGATTCCGAGGTATGCCAGGCGAGATCGAGGCGAACCGGGCGCTCTTCCTTCGGCCCGATGCCATCTTCCCAGTTATAGGCCGAGACGAAGTTGCCGCCGGGATAGCGGACTACGGGGACATCGAGTTCGCGTACCAGGTCGATCACGTCCTGGCGCATGCCGTTTTCGTCGGCAGTCTGGTGATCGGGCTCATAGATGCCGGTGTAGACCGCGCGACCGAGGTGTTCGACGAAGGATCCATACAGACGTGGATCGATCGTGCTGATCTTGTAATCGCGGTGAACGGTGCCGACAGCCCGCATGTGCATTTCCTCCAAATATATCCGTTTTTCGGATATCTATCATAATTGAGGATATGATACACGGGATCGACCGGAGGTCAATCCGGCAACATGCAGGGGAAATAGGAGGGGGCGCTTCAGGTCTTGATGCGCAGGACAATGTCCTGGTCGTAATTGCCGAAGCCTCGGCCGAAGATGTTGATTCCGCCGGGATGTTCGGCCGTTTCCGGCACTTCGATCCGAACGCGGATCGATCGGTGATCGAGCAGTTCGAGGTCGCCGAGTGTCGTCTCGGAGACCCGCATGCCATCGATGAAGGTGCCGTTGTCCGTCACCCGGAAACTTTTGAGAACGCCATACTGGCTGCCGCGCAGCTTCCACCAGTCAGGCGTGAACTTGCCGCGCCGGTCACCGAAATCGCCGGGTGAGGTCCAGGTCGCGACCGCCTTGCCATTGATAGAAATGGTGATGTCGGACGGCCAGTTTTCGGAGGTGCCGGGCACTTCCGAGGAGAGCTCCATGAGCAGCTCGAGTTCCCGGATCGGTGCGCCCTTGATCCTGGCATTGTTGGGAAACTGATAGTCGACGTAGCCGCGCGTGAACCAGAGAAGGCCCGCCTTCATGCGGTCCGGAGACAGGAAGGTGTCGGGGCTGTCGAGATAACCGATGATCGCATCTGGGCCGCACATGCCGCAGGGAGCGTAGACGTCGTAGCCGCTATAGAGGCCGACCGGCATGGAGACTTCGATTGCCTCGTCCGTCGCCTCATTGGGGCGCGTAAACGTGAGGACGATCTCGTCATGAACGGCATGACAGATCTTCTGACTGCCCTTGCGTGCCTTCTGAACCTCGGTGCGAACCAGGCCCGCTTCTTCCATCTGGTTGAGATGTGTGGATGTGGTCGATTGCGGGAGTTCCAGCACCTCGGCAATCTCGTTGACGTTGAGTGGGCCTCTGGCGTGAAGCAGTTCCAGGATCGCCAATCGTGCCGGCGCGGCGAGGCTCTTGAGGACATCCTTGCCGTCTTCCGGCGTGATCATCAAAAAACGGCTGCTCAAATCGGGTCCCCCTGCATTTCTCAATGCGTATCAGAATTCCTGATTAAAACAAGTCTAGGGAGTGCGCTCCGGTGGCTCCTGAGCGTGATGCGGTTGTCTTGGAGCCCCAGTTTCCGGTTGATGGCGCGTGTATACATCTGGCGCTAAAGGGGCGGGTTTCCGCGCCTGTGAAGCGTCTCACCGCAGCTTTTGTTGACATGATGTATACATTGTGGCTCTCTAGCGTTCGATAGAGGAGGAGCTGTCATGTCCAAACCCACCTTTCCGCTGAATGCCTGGTACGCGGCGGCCTATGATGTCGAGTTGAAGCGCCAGCTCTTGCCGCGGACGATCTGCAACAAGCCGGTTGTCCTGTATCGCAAGGAAAATGGCACCCCTGTCGCGCTCGCTGATGCCTGTTGGCACAGGCTCGTGCCGCTGTCGCTCGGGCGGCTCGAGGGTGACAACGTCATCTGTGGCTATCATGGTCTCGAATTCGACGAGACGGGGCGCTGTGTATACATGCCGTCGCAGGACACGATCAATCCGTCGGCCTGCGTCAAGTCCTATCCGATCGCCGAGAAGCATCGCTTCATCTGGATCTGGCCGGGCGATCCAGCGCTCGCCGATCCCGCACTCATCCCCGACATGCACTGGAACCAGGATCCCGACTGGGCCGCCGATGGCAAGATGATCGAGGTGAAGTGCGATTATCGTCTGGTTGTCGACAATCTGATGGATCTCACCCACGAGACCTTCGTGCACGGCTCGTCGATCGGCAATCGCGCCGTCGCCGAGGCGCCGTTCGAGGCAAGCCACTCCGATCGCTTCGCTTACATCACGCGCTGGATGGAAGACATCGACCCGCCGCCCTTCTGGCGCAAGCAGTTTGGTCGCCCGGGCAAGGTCGACCGCTGGCAGATCATCCGCTTCGAGGCGCCTTGCACTGTCACCATCGACGTGGGCGTTGCAGAGGCCGGCACGGGTGCCAAGCAGGGTGACCGCTCAAAGGGCGTCAATGGCTATGTGCTGAACACGATCACGCCGTCGACGGACAAGACCTGTCTCTACTTCTGGGCCTTTGCCCGCAATTACGACCTCGGCAACCAGGCGCGAACGCATGAGCTGCGCGAAGGCGTGGCCGGTGTCTTCCGCGAGGACGAAGAGGTGCTCGAAGCCCAGCAGCGGGCGATCGATGCCAATCCCGATCACCAGTTCTACAACCTCAACATCGATGCCGGATCGATGTGGGCGCGCAAGCTGATCGACCGGATGATCGACGCCGAACTGAAGCCACAGGCCGGGCCTCATGCGGTCGCTGCGGAGTGATGGCATGACGGCTGATAACGAACGCGCTCCGAAACAGCAGACGGCAAAGGCGCTGCTTGGGCTGCGTGACCTTATCCTGACGGGTGAAATCGAACCGGGCGAGCGGCTGTCGGAAGTCGCTCTCGCAGAGCGTCTTTCGGTGTCGCGCACGCCGCTTCGTGCCGCTTTGCAGCGGCTCGAACAGGAGGGCCTGGTCGCGCTCATCCCGTCCGGCGGTTACGCCGTGCGTTCGTTCAGCCGGCAGGAGGTGATCGATGCCATCGAGTTGCGGGGTGTGCTGGAGGGCACCGCCGCGCGGCTTGCCGCCGAGCGAGGTGCGACGCCGGCCCGGATGAAAGCCATTCGCGAGGTCGTCGCCCAACTCGACGATGTCTTGTTGGCCGAGCCGTCTGCCATGGATTTCGAGCGCTACGAGGCTCTGAACGGCAGGTTTCATCGCCTGCTCTGGGACCTTGCCGGCAGCGAGGTTCTGCGCCGGGAGATCGAGCGGATGACGAGCCTGCCCTTTGCGAGCCCGAATGCCTTCGTCAACACGGAGTTCGATGTGCCGGCCTTCTACAGGACGCTGGTCGTCGCGCAGGCGCAGCACAAGGCAATCGTTTCGGCGATCGAATTGCGGGAGGGGGCGCGGGCCGAGGCGCTGGCGCGGGAGCATGCGCGGCTTGCCCGGCAGAACCTCGATTTCGTGCTGGAGGAGCAACCCGATCTGCGCCGCAAGGTTCTGGCGCTTGCCCTGATGGCGGGCTGATCGGATCTGGGATCATCTGGGAGGATTTCATGCGTTCCAAGCTGGAATGGCGCGCGGCCCGCGTCATATCGATCGAAGCCCCGGCGGAGGATGTCCGGGCCGTCACCTTCGCGGTGGATGGGCTGCGGCAGGCCTTCGATCCGGGGTCGCATACCAATATCAAGGTCGTCATCCGGGGTGAGCCGGCAATTCGAACCTATACGGTGCTGCCGAGCGCGCCGGACACGCTGAAGATCGCGGTCAAGCTGCATCCCAACAGTCGGGGTGGCTCAGCCTTCGTCTGGAACATGGCTGTCGGTGACGAGACCGAGATGACCGAGCCGGAGAACCGTTTCGAGCTCTCCTGGCGGGCGTCGCGTTATCTGCTGATCGCCGGCGGTATCGGGATCACGCCGATCTATGGCATGGCAAAGGCGCTGGTCGCGCGCGGTCATTCCGTGCGGCTGATCTATGGGGCGAAAAGCCGGGCGCAGATGGCTTTTGTTGATGAGTTGCAGGCTTTGCTGGGGGATGGTCTCGAGGCCTTCGTGCAGGACGAGGGCCAGGCCTTCGATCTCGCAGCTGAATTTGCCGCGCTTCCTGTCGATGGCGAGGCCTATATCTGTGGTCCGCACGGTCTGCTGGAAGCCGCACGCAATACCTGGCGCGAGAGTGGTCGCTCGATGAGCCGCTTGCGCTTCGAGGTCTTCGGCGACAGCGGGCGCTTTGCCGAGCAACCGTTCTCGGTCACGGTTCCGCAATACGGCCGAACCGTCGAGGTGCGCGCCGACCAGACCATGCTGGATGCGCTGATGGAGGCGGGGATCGACATGGTCTATGACTGTCGCCGCGGTGAATGCGGATTGTGCGCGGTCAGCATCGTCGACGCATCCACGCCGATCGATCATCGTGACGTGTTCTTCTCTCCGGAAGAGCGACACGAGGGAGAGAAGATGTGTGCCTGTGTCTCGCGTGCGGTTGGGGGAAGCGTGACGATCGACACCGGCTATCGGCAAGAGGCATTGCGGGCCTGAGCCGGCAGTTGGATCAGTCGCTCTCACCCTCGATCAGGATCATCGGCCAAAGGCGCCTGCGAACAGCATCCGGATAGTGGTGCGTGAAATCCGGCATGGTCGCCAGCAGGCTTTCTGCCAAGGCGATCCCGAGCCCCCTCAAATCCGGGCGAAAGCAGGTGAGAACCGGGTGCAGGAACTGGGCCTGGGGGCTGTATTGGCCGATGACCGCGATATCCTTGCCCGGCTTCAATCCCACTTCCTGCAGGCCGCGATAAAAGCCGACCACGGTCGCCTCGTTGAGGAGGATGATCGCTGTGGGGCGGTCGCGTGATTTCATCACCTGCTGGGCGACGTGATAGCCGCCAGGTTCATTCGGGCCGGAGCGATAGACATGCGCTGGGTCGAGCTCCAGTCCGTGGCGGGCGAGCACGACGCGGCAGTGGTTCTCGAACACATGGCCGAGATTGATGTCGCCATGGGGACGGCTGATCGCAATCCGCTTGTGGCCGCGCGCCACAAGGCGTTCGATTGCGTCTTCTGCCATGCCTTCGAAATCCAGATCGTACCAGGGCTGGCCGACATCCGTCTGGCTTCGCCCAAGGGTGATGAAGGGTATCTTCGTCTTGTGCAGGAGCTCGAAGCGGGGATCCTGGTGGCGCGTGGCCGACAGGATGATGCCATCGGCGAACCCCCGGGCGACGATTCGCTTCAGGTAAGCGTCCGGATCTTCTTCCGATGAGCAGAGCAGGGCGACGAGGTCGAGCTTGTGGCGGGCAAGCACCGTCTGCATGCCGTCGAAGACGCGCATGAAGAAGGTATCTCCTTGGCCGGTAATGTCATGGCCGGTCTGCATCATGAAGCCGATTATGCCGGTTGCGCCCTTGCGTAGCGAGCGGCCGGCCTGGTTGGCCACGTAACCCAGCTTCTCTGCGGCTTCCAGAACGCGTCGGCGTGTCTCCTCGTTGACGTCGGGCTTGCCATTCAGCGCGCGCGAAACCGTACCGATGGAAATATCCAGATGTTCGGCCAGCTCGCGAATGCCTGTCATTTCCCCTCCCCAAGCGGTGGTCCGTAATCGTTTACGAAAAACTATTGACACATGCGGGGTCTCGTTCATAGTGTCGTAAACGTTTACGGGATGTGCGGAAGAGCAGTTTCACTCATCCCTGGGAGGATATCAGTGACATCAAGAGCCGTTTTGTGCGGGTGCGGAGCTATGGCTAAAGGCTGGCTTCGAGCGCTTCAGTCTGCTTCCGATTTGGGCCGAGAGGTCGAAATTGTCGGTCTCGTCGACCTCGACCCGACGACGGCGAAGGCGCTCGCGGCTGAATTCGCCCTGGAAAACGTGACCATCGGAACGGATCTCGCATCGGTGATCGAGGCGACGCGCGCGAACATGGTGTTCGACGTGGTGGTGCCGTCGGCGCGCTTCGCCGTCGTTTCGACCGCGCTCAAGCTTGGCTGCCATGTGCTGTCCGAAAAGCCGCTCGCCACATCCATGGATGAGGCCAAGGCACTGCTTTCCCTCGCCGCAGAGACTGGCCGAGTTCATGCCGTGGTCCAGAATCGTCGTTTCATCTCCGGTGTCCGACGCCTGCGTCGCGCCGTCGAGGATGGCTTGATCGGGGAGCTCTCCGGAATTCATTGCGACTTCTTCCTCGGGCCGCATTTTGGTGGTTTCCGCGAGGCCATGGACAATGTGCTTCTGCTCGACATGGCGATCCACACCTTCGATGCCGCCCGCTTCGTATCCGGCAAGCAGCCGCTTTCGGTCTATTGCGTCGAGAGCAATCCGCCCGGCTCCTGGTATGCCCATGGCGCGTCGGCGAACGCGATTTTCAAGCTCTCTGGCGATGCTGTCTTCACCTATCGCGGCTCCTGGTGCGCCGAAGGGCGGCGTACGAGCTGGGAGAGCGCCTGGAGGCTCGTCGGCTCGAAGGGCATGATCACTTGGGACGGCGAAGAAGGCTTCGAGGCCACGGTCGCCGGCAGTGAGCCCGGCCTGCTGCGCGGTCAGCAAATCTTGCCCGTGCCGTTGGCGCCTGACGAGGACGAGACGCACGGGCATCGGAGCGTACTCGCGGAATTCATCGACGCCGTAAAATCCGGGCGGAAGCCCGAGACTGCGAGCGACGACAATATCAAGAGCCTGTCCATGGTGTTCGGCGCGATCGAAAGCGCCAGGACCGGACTTCCCGTCAGCATTTCAGTCGAAGGATACTGAGCCCGTGAGCAATTCTGCACATTCCATCCGCATCGGAACCATGGTCAGCGCCAGCGGCGGCAAGGCGGCCGAGCGGATCGGACAGATCGCCGATATGGGCTTCGAGAGCTTCGAGCCCTTCTTCTGGCAGACCACCAACGGTCAGGATCTTGCCGATCTCGGCAAGCGTTGCGTCGAGGCGATCGGCGATCGCGACATCACCATCTCGACGCTCGGCATGTTCGGCAATCCGCTGGAAGAGACCGACGTGGATCTCCAGACCCTTCAGGGCTGGAAGGATTGCATCGACAATGCCCATCATTTCGGCGCGACCTGCGTCGCCGGTTTTACGGGTCGTATCCGTAACCGCCCACTGACGGAGAGCCTGCCGCGCTATCGCGAAATCTGGAGCGAGCTCGCCAAGCGTGCTGCCGACAAGGGCGTGAAGATCGCTTTCGAAAACTGCGCCATGGACGGCAACTGGCAGACCGGCGACTGGAACATCGCGCACAATCCGGATGCCTGGGAGCTGATCTTCAACGAGACGCCGGACGATCACATCGGGCTCGAATGGGAGCCCTGCCATCAGATGGTCTATCTGATTGATCCGATCCCGCAGATCCGCAAATGGGCGCACAAGTTTTTCCATGTGCATGGCAAGGACGCGACGATCCGCTGGGACGTGATCCGTGAACACGGCGTCTTCGGCAAGCATCCCTTCGTCTTCATGCGCACGCCGGGCTTCGGCGACACCAACTGGACGGATGTGATTTCCGAGCTCCGGATCGCGGGCTGGTCCGGCTCGATCGACATCGAGGGCTGGCACGATCCGGTCTATCGCGACGCGCTGGAAATGACCGGCCAGGTGCATGGCCTGAATTACCTGAAGAATTGCCGGGGCGGGGATTTCGTCACCGATCCGGTCTGAGCTTTCGGAAATATGGGTCTTGTGGAGGACAAGGCCCATGCAAAAACCCAAGAGGAGGAAACCATGGGTATTCGCAAGCATATCGCCTTCGGCGCCTTGGCGCTGGCCAGTGTCTCCTTGTTCGGGCTATCGGCCCAGGCAGAGGACGTGAAGATCACCGTCTGGTCGCTCGACCGCGACATCCAGCCGGCACCCAATCTGATCAAGGACTTCAATGCACTCGGCAACGGCATCACGGTCGAATACCGCCAGATCCAGTTCGACGACGTCGTCAGCGAGGCGATGCGCGCCTATTCGACCGGACAGGCGCCCGATATCATCGCGATCGACAACCCCGAGCATGCCTTGTTTGCCTCACGTGGCGCCTTTCTCGACCTGACGGACCGGATCGCGAAATCGGAAGCCATCAAGACCGAAAACTACTTTGCCGGACCGCTTAATTCGGTGACCTGGGACGGGAAGCTCTTCGGTGTGCCGAAGGCCACCAACACGATCGCCCTCTACTACAATGCCGACATGTTCAAGGAGAAGGGCCTCGATCCGGACAAGCCGCCGCAGACCTGGGCGGAACTCCTCGATGCCGCGCGTAAGCTCAACGATCCGGCGAAAAACGTCTACGGCCTCGCTTTTTCGGCCAAGGCCAGCGAAGAGGGGACCTTCCAGTTTCTTCCCTGGGCGCAGATGGGCGGTGGCGGCTACCAGGCAATCAATGCCGAGGGCGCTGTGAAGGCGCTCGAGACTTGGAAAATCCTGATGGACGAGAAGCTCGCCTCTCCTGACAGCCTGACGCGCGGACAGTGGGATTCCACCGGCACCTTTAACTCTGGGAATGCGGCCATGGCGATCTCCGGGCCATGGGAGCTGAACCGGATGAGCGATGAAGCCAAGTTCGACTGGCGCGTGGCGCTTCTGCCGGTGCCGGAAGCCGGTGCCGAGCGCTCGTCGGCCATGGGTGACTTCAACTGGGCAATTTTCGCCAACACGAAGCAACCGGAAGAAGCCTTCAAGGTCCTGGAATACTTTGCCGCACAAGATGACCAGATGTTCGAGAAATTTGGCCAGCTGCCGGCCCGTTCCGACATAATCCTGCCGGCGACCGGCAACGAGAGGAAGGACGCGGCCCTCAAGGTCTTCCAGGAGCAATTGCAATATGCCCAGCCGCGCGGGCCGCATCCCGAATGGCCGAAGATCTCCAAGGCGATCCAGGATGCCATCCAGGCGGCGCTCACGGGTCAATCGTCGCCTAAGGAAGCGCTCGATCAAGCGGCTGAAACCATCGCGGCCATCACCGGTTGACCCTATCCGCAGGGGTCCGAAGACCTGCTCTCAACGTGTCGGATCCCTGTTCAACCTATCTCCCGGAGGGCCGTCCTCGTTCCGACAAGTGGCGGGGGCGGCCTGACCGGAGATGTCAATCGCGATGCGGAGACCAGCATGCGCAAGATACTGTCCAGCCTGACTGATGGCCGCGGTTTCGATATCGGCCTGATGGCGCTGCCGCTCGCCTTTCTCTTCGTTCTGTCCGGCTTGCCGTTGCTCTACAACGTGCTGATGAGTTTCCAGGAAGTCGACATGTTCTCGCTCGGGACGTTCTTCCGGCCCTTTGTCGGCTTCAAGAACTATGTCTCCTTGTTCGCTCAACGCGAGACCTGGCCGATCCTGAGCAACACGGCGATCTTCGTCGTGGCTTCGATCGCCGGGCAGTTCGTTATCGGCTTTGGTCTTGCTCTTTTCTTCTGGACGAATTTTCCAGGCGCGTCCTGGCTACGCGGTCTCTTTCTCGTCTCCTGGGTCATGCCCGGTCTCGTCGTCGGGGCGATCTGGAACTTGATATTGTCGGGTGATTTCGGCGTCTTGAACTACGTCCTGCGGGAAGCAGGCATCATCTCGCAGAACATCTTCTGGCGCTCGGATCCGAACTACTCGCTCTGGGCCGTGATCATCGCCAATATCTGGCTTGGGACATCCTTCAACATGATCCTGCTTTCCGTCGGTCTTTCCGGTATCCCGAAAGATCTCTACGAGGCAGCGGAACTGGATGGTGCCAATGTCTGGCAACGGTTCTGGACGATCACGCTGCCGATGATGCGCTCGACCATCGGGGCGATCATCTCGCTCGGGCTGATCTTTACCCTGCAGCAGTTCGACCTCTTCGCCGCCATCACATCGGGCGGGCCGAACAATTCGTCCAATGTCGCGCAATACTGGGCCTGGGATCAATCCTTCCGGCAATATGACTTCGCCCGTGGAGCCACGATCTCTGTCCTGATGATCGTCGTCGTGATGTTCGCTTCGGTGGTCTATGTCCGCTCGACCAAGCAGGAGGTACGCGGATGAGCGAGACCTGGCGCAACCGACTGATGCTGGCGATCGCAATCGTGCTCGCCGCAATCTATCTCTTCCCGCTCTACTGGATGTACATCACCACCTTGAAGAGCGGTTCCGCGATGTTCGCCACGCCGCCCAGCTTTTGGCCGTCCGATCCGCAATGGTCGACCTATGCCTATGTCTGGGAGAGCCGCAACCTTGCCCGCTATATGTGGAATTCGCTGGTCATCGCGTTCGGCGCGGTCGCTCTGATCACGGTTCTCGGAACCGGTTGCGCTTACGTGCTTGCTCGCTATCGCAACGGATGGATCGATATCGGGCTCTTCCTGATCCTGATGCTGCAGGTGCTGCCGGCCTCCTTGATGATTACCCCCATCTTCGTCGGCTTCTCGCAGCTCGGCATGCTCGAATACCCGCGTACCGCCGTGATCATCGCGATTGCTGCGAAGAGCATGCCCTTCTTCGTCGTTTTGGTGCGCGCCACTTTCATGAGCGTGCCGATGGAGCTCGAGGAGGCGGCGCTGGTTGATGGGAATTCGCGGATCGGTGCCTTCTTCCACATCGTTCTGCCGCTCGCGCGCAACGGCATCCTGGTGTCCGCCATCCTGATCTTCATGCAGGCCTTCGGCGAGTTCGTCTATTCGAAGTCGATCATCCAGGCGGTCGAATACCAACCCGCAAGCGTCGGCCTTAATTCCTTCATGGGCCCCAATACCAATGAGTGGAACAACATCATGGCCTTTGCCACGATCTATGTGACACCCATCCTTGCCGTTTTTGTTCTCTTGCAGCGCCGGATCGTCTCCGGGCTCACGTCTGGAGCTCTCAAATGACCCATCAGATCGAATTATCCGGCGTCAACAAATATTACGGCGCCTATCACGCGCTGCGCGACATCGATCTCAAGATTCGCAAGGGCTCCTTCGTGGCGCTGGTCGGACCGTCCGGTTGCGGCAAGTCTACCTTGCTGCGGTCGCTGGCCGGGCTCGAAAGCATCTCGGCAGGTGACCTGATCATTGCAGGCGAGCGCATGAATGGCGTACCGCCGCGCAAGCGCGACCTTGCCATGGTCTTCCAGTCCTATGCGCTCTATCCGCACATGACGGTTGAAGAGAACCTCACTTATTCACTGCGTATTCGGGGTGTGAAGAAGGCAGAGGCGAAGAAGGCAGCGGAAGAGGTGGCGGCGACGACGGGCTTGTCCAACCTGTTGCATCGTTATCCGCGCGAGCTCTCCGGCGGCCAGCGCCAGCGCGTGGCGATGAGCCGGGCGATCATCCGGCATCCCAAAGCGTTTCTGTTCGATGAGCCGTTGTCCAATCTCGATGCCGCCCTTCGCGTGCACATGCGCAAGGAAATCCGGTCGTTGCATGACCGGCTAGGTGCCACCTCCGTCTATGTCACCCATGACCAGATCGAGGCGATGACCATGGCCGATCACGTCGTCGTCATGCGGCATGGCGTGATCGAGCAGCAGGGGCCTCCGCTCGAGCTCTACGATCGGCCGGTCAACAAGTTCGTTGCCGGCTTCATCGGTTCGCCGGCGATGAACTTCATCCCGGCCAAGGTGGGTGCCGATGGGCGGTCTCTGGTTTTCGAACTCGGCAATCCACAATTCGTGACCCTGGATCGGCCTCTGCCAACAGCCTCAAAGCTGATTGTCGGCCTGCGGCCAGAGCATCTCAGGCTGGTTCAGGAAGCAGACGCACAGATCCGACTGCCGGTCGGTGTCGTCGAGAGCACGGGCTCAATGACCTATATCACGTCTTCCACGACACCCGAGATCAACGTGGTCGTGACGGATCGTCAGCCTCTCAGGTCGGGCGAGATGATGTCGCTTGGCTTCGATCCGGCGCATCTGCACCTGTTCGATGCCGACAGCGAACGACGGATCGATATCGCCGGCTGATCCAGAGCGTCAGACGTCCAGTGTCGTCTGGCGCTCCCAGGCCGTGAAGTGCCCGCAATAGCTGTTCCACTCGTCATGCTTGAGCTTGAGATAGGCGTCTGAGAATTCAGACCCAAGCGCTGCTTTCAACACGTCGTCCAGTTCAAAGGCTCGTAGGGCATCGAGGAGGTTCAGCGGTAGCCGGGGCGCATCCTTCACCGTATGGCCGTCGCGGTACATGTCGATGTCGTAATGCGGGCCGGGATCGGCGTTGCTCTTGAGCCCGCTCAAGCCTGCCGCGATGATGATCGACTGCAACAGGTACGGGTTTACGGCGCCGTCTGGCAGGCGCAGCTCGAAGCGGCCAGGACCGGGTACGCGCACCATGTGCGTGCGATTGTTGCCGGTCCAGGTGACGGTGTTCGGTGCCCAGGTGGCGCCGGAGACAGTGCGCGGGGCGTTGATGCGCTTGTAGGAATTGACCGTCGGATTGGTGATCGCGGCGAGTGCCGAGGCGTGTTTCATGATGCCGCCAAGGAAGGTCTTGCCCTTGGCCGACAGGCCGAAAGGCATGTTCTTGTCGGCGAAGGCATTCACCTTGCCATCGATGTCCCAGACCGAGATATGCGCATGGCAACCGTTGCCAGTGAGACCCTTGAAGGGTTTCGGCATGAAGGTGGCGCGCAGCCCGTGTTTCTCGGCGACCGACTTCACCATGAACTTGAAGAAGGAATGCTTGTCGGCCGTCTTCAGCGCGTCGTCATACTCCCAGTTCATCTCGAACTGGCCGTTCGCATCTTCGTGGTCGTTCTGGTAGGGCTTCCAGCCGAGCTCCAGCATGTGGTCGCAGATCTCGGCGATCACATCATAGCGGCGCATCAGCGCCTGCTGGTCGTAACAGGGCTTTTCGGCCCTGTCGTATTCATCCGAGATCGTCTCGCCGTCTGGAGAGATCAGGAAGAATTCCGGTTCGACGCCGGTTTTCACGCGCAGACCCAGATCTGCCGCTTCCGCGACCAGGCGCTTGAGCATGACGCGCGGCGCCTGAGCGACCGGTTCGTCTTCCATCATGCAATCGGCGGCAACCCAGGCGACCTCAGGCTTCCATGGGAGCTGGATGACGGAAGAGGCATCCGGAATGGCGAAAAGGTCGGGATGGGCCGGCGTCAGATCGAGCCAAGCGGCAAATCCCGCGAAACCGGCGCCGTCCTTCTGCATCTCTGCGATCGCCTGTGCCGGGACCAGCTTGGCACGCTGGGCGCCGAAGAGATCGGAGAAGCTGATCATGAAGTATTTGATGCCTCGCTCCGCAGCGAAGCCTGCCAGATCCTGTGTCACGTCGTTCCCCTGTTTTTATGGATTGAGACACATGTGTTGAAAAACAATGGCCGCATCCGTGGGATCAGGATGCGGCCATCAGGGCTTTTAAAAACCTCCCTTGCCGGGATACCAGCTGGTGCCGGCGAGGGGCACCTGGGCCATGGCGGCAGCCTCCATCGTCAGTGCGCAGAGATCCTCCGGCTCCAGATTGTGCAGCTTGTTCTTGCCGCAGGCACGGGCGATCGTTTGCGCTTCCAGCGTCATGACCTTCAGGTAGTTGGCAAGGCGGCGACCTGCGGCGACCGGATCGAGGCGTGAGGCGAGCTCTGGATCCTGGGTGGTAATGCCGGCCGGGTCCTTGCCTTCGTGCCAGTCGTCATAGGCCCCGGCCGTGGTGCCCAGCTTCTGGTATTCCTCTTCCCACTTCGGGTCATTGTCGCCGATGGCGACCAGCGCTGCCGTGCCGATCGAGACGACGTCTGCACCGAGCGCCAAGGCCTTCGCCACATCAGCGCCCGAGCGGATGCCGCCGGAGATGATCAACTGCACCTTGCGGTGCATGCCGAGGTCCTGCAGTGCCTGAACGGCCGGGCGGATACAGGCGAGCGTCGGCATGCCGACATTTTCGATGAAGACGTCCTGCGTCGCCGCCGTTCCGCCCTGCATGCCGTCGAGCACGACGACATCGGCGCCAGCCTTCACGGCAAGAGCGGTGTCGTAATAGGGGCGGGCGCCGCCGACCTTCACATAGATCGGCTTTTCCCAATCGGTGATTTCGCGCAGTTCGAGGATCTTGATCTCGAGATCGTCGGGGCCGGTCCAGTCTGGGTGGCGGCAGGCGGAGCGCTGGTCGATGCCCATCGGCAGGTTGCGCATCTGGGCAACGCGGTCGGAGATCTTCTGGCCGAGCAGCATGCCGCCGCCGCCGGGCTTCGCCCCCTGACCGACCACGATTTCGATCGCATCGGCGCGGCGCAGATCCTTCGGATTCATGCCGTAGCGGGAGGGAAGATACTGGTAGACCAGCTTTTCGGAATGGCCGCGTTCCTCATCGGTCATGCCGCCGTCGCCCGTCGTGGTTGAGGTGCCTGCGAGTGTTGCGCCGCGTCCCAAGGCTTCCTTGGCATTGCCGGAGAGGGCGCCGAAGCTCATGCCGGCAATGGTGATCGGGATCTTCAGCTCGATCGGTTTCTTGGCAAAGCGGGTGCCGAGGACCACCGAGGTATCGCACTTCTCGCGGTAACCTTCGAGCGGATAGCGGGAGATGGATGCACCGAGGAACAGCAGGTCATCGAAATGCGGCACCTTGCGCTTCGTGCCGCCGCCTCTGATGTCATAGATGCCGGTAGCTGCCGCTCGGCGGATTTCGGCGAGTGTGTGGTCATCGAAAGTGGCGGACTTGCGCGGCGGGGTGAAGGGGTTGTGGTAGCTCATCAGCTTTTCCTCGCCTCAATACGCGTCGGCATTGTCGATGTTGAAATTGTAGAGCTTGCGGGCCGAGCCGTAGCGCTTGAACTCTTCGGGTTGCACGTCGCTCACGCCGGCCTTGGTCAGCAGTTCGGCGAGCTTTTCGAGATGTTCGGCGCGCATTTCCTTTTCGATGCAATCGGCGCCGAGGCTTTTCACCGAGCCGCGTACGAAAAGTTTCGCTTCATAGATGCTGTCGCCCAGGGCCTCACCCGCATCGCCGCAGACGACGAGGTGGCCGGACTGGCCCATGAAGGCCGACATGTGGCCGATCGAGCCGTGCACGACGATATCGATGCCCTTCATCGAGATGCCGCAGCGGGAGGCGGCATTGCCCTTGATGACGAGCAGGCCGCCGCGACCGGTGGCGCCAGCATATTGCGAGGCGTCGCCCTCGATCACCACCGTGCCGGACATCATGTTTTCAGCCACGCCAGGACCAGCCGAGCCATGGATGGTGACGGTGCCACCGTCATTCATGCCGGCGCAGTAATAGCCGACCGATCCCTTCACCTCGACGGTGACAGGCGCATCGATGCCGACGGCAACAGCATGATGGCCACGCGGGTTCACCACCTCGAATTCGAGGTCGTTTGCGCCGGTGCCGAGATTGTGGAGCGCGCTGTTCAACTCGCGAAGCGGGGTATGGGAGAGATCGAAGATTGGCATTGTGCAAGCTTTCTCGGTGTCGCGGTTCAGGCGGCCTTTTCATGGTCCCAGAAATAGACGGTCGCCGGTTCCGGCTCCCAGACGCGGGCGGTCTCGATGCCCGGCAGGTTGACCAGGGCGCGGTATTCCGAGCCGAAGGCGACATACTGGTCGGTCTCGGCCATGACGGCTGGCTTGCAGGCGATCGGGTCGCGCACGACGCCGAAACCGGTCTTGGTCCCGACAACGAAGGTGAAGAAGCCATCGAGATCATCAAGCGCACCGGTCAGTGCTTGCCCCAAATCCTTGCCCTTTGCCATTTCTGCCGTGAGATAGGCCGCTGCCACTTCGCTATCGTTCTCGGTCTCGAAGGACATGCCTTCGCGGATCAACTCGCGGCGCAGATTGTTGTGGTTCGACAACGAGCCGTTGTGCACGAGGCATTGGTCTGCGCCTGTCGAAAAGGGGTGGGCGCCGAGCGTGGTGACAGCACTCTCGGTGGCCATACGGGTATGGCCGATACCGTGGGTGCCACCCATGGTACGCACACCGAAGCGCTGCACGACGTCCTTGGGAAGGCCGACTTCCTTGAAGATCTCGACGCTTTCGCCGGAGCCCATAATGCGGACGTGAGGGCGGATTTCGGCAAGGGCCGCGCGGATCTCGGTCAACTGGGCTGCACGGATCGAAATGACCGCGTGAGTGCTCTTGAGGGAGACGGCTGCGTCGATCCCCGCCTTGGCCAGATCTTCGGCGAGGCCCGTAAAATCACTTTCCGGCGTGGCGGACTGGATCGTGACCTTGGCGGTCTTGCCGTCGACGCCGCCATAGATGGCGATGCCGGCCGAGTCCGGTCCTCGGTCGGTCATGATGATCAGCATGTCCGAGAGGAGGTCGCCGAGCCGGGGCTCCAGCGCCTTGTCCTTGAGAAACAGACCTACAATGCCGCACATCGCCACGCCCTCCAAAGTCTCTGGAGAAAGGGCTAGCAGCGGCGATCACGAAAATCAATCGAAGGGAATAAAGTTTTCCTGTTGGGCAACTATCGGTGTTGTGGATAGGAGATGATCGAGAGGTAGCGCGCCGGCAGGCTTACGAGCTCTTCCGGGCCGTGCGGGGCGTCGGCGTCGAAGAAGAGGCTATCGCCTGCCTGCATCCGGTAGAGGCTATCCCCGTGGCGATAAACTACTTCGCCCTCCAGCATGTAGAGGAACTCCATGCCTTCGTGCTGGAAAGTCGGAAAGACGTCCGATTCCGCGTTCAGCGTGATCAGATAGGGCTCGACGACGACGCCCGAGGTGTTGTTTTCGATATGGCCAAGCAGGCTGTAATGATGTCCGGCGCGGGTTCCCCGGCGCTCCAGGTTCACGCCTTCGCCCGCCTTGACGAAGCTCGCCGATTTCGGCTCCTCGAAGCCACGGAAGAAGGCGGTGATCGGCATTCCCAGCGCCTTGGACAGCGCCTGAAGGGTGGTCAGCGAAGGCGATATATTGCCGTTCTCGATCTTTGAGAGCATGCCGACCGACATGCCCGTTGCCGCGGCGAGATCGGCAACTGTTATACCGAGCTTCTTGCGATAGGTGCGCACCTCATGGCCAATCGCCATTTCGAGATTGTTGGCGCGGGGCTCGCGTACGGCATGGGGATCCTGCGTCAGCGCCGGCTTCAGGCCGTTCGCCGGTGTCTTGGTTGTCTTTGCCATGGATCCTCCTCGCACTCCGCCGATTTTACCTGATGCTGTAACGGATTCTGCGCCGCTGCCCAATGGGCGAAGAGCAGGCGGTCACAGTCCGACAAAGACCAGGACGGCGAGCACGATTGCCGCCAGGAAGACGGTGTCGGCAACCAGCAGGCCTATCGCCCGTCCGCCGATCTTGAAAACCTCGGGCAGGGAGGTCTTCACACCGACGGCGGCGATTGCCACGAGCAGCGCCCAGCGTGAGACCATGCCCGCCCAGTCGCCGACCACGGGTGGGATGCTGACGAGCGAGTTCAAGGCAGCCAGCAATAGGAATGCGACCACGAAGCCAGGCAGGAGGGGCGGGCGCTTGACGTCGCCGGAGACCGTGCGGCGGAAGGCGAGTGCGGCGACCAGCACGACTGGGGCCAGCATAGTCACACGGATGAGCTTCACGAAAACCGCTGTCTCGCCTGCAGGGACGGAGACCGAGAAACCGGCGCCTGCGACTTGAGCGACGTCATGGATCGTCGAGCCCAGAAAGATACCGGTCTGGTGGTCGTCGAGACCCGCAAGGCTTGCCAGGATCGGGTAGAAGATCATGGCGAGCGTCGACAGCATGGTGACGCCGATGACCGTGAAGACCATCTGCTGGTCGGCTTCCTTGCTGCGGTTTCCAAGCGTCGCGGAGATCGCAAGGGCTGCCGAGGCGCCGCATATGGCGACCGCGCCGCCCGTCAGCACGCCGAACTGTGTGCCTTGGCCAGAGAGGCGCGAGGCGAGGATGCCGAAGAGGATGGTGAGCAAGACTGCGCCAACGATCATGACGATCACCGCAGCACCCAGTTCGGCGAACATCGCGACACTCACCCTGAGGCCGAGCAACGCAATGCCCACCCGCAGCACCGTGCGCGACGCGAAGTCCAAGCCTGCTGCCGTCTTCGGATCTTCTGCAAGGAAGTGCAAGGCCAGCCCGATCAGGATCGCCAGCAGCATGGCCGGTGCGCCGTAATGTTCAGACAGAAAGGCGGATGCGAGAGCGATCAAGACCGTGACGGACAGACCGGGAAACAAGGCTTGCCAGCGCTCGCGCAGGGTCAAGGGGCGGCTGTCCCGCTCCTGCTTGGGCGAGGCAATGGACGGGTCTGGCATGGATCACCTCTGGTAGAGCGCCCCGTGCATGGTGGTATCAGATGATGCGGAGGGCGGAATGAAGGGATGCGCGGCGTACCGCGCATCCCTGATGTCGTCAGTTCAGATCAGCTGCGCGTTCGGCGTCAACCTTCTTCTGGGCATCGGCAACCGCTGCTGTGAACAGGTCGAACACTTCGGCTCCGCCTGTCACATTCGTCTTGAACCAGTCGAAGACGGGCGAGACGGCGGTCTTGAAGGCTTCCTTCTCGGCAGGCGTCGGCACGTAGATCTCGCCGCCGGCCTTGGCAAAGTCCTGATAGGCGGCGATTTCCTTGCGCTTTGGCGAGGCGAAGGTCGCCTGCTGAAGGGCTGCGAATCCGTCAACGACGATCTGCTTCTGATCCGGCGTCAGGCCCTGGAAGCGGTCATTCGACATCCACCAGAAGGCGCCCATGTAGCTGTGGCCGTCGAGTGTCAGATATTTCAGGCCGGCATCCGGGAACTTCATGGACATGATGTCGGTGATGCCGTTTGCCGTGCCTTCGACCACGCCGGTCTGCAGCGAGGTGAAGAGTTCCGGCCACGGGATCGGGGTCGGCGCGGCTCCCACGGCGGTCGCCACCTGCTGCGGCAGATCGGCCGGGACGGTGCGCATCTTCAGACCCTTCAGATCTTCCGGTGTCTTCACCGCCTTCTGAGTATTGGCGTAGTTGCGCCAGCCGCCGGTGTTGCCGATGGTCATCAGGCGGATCTTGTTGTCGCTATCGGCCAGGGCCTTTTCGCGCAGCTTGCGTGTGAAGTCGCCGGTCAGCACGGTCTCTGCCACGCGGTCGTCGCTCATCAGGTAAGGCAGGTCGAGAACCTGGATATAGGGGAAGAGGCCGGCTGCCCCGCCCGAGGTCGAGATGTAGATATCGAGCGAGCCGTCGGCGACGCCCTGGAGGCATTCTTCACCCGTGGCGCAGAGCTGGGTACCGATGAAGAGTTCGACGGCGATCGCGCCGTTCGAGGCGTTCTCGACATAGTTCTTGAAGACGACAAGGCCATCATAATCCTCGTCGTTTTCGTTGGAGTTGGCGGTGGCGCGCAGCGTGATGTCTGCTGCCTGCGCAACACCGGTGATGGTGAGTGCGCTGGCCAGCAGCACGGTTTTCAACATGGACTTGAGCATTCTGGTTCCTCCCTTTTCTCAAGTTAGTCGACGAAGCCCGCAAGGCGCGGGAGCGTGAGCGTCAAAGCGGGGAAATAGGTGATCAGGAAGATCACAACGATTTCCGCCGCCAAGAACGGCAGTGTGGCCTTGGCGATCGTCTCGACCTTTAGGCCGGAGACGGACGACGAGACGAAGAGTACCAGGCCCATGGGTGGGGTCAGAAGGCCAACCGTCAGGTTGACCGCCATGATGATGGCGAAGTGGACGGAATCCACACCCATCTGTGTGAATATGGGGCCGAGGATCGGGCCGAGAATGATGATTGCCGGACCTGCATCGAGGAACATGCCAACGACGAAGAGCAGCAGATTGATCAGCAGCAACAGGACCAGCGGATTTTCACTCAGGCTCAGGATGATCGAGGCCAGCAGCTCAGGCGTGTGCGAAAGGCTGGCGACCGTCTTGAAGGCCATTGCTGCGCCTACGAGAAGCAGGACAACCGCCGAGGTCATGGCGGCGCGCATCAGAATTCTCGGCATGTCGCCGAGTTTCAGACTGCGCAGCACGAAGAGGCCAATGAAGATTGCGTAGCCGACGGCAACGGCAGAGGCTTCCGTCGGCGTGAAGATGCCGCCGAGAATACCACCCATGATGATGACCGGTGTCATCAGCGGCCAGAAGGCATTGAGGCTTGCGCGGCCACGTTCGGACCAGGTTGCTCGGGTCGTCGCAGCGGGCAGGTTCTCGCGATCGGCAAGCAGGTAGACGATCGCCATGAGGCTGAGGCCGATCAGGACACCCGGAACGATGCCAGCCAGGAAAAGCGCAGCCACGCTTTCGCCCATGACATAGGCATAGATGATCATGATGCCGGACGGTGGGATGATCGGGCCGATGATCGAGGATGCCGCCGTGACGGCGGTCGCAAATTTTCGGCTGTAGCCCTGCTTCTCCATCGCCGGGATCAGCATCGAGCCAAGTGCGGATACGTCCGCCACGGCCGAGCCTGACAGGCCGGCAAACAGCATCGAGGACAAAATGTTGACGTGCGCGAGGCCGCCGCGCAGATGGCCGATCACCGCCTGGGCGAACTCGACGAGACGCATGGTGATGCCGGCCCGGTTCATCAGTTCCCCGGCCAGCATGAAGAAAGGGATCGCCATCAGCGGGAAGCTGTCCATCCCGTTATAGACATTGCGATAGAGAAGCACGATGTCGCGCTCCTGGCCGTTCAGCCAGAGCAGAATGCCGGGCGCTGCGATCAGGCCGAACACGATCGGAAAGCCGAGCAGCAGAAGGATCATGAAAAGGGGGAGGAAAAGTGTCAGCATCACTCGGCTCCCAGTCCTGCGAGCGAGGCGACCGGCTCGAGCTTTTCTTGATGTCCTGTCAGTTCGATAAGGCTGCGCAGGATCAGTTCGATGCTGACCACAAACATCATGGTTACACCCGTTGCGAGCGAAGCCATCATCCAGCCGCGCGGCACCTTCATCCAGGTGCTGAGGTCCAGAGATGTTGGTACGGAAATCGCCGGCATGGCAAATCGTCCGCCGAGCCCTGTCACTTCAGCCCAGCCGATGCGCATGGCGACATAAAGCAGGACCGCCGCCAGTCCAAGGAAAAGCAGGTTGATCAGGCCGCCGATCAGACGCGGAAAGATGTCGAGGATCATCGTGATGGCGACAAAGCCGCCCTGGCGGAATGCCGTCGGCACCATCAAGCCCGTCATCCAGAGCATCAGGAAACGGGAGCCTTCCTCACTCCAGGGCAGAGCATTGCCGAGGACGTAGCGAAAGAAGACCTGAACGAGAATGAACACGAGCATGATGCCGAGTGCGCCGGCCCCAAGCCACAATCCGACCGTCAACACGGCAGCGTTCAGCCGGCCGAGCAGATTGGTCAGGTTCGAAAGTGCCGTCATGTCTCCACCCGTTTCTTGTCATCGGTCAATTCGGCGCACTATCGAAGACTTGTTCCCGCCGCACAAACACGGCTGTTCCCCATTCAGATCCGCGCGGAGCAATCTTCTACTCGCAGACTTGTTCCGGATCGTCTTCGACCGTCGCGCCGCAGCATGTATTTCATGCTGCCGACGACCTCCTCCCAAATTCAATTCAGACGGCGAAGCGTCCGAACCGTCCCCCCGAGAAGCACAGCGGTTCTCCCTGCCGATGTGCGACCCTTAACACCCTGCCGATGATGATCGTGTGATCCCCGGCGTCATGCTGCGCCTGTTCGGCGCATTCGAAACGCGCGAGCGTGCCGGGCAGAACCGGCACGCCTTCGTCGTTGAACCTGACCTCGATCCCGTCGAAGCCATTGCCGCCGCGTGTGAAGGCGGCGCTCAGGTGATCCTGATCCGCGCCGAGCACGTGGATCGCGAAATGTCGGGCGCCCGTAAATGCGCCGTATCGAGATGAACTCTTGGCCGGCGACCAGAGCACCAGAGGCGGATCGAGCGAAACCGAGGCAAAGCTGTTCACCGTCATGCCGATCGGACCGTCTGAGGTCGTCGCGGTCACCACGGTCACACCCGTGGTGAAGCTGCCCAGTGCATTGCGAAAAGCACGATGGTTGTCGGCGCCGGGAACGAAGACGGCCTCCAACGCATGAATGTCATTAGCAGCCATCATCAGGCGACCTCCTGTCCGATCGCAAGAGTATAAAGCTCGAACCAGGTCTGGCGATCCAGCTCCACCTTCGTCGCGTCTGCAATCTTGGCAATACGATCGAGTGAATTGGTGCCCATGACCGGCATGATGGTGGCCGGATGACGCAGCAGCCAGGCACCCGCGACAGCCGTTTCGTCGACGCCATTTTCTGCGCCAATGCGCTTCAGGGCCGACAGGAGTTCCGGCTTCGATCCGTCGAGGAGGCGTCCGCCACCCAGCGGCGACCAGGCCATCGGCGACACCATGCGTTCCTGCAAATAGGCGAGATCGCCGTTCACAAAGGTATCTGTCGCAAGCAGGCTCATCTCGATCTGGTTGGTGACGAGGTTGTTCTCCATCGAAGACTGCAGCAGCGAGAAGTCCCAGGGGCGGAAATTGGAAACGCCAACGGCGCGTACCTTGCCGGACGCTACGAGCGCATCGAGAGCCGGGCCCGTTTCATCGGGATCAATCAGAGGGTCGGGGCGGTGGATCAGCAGCAGGTCGACATGATCGGTGCCCATGTCGGTGAGCGAGGCTTCGACCGAGGCGGTGATGTGAGCCGCCGACGTATCGTAGTACTTGACGCGGGCTGCCGAATGGCGACCGACCGGGGCGACGATATCGCATTTGGTGACGATCTCGAGCTTGTCGCGCAGGCCGGGGGAGGCCTTCAGCGCGTTGCCGAGGATCGCTTCTGCGGTGTAACCGCCATAGATGTCGGCCTGATCCATGGTGGTGATGCCCTGGGCGAGGCAGGCCTCGATCTTGGCCTGCACATGCTTGGGCGAGGTGTCGGCATCGTCGCCGATGCGCCACATGCCGTAGACCAGGCGGCTGAAGGTGAGATCAGGGGTAAGATTGACGCGCTGCATCAGCGGCGAACTCCATTTCCGAGAGGTGTGGGCGGCGTTTCCGAGGGGACGCGGCCATAAGCGTGGGGAAGCGAGACAGTCTTGAGTTCCGGCAGCACCTTGGTGCCGAAGTGAACCGCCTCGTCGATATGCGGATATCCTGACAGGATGAAGGCGCGGATGCCCATCTTCCTATACTCTTCCAGTTCCGAGAGGATCTGGTCGGTGGAGCCGACGAGTGCTGCACCACAGCCGGAGCGGGCGCGGCCGATGCCGGTCCACATGTGCGGCTCGATATAGCCAAACTGGTCGGCGAGCTCGCGGGCGCGGGCCTGATGGGCGACACCGAGCGAGATCGAGTCATGTGCACGATCGCGGATCAGCTTGCCATATTCGTCATCGAGCTTCGATACGATGTATTCGGCGTATTCGCGGGCTTCCTTCTCGGTGTCGCGGACGATCATGTGGACGCGCAGACCGTAATCGAGGGTCCGGCCATGGGCTTCGGCGCGCGCATGCACAGCCTTCATCCGCTCGGCGAGCTGGTCCTTCTTCTCCGGCCACATCAGATAGACGTCGCATTGCGCGCCGCAGAGCTCCAGCGCATCGGGGGAATAGCCGCCGAAATAGAGGAGTGGGCCACCGTTCTGCTGATACGGGCGGGCGGGCTCGGTCGAGACGCCCTTGAACTGGTAGACCTCGCCTTCGTGGTCGATCGTGTCACGCGTCCACGCCTGGCGGAGGATCTCGACCACCTCATGGCTGCGCTTGTAGCGGAAGGCACTGTCTGCGACTTCGCCTGGAAAATCCGAGCTGATGACGTTGAGCGTCAGGCGGCCCTTGAGCATGTGGTCGAGGGTCGCAACCGTGCGCGCCAGCATGATCGGCTGCATCTCGCCGCAGCGGATGGCGGCGAGCATGTTGATCTTGGACGTGATCGGGGCACAGCCGGCGACGAAGCTCAGCGTGTCCTGGCCTACCTGATAGGAGGAAGGGCAGAGGATGTTGCGAAAGCCCAGCTGCTCGGCCTTCTGGACGATGTCGGAGCAGTGCTCGAAGCTCGACCGCAAAGCTCCATCAGGCACCCCGAGAAATTGATAATCGTCAGAGCAAAGGGCTGCGAACCACGACACTTCCGCGCCATCGATATCGGCCGATGTGACAGGTACGACAGTCATTGAGGTCTCCTCCAAGGCTCCAACTTTCCTCTTGCCTAACACTCGATTTGATGTAGATCAATAGTGTATCAATTTTTTCTCGGCGATACCGAAGTGCCACAGAACTCCGCAACGCAGCCGCCCGGCAGCCTTCCCATCTATGTGCAGATTACCGAGCTTCTGGTGCGTGATATCGCGGCGGGACGGCTGATCGACGGTGAAAAGCTGCCGCCAGAGCGGGATATGGCCGAAGAACTCGGCATTGCCGTCGGCACTTTGCGCAAGGCATTGGCCGAGCTGCAAAATCGCGGGCTGCTGGAGCGCATTCAGGGCTCCGGCAATTACGTGCGGGCGATCTCCGATCCGAAATCTGTTTATTCGATGTTCCGGCTTGAACTCCCGGGCGGCGGCGGTTTGCCGACCGCCGAGATCCTGTCGATCGACCGACTGCCGAAACCGGACGGGCTGCCGACATTCGGCACGTCCGCGGAGGCGCATCGGATCCGGCGTTTGCGGCGTCTTTCCGGCCGTCCGGCGGCGCTTGAGGAAATCTGGCTCGACGGGTCTTACGTCGAGACGATTGACCCCGAGGCGGTCTCGGAATCCCTCTATCTGTTCTATCGCACCAAGCTCTCGCTCTGGATTGCGAGGGCCGAGGACCAGATCGGTCTCGACGTGGTGCCGGACTGGGCGCCTGCGAGCTTCGGTCTGAGGCCAGGCGCGCCCGCCACACATATTCAACGCATCAGCCAGGATCAGGAGGGAGCCCGTGCGGAAGTCTCGCGGACCTGGCTCGATCACACCGTCGCCCGATACGTATCGCGGCTGAAATGACATAACCGCGAGGAGCGGTTCAATTGAGGAGGAAAGCGTGGCAGGACTTCAATACGGGATCATCGGTTGCGGCATGATGGGGCAGGAGCACCTGCGCAACATCGCCCTTCTGCAGGATGCATCGGTGGTCGCGATCTATGAGCCGGATGCCGGCATGCGCGCGCTGTCAGCGGAGGCTGTCCCGACGGCAAAGATGGTCGCCTCGATCGAGGAGCTGCTTGCTGTCGAGGCCGTGAACTGCCTGCTGATCGCAAGCCCCAACTATCTGCATCTCGAGCAATTGGAAAAGATCGCTGGGATCCGGCCGCTGCCGGTGCTGGTGGAGAAGCCGTTGTTCACCGATTCTGCCGATGCTCCGCGCCTTGCCGCCCTGCGAGCTGCCTATCCGGCGCCGATCTGGGTCGCCATGGAATACCGCTACATGCCGCCGGTCGCGCGGATGATCGAACAGGCGGACGATGCCACCGGTGGCATCCGCATGTTGACCATCCGCGAGCATCGTTTTCCGTTTCTCGAAAAGGTCGGCGACTGGAACCGGTTCAATCGCAACACGGGTGGGACCCTCGTCGAGAAATGCTGCCATTTCTTCGATCTGATGCGGCACATCCTGAAATCCGACCCGGTTCGCATCATGGCTTCGGGTGGACAGTCCGTGAATCATGTCGACGAGGTCTATGACGGAAATCGCTCCGACATTTGGGACAATGCCTATGTGATTGTCGACTTTGCCTCCGGGGCGCGGGCGATGCTCGAGCTCTGCATGTTTGCCGAAGGTGCCCGCTATCAGGAGGAAATCTCGGCAGTTGGCCCCACCGGCAAGATCGAGTGCCTGGTGCCAGGACCCGGCCGCTTCTGGCCCGAACATCTCGGCGAGCCACCGATTGCTCAGGTCATCATCTCACCGCGTGATCCGAAAGGGCCGCGCGTCGTCGAAATTCCGGTTGATCCGCACCTGCTGGAAGCCGGTGACCACAACGGCTCGACCTTCTATCAGCACCAGCGCTTCCAGAAGGCGGTAAAGGGCGAGCGGCCGGTCGAGGTTGCGCTCGATGACGGCTGGTGGGCGGTGGCCATGGGGCTCGCAGCACAGAAGTCTGCAGAAACGGGGCAGGCGGTCACCTTTCCGCTGCCATTTTCACCCCAGGGATCATGACGCGATAACCGTCCTTCCACCTTTCGCGCTGGGGGGGCGAACCATTCACCACTTCCTGCGTTGCCTCCTCGTGGCAGCGTAGGAGAAGCAGCGGTGACAGATTATCTTTTTGGCCCCGTCATTGAAGATGACGGGGTTTTGTTTCGGTTGTGGGCGCCGCATTGCAAATCGGTGACGCTCGAAATTGACGGCGCTCCTGCGAAGGACATGGATCGGCAGGCGGATGGCCTGTTTCGCCTCAAAGTCACTGGGGCACGGCCGGGTACCCGCTATCGGTTTCGACTGCCGGATGGCCTCATTGTCCCGGATCCTGCAAGTCGGCACCAGCCCGAGGACGTTTTCGGGCCGAGCGAGGTCGTCGATCTTTCGACGCAGAAGACCCGCGACGCCATTTGGCGCGGGCGGCCCTGGGCGGACATGGTCATCTACGAGCTGCATGTCGGCACATTCACGGATGAGGGTACCTTCCAAGCTGCGATCGACAGGCTGGATCACCTCGGCAACCTTGGGATAACGGCCATCCAGCTGATGCCGATCGCCGATTTTCCCGGTCGTTGGAACTGGGGTTATGACGGTGTCATGCCGTATGCGCCGGACAGTCGGTATGGACGACCGGACGATCTGGCGCTGCTCGTTCAGGCGGCCCATCAAAGGGGCATCTCCGTGTTCCTCGATGTCGTCTACAATCACTTCGGCCCGTCCGGAAACTTCATGCCGGCTTATGCGCCGCTGTTCTCGCCGCATCATCAGACGCCGTGGGGCGACGGCATCAACTTCGATGATGCGCAGAGCGAGATGGTGCGCGCATTCCTGATCGAAAACGCGCTCTTCTGGATCGGGGAGTTTCATGTCGATGGACTGCGGCTCGATGCCGTGCACGCCATCCGCGACGACAGTGAACCGCACTTCTTGCACGAACTCGCGGCGCGTGTGCGGGAGCGTTTTGCCGATCGCCACATTCATCTGATCGTCGAGAACGAGGAGAATGACCCGCTTCTGCTCGAGCGGGGCCAGCCCAGTACCGCCACGTTCGACGCTCAGTGGAATGACGACGTCCATCACGCCTTGCATGTGGCCACGACCGGCGAGACCTTTGGCTACTACGCCGATTACCGGGATGCGGGTGCGGCTCTTGCAAAGGCTCTGGCGGAAGGCTTCGTGTATCAGGGTGACGTGATGCCCTATCGCGGTGAACGGCGCGGCCGTCCGAGCGCACATCTCCCACCTTCGGCCCTCGTTTCATTCCTTCACAATCACGACCAGATCGGCAACCGTGCCCAGGGTGACAGAGTGATGGCCGCGCTTCCCGAACAGGCGCTCGCCTTCGCCGTTTCGCTGATGCTGCTCTCACCGCAAATTCCCATGCTATTCATGGGCGAGGAGTGGTGTTCAAAAAAGCCATTTCCCTATTTTTGCGATTTCGACAAGGAGCTCAACGCAGCCGTACGCAACGGCCGGCGGAATGAGCTCTCGAAGTTGCCGGGTTTCGACGGGGAACATGTGCTCGACCCGACATCGGCGGAGACATTCCGCTCTGCGATCCTCGACTGGGAGCAGGCAGGTTCAAAGCATGGTTCGACCTGGATCGAACGCTACCGCCAGCTCATTGCGCTTCGGCGAGAGCGTGTCGTGCCGTTGCTGGCGCGGATGCGTCAGGGCGGGCGTTATGCTGCCGAGAATGGCGTCATCCGTGTCGAGTGGCCGCTTGAGGACGGACGGCACTACATACTTGTCGCCAATCCCACATCGCATGCCGTGAGTGCCGCCTTTGAGGTGGATCCTATCGAGATCATCTATGCGCTTGGCGAGCGCCGACCTGACGCTCGCGGGCCGTGGTCTCTGGTCTTTGGCGTCACGGGGTGACGCCAGCGACCTCACCGCTTGCAATGCGGTCAGGCACCCATCCGGTCCGCCAGATGCATGACCTCGAGTGCCGATTTCGCCACCATGTCGGCGCCGATATTGCCGAAGGCGCGCGGGTCCTTCATGACGGCCGGACCACCGACCGCAATCTTCATCGGACCCGGGCTGCGCCTGGACTGAACCCGGCGAATGGCAGAGGCGCATTCATCGACTTCGTCGACACGGCCGACCGAGATACCCAAAAGAGTGTAGGAGGAATTCGACAGGCGCATGTAGAGGCTGTCGTTGAGTTCGAGGTCCGCACCACCTTCGACGTCCCAGCCCATGTCGCGAAAACATGAAGCAACGATCGATACGCCGATGGTGTGCAGGGCGCCCGGGGTCCGCGCCAGTAACACGCGGCGCGCCTTTTGGCGATCGCGAATGGTCTGGCTGCGGTTCTGCGACAGATGGTTGACGATCATGCCGAGCCTGGTTGAGGCCACCGCAACCTGGATGAAATCGGTTTCGTCATTGCACCAGAGCCGACCGAGTTGCGCGGCGACAGGCGAAAAAAGCTGGATCGCGAGCGTGTGCATGGGCAGGTCAGTGCGCTGCAATTCCTCGATGATCTCCCGGTGACCACGAGGATCTGCCTGGACGAGGGCCTCAGTGAGCGCGGATCGGTAGGTGATCGCCTTGTCGGTTCCCGGCAACTCCCGCGCCTTCGGATCCAGTTCCGGATGCAGATGGAAATCGATTTCCGGCGGCATCTCGCTCACGCGCGGACCTTTTGTCATATCCGCATGGCTCGCTCCCACGAGCCGCGGCACGGCATCCCGGATCGCGCCTTCGAGAATGCGCTGCTCCAGGCTTGTCAGCCGCGTGTCCGACTTTGACAGCGAAGACCTACCATCACCATTGTACGGAGGTTCGTCCGCCCCGCCGGGTGGTCCCCCGTTCTTTTCACCCGCCATATCACCCTCCCGGTCATCGGCTTGGGCAGATCCGCTCATCCCGATGGGATATTAGTGCATTCTTGCGCCGACGCCAAACCTCTCGTAGTCGAATACGCCTGATGCCGTCTTGTGGTTTAGTTCAGCGGTCCTCCGCGCGGTGGAGGCGCGTCGGCAGTTCCTGCTGTCCGGCCCTTGCGGACCTGCGAATATCGGCATTAGGCCTTGCCACCGTAAGGCCGTTGCGCGCTGCAGCCGCAATGTGGCGGGCTGTCAGCTTGGCTTCCTCGTACATGTCCTCGGGGCTTGCCTGGGCGATGAACGTGTCCGGTAGCGTCAGGGTCCGGACGGCACAACGTCCGTCGAGCATGCCGCGATTGGCCAGATGATGAAGAACGAGTGCGCCGAACCCGCCGGTCGCGCCTTCCTCGACCGTCACCAGCATCGAATGGTTGTCGACGAGTTCAGCCAGAAGCGCGGTATCGAGCGGCTTGGCAAAACGCGCGTCGGCGACCGTCACGGAAATTCCTTCGAGTGCCAGAAGGCGGCGGGCCTTGAGACAGTCGGCAAGCCGGGTGCCGAATGACAGGAGCGCGATCTGGCCTCCCTGCTCGATGATGCGACCGCGGCCGATCGGCAGAACTTCGCCACGGATCGGAAGGGGGACGCCCGTGCCCTCGCCACGCGGGTAGCGAAATGCAATAGGACCGTGATCATGGGCTGCTGCCGTCGCAACCATGTGTACGAGTTCAGCCTCGTCGCTTGCGGCCATCACTGTAAAGCCGGGCAGGTTGGCGAGATAGAGAATATCGAAGGCGCCGGCATGGGTAGGGCCGTCAGCCCCGACCAGCCCGGCTCTGTCGATCGCGAAACGGACAGGCAACTGCTGCAGGGCCACATCATGGACGATCTGGTCATAGGCGCGCTGCAGGAAGGTCGAATAGATCGCGCAGAATGGTTTCATGCCGCTGGCCGCGAGACCGGCCGCGAAGGTGACGGCATGCTGTTCGGCAATGCCGACATCGAAGGTGCGATCGGGAAAGGCGGCTCCAAAGCGGTCGACACCGGTGCCGGCCGCCATGGCGGCCGTGATCGCGACGATGCGGTCATCCGTTTCCGCTTCCGCAATCAGGGCGTCGGCGAAGACCCGCGTGTAGCTCGGCGCCTTTGCTTCTGCCTTGTTTTGCTTGCCCGTTGACACATCGAACGGGTTCACGCCGTGATACTTGTCCTCGGCTGCTTCGGCCGGTGCGTATCCGGCTCCCTTGCGCGTGATAACATGCAAGAGGATCGGACCATCCTTCTCGTCCCGCAGTTCTGCCAGAAGTGGAACCAGCACGTCGAGATCATGCCCGTCGACCGGTCCACGATAGTCGAAGCCGAAGTTCTCGAACACGTTGCCGACATTCGTCCCGGCTTTCCGGCGGACGTCCGACAGGTGGCGGTTGAGCGCTCCGGTCGAGGCTGAAATCGACATGTCGTTGTCGTTGAGAATGACGATCAGCGGGCGGCCTGATGCCCCGGCATTGTTCATCGCTTCGAAGGCCATGCCGGCGGACATCGCGCCGTCGCCGATGATGCACACGACATGTCCGTCTTCCCCCTTCAAGTCCCGGGCAGTGGCAAAGCCGAGGCCTGCTGAAATCGACGTGGACGAGTGAGCGGCACCGAAGGGGTCGAAAGGGCTCTCGCCACGACGGGTAAAGCCGGACAGGCCGTCCTTCTTGCGCAGGCTGCGCATGCGGTCCCGCCGTCCGGTCAGGATCTTGTGCGGATAACACTGGTGGCTGACATCCCAGATGATCGTGTCGCGCGGGGCTGAGAAAGAGGCGTGGATGGCGACAGTCAGCTCTATCACGCCAAGACTGGAGCCGAGGTGGCCGCCGGTTTCGGAGACAACCCGAAGTGTCTCGCCGCGCAGTTCCTGCGCGAGACGACAGAGCGCCGCCTGGTCCATGCTTTTCAGGTCGTCAGGGACGCGCACCTGGTCAAGCAGAGGGGTGGCGACGTCATTCGCAAAAGAAAAACCCACTGTGCTCTCCTCCCACGAAAGAGCCCAATTCTCCTGGGTCCGCTGTCGCTGCGAGCGCCGATTTGGCGCATCCGGTGGGCGGTTGCCTGAGACTGGTGCAATATCTGCATATTCGGAGAAGACGAGCGATATGTAAACTTTTTTTTACACTTTTTCGCGGAATTCCGCCGGAATCTGCATCCCGGCGGAACGAGCCCCCAGAGATCAGGGGGCCGGGAAGGTTTTCATATGAGCGATTACGTCGGCGATTTCCTTCGGATCCTTCAAGCCGGCAAAGGCCATGCGCGTGCCCTTGACCACGCCACGGGGATTCTCGAGGTAAGCGGCCAGCTGTGCGTCATCCCATACCTTGCCGGCGCCGAAATCGGTCATTGCCTTGGAGTATTTGAAGCCTTCGGCTATGCCGGGCTGGCGCCCGATCACGCCCTGGAGAGAGGGGCCAACCTTATGTTTGGCGTCGGCGACGTTGTGACAGGCCGCGCATTTCTTGAACACGGCCTCTCCGGCTGCAGCGTCTCCTTCCTGCGCGAAAGCGTTCTGAGACAGCAAAAGGGCTGCGACGGTGCAAGCGGCTGCAATTATCCTCGACATGTGTATCCTCCCATGGCATCGCGGATGAAGTAACAAATCATGCTGGCATAAAATTGACCCGTCCGGTTCACTCGCCGGGTGGTTCGCCTCTCATTCTGAAGCCAAGCTTGGAACCAGAATGCAGGCGATATGCTTCAATATACGGAAACCAACCCGGAGCTGGATCATGGCCGCAGTCGTCTTTCTCGTCATTGTTCTCGCAGCCGCCTCGAGCGGCGCGGTCTTCAAGCCCGGCGAGTGGTACGAGAACCTGCGCAAACCGAGCTGGACACCGCCCAAATGGGCCTTTCCCGTCGTCTGGACGATCCTTTATGTGCTGATCGGCTATGCAGGCTGGCTGATCTGGGATGTCGCCGGCTGGTCCCTGCCCATGGCCGTGTGGTCAGTGCAGATTGTGGCCAATGCTCTCTGGTCCTATTTCTTCTTCGGCATGCGGCGTATGGATCTAGCGCTTGTGGATGTTTCAGTTCTCTGGCTTTCCGTTGCGCTGTTCATCCTGGTTGCCTGGCCTGTGGCGCCGCTCGCATCGGTCTTGTTCGTTCCCTATCTCGTCTGGGTGACGGCTGCCGGCGCACTCAATCAATCCGTCCGCCGCCTCAACCCGGAGTCCTGAGCCGCAAGCCTGATCCGTAAATCGATCAGGAAGGCGACCAGCGAGATAGCCAGCAGCAGGGCCAGCCACAGAACCTGTGTCTGGCGCATGGCCAGCCCGAAGGCGGCGAGAAGAGCGCTGCCCGAGATGGCATTGGGCGCGAGATTGACGAAAGTCGATCGTGGCTCTGGTGATCGCCGGGCGACGATCAGGGTGATTGCCCACAACAGCGCAATCGCCACCGCACTGATCCAGCCCGACGCGAAGAGGAAGACCAGCGATGCCGTCATCTTTGCCCTGCAGGGATGCCGAACAGCTTGGCGAGATCTTTGAAGAAAACGCGCAAATGGGCAAGGGGGTCACGGCGCACGAGTTTCTTGTTGAGATAGGATTCCCAGGTCAGCCGCTGCACGTCGGGATCTGCGCACATGGCCACGAACTTCTCGCGCAGCCTGTCGTTGCGATACCAGATCTTCTGCATGATGCCGAGGATCAGGAAGACCCTGCCATGAGCCCGCATGAAGGTCCGGCGCGCATCGGCCAATGCCCGCCCGCTATTCGACAGCAGTGACTGGTGCACGGCGTCTGCCGATAGCCTTCCGCAGAGCATGGCGTAATATATGCCTTCGCCCGAAGACGGGGCGACGGTGCCTGCGGCATCGCCAGCGAGCAGAACGTTGCGGCCGTTGTCCCAGCGCTTCATCGGCTTCAAGGGCAAGGGCGCCCCTTCTCTTCGGATGACCCGACAGTCGCCAAGGCCGGCCGCAAGCTTCAAGGCCCGCGTCGCCTCCCGGATGTTGTGACCCTTGACGGCCGTGCCTGTGCCGATGCTGGTGTGGCCCCCATGGGGGAAGACCCAGCCATAGAAGTCAGGCGAGATGCGGCCATCATAGACGACGTCACAGCGGTCGGCCTTGAAGACGGACTCATCGGCGTTGGACGGGCTTTCGACGATCTCGTGATAGGCAAAGACATAGGGCGGCTTGCGGGAGGCCGGGAACATCAGGCGCCGCACGGCCGAGTTGGCGCCGTCTGCACCGATGACGCGTCGGGCCCGGATCTGGATCGGTTCCGGACCGGCATCCTTGGCCGTCGATTCCACTGTCAGTTCGAGCAGGCCGCCGTCTCCTTCCGCCATCTTGTCGAGCTTGCCGCAAAGTCTCTCCGCTCCGGCGTCGGCGGCGCGCTGACGAAGGTAAGGGTCGAAGGCGGCGCGATCGACCATGCCGACATAACCGATGTCGCCGATCGTCATGTCCACGGTCCGACCTGATGGTGCGATGATCCGCGCCGCATTGGCGCGCGCCACCAGCTGGGCCTCGGGAATGGCGAAATCGGCCAGCGCTCTCGACGGGATTGCCCCACCGCAGGGCTTGATCCGGTTGTCCGGGTCGACGAGGAGCACGCTATGCCCCTTCTCGGCCAGCCGCTCGGCGGCCATGGCACCACAGGGGCCTCCACCGACAACGACAACGTCATAAATCTTCGACATGCGCGTCTCCCTGCCGGGCATCCGGCCTCAGGGTTCATTCTCCAGGCATGATAGCAGCGTCTTGAATCGGGGCTTGCGATCGCATCGACTGATGTCCGATACGCGTTGCGACGAGTGCCGACACGAGGAAAAGGCCCGCCTCAATCGAGAAGACCGCCGCGAAAGCATGTGCATCACTCGCCATCAGCCAGCGGCCGAGATCGAGCGCCACCGTTCCCAGGACGCCGCCGAGTCCAAAGGCGATAGCCTGTGCTGCACCCCAGACGCCCATCCGCATTCCGTAGTTGGATGTCCGGCCCTGTCCCGCAAGGATCATCATCGTGCCGACGGCTGCTACCGCAAAGGCGCCGTTGGTCGCGCCGAGCAGGAAGATGTTGAACTCCAGCGGCCAGAAGGGTGCGGCTTGCGTGGACAGCGCAAGGGCGCCCAAAGCCACTGCCGAGCCGAAGCAGCCCCAGGTGATGAAATGTCTCGGCAGATTGGGATAGTGTTTTCCAAGGAGCGCGCCCGAAAGCCCAACTGTCATCATGCCAAGCAGCACGCCGCCATGCTGGATGCCTGAGAGCGCCGTCGTTTCGCCCGGCGTCATGCCGAAGAGAAGGCCGGCATAGGGCTCAAGGATGAGGTCCTGTGTGGCGAAGGCCAGCATGGAAAGGAAGATGAACAGTGTGAAGAGTCGCGCCTCGCGGTCATCGAGTACGTCTCGCAAGCTTTCCCGGAAGCCCGCAACCGCGGGGCGCTCTTCCGATGCCCCCACCGTCGGTCGGGCCTCCATGCCCGCCACTCCGACGATGCCGATGAGGAAGGCAACCACGCCGGTCGCTGCCGTGACGGCGACCAGGCGCTCGTGGGAATAGGGATCGAGCTGCGCGCCAACGACGATGGATGTCACGATGATGCCTGTGATCATCAGCATCCAGGTGATCGTCGCGGCTGCTGCGCGTTTTTCGACTGCCGTCTTCATGGCGATCAGCGCAAGCAGAGATGTTCCAGAGGCGCCAATGCCGATGCCGATCAGGATATAGGCGACGATCGCTGCCATGATGCCGGCGAGAACCGACTGCTCGAAGAGAAGTGTCGTTGCAGCCGCGCCCGTTCCAGAAACGGCGAGGAGGGCAAGGCCGCCGAGGATCCAGTGTGTTCGGGATCGGCCGGTATCGGACTTGTGGCCCCAGATGGGGCGGGTGATCTGGACGCCGTAGTGCAGGCCGACCAGCAGACCCGGGATGACGGCGGCGAGACCGAGTTCGACGATCATCACCCGGTTCAGGGTCGAGGTCGTCAGCACCACGATTGCGCCGAGTGCTGCCTGGACGAGGCCCAGCCGGATGATCGCGAACCAGCCGAGGCCCTCGTCTGCGGAGCGGCTGGATTGGGGCTTGATGGCAAGCTGACGCATGATCGCGCTTTCTATCCGAGGGATGGCGCGGGGGGCGTCAGTGATCCGAGCGCCACAGCTGCCGCCATCATACCGGTGACATAGAGACCCACACCCACCGCCGAGTACCAGACCGCCTTGCCTTCGGGATCACGCAGGAAACGGATCATGCAGAGGAGTTGCAGGGCGAGAACGACGCCGACGAGGATTGCCCCTGTCTCTAGGCCGGCCTGTGCGAGCAGAAGGATGACGCAGGCCTGTGGGACGGCCATGACGAGGCAGGCAATCCGGGCAGCGTTGAGGGCGCCGTGCAGAACCGGCAGCGTGTCGACGCCCATCTGCTGATCGCCCTTGATCGATTTGAAATCATTCAGCGTCAGGATGCCGTGAGCGCCGACGCCGTAGAGAAGCGCAATCAAAAGGGTGCGGGTGGACGGCGCATGGCCGAGCGCTGCCGTCGCGGCCGTGATCCAGGGCAGGGTCTCATAACTCAGGCCGACAACGCCATTGCCGATCCAGCCATTTTGCTTGAAGCGGAAGGGTGGCGCGCTGTAGCCCCAGGCGAGCGCGAGGCCAACCAGAGCAGCGGCAAAGACGAGTGGTCCAAGAAATGCTGCAACGGCCATGGACAGAACGGACATGACTATTGCGATGGCCAGTCCCCATTGGCCGGGCATTCGGCCCGATGGAATGACCCTATGCGGCTCGTTGATCGCGTCGACGTGGCGATCGAACCAATCGTTGACTGCCTGGCTCATGCCACACAGCAGCGGTCCGGCGAGGAGTACGCCGAGCGCGATCGGAAACCACCGGTCGCCTATGCCAGCTCCCGAGGCAATCGCGCCACAGGCAAAGGCCCACATCGGCGGAAACCATGTAATCGGCTTCAACAACTGCACCACCGCCTTAGGCGACGGGTAGGAGGCTGCCGGGACATGGGAAGGGATCTGAGCCATGGGAGGAGGCTAGTCCGCACCCTGGGATGTGTCAACTAAAATTGACAGTCTTGATCGTCTGTCAGGCGTGACGATCGGAGCCGGGACGGTAGTCCTCAAGCCCGTGGCGCCGCAGCTTGATATAGAGGCTCTGGCGCGAAAGGCCTAGGATCTCCGCTGCATAGGCGCGGTTGTTGCTGGTTTGGTCGAGTGCCGCCTCGATGCAGATCTTTTCGATCACATCGAGGGATTCCCGGATCAGGTCCTTGAGCGGAACCTTGCCCACGAGTGCGGAAAAGCCCTCGGCCTGGTCGGACATGCCCGGAGACGGAATGGTCAGGCGCTCATTGCCCGTCTGCTGTGGGATCACGATCAACTGGATCGTGTTGCTGCTGGCATTGAGCCGGGCCGAGATGCTGACGGCGCTTTCGCCGGAAAGATTGTCGGTCAGGGTCGAGGTGAAGCCGCGAATGGACGGCTCGTCCAGGAGGCGCGTGTAGAGCACGCGGATATCGATGGCGGCGCTCGTGAACCAGGATCCGATGTTGCGGCCGAGAACCTGGGTCAGGGACGGCGCATGAATGAGGTCTAGAAACAGGGTATTGGCCGCGATGACGACACCTTCGGCATCCGTCAGCAAGACGGCCTCAGGCAGATCCGCAATCTCGACCCCCGTGCCGCCGACCGGCCGCTCCGTACGCTGGCGCTTGCTTTCCTTGTCCTGGTCGGCTGGCCAGATCGCCAGAAGAACATTGGTGATGCCGTTTTCCCGATAGGAGCGGATCGTGAGCGAAACGGGCTCGCCCTTGGCGACGCTTACGCCATCCACATTGACCGGATTGGGACTGTGGCGTGCCTCGCTGATCGCGTCTCCAACCCGATCGCGGTCTTCCTTGGCGAAGAGGTCGCGGATGGACTTGCCGGACAGGGGGGCGCCGGTCGAGGACAGAAGCGTGCTGGCAGCCGGATTGGCATCCAAAATCGTACGCCGTTCGCCATCGAGCATGACATAGGCGACGGTTGCGACCTTGAAAGCTGTCCGATAACGGGTCTCGGCTTCCTTCAGTTCGCGGTAGTCGGCCTCCAGTTCCATCTGCGTCTGGACGAGGCGCTGCTGGTCGAGCATCTGCTGGCGCAGCTCGCGGCCAACCACGATGGTATAGGGAAAGTCTCGGGCGGTGTAGGCGGAGTAGACGACCGGAAGATCGGGCTTCCCGCTGCACTTGTGGTTGACCTGGTAGCCGCGCAGGGGGCGGTGGCTGGTCTCTGCCGACAGCATGGAGTCGATCTTCGGGACCGACTCGATCGTCACGCAGTCCTGAAGCCGCTTGCCAACCGTCTTTGACAAGCCATAGTCGGCAAGATCCTTGTTGGTGAAATAGACTTGTGAGATGATCGAGGACTGGTCGACGAGCAGAACGACGTCTGCGCCGAGGCTCACCAGCGAGCCTATCGAATCCGGATCGAGCGTCTTCAACAGGCTGTCTGCAACCGCGAAGCCATCTGTACCGCTATGACCGTTCAGTGGCTTCATGGAGTGAGCCAATCGATTCCGCTGGGTGTAACCACTGCCGTTCGGCCGGCGGCGCTAGCCTGCTGGCTGATTCTTTCCAATTCATAGTAACTTTCGCAGATCTTCACGGCGGAGTAAACGCTGTCACAGATGCAGTCAATCCCCAAACCTACAAGAAAATCAACGGAATCCAGCGCTGCTGTGCCGCCGACGATGAGGGGTAGGCGCGGCCCGGGGCGAAGCTTGCGCACATCCTGAACCAGGGTCTTGAATTCTGTAGCAAGCCGGATGTTGCTCCAGCCGATGCAGGCGACATCCGCCTCTTCGACGGCACGTGCGAAGGTCGGCGTTCTCAAGGCCGAGGGCTCAAGCACCTCGCTTGTCCAGCCAAGGCTGTCGAAGAGCAGGCCAATCAGGTGCGGCATCAGCGTATGCTGCTCGCCAGACGGCGTCATGATCAGCGCTGCGGGCGCATTTCGATTGCGATCGGCTTCCCGCAGGTCGAGCGACAGGGAGATTGCCAGCGCCTGCAGACGGGAGGTTCCTATTGTGACGTCGATGAAGTCGCAGTCATCCGAGACCCATTCCCGGCCGAGCAGGCGCGCGACGGTTTCCAGGAACAGAACCTTGACATAGTAGGGCCGGCCCCGCGGAAGTTCGTGGTCGAGAAACGCGCGCAGGGACGCCATGCGCGTGCGCGGGTGAAGAACGAGAATACGAAACTCAGCGAGCGCCCTTTCGTAGAGGCGATCGTGCTCCAGACCTCGGTCGTAACGTGTCGACAGCTTTTCGGCGGTCATCGAAGCCACCGTTCCCTCGATTAGGCGGCGGAGCTTCTCCCCGTCGCTTTGGGCTAGGTATGCTCTCTTGCCTTCCACGGCAACCCTTGTGAGCGGCTGCAGGCCCTCGCAATGCGACGGGGCCGTGCCATTTGGCCTCTCATTCATCCCTTGAAGTGATCCGTCCATCATCCCGCGCCGTGCTCCCCGCCCGCGAAACCGTTTCAATGCGGCGTCAGGCGTGGACGGCAGGCATCACGTCAGACGAGCAGGGGTACAATGTACTCACTTTTCATTTCTGTAAATAAAAATATACGTCAATCTAAGTTGACACTTCTGCTGTGGCGGGCGTAGTCTTGACCCAATCCGATTTCCTTTGGGAGGGGATGGGAGAAGGGATGACCGCCATGCGCATACCCACACCATCGGCATCAAGCCGAGCCCTTTACACACCGGACGAGCGCCGCAGGCGCGATGAAAGTGTCTGGACCTTGGTGCAGGGTATTCTTGCTCCCGTGCAGTTCTTTGTTTTCCTTGTCAGCCTCGGTCTGATCTTTCGCTTTCTGGCGACGGGTGAAGGCCTGTTTGCCGCCCAGGTGTCCATCGTCGTGAAGACGCTGACGCTCTATGCGATCATGATCACCGGCTCGATCTGGGAAAAGGTCGTGTTCGGCCGCTATCTGTTCGCCCGCCCGTTCTTCTGGGAAGACGTCTTCTCGATGCTGGTCCTGGCGCTGCACACCGCCTATCTCATCGCCCTGTTTGCCGGTTCGCTGACCTCAGACGCGTTGATGGCGCTCGCGCTTGCAGCCTATGTCACCTATGTGATCAATGCAGGCCAGTTCCTCTGGAAGCTGCGGCTTGCGAGGCTCGATCATGCCGAAAACCTGAGATCGTCTGCTGCACTTGGCAATGGCTCCTCTCTGACTGGGGGCGCGTCATGAACCAGCCGCTCGTCTCTTGCGCGACACCTTCGGCCACCATCCGGCAGCGCGGCCAGCATGAAGTCTTCTGTGGTCTGACGTCCATCATCTGGCTGCATCGCAAGGTGCAGGATGCCTTTTTCCTCGTGGTCGGGTCGCGCACCTGCGCCCATCTCATCCAGTCTGCTGCCGGCGTGATGATCTTCTCCGAGCCGCGTTTCGCAACGGCCATCATGGAGGAGCGCGATCTCGCCGGCATGGTCGACATGCATGACGAACTCGACCGCGAAGTCGCTCGCCTGCTCGAGCGCCGTCCCGATATCCGGATGCTGGTGCTGGTCGGCTCCTGTCCGTCGGAGGTCATCAAGTTCGACCTCAACCGCGCCGCCGAACGGCTAGACAAGCGTTTCGGCTCGAAGCCGCGCGTCCTTTGCTATTCCGGCAGCGGCATCGAAACGACCTTTACCCAGGGTGAAGACAATTTTCTCGCGGCTCTGGTGCGCGACCAGTCCGTGCATGGCGCAGGCGACAAGGTCGCCAAGCTCGTTGTCGCCGGCTCGGTTGCCGATGTGGTGGAAGACCAGTTTGCCCGGCTGCTCGATGATCTCGGTTTGGAAGACGTCGTCTTCCTGCCAGACCGCAGCAGCGAACGTCTGCCTCAGATCGGCCCCCACACCCGCTTCATCCTCGCTCAGCCCTATCTTGGTGCCACAGCCGCCGCACTCGAAAGCCTCGGTGCAACGCGCATCAATGCAATCTTCCCGCTCGGCGAAGAGGGTACCACGGCGTGGCTTAAGGCGATTGCCGATACGTTTGGCGTGTCGCCGGCCCGTTTTGCCGCTGTCACCGAAGCTCCGCGCCGCCGCGCGCTCGAAGCGACCGCGCATTACCGCAGTGCCCTCCAGGGCAAGCGTGTCTTCCTCTTCCCCGACAGCCAGATGGAGCCGTCTCTCGCCCGCTATCTCAGCCGCGAGCTCGACGCCGAGATCATCGAGGTCGGCAGCCCCTATCTGCACCGCGAGCATGTGGCTGGCGAACTCGCCATGTTGCCGCCGGGCGTCTCCATTTCCGAGGGCCAGGACGTCGAGATCCAGATCGACCGTTGTCGCACGGCAAAGCCCGACCTCGTCGTCTGCGGCATGGGGCTTGCCAATCCCTTCGAGGCGCAAGGCATTGTTACCAAGTGGTCGATCGAATTCGCCTTCACACCGATCCAGGGCTACGAACAGGCAGGCGACCTCGCCGAGCTCTTCGCCCGCCCGCTGACACGCAAGGCCATGATCGCGGGCGACCGCTCCGGAAATCGGAGGGCCGCATCATGAAGCTCACCATGTGGACCTATGAAGGACCGCCGCATGTCGGTGCCATGCGGATCGCCGCCTCGATGAAGGGCGTGCACTACGTGCTGCATGCGCCGCAGGGCGATACCTATGCCGATCTGTTGTTCACCATGATCGAGCGTCGCCCCTCGCGTCCGCCCGTCACCTACACCACCTTCCAGGCGCGTGATCTCGCAGGCTCCACGGCCGATGTGTTCAAGACCGCCTGCCGCGATGCGGTCGAGCGCTTCCAGCCGGATGCGCTTCTGGTCGGCGCCTCCTGCACGGCCGAACTTTTGCAGGACGATCCGGCGGGGCTTGCCAAGACGCTCGATGTCGGTATCCCGGTCGTGCCGCTGGAGCTTCCTTCCTATCAGAAGAAAGAGAACTGGGGTGCGGCGGAGACTTTTTATCGGCTTGTGCGCAGCTTTGCCGGCGGTCGCGAGCGTCCCACTGAGATTGCCCCGAACAGCTGCAACATCCTCGGTCCTTCAGCCCTCGGTTTCCGTAACCGTGACGACGTCACCGAAATCTGCCGACTGCTTGCCGCGAACGGTATCGACGTGCGTGTCGTGGCACCCCTCGGTGCAACCGTAGCCGACCTCGCCCGCCTGCCGGACGCCGCCTTCAACATCGTGCTCTATCCCGAGATCGGCGAGAGTGCGGCGCGCTATCTGAAGAAGACCTTCGGCATGCCCTTCGTCTCGACCGTGCCGATCGGCATCGGCGCGACGCGCACCTTCCTTGCGGAGGTCCGAGCGCTAGCAGGCCTTTCGAACGATGAACCTGTCGGCGAGGCTGAGGACCGGGCAACCTGGTATGCCCGCTCGGTCGACAGCAATTACCTCACCAACAAGCGCGTTTTCGTCTTCGGTGACGCGACCCATGCGATCGCTGCTGCCCGTATCGCAGCCCGAGAACTCGGCTTCAAGGTCTGCGGCATCGGCACCTACATGCGCGAGTTCGCCCGCGAAGTGCGTGAGGCTGCGGAAGAGTTCGGCGTTGAGGCCTTGATTTCCGACGACCATCTCGATGTCGAGCAGGCCATCATCGACGCCCGCCCGGAGCTTGTTCTCGGCACGCAGATGGAGCGCCACATCGCCAAGCGGCTGCGCGTTCCCTGCGCCGTCATCTCGTCCCCCGTGCATGTCCAGGATTTTCCGGCCCGCTACTCGCCGCAAATGGGCTTCGAGGGCGCGAATGTCATCTTCGACAGCTGGGTTCATCCGCTGATGATGGGGCTTGAAGAGCACCTTCTGCAGATGTTCCGGGATGACTTCGAGTTCAACGATCAGGCGCAGGCATCGCATCTGCATGCCCACGCCCCGGCAGCCGCGGCTGCTGCGACCGAAGTGGTCTCCGACGATGAGACGCTTGTGCTTGCCGAGGTGCCCGCCGATGACGCGGCCTGGACGCCAGATGCCGAGCGCGAGCTGAAGAAGATCCCCTTCTTCGTGCGTGGCAAGGCCCGCCGCAACACCGAACTCTTCGCCGCCCGCAAGGGCATCCGCCCCATCACCGTGGAGACGTTGTATGACGCGAAAGCCCATTTCGCCCGCTGACGCGACCCCGGTCCGGGTGGTGTTCGTGACACTCGACAATCATATTGTCGCAGCTGTCGATGATGCACGGCGCAGCCTCGCACAAGACCTGCCGGGGCTCACACTCTCCGTGCATGCCGCAACTGACTGGAACGACAATCCGGCGAGCCTTGAAGCCTGCCGCGCGGCGATCCTTGGTGGCGACATCATCATCGTCTCGATGATCTTCGTCGAAGAGCATGTGCGCGCCATCGCAGACGTGCTGGAAGCACGCCACCTCGAATGCGACGCCATGGCCTGCTGCATGTCGGCCGGCACGATCATGAAATACACGACCATGGGTCGCTTCAAGATGAGCGAGGAGCAGAAGGGTCCGCTGGCACTCCTGAAGAAGCTCCGTGGAAAAAGCTCGCGTGGTGGCAAGGACAGCGGCCGCACAGCTGGGGAACGCCAGCTCGCCATGCTGCGTCGCCTGCCGCAATTGCTGCGCTTCATTCCGGGGACCGCGCAGGACGTGCGCAACTACTTCCTGACGCTGCAATACCGCATTGCGGCTTCGGACGAGAATGTCGCCAACATGGTCCGCCTGCTGGTCGGCAAATATGCCAAGGGCGAGCGCAAGGGCCTCCAGGGCCGCATCACGGTCGGAGATCCGGTCGAGTATCCCGACATGGGGCTCTATCATCCGGGCCTGAAGCCACGGGTCACGACGCAGCTCTCCAGCCTGCCGCACAAGGCCGGCGCGCGCGGCACGATCGGGCTTCTGCTTCTGAGAACCTACATCCTGTCTGGCGATACCGGCCATTATGACCGTGTCATCCGCGAGCTGGAACTGCGCGGCTTCAATGTCGTGCCGGTGTTTTCGAGCGGTCTCGATATGCGCGGCGCAATCGAACGCTTCATGACGCCAGCTGCCGGTGGTTCGCGCATCGATGCACTCTGCTCGCTGACCGGTTTCTCGCTGGTCGGCGGACCGGCCTATAGCGATGCCGCTGCCGCTGCCCAGACACTGGCTGCGCTCGATGTTCCCTATTTCTCGGCGATGGCAACCGAGTTTCAGAGCAAGGAAGTCTGGTTTTCGTCGACGCAGGGGCTGACCCCGATCGAAACCACGCTGATGGTGGCGATCCCGGAACTCGACGGCTCGATCGGTTCCATGGTCTTCGGCGGTCGCTCTGACGCGGGTGGCGGGGCGAGAGCCTGCATCTGCTCGCGAGAGCTTGCCTCCTGCCCGTCCGGCAGGGCCTGCATGCAGCCCGATGACGAACGCGTCGTGCTGCTCGCCGATCGCCTCGCTGCCATGGTCGACCTGCGCCGCAAGGAACGTGCCGAGCGCCGTATCGCCATTGCGATGTTCAACTATCCGCCGAACAGCGGCAGCATCGGCACCGCCGCCTATCTCTCCGTCTTCGAGAGCCTGTTCGAGACCATGCGTCGGCTGAAGTCGGAAGGGTACGATGTCGACTTGCCCGCCGATGCCGAAGCGCTGAAGGACGGCATTCTTGAAGGCAATGCAGCTCTTTATGGCGTCGAGGCGAATGTCCACACGGTCATCCCCGTCGACCAGCATGTGCGCAATGAAAAACACCTCGCCGATCTCGAATCAAAGTGGGGACCGGCTCCGGGACGTGTTCTCAGCAATGGGCGTGGCATCTTCGTGCTCGGCCGCCAGTATGGAAACCTGCTGATCGCGATCCAGCCGCCCTTCGGTTATGAGGGCGACCCGATGCGCCTGTTGTTCGAGGGCGGCTTTGCCCCGAACCATGCCTTTGCCGCCTTCTACCGCTATCTGCGCGAAACCTACCGCGCCGATGCCGTCTTGCATTTTGGCACTCATGGTGCACTGGAGTTCATGCCGGGCAAGCAGGTGGGCCTCTCTGCAGATTGCTGGCCGGATCGCCTCCTGGGCGCGCTTCCCAACTTCTATCTCTACGCCGCCAACAACCCGTCCGAAGGCACGATCGCCAAACGACGGTCGGCTGCAACGCTGATCTCCTATCTGACGCCGCCGATCACGCATTCCGGGCTCTACAAAGGCCTGACGGAGATCAAGGGCAGCCTGGATCGCTATCGCAGTGCAGCTCCCGAGGCGCGCGTCGAGCGCGAGAGGCTGTTCCAGCTCATTCAGGTGCAGGCCGAGCAACTGGACCTGGGCAAGAATGGTATCGCGCTCGCCGAATCCGACGTGGTGCTGGCGCTCGTGGCCGAGGTGGCTGAAGTCGAATACGCGCTCATTCCGCACGGTTTGCACATTGCCGGTCGCGCAATGGAAGAGAACGAGCGTTTGGAAATGCTCGACCATGTCGCCGCCAACATGCCGCCTGCCGTGCGTCCGCACCTTCAGACTGAGTTGATCGCCGCGATCGCCAAGGGTGACGCCGCGACGATTACGCGGATGACGAAGAATGCCGTGGGTGAGCTCAAGGACAGTATCGACAAGCTGGTGACGATGAACCGCGAACTGGCGAACAACGGCGAGATCGATGGCCTCGTCAGGGCGCTGGACGGCCGCTATGTCTTGCCGTCGCCCTCTGGTGACCTGTTGCGCACGCCGGAACTGCTGCCAACCGGTCGCAATATTCACGGTTTCGATCCCTTCGGCATTCCGAGCGCCTTTGCCATCCAGGATGGCGAACGCCAGGCAGCGAAGGTGCTCGAACGCTATCTCGCGACCGATGGACGCCTGCCGGAAACGGTGGCCGTTGTTCTCTGGGGCACCGACAATCTGAAGACCGGCGGCGCGCCGCTGGCGCAGGCCATGGCACTCATGGGTGCGCGGCCCAGACTCGATGCCTATAACCGCGTCTGCGGCGCCGTTCTGGTGCCACTCGAAGAGCTGCAGCGTCCGCGGATCGATGCGGTCATGACGCTGTCTGGCATCTTCCGGGATCTCCTGCCGATCCAGGCGAGCATGCTGGCCGAGGCGAGCTATCTCGCAGCTGTCGCAGACGAACCGGTCGAGATGAACTTCATTCGTAAGCATGCGCTCGCCTATTGCGAAAGCCATGGCTGCGACATCGAGGCGGCGGCTTACCGAGTGTTTTCGAATGCCGACGGCGCCTATGGCTCCAACGTCAACATGCTGGTCGCCTCGTCCTCCTGGAGTGACGATGACGAGATCGCGCAGACCTACAGCAATCGCAAGAGCTTCGCGATCAACCGTCGCGGCAAGACCAGCGCGCAGGCCGAGGTCTTTGATGCGATGATCGGGCAGGTCGACATGGCCTACCAGAACCTCGATTCCGTCGAGATCGGGGTGACCACGATCGAGAACTATTTCGACACGCTGGGTGGCCTGACCAAGGCTGTCAACAGGGCCAAGGGTGGCGGTTCGCTGCCGGTCTTCATCTCCGACCAGACACAAGGCGAGGGACGTGTCCGCACTCTCGGTGAGCAGGTCGCTCTGGAGACTCGGACACGCACGCTCAATCCGAAGTGGTTCGAAGGCATGCTGAAGCATGGCTACGAGGGCGTGCGCAACATCGAGACGCAGGTGACCAATACATTCGGCTGGTCGGCGACAACAGGCGATGTCGACCCCTGGGTCTACCAGCAGATCACCGAGACCTTCGTGCTCGATACCGAGATGCGCGAACGGCTGGCCACACTCAATCCGGCGTCTGCCGCGCGTGTCGCCAACCGGCTGATCGAGGCGCATGAGCGCAACTATTGGCAGCCGGATGCAGAAACGCTCGCCGCTCTGAAACAGGCCGGTGAAGAATTGGAAGACCGTCTCGAGGGGCTGGTCAGGGAGGCTGCCCAATGAACATCTACACCCATGGCAAGATTGCCGAACGCGAGGCACGCATCGCCGAGAAGCTCCGGGAGCGCGCAGATGGCGAGGGCAGCGTTCAGGTGCATCTCGACCCGACGATGGAAATCGACGGAGCCAAGGTCTTCGCGGTCTACGGCAAGGGCGGGATCGGCAAATCGACGACATCGTCGAACCTCTCGGTTGCCTTCTCCATGCTCGGCAAGCGCGTGCTGCAGATCGGCTGTGACCCGAAGCATGATTCGACCTTCACGCTGACCAAAAGTCTGATCCCGACCGTCATCGACGTTCTCGAAAAAGTCGACTTCCATTCGGAAGAACTCCGTCCGGAAGACTATATGGTCGAGGGCTATAACGGCGTTCAATGCATCGAGGCGGGTGGTCCGCCGGCCGGCACCGGCTGCGGCGGTTACGTCGTTGGCCAGACGGTGAAGTTGCTCAAGGAGCATCATCTGCTCGACGACACCGATGTCGTGATCTTCGACGTTCTCGGCGACGTGGTCTGCGGCGGCTTTGCCTCGCCGCTGCAGCATGCCGAACGCGCGGTCATCGTCGCCGCCAACGACTTCGATTCCATCTTCGCGATGAACCGGATCGTCGCCGCCATCAAGGCGAAGTCGAAGAACTACGATGTGCGCCTCGGCGGCGTGATTGCCAACCGTTCGCGCGAAACGGACCAGATCGACCGCTACAATGCGGCGATCGGGCTGACGCGCCTCGCCCATGTGCCGGACAGTGACCATGTGCGGCTGAGCCGGCTGAAGAAGAGCACGCTGTTCGAGATGGGCGACAGCCCGGAGATCCTCGGCATCCAGAAGGAATACATGCAACTGGCCGAGCGCCTCTGGGCAGGCACCCCTGCGCTTGAGGCCGAGCCTATGAAGGACCGGGAAATTTTCGAATTTCTCGGTTTCGAGTGAGGTTGTCATGAGCCAGACCGATTACATCAGACGCACCGGCGAGATCGAACACTACTTCGACCGCACCGCGCTCGATGCCTGGAAGCGGCTGACCGGCGACCAGCCGGTGAGCGGCATTCGCGCCACCGTGCGCAAGGGGCGCGAAGAGATGCGTGGCACGCTTGCTTCGTGGCTGCCGCAGGACCTCACAGGCTGGCGCATCCTCGATGCAGGCTGTGGCTCGGGAGTTCTGTCCTTCGAGCTCATCGCACGTGGTGCCGAAGTCGTCGGCATTGATCTGTCCGCGCAAATGATCGCGCATGCCCGCCAGCGGGCGCATGACCTCGAAGCCGCCCATGGTCGTTTCAAGGGCTCCGTCACCTTCCACAGCGGCGACATGCTCGACCCACGCCACGGGCGTTTCGATGCCGTGGTCGCGATGGATGTACTGATCCACTACCGCCCGGCAGACGCCGTGCGTGTGCTTCACACTTTGGCCGAGCGCACCTCCCGCCAGATGATCTTCACGCTGGCCCCTGGATCCCGCCTGCTGCGGGCGATGCTTGCTGCCGGCAAGGTTTTCCCGCGCGGCAATCGTGCGCCGGCGATCTACCCGGTCGATCCGGAGCGACTTGTCGCACAGATGGTCAACCATCCGGAGTTTGCCCATTGGCAGGCCGGTCGCAGCCACAAGGTTGCCGTTGGCTTCTACACATCGCAGGCCATGGAGGTGATCCGGTCATGACGATCGCTGCCGCCAACCGCAAAATGATCTCGTTCTGGCAGAAGCTCGGAACGCGCTTCATGCCGTTTGCGGATGCGGCGTCGGCAGAGATGCCGTTGTCGAGGTTGTTGCGGCTGTCGCTCTTCCAGATCTCTGCCGGTTGCGTACTCGTCCTTTTGACCGGGACACTGAACCGCGTGCTGATTGTCGAACTCGGCGTTTCCGTCGCGCTCGTCTCGGCGGTGGTTGCCATTCCGGTTCTTGCCGCTCCGCTCAGGCTCCTCTTCGGTTTCCGGTCGGACACCTATAAATCGGTGCTGGGCTGGCGGCGTGTGCCCTATGTCTGGCTCGGCAGTCTGCTGCAGTTCGGTGGTCTGGCGATCATGCCCTTTGCGCTGCTGCTCCTGCAGTCACAGACCATCGGACCCGACTGGGCGGGCGCTGCGGGTGCGAGCCTCGCCTTCATTCTCACCGGCTTCGGCATGCACATGTCGCAGACGGCGGGTCTGGCGCTCGCCAGCGACCTCGTGCCCGAGGAAAAGCGCCCGCGCGTCGTCGCGCTTCTATACTTCATGCTGCTCACCGGCATGATCGGGGCCTCCAGCTTCTATAGCATCTTCCTGGTCGATTTTTCCCCGAAGGTGCTGATCCAGGTCATCCAGGGCACGGCGCTGCTCACCATCATCATCAACGTCATCGCCATCTGGAAGCAGGAAGCCCGCGACGTGCGCCGCTCGGCCGTTGACCGGGATCTGTCGAGCTTCTTCGATGCTCTCGACGATTATCGCAGTGCCCCTGGTGTCATGCGTCTGCTGCTGGCTGTTGCCATCGGATCTGCGGCCTTCTCCATGCAGGACATCCTGCTCGAGCCCTATGGCGGCGAAATCCTCGGCCTCACTGTCGGCGAGACGACGCGCCTGACTGGCATTTGGGCCTTCGGCACCATGGTCGGCTTCGCCTGGGCCGCCCGCAGCCTGCAGCATGGTGCTCAGATGTACCGGGTGGCGGCGCGGGGCTTGCTGATCGGTCTCGGCGCCTTCTCGGCCGTCATCTTCGCCTCGCCGCTCGGCGTTACCGCGCTCTTCCATCTTGGTGCCTTTGGCATCGGGCTCGGCGGCGGTTTGTTTGCCGTCGGCACGATGCTCGCCGCCATGGGTATCGCCGAGCGCTCGGACAGTGGTCTCGTCGTGGGCGCCTGGGGTGCCGTGCAGGCTACCGCCATCGGTGCGGCCATGCTGGCCGGCGGGGTGATCAAGAACACGATCAATTCACTGGCGCTCAATGGCTCGCTGGGTGACGTCATGATGACGCCGGCTGCTGGCTATCTGGTCGTCTACAGCTTTGAAATCATTCTCCTCTTTCTGTGCCTGGCGGTTCTCGGTCCACTGACCGGCCGGCGCTATCAGAGGGACTATCTGCAAGACATGCGTTTTGGATTGGCGGAGCTGCCCGGCTGATTGCCGGCAGATGCGCTTTACACGGGAGGGTCTGGATATGACCGGGTCGCTGGTTGGGAATATCGATGTCGCACAAGTGGTGCTCTATGTGTTTTGGCTCTTCTTCGCGGGGCTGATCTGGTATCTGCGCCAGGAAGACCGCCGCGAGGGCTATCCGCTCGAAGAAGATGTCTCGGGCCGTTACAACAAGAGCCCCTGGCTCTTCGTGCCGCCGAAGAAGACCTTCATCCTGCCGCATGGCCAGGGCGTCCGGCATGCTCCTGACTTCAAGCGTGACGAACGCACCTTCTCGAGCCGCCGCATCGCGCCGGCCCCGGGCTATCCGATCGAGCCGGTTGGCAATCCGCTGCTCGCGGGCATCGGCCCCGGCTCCTGGGCCGAACGTTCCGACAAGCCTGACGTGACCGCCCATGGCGATGCCCGCATCGTGCCGCTCCGTGTCGCCGAGGGCTTCGGCCTTGCCGAAGGCGCCGCCGATCCGCGTGGCCTTGCCGTCCTCGGTTGCGACAAGCAGATTGCCGGCACAGTCAAGGATATCTGGGTCGACCGGGCCGAGCATCTGATCCGCTACTATGAGGTGGAACTCGCCGATGGTGGACGCACCGTGCTTTTGCCGAACAACTTCGTCGTCTTCCAGACCGGTCGCGGCAATGTCCGGTATCTCTACGTGCATGCTGTCACCGCCGCGCAGTTCGCCGATGTACCAGCCACTGCTCGTCCGGAACTCGTGACCCTGCTCGAGGAAGACAAGATCGCCGCCTACTTCGGTGCGGGTCTCCTCTATGCGGATCGCTTTCGTCAGGAGCCACTGCTGTGAAACAGTTCGTCACACGAGAACATGAGATCGAGCCGCTGCCAGGCCTTCCAGGCGTGCCTCCGGCCGGCGAAGTCATCCTCTGGCAGGGGCGGCCATCGTCTGCCCTTGTCGCCCGCTATCTTTTGAAAGTCCGCTGGATTGTCGGTTATTTCCTGATCCTCGCCAGCTGGGCCGTGCTTGCCGGCTTGAACGATGGTCAACCTGTCGGCGGCATCGTCTTTTCGGTGGCTGTCCTGACCGCCTTGGCCGGGGTGCTGATCGGCATGATCGAGCTCTTCGCCTGGGCCGTTGAAAAGACGACCCTCTACACGATCACCACGGAGCGCATCGTCATTCGCTTCGGTGTGGCAATTTCGATGACGCTGAACCTGCCGTATCGGCAGGTCGACGGTGTGGCTCTCGCACGGCTCGGCGAAAAGGCGGGCATGATCGCCATTGCCCTTCTGCCAGAGCAGCGCCTGTCCTGGCTCATCCAGTGGCCGCATGTGCGGGGCTTCCGTTTCTCAAGGCCGGAGCCAAGCCTGATCTGCCTGCCCGACGCGGACAAGGTGGCGAATGTGCTGTCGGCCGCGATCGGCCAGTATCGTGGCGCGCGTGCCGAGCAGCCACGGATCATCATGCAAGAGACGGCCGGAAGCGCCATGCCGCCTTCCGTCGTTGCAGCCGAATAGGAGCCGTGTGATGGGATCGGCCTCGCATCTCGGTTACTGGGCGGACCGCAAGGGCAAGACGCCCAATCGTGTGCCTCGCGGCGTGTTTCTTGGTCTTGTCGGTCTCCTTGCTTTTACGGCAGGCGCAATCCTTTTCGGAACAACCACAGGGATCGGGCTCGTCAAGCAGCAGCAGGCTGCACCGATCGCCATCCGCGATCTCACCATCACCCGCACCACTTCAGATTTCGTCGTGGTGAGAGACGCTGCGACTGGCCAGGAGATTGCAAGCTATGCGCCACAGGCCGGTGGCTTTGTGCCAGGCTCCTTGCGTGCATTCGAGCGCATGCGCCAGGTCTCCAAGGTACCGTTCGATACGCCATACCGACTGATCAAGTGGGATGCGGGCGGACTGAGCCTGTCTGATACGGGCACCGGCGAGCGAATCTATCTCGATGCATTCGGCCCGGACAACGTGGCTGCATTTGAAGCCCTTCTGGGCTCACAGGGAGGAGAAAACCAATGAACCCGGTCTTTGCCTTGATGCGACGGAAGGAGACGGTCGATTGTACCGTTGAGATCAACAACACCTTCGAGGCGCTCGGTGCGCACTTACGGTTCGACAACGGCGTGGTGGTCCATCCCGGTGACGAAGTGCAGGTGCATGGCGCACCGGTCTCCATCCCCTATGGCTCCTGCCAGAATTTCCGCCGCAAGGCGACCATCACCCGGGCGGGTTTCCTGGAGCGGGCCTGGACCCGCGCAACCGGGGATCTCGACATGATGGAATTGTGCGAATTCAGCTTCACGGAGAGGGCACTGTCATGAACAACCATGTTTCGCCTGTTGATCTTGCCGATCACGAGCCGACCGTCGAAGAACGCATGGCCGGGGTCAGCGACACGACCCGCAGCGCTCTCGTCTCCACGATGCTGACACCGCGCTTCTACACCACCGATTTCGAGGAGATGGACAAGATCAATGTTGAGCCGGTGCGCGCCGAATGGGACGTGCTGATCGCGCAGATGAAGAGCGATCCGAACCGCGGGCACTTCAAGCGCAACGAACAGTGGGACGATATCGACATCGACGCCCTGCCGGACGATCTTCGCGAGGAGTTCATCGATTTCCTGGTTTCCTCGCTCACCTCGGAATTTTCCGGCTGCGTGCTCTACAAGGAGATGAAGCGACGCGGCAAGAACCAGGAGATCTGCGAGCTCTTCGGCTATATGAGCCGCGACGAGTCGCGCCATGCCGGCTTCATCAATGATGCGCTGAAGGAATTCGGCATCGGCGTGAACATGGGCTTTCTGGCAAAGGCGAAGAAGTACACCTTCTTCAAGCCGAAGTTCATCTACTATGCGACCTATCTCTCCGAGAAGATCGGCTATGCCCGCTACATCACCATCTACCGGCATCTCGAAAAGCATCCGGACAAGCGCTTCCACCCGATTTTCAAGTGGTTCCGTGAATGGTGCAATGACGAATTCTCCCATGGCGAGGCTTTCTCGCTGATCATCCGCTCCGACAAGCGGCTGATGGAGGGCATGAACAAGTACTGGATCAAGTTCTTCCTGCTTGCCGTCTTCGCTACCATGTATGTGCGCGACCACATGCGGCCGGCCTTCCACAAGGGTCTCGGCGTCGATATCGACGACTACGACATGAAGGTCTTCCGGCTGACGAGCGAGATCTCGCGCCAGTGCTTCCCGCTCGTGCTCGATCTCGACAATCCGGCCCTGCATGAAGGCTTCCGCCGGATGGAGCGGATCAACCGCAAGGTCATGGCGGCTGACGCAAAGGGTGGCCTCTCGGGCAAGATCGCCAAGGGTTTCTGGTCGGCGGCCGCAGCGGTCAATTTCGTCCGGATGTATGCGATCCCGACCAAGTCGAACGCCATCCCGGCGACGTCCCGCCTGCAGCCGGTCTGGTGAGGAGATTGCCATGACCTTCACGCACCCGCTCGCTGTCGTTCTGGTCGCCATCTCCGTATGGTGGCTTTCGACCGGGCTGGTGCTCGCCATGGTCAACCGATCCGACGGGCCGCGGGGCAGGGGCCTTGTTCTGATGGGGCTGATGACCGTGATCGGCGCATTCGGTTTCGGGCTGATGCTCTGGGGCGCACAGGAGCCGACGGTGCTCGGCTCCTATGTCGGCTTCTTCGGAGCGCTGCTCGTCTGGGCTTGGCACGAGGCTGCTTTCCTGACAGGGCTACTGACAGGACGACGGACGGGTGAGTGCCCGCCAGGGCTGACCGGCTTCAGCCGATTCCGGGCGGCCTGGGAGGCAGTCAGCGATCACGAGATCGCCATTCTGGTGACCGCGATTGCCTTGTGGTTAACGCTCGAGGGATCGGCCAATCTCTTCGGGCTCGCCGCCTTCGGTCTGCTCTGGGGTATGCGGATCTCTGCCAAGCTGGTGATCTTCCTCGGCGCGCCGCATGCCGTCAGCGAGCTGATGCCGAAGGGCATCCGCCATCTCAAAAGCTATTTCAAGACCGACCGGATGACGCCGCTGTTTCCGATCTTTCTGGCGATCGCGGCCGGCATCTTTGCCGTCCTCGTCGTCGGTGCCAACCGCGCGACACATGCGCATTCGGTGGTCGGACACACATTGCTCGCCACCTTCATGGCGCTTGCCATCGTTGAGCATCTGGTTCTCGTCCTTCCCGTCTCGGACACGGCGCTCTGGCGCTGGGCGATGGCGCGCCAGGATCGGGCCAATCTTGCCATCCGCCCTGCGGCGGAAGGCGTTTCCGCACTCAAGGAGGGTGGGCCGGTGTCCGTGCCGCACACCTCCTGGACAGCAATTGCAAAAGACACGATCGGGAAGAGGAAAGACTGATGACTGTTTTCCAGCACATGGAAGAGGCGCTTGCCGGCCTGCATACTGCCGGCAATTACCGCGTGTTCGCGGATCTTGAGCGTCACTGCTCGGCCTTTCCGAAAGCCGTGTTTCACCATGGTGACGGGACGGCCCGCGACGTCACCGTCTGGTGCTCGAACGATTATCTCGGCATGGGCCAGAACCCGCTCGTGACGGAACGGATGATCGAGGTTGTGCGTAAGTGCGGCGCCGGTGCCGGCGGCACGCGCAACATCTCCGGTACCAATCATTATCATGTCCTGCTCGAGCAGGAGCTGGCGGACCTGCATGGCAAGGAAGGCGCGCTGATCTTCACATCAGGTTACGTGTCCAACTGGGCAGCGCTCGGCACGCTGCTCGCAAAGATCCCCGGCATCATCTGCTATTCGGACTCGCTCAATCACGCCTCGATGATCGAAGGCATCCGTCATTCCCGCTGCATCAAGCGGCAGTTCCGCCACAATGACTACAAGCATCTGCGCGAGTTGATGGCAGCGGACGATCCTGCCGCGCCGAAACTGGTCGCCTTCGAGAGCGTCTACTCGATGAATGGCGATATCTCGCCGATCAAGGAGATCTGCGATGTCGCCGACCAGTTCGGTGCCCTGACCTATCTCGACGAGGTGCATGCGGTCGGCATGTACGGGCCGCGCGGCGGTGGCGTGGCTGAGCGCGAAGGCCTCATGGACCGGTTGACGGTCATCGAGGGCACGCTCGGCAAGGCCTTCGGCGTCATGGGCGGCTACATCACCGGTCCCGCCGTGCTGGTGGATTTTGTTCGCTCGTTTGCGTCAGGCTTCATCTTCACCACCGCGATCCCGCCGGCGCTTGCGGCTGGGGCGACTGCGTCGATCCGCCATCTCAAGGAAAGCCCCTTCGAGCGCCATATGCATCAGGCGACGGTCGCGAAGGTCCGGCGGGCGCTCGACGTGCGGGGTATCCCGCACATGCACAACCCGAGCCACATCGTGCCCGTCATGGTCGGCAATGCGGCCAAGTGCAAATGGATCTCGGACGTGTTGCTCGACGACTTCGGCATCTATGTCCAGCCGATCAACTATCCCACGGTCGCCGTTGGCAAGGAAAGACTGCGCATTACACCGACGCCGCTTCACACAGACGCGGATATCGAACACCTTGCCGAAGCGCTCTGTTCGCTGTGGTCGAAATGTGCATTGGCCAGGGCGGTTGCCTGAGGATTACAAAAGCCGTATCGGCACGGCGCAGCCAGGAGTTTGGAGCCGGACAGGATGACGGACAGCATTTACATTCCGGCGATTGCCGGCGACGGATCGCTCTATCCGATCGAAAAGATGCAGGCGCATCTCGACGGACAGCTGCATCTGGCCGTGTCCGTCTTCGTCTTCGACGGTGACCTGTTGCTCATCCAGAAACGTGCATCGACGAAGTATCACTGCGCCGGACTCTGGGCGAATACCTGCTGCACCCATCCCCATTGGGACGAAACGGTCGAGGACTGCGCTGAGCGCCGCCTGACCGAAGAGCTCGGCTTTACCTTACCGCTCACGCGCCATCAGACCGTGGAATATGCTGCCGATGTGGGCCAAGGGCTGAAGGAGCACGAGCGTGTGACGCTGTTCAGCGCCCAGGTCGACAGCCGTACCCTGCAGATCGCGCCTGTTGAAGGCGAGGTCGAAGAGACCCGCTGGATTGGTCCTCGTGACCTGATGCGGGAAGTGCTAGAGCGTCCGCAGGATTTCACGCCCTGGTTCCGCATCTACTTGCAGCGCTTTCCGGGCTTGAGTTTTGCCGAAGCTGCCTGATAACCCACACCGATCCCCCATCTCTCCTCATCTCAAACATAGTCAGCATCGGTAGCCCGAAGGTTACCGATGCTGACTATGTTTGCTGTGGTGGGACAAGCAGACGGGCGAAACGCGCAAAAGGAAAGGGAGCCCGAGAGCTCCCCTTCCCCATGCGGCCCGCCTTGGGAGGCCGTCAATCGCTGGCGGTCTGGTTCTCGGCCGGTAGCACTGCAGCGGCCGTCTGAGAGGTTGTCTTCATCGGCAGTGCACTGCTCTGCTCCGCCGGTGCCATCCGTTGGGTCACGCCCGGCTGATAGGTCGTGAAGTCCGGCACCGTGATCGGGCCCTTCTTGGCCAGGGAGTCGACATAGTCCTGGAGCATCGAGACACCGTAGAGCGGCTTCTGCACACCAGCATGGCAGGTTGCACAACCGACCTTGAAGACATCGCCTTCCGGTCCCTTGCGGGTGTCCGGGAAGACCGGCGTCAGGCCGACCATGTAGTTGGCGTTGATGTCGCGGGTCATGCGGATGCCGTGCCAGGCTGTGACGCGCTGCGGCGGGCTTTCATCCCAGGCGTTGAAGGCTCTGGAGTTGTGGCAAGTGGTGCAGTTCACGCCGAGCGATTCCGACATGTGCATCATCAGTGACCAGGTGGCTTCGGTTTCCTTCGTCCCGGCGAGGTTGGTGCCGGTCGGCAGAGCTGTCGTCGAATGAACACGGATCTGCTCGGCTTCGAGAAGGTAGTCCTTCAGCACGTTCTGTGGCAGGGACGAATTGCCTGCGAACTTCGCCACGACATTCTGGCCCGCGCGGTTCTGGGTCATGCCGCCGGCTGGCTTGGGCTCCAGATCCTCGTACCAGTAGTTGGCAGGGATCGCCTGGCCACGGTGACAGGTGTAGCAAGTGGCGCCAACCTGACCGACATGGGCAGTCCAATCGACATTGATCGCCTGAGTCATCTGGATCATGCGGCGGGAGACAACTTTCTGGTAAACCTCGTCGGAGGCGAGGTTTTCCGGATTGTGGCAGTAGTTGCAACCCACTTCAGGCGCGATCCATTCGGTGATCGAGGCCATGAACTGGTTGAACTGGTCGTCCGAGAGATCGCCGAGGATCTGCACATTTTCGTAGATGTCACCGGCCCTGTCGCCCGCGGGGTCAGCTTCCCATGGGGCTGGCGGCACGACGTTCGCAAGCTTCAGTGCTTCCTGCTTTTCGACATCCCGGTGGACATACATACCGGTGCCGCGAAAGCCGATCTGTTCGCTCTCGACGGGCGGAGCATCCCAACCGGCGCCGACGAAGCTTGCGATCGTCAGCAATGAACCGGCGGAGACGGCGAAGGGAATCCAGAGTTTCATCGTCGTTCTCCTCAAAGCGCCGGGTCGACGACGCCGGGATAGCCCGGCAGCGGGGACACGATCCCGTGGTTGATGCCCCAAAGGTACCAGTTGTCGACAACGGTGCCTGTCAGCAGGATGCCGATGCCGCCGGTGATCGGGGTCAGAATGGCGAACCACCAGGCCCAGCGGTGGACAGATTCCATGGTGGCGTTGAAGCCCATGGTCCATCTCCAGAAGAGGGCTGCGCGTTCGGAAGCGGTGCCGCGATCGGTGATCTGTTCCAGTTCGCGTTCACCACCATACTTGCCGACGGCCAGGATCGTCGCGCCATGCATCGCAAAGAGCAGTACCGAGCCATACAGGAAGACGATCGAGAGGCAGTGGAACGGATTGTAGTAGAGGTTGCCGTAGCGGATCGAGAAAGCAGCCGTCCAGTCGAGATGCGGGAAGATGCCGAAGGGTACGGCTTCCGAGAAGTTGCCCATCAACAGTGGACGAATGAAACCGAGCACCAGGAACAGCCAGATTGCGGCTGCAAAGGCCCAGGCGACATGAGTCCCCATCTCCAGCTGGCGTGCCCGACGATAGACGCGCACCCACCACAAAAGGACCGACATGGTCAGGAAGAAGCCTGCGATCAGCCACCAGCCACCTTCCGCGAGCGGCGGCAGGACCTTCAGGCCGTATTGTGCAGACGGCGGTTCTAGACCCAGCCAGAAGAGCTGGCGTACGAACTGGATCGGATCCCAGCCGACCGAAGCCAGCATGTTGAGGCCGATGATTTCGAAGGCGATCAAGCCGAAGACCAGCGACAGTGTGCCGAGCCAGCCGAGATAGATCGGTCCGATCTGGGCATTGCCGATGATACCGAACAGGCGGACGAAGATCGGTTTGCCGGTGCGCGGGCTGTCGCCTGCGGGAAGGGGCATGCCTTCTTCCGCTGGACCGCTGACCTGGATCGGCGTGATGATGTTTTGATATTGCGCTAAGAACATGGTCCGGTCCCCCTCAGTTCCAGATCGGCAGCGTCAGCCACCAGTTCCACCATTGCGGCCAGCCCTGGTTCCAGAACGGTCCGCTGATGACGATGCAGACGGCGCTCCAGAAGCCCGCGTTCAGCGCCAGGATCAGGCCGAGGCGGTGGATGCCCAGCGTGCCGATCGAGTAGCCGATGATGTCGCGGAAGAATGTGTCTTCGTATTCCGGCGTCTTCACCTCTGCCTGCTTTCCGGCTTCGGTGATCGATGAACCTGGATTGGCAGCGGACAGGATGAGGCCACCATGCAGGGAGAGCGCCAGCGTCGTGGTGAAGAAGAAGGTCACCGCGATCATGTGCGCCGGATTGTAATGGAAGTGCAGATATTGGTAGCCGACGTTCGAAACCCAGTCGAGGTGGCTGAAGATGCCGTAGGGAAAACCATGTCCCCAGGCGCCGAGCAGCAGCGGACGGAAAACGACGAGCGTCGCATAGGCGAAGATCGCGACGGAGAAGGCGAAGGGTACGTGGTAGCCCATGCCGAGCTTGCGGCAGATCTCCACTTCACGCAGGGCCCAAGATATGAACGCACCCAGCGCGCAGACGGTAACTATCTGCCAGAGGCCGCCTTCCTTGAGTGGCGCCAGCGCTAGACCGTAGGACAGGTCGGGTGGCGCGATCGAGATCCGCCAGATGTTCCAGGTCGGACCGATGGCCGCGCCATAGACCAGAAGTGCAGTCCCGAGGATCGCGAAGAATGCCGTGGTGACGCCGAAGAACCCTACATAGAAGGGTCCTACCCAGAAATCGAAGAGATCGCCCCCGAGCAGTGTCCCGCCTCGTACGCGATATTTGCGTTCAAAACTCAGCAGCGCCATGTTCGTTTCCTCCAGAGGTGATCAGCCAGGCGGCGTTGTCGGGTCATGCCGTTTGGCGGCGGGCGAGACCGAAGTGCCGCCCGCTGCCGTCTTGGTTCTTCAGCCAATGAGCCGGAAATCCACGCCTTCAGAGTGGGACTGCTCAACAGAGCTGGTCGTGAGGGGTTTGCCCTCGAACCAGTTGTAGCGGTCCGTGCTCAGCAGGATGAAGTGGATCAGGATCGCTAGCGTGAATAGGAATACAGACAGTGCAACCAGCGCCTTGCGCGGGTCGAACATAAGCCAGACTCTCCACATATCGCGTCCTCCTCAGGTCAACATCGGCAGAAGCGTGAGAGCCGTCTGGTTAATGCCCTCGAGAGAGCTGTAACCTTCCGGACCCGGGATCCAGGGACGCCACATCCAGACCAAGATATGCGCGACGATGGCAATCGCCGTGAATATCATGAAGCCTTGGATGAAGAATCCATGGACCTCGCGCGCTTCGCTTTCGGTCAGACCCGAAAGTGAAACATTTGATGTTTCAGCCATCAAATTCACCTCCTAGTCTCGAACACCGCGGCGCCCCCGCGGCGGGGTTTCGGGAGGTCTTTGAAAAGACCTGCCGGGTTTCTGCCGGTGTCGAGAACACCGGCAAAGGGATCGGGTCACGCGTGGAAGGCGTAACCGGCAGCTGCATAGGCCGAGGAGCGAGCCTCGGCGAAGATCGATTGAGCGGGCCGCTCGGCGGCCTCTTCCGCATGGCCGGTCATGCGCGACGCGACGGCCGCGAACAGGCAGAGCGGATAGAGGAGCAGGTAGAGGCGCCGCATGTTCTGGCGCTCGGACTGGCGGTCGCGATGTCGACGCAGGTCCTGATCGGATCGGGTTGCAGTGACCATGGCTTTGCCTCCAGTTGTCCCGTTGATGGGTCTCGTTCCGATGTTCATGCGTAGGCTCCCTCTAGGCGGGCGGCCGTTTCGACATGATCGCGGGTAACTTCGTTATTTTCGGCGCGGCGGGCTTCGCGTTCCGCTGCTTCCCGCAGCCGCTTGGCGGCCGAGATGCGGACGAGGACCGGCTCGTTGCCGATGAATTTTTCGAGCGACGCCTGGGCATCGGATTGCCAGGCCATTTCCGTGCGCGGGCGGGCCGTCGTCGCCTCGATCGCGTCCAATTCTCCGGCGCGCGGCAGGATGTCGAACAGCATGTCGAAAAGCGCGTTGCAGACTTCCTGGATCAGCCAGGCCGCACCCGAATAACCCATGACAGGTGTGCCGGGATGGCGGCGCACGATGGCGCCCGGATAGGACAGCTGCACGAACTTGCCGCGGGCCCCGCGCTCGGCCATGTACATGCGCTCGTTGAACGAGCCGAACATGATCATCGGCGGTTTCTTGGCGGTCAGTTCCGCAACCTCGATATTGTCGGTCTTCGATCCGGCCTTGCGCGAGATCGCGAAGTTGCAGGGCAGGCCCATTTCCTCTTCGAGGAAATTGCGGATGCCGCGCACATAGGTCTCGTTTGCGACGATCGCGAAGCTTGCTGTTGCAAAGAAGTCCTGGGTGACGGAGCGCCAGAGATCCCAGAGCGGCTTCAGCGTCGTGTGCTTTTCCTTCAAAATGAAGGGTTCAGGGTCGAGGCCGAGCATGTCGCCGAGTTCGCGCAGGAAGGCCGTCGTCGAATGGATGCCGATCGGTGCCTGCAGATACGGGCGGTCGAGCGTTTCACAGAGCAGGCGGCCGAATTCGCGGTAGAGGCAGATATTGGCATCGGCATCGGCGAGCTTGCGGACGTCTTCGAGATGGCTGCCCAATGGGAAGACCATGTTGATTTCGGCGCCCAGTCCCTCGACGAGACGGCGGATTTCCGCCATGTCCGAAGGCATGTTGTAGGTGCCGTAGATCGGGCCGATGATGTTGACGCGGGGCTTTGCGCCTTCCGGACGTCTGCGCGGTGCGGGCACCTTGCCGCCCTTGGGGCCGAATTCTGTCCAGAGCCATTTCAGGGCTCGGTCGGCGCTCTGCCACTGGTCTTCGTCGATCGTGCGGGGCAGGAAGCGGACAATGTTGGAACCTTCCGGCGTCACGCCACCACCGATCATTTCGGCGATCGAGCCGGTAACGACGACGGCCGGCAGGTCCGGATCGAGCGCGAGACGCGCCCGCTTCATCGCACCTTCCGTGCCATGTTGACCAAGTTCGTCTTCGGAAAGACCCGACACGACGATCGGCAGCTCGTGCGGAGGCAGGGCGTCCGTGTAGTGGAGGACCGAGGTGACCGGCAGGTTTTCGCAGCCCACCGGGCCGTCGATGATCACCTGGAGACCCTTGATCGCGGTGAAGGCATAGACGCTGCCCCAGTATCCGCCGGCTCTGTCGTGGTCGAGGATCAGCATCCGACACTCTCCCCATTGTCGACGGCGTTGCGGGACTGCTTGACCTTGGCGGCGAATTTCTTGCGATAGGCGCTGCGATCTTCGGGCACGTTTTCCCAGATGCCAGCGCCATCGCCCTGGCCTACGCCTTCAAAGAAGGCGTTCATGGCGAGGAAGCGGTCCTTGTTGCCGATCGCGGCGTTGATCACGGCGGGCAGCGAGGCGACGCCGGCCGGACCCATCAGTGGCCGGGCAGAGATCAGATTGGTGAAGTAGAGGGCAGGGGTGGCGCTCTCCTTGGCCTTCTGCACCACGGGGGTCGTGCCGATGGCGAGGTCCGGCTTGAACTCATTGAAGGCGGCGAGGTCCTGCTCCAGCGATGCGCGGAAGCGCAGTTCCACACCATGCGCGGAAAGCCATTCGGCGTCCTCGGAGTTGTAAGGCGTCTTCGGACAGGCCGTGCCGACATAGCGCAGGTCCGCGCCGAGTTCGACGAGCAGGCGTGCGACCAGCAGTTCGGAGCCTTCGTAGCCTGACAGCGTGATGCGGCCGTTGATCTTGTGCTCGGCGAGTGCTGCCTTGATTGCGCCGCGCATGGCATTGCGGCTGATATTGGTCTTCGCCTCCGGGACGTTGCAGCTGTCGCCGATCGCCTTCAGCCAGGCATCGGTACCGTCGATACCCACAGGGGCCGATCCGACGATCGGACGACCGGCCGCCTGGAATTCGCGGATGCTTGCCGTGTAGAAGGGATGGATCGCAGCCACAGCGGCGCAGTCGAGAGCAGAATAGAGCTCGCGCCATTCGCGGACGGGAACGGTCGGGCCGGCAGCAAGGCCCATGGGCTCCAGCATGCCGCCGATCACAACTGGATCGACCGGGAACATTTCGCCGAGCAGGGTGACGGTCGGTCGATCCTTCAAGCCACCACGCGGACGCTGGACCGGGCCTTCGCCGATTTCCTGGCGGGCATAGGCGAGCATCGCGCCTGACAGCACGTCTTTCGCTTCCGCATGGGTCGGGACACCAAAGCCGGGGACGTCGATGCCCACGATGCGGACGCCGTCGATTTCGCGTGGCAGCATGCGGAGCGGCACGCCCGAGGCCGAGGGGACGCAGAGGTTGGTGACGACGACGGCGTCGAACTTCTCCGGATCCGCCATCTGGTGCACGGCCTCGACGATGTCCTCGTATAGTTTGCCGGTGACGAGCGTTTCGGAGGAGAAGGGCACATAGCCGACGGAGCGCTTCGCGCCGTAGAAATGCGAGGTGAAGGTCAGGCCGTAGACGCAGCAGGCAGAGCCCGAGAGGATCGTGGCGACACGGCGCATACGCAGGCCGACGCGGAGCGAGCCGAAGGCCGGGCACATAGATTGCGGCTGATCATGAGGGCCCTTGGGATAGTCCGCCTCGAAGCGATCCATCAGTTCGCCTTGGCCAGCGGCACGGGCCGCTGCCTTGGAAAGCTCGACGCCGCCATGGCATCCAATGCCGTTTGTGTCTGCGGTCGCCATGTCGCCAAGGACGGCGGCATCGTTGCCGACGGGAGCGATCCCGCCAGCGTCGTCCAGCTCGAATTCCTTGCGCAGGTCATCCATGATGTTCACCCGATCTCATACGTTGTCGTAGACGACTTCCAGCGACGGCCGTTTCAGCGCGCCCGTGGCGCACATGTCTTCCGGCAGGGCTGGCTGGAGCTTGTAATCGGCGCCTGTTTCGCTGGCGTCGAAGAGGCCGAGCAGGCCATCCTGGTCGAGCGGCTTCGGGAGGATCGGCGGCGCTTCGGCCAGATTGATCGAGAGCGCCTCGAAGAGGGGACCCCAATGGCTCTCATGCGTGCCGATGATCTGATAATTCGCGCTCTTGCGCCTGATGTCGTCGTCCTGCGGGATCGAGGCGAGCACCGGGATGCCAACGGCGTCCGCAAAGGCTTGGGCTTCACCCGTACCGTCATCCTTGTTGATGACGAGACCCGCGACGCCGACATTGCCGCCGAGATTGCGGAAGTATTTCACCGCAGAGCAGACATTGTTCGCGACATAGAGCGATTGCAGGTCGTTGGAGCCGACGACGACGACCTTCTGGCACATGTCGCGGGCGATCGGCAGGCCGAAGCCGCCGCAGACCACGTCGCCGAGGAAGTCGAGCAGGATGAAATCGAAGTCCCATTCATGGAAGCCGAGTTTTTCCAGGGTTTCGAAGCCATGGATGATGCCGCGTCCGCCGCAGCCGCGACCGACTTCCGGTCCGCCGAGCTCCATGGCAAAGACGCCGTCGCGCTTGAAGCAAACGTCGGAGATCGAGACTTCCTGACCAGCTTCCTTGCGGCGCGAGGCTGTCTGGATGATGGTCGGGCAGGCGCGCCCACCGAAAAGCAGCGAGGTCGTGTCGCTCTTCGGATCGCAGCCGATCAGCAAGACCTTCTTGCCGAGTTGCGCCAGCATGTAGGAGAGATTGGCGAGCGTGAAGCTCTTGCCGATGCCACCCTTGCCGTAGATCGCGATGATCTGCGTATCCTTGGTCACCTTGCCGGTCGCCGGGGCATCGGGTTCGATGGCGGCTTCGTCACGAAGGTTCTCCTGCAGGCGCTCCAGGCCGTCTTGTGCGAGGTCGAGGCTCATGCGGCATTCCTCCAGTCGATGATCATTTTCAGGCAGTCGGGGTCTTTGAATGCGGTCCGATAGGCCGAGGCCGCATTCGATGGGTCGGAATGGTGGGTAATCAGGCCGCCTAAGGAGAGGCGCCCGGAGTCGACAAGGGCGAGCACCGCCTGGACATCCGCCGGCGTAAACTCCGCGGAGATGGCGATGGAGGCTTCCTTCATGAAGGCCGCCGGAAAGGCGAAGTCGAGCCGTTCGCCATAAAAGCCGGCGAGCACGAGTTCTCCGCGCCGGTTGAGGCGCGCGATGGCCTTGTCGACAACGCTGGGATCGCCGCTTGCATCGATGATGGCGTCGTGACGCTGGTCGCCGGCGGCCTCTGGTGTCTCGACGACATATCCGGTCGCTCCATCGCGGCGGGCAAGGCGTGTCTCCCAGACGGTCGGCGCCGAATGCCCGGTTGCCATGACAATCCGGGCGATCAGGCGGCCGAGGACGCCATGGCCGATGACAAGTGTGGCTGGATGTGCCGACCGACAGACGGCGTGGTGTGCGGTTGCCGCCAGCGCAAGCAGGGCTGCCTCTTCCGCATTCTCAAATTGGGTCTTGACGGTGCGGGCACCGGGAACCACGAGCCTTGCGGCGCTGGCACCGAACAGTCCGGCAGCATCTTCATAACAATTGGCGCCCGGGACGAAGACCTGATCTCCGACGGAGCGGCCGGAGTCTGGCCCGGCCTCGACCACCGTGCCAACCGTCTCATAGCCTGGGACGAGTGGATAACGCATGCCCGGAAAGGCTGGCATGGTGCCGTCGTAGAGCAACTTCTCTGTGCCACTCGAAACGCCGCTGAAGCAGGACTCGACAACCACGTCCGACGCCTCGGGCGCACGGAGCGCCAATCGCCTGACGGCGAGTATTCCCGGTTTTTCAAAGACGATGGCTGAACTGCGCATTGTCGTGCCCTCCCCGGACACGGGATGCTTTCTGCTCCCAATTGTCATCTTAAGATTACGCATCAAAGTGTCAATCAAAATTTACACTTGGGGCTGTGAAGTTCACCAACAATCAGCGCTTGGCGATCACAAGGCCTGCCAGGAGGGGATTTGTTGTGGTGGCAACCTTCGCGCCGGCGAAGCCGCTACGGGCCAAGAGTGCGATAATTTCACTGGCGGTCCGGCAGCGGCCGGATCCCATGGCGGTGAAATAACTGGTGAAATAGATGGCTGCGAGGTTGGGGCCGTCCGTATTGCCGGCCATGGCTTCCGCGACCAGGAGATGGGTGCCGGGTGCGAGATGCCGGTGCAGGTTGGCAAGGATCTTCAGGACGCGGTCGTCATCGTGATCGCAGAGAATCCGGACCAGCGTCACGCAGTCCTGGTCGGCCGGAATGAGATCGCGCGTGAAATCACCGGGGTGCAGTCTACTGCGGGTCAAAAGACCGCGCTCCTGCAGGTGGCGGGTTGCAAGCTGTGTGACCGCGGGCAGATCGAACAGCGCGAGCCGTGTCGCGGGATGCCGCGCGCCAATGGCTGCGAGGAATGCGCCTTCGCCGCCGCCGACATCGAGTACGGATCGGTATTGGCCGAAGTCGTGGGATGCAAGGAGACAGTCGGCCAGCATCGCCTGGCTCTCGCGCATCAGCGCGGAGTAGGGTGCGGCCTCCTCGTTGCCGATGCTGGCGGGGTCGCTGCCCCTCACATAGGCCCAGTAGCGGCGGAGTTCGGTATCGCTGCGATCGCCGCGCCAAAAGGCGGGCGCATCAGCGAGATCGCGGTATAACATGTCATGATGCCGGATCATCTCCCGCAGACCGCGATCGGCGGCGAGCACCGTGCCGGCATCCGAGAGCAGCCAGAGATCAGGGGCGAGGCTGACGACGAGATCGAGCCGTCTTGCCTGCTCGAGCAGACGCCGCATGGCGTCCGACGGCATGCCGCAGCGGGCAGCAATTGCATTCGTGGACAATGCCTCGCCGTCCAGGGCCTCGAAGATCCCGACACCCACACAGGCAGACAGGATCTGGGTGTGGACGAAGCCTGTTGTCAGGCGAAACAGATGATTGGCCTTGCGGTTGGCGATCTGCCGCAGCAGCGGCATCCGCGAAACGAACGCGCGGAAGCGGGGCGAGGCTATCTGGCGGCTTCGCCAGAGACGAAAACCGATCGCCACCGACTGCAGGAGGCTTTGTCGATGGTCCGCTCGCGCCTCGCTGGTGCGGATCGGCGGGCTGGCATCGAAGCCTCTTCCGCCTCCGGTATCCATGGTCTTACGCCGCGCTGGTGGCGAGCGTTTTCGGCATCAGCCGTGTCGCTTCGTTACGGATCATCGCGCGGAAAGCTTCCGCACCGGGGCAGTCGGGCACGCTCTCGACGGCCTCGGTGACAAGACGCTTCAGGCGAACCAGCGCCGCTTCGAGGCCGATGCTGGCGACGATGTTCGGCTTGCCATTGCGGCTGTCCTGTCCGGCCGGCTTGCCGGCGTCGGACTGTCCCACCGCGTCATAGAGGTCGTCGGCCACCTGATAGGCAGCGCCGAGCGCGTCTGCGAGCACCAGCCATTCCCTCGGATTGCCGCCCGAGGCGATCGCGCCGGTCGACACGGCACCGCTGAACAGCGAGGCGGTCTTGGCGCGATGATAAGCGGTGATGTTGATTTCGGGTTCGCTTTCCCAGGCCTGGCCGGCCACGAGGCCATAGGGGCTGCCCACAGCATTAGCGATGGTGGCGATCATTGGTGCGGTCAGAAGCGGTGTCTGCTGTGTTTCCCGGGCGACCGTCTCGAAAGCTGCGATGATTAGGCCGTCGCCGACAAGAAGCGCGATCTCTTCACCGAATTGGGCATGTACGCTCGGCGCGCCTCGACGCGTCAGCGCATTGTCGAAGCATGGCATGTCATCATGCACGAGGGATGCGCAATGCAGGAGTTCGATGGCCACGGCAGCACTGTCGGCGGCATTCGGCTCACGGTCACCGCAGGCGGCCGCGACCGCAAGGCAGAGCCGAGGCCTGATACGCGCACCTCCGGGAAACACCGCATGCCGAAGGGCTTTCGCCAGGATGGGTGGGCATCCATTGGCGGTCGCATAACGCAGGGCGCGCTGCATGCCGGTTTCGATGCGCTCGGGGAAATCCATTGGGTTGACCTCCGGAGAATGCGCTGTTGTAAAATTTGCGCAACTCAATAATGTGTAAATCAAGATTGACACATTAAGTCCGTAAGTCAACTGGCCACAGGAGACGAAGGTGCCTGTTTCGACAGACGATACCGTGCTGGTGATCGGTGCCGGCATGGCGGGGCTCTCGGCTGCCATTCGATTGGCTGCGGCCGGATATCGCGTCGTTGTCTGCGAGGCGCAGGCCGAGGCCGGCGGCAAAATGCGTCGTGTCGAAGCGGCTGGCAGAGGCTTTGATGCGGGGCCGACGGTGCTGACGATGAAATGGGTCTTCGAGGCACTCTTTGCCGCTGCGGGACGCAGAATTGAAGACGAACTCAGCCTGGTCCCATCGAGCGTGATCGCGCGCCATTACTGGCGGGGCGGGGTCTGTCTTGATCTGCATGCAGACCATGACGAAACGATCAGGGCGATCGGAGACTTTGCCGGACGGCGCGAGGCAGAGGGATACCGGCGCTTCGCGGCCGACAGCCGGCGGACGTTTGAGGTGTTGAAAGACAGTTTCATCGACGCCACCAGACCCAATCCGGTTTCCCTGTCTCGTCGCATCGGGCTCGGTCGGCCGGCGGATCTGCTCGCGATCAAGCCGTTCTCGACGCTCTGGTCTGCGCTTGGCGGCTATTTTTCCGATGTGCGCCTTCGCCAGCTTTTCGGTCGTTACGCCACCTATTGCGGCTCTTCGCCCTTCCTGTCTCCGGCAACACTGATGCTGGTCGCGCATGTCGAGCAGGAGGGTGTCTGGACCGTCGAGGGCGGGATCAGGGCGCTTGCCATGCGTCTCGAAGCGCTGGCTGTCGAGCTCGGCGTCGAGTTTCGCTATGGCGATCCCGTCAGCGAGATCCTCATCGATCCCTCGCGTCGGGCCGTGTCCGGTGTGGTCACCCGAACTGGCCGACGGGTGGATGCCCGGCAGATCGTCTACAACGGAGATGTCGCCGCGCTGCCCCGGCTGATCGGCGCCTCGCCTCCGGACCCGGCTCGCAGTCGGGCACAACGGTCTCTGTCAGCCCTTGTGTCATGCAGCGTCGCCGAGCCTAAAGGTGTCGAGATTGCTCATCATACGGTGTTCTTTTCCGACGACTACGAGCGCGAGTTCGAGGCGATCTTTAAACGGCGCGAGGCACCTTCCGATCCGACCGTCTATCTCTGCGCTCAGGACCGCGATGCGACCGGTCGCCTAAAGGCCGGCGGTGTCGAGCCGGAGCGCATCTATGCCCTGATGAACCTCCCGGCGGATGGAGATCGTCACCGGTTCGATGAAAGCGAGGTCAATGCATGTCTGAAGAGCATGGAACGGCGACTGTCACTGAACGGTCTGACGCTCTCGAACCCACAGGCTACGGCGAACATCACGACTCCGGATCGCTTTGCGAGCCTCTATCCGGGAACGGGGGGAGCGCTATACGGGATGGCCTCGCACGGGTGGATGGCATCCTTCGCCCGGCCGGGATCGGAGGGGCCGCTGCCGGGGCTTTATCTGGCGGGGGGCAGCGTACATCCGGGGCCGGGGCTGCCGATGGCGGCGCTTTCCGGCAAGCTCGCGGCCGAACGGTTGATGGCGGACCGGCCTTTGACCAGGCGGTCGCACCTGGCGGCTATCACTGGTGGTATGCAGACGGAACGAGTGACTGCGGACAGTTCGCCTTCACGGTGATCGCCTTCATCGGCTCCGTGTTTTCGCCCTACTATCACTGGTCCGGCCGGCGTGATCCGGAAAACCATATTGCCTTCAATGTCGCGCTCTACGGGCCGCAGGGTCACGCCTGGGCGATGACCGAGCGTGGCAAGGCCCGGCTCAGTCGCGACAAGCACTCCCTGGCGATCGGCAAAAGTTCGTTCCGCTACGATGGTTCAGGCTTCGTGATCAGCTTCGACGAGATCTTCCTGCCCTGGCCCGGCCAGCGTTTGCTGCCAAAACGCATGCGGGGCGAAATCCGGCTAGTGCCGGATTTTCTTGGTGCGCGGGCCTATGGTCTCGATCGCGCCGGGTTTCATGCCTGGCAGCCAGTCGCCCCCAATGGGCGGGTCACCGTCGCCTGCGAGGCGCTGCCCGATGGTGGATGGACGGGGGCGGGCTATCACGACATGAACCATGGCGCCCGTCCGCTTGAGACGGATTTTTCCGGCTGGGACTGGGCCAGGGGCAATACGGGCGATGGCCGTACGGTGATCCTCTACGATTCCGTGCTTGCCGACGGGACGAACAGCCGCTTCGGCCTCGTCTGCGGTCGTGACGGTGCGGTGGCGGACTTCGATCCCCCGCCACGAAAACTGCTACAGCGCGGGTTCTGGGGCGTCGGCGGCGGTATCGCCTGCGACGGTGGCACAACTCCCGTCTTGAAAAACGCTCTCGAAGACACGCCGTTTTACCGGCGCTCGCTGGTCGAAACGGTGATTGCCGGGGATCCGGTCGAGATGATGCAGGAGACGCTCGATTGTCGCCGACTGGCAAATCCGGTCGTCAGGCTGATGCTTCCGTTTCGCATGCCGCGCCGCGCCTAGTCGGTTTTCGGCTCGTCCGTAAGAGGCTGGCTCGCTTGCCGCTCGCGGGCTTCCGCCTCGCGCTTCGCTTTTTTCAGATCGCGCATCTGCCAGACATAGAAGGCGATCGCCAGGCTGAAGACGAAGATGGCTTCGATGATGCCGAAATAATGCTCAAGCAAGGCTCGCCGCCTTTTCCCGCGCCGCGTCTCGGCGTCTCAGCGTCTCAATACGTGCGTCGGCATGAAGCCTCAGCAGAATGTCGGTTACCCGTCCCACGGCCGTCTCCCCATCAGATGCTGGCGTGTCGGGGCGTTGCGTCGGGGCACTCTCCCGCAAGATGCCGCTGAGTGTCACCAGCGATCGTGCGACAGGTTCCGTCCCGGCATGGAGATCGCGCACGGCCGTCGCCGTCCAGCGGCTATCGTCGGAGCGTGCCTTGATCAGGAGGCCAAGCTTGGTGCTGAGTCCCGTTGTCGCGCGATGGTTGACGCTGTCATAGCCATTGGCTGCAATGGCCTGGCCGATCGCCTCATAAACCAAGGCGGCAGTGCGGATCGCATGACGACAGGATTTCGGCAGGCTGCGGATGCCGGCATGGCCGAGCCGGTAGTGGCGGGCAGCCTCGTCGAGCAGCCGCCTTACCACCAGACCGAGCGCGGGGGTGAATTGCGGATTATGCAGGAAGGCCGCGACGTCGACACCCTGTTCTTCCAGCCAGTCGAGCGGCAGATAGAGCCTGCCGTTTCGGGCGTCTTCCCCGACATCGCGGGCGATGTTGGTCAGTTGCATAGCGATCCCGAGGTCGGCCGCGCGGGAAAGCGCAGCCCTGTCGCTGACGCCCATCACCGATGCCATCATCAGCCCGACGCTTGCAGCAACACAGGTCGCATAGGCTTTCACGTCGTCGATGGTCGCGTGGCGCCGCCCGTCCAGATCCATGGCAAAGCCGTCGAGCAGGGCTTCGACCACCGGCTTGGCAATGGCATGGTCGTGCACCACCCGTGCGAAGGCGCGGTCGCAGGCAAAGGGTGCCGGTGCCCCGGCATAGATCAGGTCCAGCCGCTCGCGCAGGCGCTGGAGGGCTGGCATGCCGCTGCGTGGATCATCTATCAGGTCGTCGGAATGCCGACAGAAGGCATAGAGCGCGCGCGCGGCCTCGCGAGTCGGTCCCGGCAAAAGCAGAGAGGCGAGGTGAAAGGATTTCGACCCCCGACGAATGGCGGCCGAACAGGCTCTTTGATCCTCGAAGTCTCCGGAAAAGCCATAGTTCAAGAGGATTGGCCGACGGATCGTCGGACGGGCCAGATAGGCTTCGGAGTGGGACGGGTGTGTGTCTGTCATTGTGCAGATCCTCTTCCGCGACCTTCCCAAGTGCCGGCTGGTAGGGTTGCCGGATCCGGCACCAGATCGGCGACGATGCGCGCCGACGACACGACGCCGGGCAGGCCTGCACCGGGATGCGTGCCGGCACCGCAAAGGAAGAGATTGTCGAGTTCCTCGCTTCTGTTGTGCGGTCGGAACCAGGCGCTCTGGAGGAGCTTGGGTTCGAGTGCAAAGGCGGCCCCCTGCCACGAAAGAAGTCTGTCCCGGAAGTCGAGCGGGGTCGCAATTCGCGAGGAGACGATGCTCTCTGAAAGACCGGGCAGCAGGGTTTCCTCGAGCCGTTTTTCGATCTTGTGCCGGTAGATTTCTGCTGCCTCGTTCCAGTCGGTCCCGCTTTCGAGGTTTGGCACCGGGCTCAAGACGTAGAAGGTATCGCCGCCGGGCGGAGCCAGCGAGGGATCGCTGGCCGTCGGTCGATGCAGGTAGAGGCTGAAATCGTCTGCGAGGCGGTGGTTCCGGAAGATGTCGTCGAGAAGTCCTCGATAACGCGGGCCGAAGAGCATCGTGTGATGCAGGACATCGTCATAGCGGCGGTTCGTGCCGAAGTACCAGACGAAGAGGCTCATCGAATAGTCGCCACGTTTAAGCTTGGCATCGGTCCAGCGTTTCCGGGGATGGTGCTTCAGGAGCTTGCCATAGGTGGTGGCGGGATCGGCGTTCGAAACGATGATATCGGCAGCGATCCGCTCGCCGGAGGCCAGCCGCACGGCCGTTGCCCGACGTCCCTCCGTCTCGATGTCAGTGACCGTCTCGTTCAGCCGGATGCGTCCGCCGTTGCGGGTGACAAGCGAGGCGATGCCGCGCACCAGCGCGTTCGTGCCGCCGATTGCATGGTGCACGCCGTATTTGCCCTCGAGATGGGCGATCAGGCAGTAGAAAGAGGTGGCCGAGAAGGGGTTACCGCCGATCAGCAGCGGATGGAAGGAGAAGAGGGTGCGCAGCTTGTCGCTCTTGAAATGCTTCGAGACGACCGAATAGACGGAGCGATAGCCGCCCAGGCGCACCAGACCGGCAAGCGTCTTTGCCGTGAACAGCAGGCTGTGGAAGGGTTTGTGCGCCAGTTGCTCGAAGGCGACTTCATAGATCCGCCGGCTCTCGTCGAGAAAGCTGCGATAACCAGCGACATCCCTGGGTTCGATCCTCGCGATCTGTGCTTCCATCGCCGCGCGGTCGCCGGAATAGTCGAAGACCGTACCGTCGTCGAAGCGCACCCGGTAAAAGGGGGTGTTTGGCCGGAGTTCGACATCGTCACTCAGGCGACCGCCGCAGTCATGCCACAGCTTTTCGAAAAGCCAGGGGGCGGTGATGATGGTCGGCCCGGCGTCGAAGGTGAAACCGTCCTGGCGATGGGCATAGGCCCGTCCACCGGGTTCGTCCAGCGGATCTATGATCGTGACACGATAACCTTTGGCGCCGAGCAGGGCACCGGTCGCGAGACCTCCCACGCCAGCACCGATCACGATCGCATGCGGTCTGTTGTCGATGGGTTTGGGCTTGTGTCTGGGAAAGCGGCCGGCGACATTCATGCTGCATCCGCTCCGTTCGGTCGCTGGTTTCCAATGGCCTCGTCCAGCCACCGCACGACGTCGGCGGGCCGGCATTCATGCAGAAGGTGTCCTCCCGTGTCGGTCAGCACGAGCCGGCTCCCAGGAGCCTGTCGCGCTGCGTGACTGGAGTTTTCGATCGGTACCATGGGGTCGTCCTTGGCGGCAATCAGCGTCATTGGGAAGGGCAGGCGCTGCAAGGTGGCGTCGAAACGGGACAGGTCCCAGGCGGCCATCATGCCGAGCGCGCCTCGAACATGGGCGGGGGAGGCCAGCAGCATGCGGTAGAGTGCGCGCCCTTCCTCATCGATCGGTGAGCCGGTGGCGGTCAGCAGATTGCCGCCGAGCGGCGTCACCCGTGACATCAGGGAAAACATCGAGGCGGAAAAGGGGTTGGCGAAGAGCGCCTTGGCCAGCGGCGAAAACAGTGCGTTGCCACGTATCGGCAGGTAGGCGCCGTTGATGCCGATGACATGGCGCGGTACGGCGGAGGCCTTGCTGGCCGCCAGTGTGACGGCGATGGCCGCACCGGCCGAATGTCCGAGAATGACGGCTGGGCAGCGATCCAGTCGAGAGACCAGTTCCGTCAATGCCCGCACCATCCCGGGAAGTGAGAGGTCTGTTGGTCCGCGCGGACGGGTGAAGCCGTGGCCGGGAAGGTCGGGCGCCACGACGCGAAAGCGCGCGCTGAGTAGCGGCAACAGATGCCGCCAGGAATGGGAGGATGCACCCGTCCCGTGCAGCAGCAGGATCATCGGTGCGGTGTCCGGCCCCGCAATCTGCACATGCCAGTCACAGGCATTGGTCTTCACGAACTGGCTTGCGCTGCGGTTCGGCCAGTTGCGGCCGTCCGTTTCCCAGTTCAGTCGATCGCGCCCGAGTGTCATACACGCGCCTCCTGCATCGAACGGTCCACGAGCTGCGACACATGACCGGCATCGGCTTTTCGCAAGATGTGCAAGTCGGCGCCGAGCATGCTCGCAAGAGTGGTCACGCTTTCGCGCGGGCGGCGTGCAATATCGATGCAGATTGTCTTCAAGTCCCTGGATTTGCAGTTTCGGGCAAGACGCGAGAGTTCTTCGGCGGCCAGGGCCCGATCAGGGGTGCCATCGAGGGCGATGTTGCCGCTCCCATCGGTCAGCAGGACAAGCACAGGGCTGCTGCCGCGTCGCTCGACGGAGAGCGCGAGCTCGAGGCCGGCTTTAAGCCCCGCGGCAAGTGGCGTTGGCCCGCCGCCGGGAAGAGCAGCGAGTTGGCGTTTCGCGGCGGTGAGCGACCGGGTCGGTGGCAGAAGCAGCTCGGCGCTTGTGCCCCTGAAGGCGATCAAGGCCACTTCGTCGCGGCGGACATAACATCGCGCCAGCAGCTGTTCGATCGCGCCCTTGGTTTCGCCTAGGCGCTCCAGTGCGGTGGAACCCGAGGCGTCGACGACAAAGATTGCCGTCGAGGGGGCTGCATGGCGCAAACGCAGATACCGGAAGTCATCGCGGCTGACATAGGCGCGCGGCGCCGTGGCTCCTGACGATGGACGAGGGTTCGCCACACTCAGAGCCTGACGTTGGGCCGCGCGGATACGCTGAAAGGGCGCTGCTGCGCGCAGGGTCGCGATGATGTCGGGCCGGGCCTCCGGATGGGGCGGCGCTAGCCCAATGCCGAAAGGCCGACCCCGCCGGGTATTCTTGTGCAGGTCACCCGACTTACCCGACCCGCCCGCATTGCGGCTTGGACGCTGGGCGATGGTGAGCCAGGGATCTGCCGAGAGCGCACCTGCCTTGATGGCCGCCAGCATTTCCGTCAGCGCGTCGAGCTGTGTCGGCTTGTCGGAATTGCTGTCTTGATCCTGATCGGCCGGGTCCGTGGGAGCCGAGGGGGCAACCGGTTCTTCGAGCTGTCCGGGAGTAGCATCTGTCGATTGATCGTCCGGCTGCTCGGCTGGCGCTTCAGCCTGAGGCGCCAGTCGCAGACCGAGGCACAGGCGAAGGGTTGTCAGCGCGTCGCGCTCCTCAACTGCCGTACGGTCCTCGCGACACGCCAGAAGTCGTGCCGTGCGTGCGAGATGCGCCAATATGCGGGTCGAGCTATGGCCTGATATCGCCGAGATGGTGGCGAGGCCCTTCAGCAGCCGATCGTCGATCGTGACATCCTGCCAGGTGGCGACCGGGGTCCGCAACCGGGCTGGCTCTGTCTCTGGGCTGCTCACATGATGCCAGCCGATGCCGTCGAGATCGATGCGCAGCGCGAGGCGATCGGCAAGTCCGCCGGAAAGCGGGGCTTCATCATCAAGGGATTCATCGAGGGCGACCAGCAGAAAGCTGCTCTCTGCAGGTTGATCCATCGCGCGGGCGACCATGGCTGCGAGCGATGGGTCGAGGCGCTCTGCCATGGGAACCATCAGTCCGCCGCCTTCGGCCCGAGCCAGAAGCCCCTGTTGCCGGACGAGGCTTCCTGTCGCAGCGGTTGCCGCGAGGTCGACGCCGCCTGAGAGGTTGGCCGCAGATGTACCGGGTGGCAGGCGGACAAATCCGATATTGAGGCGTTCCTGCAGGAGGGAAATGACGTGATCGCGTACGCCACCCGACCGGGCCCTGAGCCAGACGCCGCCGAGGCTTGAGCCTCCCAGGCCAAGTAGCTCGATCGCCAGCTGCGCATCCGCCCAGAGTTCCGCGCCCCTGTCATCAAGGGCTTTCTCATAGGCGTCGTGGGGGCCGAGTTCAGCCATGGGCGTGACGGTCTTTGCCGGTGTCGTCGATCGACGCCAGGGCGCGCTCGATGCGGGGTGCAGAACCGGCATCGTCGAGCGGGTCACGGCGCAGACGGTGGCAAAGCACCATGGGTGCGATATCGGCTACATCATCCCATGTGACCTGAAGACGCGCGGAGAGCGCTGCGGCAGCCCGGCTGGCGCGCATCAGGGTCAGCTCGCCGCGCATGCCGTCGATCCCGAGACGCAAACAGAGTTGCGACATGCGCCTGACCACATGATCAGGGATCTCCACCTGACGGAGAATTTTTCGCGCGGCGATCACGCGGCGACCGACTGCGGCGTCGCGCTTGGCCCAGAGCTTAACGAAACCGCGCGGGTCCGTCTCGTAGGTGTCACGGCGACGGATCACCTCGATGCGTTGGTCGAGATCGTCGATGGTGCGGACGTCGACGGAAAGACCGAAGCGATCGAGCAATTGCGGTCTGAGATCTCCTTCTTCCGGATTGCCGCTGCCGACGAGGACGAAACGGGCGGCGTGGCGGATGCTCAGGCCTTCGCGCTCGACGACATTGACGCCAGAGGCTGCCGCATCGAGGAGGAGGTCGACCAGATGGTCCTCCAGCAGGTTTATCTCATCGATGTAGAGGAAGCCGCGGTTGGCGGCGGCCAGGAGCCCGGGCTCGAAGTGCTTCTCCCCGGCGACCAGGGCCTTTTCAATGTCGAGCGAGCCGCAGACCCGATCTTCCGTCGCGCCCAGAGGAAGATCGATCATTGGTGCGCGATGCTTCACTATAGCAGGTGGCTTCAGGCCGCTTGGGGGATTGCAGACGGTGCAGGCGGATTGCGGCTCTGCCGGGAGGCAGTTGTAGCGGCAACCGTCGCGCGTTTCGATCGGTGGCAGCAGCTCCGTCAGGGCGCGGACTGCCGTGGATTTTCCCGTGCCGCGATCGCCGAAGATCAGCACGCCGCCGAGCAGAGGCTCGACGGCCGCCATCAAGAGGGCCTTCTTCATGTCCTCCTGGGCGACGATGGCGGCGAATGGGAATGGTTGGGCCATGGGTCCCGCCTCAGCTTGAGTGTAAAATTTAGTTTACACTTTTTAATGTCGCTTTGAAGGGGGTGTGCTGAGAATCTTCTGTCCAAATAAAAATGGCCGCGCTTGCCGCGCGGCCATATGTCCTCAGGTCAGTCCTTTCAGGTGCGTAGCACCCGGTAGATTGCGGGGATCACCAGGACCGTCAGCAGGGTCGACGAGATCAGGCCGAAGAGCAGCGAGATCGCCAGCCCCTGGAAGATCGGGTCGGTCAGGATGACGGCTGCACCGATGATCGCCGCAAGCGCCGTCAGGAGTATCGGCTTGAAGCGGATCGAACCGGCTTCGATCAGGACATCGGTCAGTGTTTTCCCGGTGTGATCGGCGTGGCGGATGAAATCCACCAGCAGGATCGAGTTGCGCACGATGATGCCGGCGAGCGCGATGAAGCCGATCATCGAGGTCGCTGAGAATGGTGCACCGAAGAGCCAGTGGCCGCCGAGGATGCCGATGAAGGTCAGCGGCACCGGCGTCAGGATGACCAGCGGCACCTTGAACGAACCGAACTGGGCGACGACGAGGATATAGATGCCGAGGAGCGCAATCATGAAGGCGGCGCCCATGTCGCGGAAGGTCACCCAGGTGACTTCCCATTCGCCATCCCAGAGAAGCGTTGCCTGATCTTCGTTGGTCGGCTGGCCGTTGAGGGAGATCACCGGCTTGGGAAGTCCCGTCCAGTCCTGCGCGTCGATCGCTTCCTGCACGGCGAGCATGCCGTAGAGGGGGGCCTCGAAGTCGCCGGCGAGTTCCGCCGTCACCATCTCGGCATTGATGCCGTTGTGACGGAAGATCGGCAGCGTGGTCTTTTCGTCGATGACGCGCACGACGTCGCCGAGTTCGACGACACCCTTGTCGCCGGGCAGGACATTGGCCGGCATCGGCGTCGAGAGGAAACGCTCGTCGATCACCTTCTCACTCTTGGCGCGTTCCAGCCGGATCGGGATCGGCGGACGGCCTTCGCCGCGATGCGAGTAGCCGATGGTCTTGCCGTTCGCGAGGATCGCGATGGTGTCGAAGACATCGCCTTCCTCGACACGGTAGAATTCCGCGTCGTCGGTCGAGATGACCAGCCGCTTGCGCGGTGCTTCCACGCCATAGGAGTTGTCGACGTCGACGATGAAGGGCACCGAGCGGAAGGCTGCCTCGACCTTTTCGGCCACGGCGCGGCGGATCTCAGGCGTTGGGCCATAGATCTCGGCGAGCAGGGTTGCCATGACCGGCGGTCCCGGCGGTGGCTCGACGACCTTGAGGCTGGTGCCCTCGGGCATGGCAATGCCCGAAATCTTCCGGCGGATATCAAGCGCAATGTCATGGCTCGTGCGATCACGCTCCGCCTTGGGCGTCAGGTTGATGGCCACGTCACCCTGATAGGAAGCGGCGCGCATATAGGCGTGGCGGACAAGACCGTTGAAGTTGAAGGGGGCTGCTGTTCCGGCATGCGTTTGGACGGAGACCACTTCCGGCATATCGAGCACGGTGCGCCCCACGGCCTGGGCTACGGCATCGGTCGCCTCGACGGATGAGCCTTCCGGCAGATCGATGGTGACCTGCAGCTCCGACTTGTTGTCGAAGGGAAGCAGCTTCACCGTGACATGCTTGGTGTAGAAGAGGCTCAGCGATCCGAGTGTCAGTACGCCGACGAGGATCAGGAAGACCCAGCTGCGGGTCTTTGTTGCAAGGATGGGGCGGGCGGTTGCCGCGTACATCCGGCCCAGTATGCCGCCGGTCTCGTGATCGGCATGGGCGTGCACGGGTGCGTTGCCGGCGACCTTCAGCATCAGCCAGGGAGTGACCATGACGGCGACGAAGAAGGAGAAGATCATCGCGGCCGAGGCGTTGGCCGGGATCGGGCTCATATAGGGGCCCATCATTCCGGAGACGAAGAGCATCGGCAGGAGGGCGGCGACGACGGTCAGTGTCGCGACGATCGTCGGATTGCCGACCTCGGCAACCGCTTCGATGGCGCTGCGCTGGCGCGAGCGCTTGTCGCCCATGCCCCAGTGGCGGGCGATATTCTCGATGACGACGATGGCGTCGTCGACGAGAATGCCGATCGAGAAGATGAGCGCGAAGAGCGACACCCGATTTAGCGTGTAGCCCATCAGCCAGGAAGCGAAGAGGGTGAGCAGGATCGTCACGGGAATGACGATCGCCACGACCAGCGCTTCGCGTCTGCCGATCGCCAGCCAGACCAGCGCGATGATCGAAACGGTCGCGAGGCCCAAGTGATAGAGGAGCTCGTTCGCCTTTTCATTCGCGGTTTCGCCGTAGTCACGGGTGACCTCGACACGGATGTCCTCTGGGATCAGCTTGCCTTCCAGGGCTTCGACGCGCTCGAGGATCGCCTCGGCGACCACGACCGCGTTGGAGCCGGCGCGCTTGGCGATGGCAAGTGTGACAGAGGGCACGCGTTCGACGGTATCGCCGTCCTTGCGCAGGGTGGAAACGAGGGCTTCGCTGGTGTCTGTGGCAAAGTCGATGGTCGCGACATCGCGGACATAGACCGGCCTGCCATCGCGGGCCGTCAGCAGGAGATTGCCGATCTCGGCCGGGGAAGCGAGGGTTTCGCCGGCGATTACATCGATCTGACGACCGTTTTCGCGGACCTGAGAGGCCGGCATCGCCGTATTGGCGCCACCGACCTTGCCGGCAAGCTGCTGCAGCGTGATGCCGTAAAGGGCGAGCTTTTCCGGCTGTGGCGAGATGCGGATGATCTCGTTGGTTTCGCCGACGACATAGGTGAGGCCAACATTATCGACCTTGGCGACCTCGTTGCGGACTTCGCGGACGATGCGGGTCAGGTCGTTTGCGCCCACATGGCCGCTCGCGTCTTTCGTCGGGGAGAAAGTGAGGGTGACGATCGCAACGTCATCGATGCCACGGCCGACCACCTTGGGCTCGGCGATGCCGACGGGGATGCGGTCGATGTTGGCGCGCACCTTGTCGTGGACGCGCAGCACCGCGGCATCCGCGGAGGTGCCGACCAGGAAGCGGGCGGTGACCATGACCATGTTGTCCATGGACTGGGAGTAGATGTGCTCGACGCCGTTGATGCTCTTGACGATGGTTTCCAGCGGCTCGGTGATCAGCTTCTGCGCATCGTCGGCGCGCAGGCCCGGGGCCTGGACGATGATGTCGACCATGGGCACGGAGATCTGTGGCTCTTCCTCACGCGGGAGCGAGAGCAGGGCCACAAGACCGAAGGCGAAGGCGGCGATCAGGAAGAGTGGTGTTAGCGGCGACTTGATGAAGGCGCGTGTCAAATGACCGGCAATGCCCAGATTGGTCATTGGCGTGTCGTCATCCGGCCCTGCGGGATTGGGTGAGTTGTCGACGGGAGTGCTCATTCTGTCACCACGATATCGCCGGCCGCGAGGCCTGAGAGTATTTCGACCTGTGTCACTCCGCCGATCTCCAGGGTTTCGCCAGCGACCACGGCGCGCTCGACGACCTGATCGTTTTCACGCACGGCGACGAAGTTGACGCCTGACCTGTTCGACAGGGAGGCTGCCGGCACCACGAGTGCCCGGCGTTTGCCGATCGGCAGTTCCACCAAAACCCTTGCCGCGACGAAATCGGTATCGAGTCCGTCTACCTCGACATCGGCTGTCACCCGGCCACCTTCGATCTGCGGATAGATCTTCACGAGTTCGCCTTCGAGCGTCGTGCCGCTCGCTTCGATGCGGATCGGCGCCCCCTGTGTCAGGTCCTGTGCATGACGCTCGGGGATCGCGAGCCGCAGGAAGAAGCCGCCGCCGGCGATGGTCGCAATCGTCTCGCCTGCCATGACGACGGAATCGCTGGTCACGGGAACGGCGATGATACGCCCTTCAGAGGGGGCCAGCACTGCGCCTTCCGACGCCTGCTGGACTAGAACGGAGCGCTGGGCTTCTGCCTGGCGTACCTGGTTGGTCATGACGTCCAGCTGGGTCTTCAACTGATCGAGGCGCTGGGTGCTGGTAGCGCCACTGCGCACCAGCCGGTCAGCACGATCCAGTTCGACCTGAGCATCCCGCAGAGAAGCGTTCAGGCCCTGAAGCTGGGCATCGACGGCCTTGATCTGGAAGTCGATCTTGTCGTCCTTCACCTCGGCGATCACATCGCCAGCCTTGACGATGTCGCCTTCGGTGACATTCAGCTGGACGAGGGTGCCGCCCAGCCTTGCTCGGGCCAGTACGCTGTTGCGTGGCTGGATCTGGCCGTAGACCGCCTTCATCTCTGTGATGTCGACGGCTTCGAGTTTGAGATCAGCGGCATGGCTGACGGTCAGTCCCATGGCTGTCGCAGCCGCAAACAGGGCGATGAAGGCGGATTTCGGCATGACTTGTTCCTTAGAATGCTGTGCCGGGGCGAAGCCCCAGCTTGCGGAAAATCGTGGCCGCCGGGCAGAAGCCGGTGAAGGCCGACTGTATCATGTTCACGCCGATAAAAGCGGTGAACCAGACGAAACCTGGATGCACGAAGTATGTCAGCAGGAGGGAAAGCAGGATCATGAACCCTGCAAAGACGAGAACGGCGCGATCGATCGACATGTTTTTCTCCTTAAGATACATATCTACGATGATACGTATATATTAGATAAGCTTGTGTCAAGCCGTCATCCGCAGAATGGATGACGGTGTCGGCTGCCGCGTCAGGCGGCGCAGTCGGATGTTTTGCAGAAGCTGTCGTATAGAGTGCCGATGATGGCGCGCGCCGGTTCGCTCTCGATCCGGTACCAGATGGTCTGACCGTCACGCCGTCCCATGATGATCTTTTCCCGGCGCAACAACGCCAGATGCTGCGACACGGTGCTGTCGCGGATCCCTAGGAATTCGGCAAGCTGACCGACGGAATGCTCGCCGTCGGCAAGGCGGCAGAGGATCAGCAGTCGATATCGATTGGATAGCGACTTGAGGAGTTCGCTGGCCATATCGGCACCAGCCTTCATCTGTTCAGGATCAATCTTCATAGATACGAATATATATGAGAAATCGGCACTGGCAAGTGTTGACACCTACGACAGATCTTAAATATATAAAAAACGTTATGTGTAAAGCGGCGACTTCGGTGGGCAGCCGTCTCAAGAAGGAGTTCTCATGAGCATTCGCAGCATCGATCCAAGTTTCCATGTCACCGGACAGATCAAGCCGCAGGAGCTGCAAGCGATTGCCGAACTCGGCTTCAAGGCCATCGTCTGCATGCGGCCGGACAAAGAAGGCTTCTTTCAGCCGGCCTTTGACGAAATTGCAAATTCAGCCCGTGAGGTCGGGCTCGACGCGCATTATCTTCCGGTAGTCCCGGGCTCCATATCCTTTGATCAGGCGCGCGAGCTGAAAGCGATCATCAGCCGGCAGTCGGGACCGATCCTCGCTTATTGCGCATCCGGCCAGCGATGTGCCGCAGCCTATGATCTTGCCAAACGCGTTCCCTGAAGCGGAGCGATGCGTCCCATGGTGCCTTCAGATCTTCGTTGATTAGGGCTGACTACTAAAATTACCAATCGACGGCATCGGTGAATTGCCGTCCTATGCGCAACTCTGATCTGGAGTTGTGCCCATGGATCAATTGCGTGCCAAACTTGATCGGGACCGATTGGTCGTCCATCCCGGTGTCGAGAAGCATCTCGGGGAACCCGTGTGGCAATTGGCGAGCGGCTATCTTGGCCATTCCGGCTTCGACAGGGCTGTGCTCGCCTATTGCCGCAGCATGGTGGAAGCCAATGCCTTCCGCTGGCCAGCCAACAAGATCTTCGCGCAGAAGATGCGCTACATCACCTGCTATATGCTGATCGGGCTGTCGGCACGTTTCGAGGAGGGCACGGGCCCTGCGCCGACCATGACCCTGCTGCAGACGTTGGTGCCCGGCAGCGCTCGCCAGGTCAGCGATCTCATTTCGGGGCTGCGGGCCGGTGGCTATGTCGTGGCAGAACAGAATGCGCGAGACCGGCGAGAAATCAGGTTGCGTCCAACGCCGCCCCTCGTCATGGAGATCGCCCGCTCCCCTCTTGCCTTCATTGCCGCGTCCGCAATGCTTGAAGGCCATTCGCTTCGGGAGGTCCTGGACGCCGATGTGTCGCTGGTCTACCGCCTGATCGGCCGATCGACCATTGCCTTCCAGTCGATGGATGTCCTGTTCACGCCCTTCGAGACGGTCGTCGACTTTACCGGTCGCGACAGCGGATATCTCATTCTTTGTGCAGTCATGGGTGCCCACCTGGCCGGCGCGCTGGGTGAAGACTGGCCGCTTGCGCTCACCTATGATGCATTGTCGCAGCGGTTTCAGGTGTCTCGCCAGCACGTTGGAAATGTACTGGCGATCGCGACGACGCAGGGGAGACTCAGCATTCACGGTGGTCGGATCGGCGCGGTCGAGCCCTCGCTGCTGCAAGAATTTTCCTGGTGGAGTGCCGGACAGATGGCGCATTTCACCATGCTCGCCCGATGACGGCCATGTCCGTGGCATCAGTTGCGGATTCTCCTGATTGATTTAGATATTCTTTAATTACTGGTGGGCTAAATTGATTTGGAGTGCAGGGCAGGCCTCTGCCGCCGGGATCCCCGGTGAACCAATATCGTGACACGGTGCCAGCCGACGTAGGCTTGCAGCAGGAGGAAATCGCAGATGAATACGACGTCGAACACCGCCGATGCCCTCGAAATCATCGCCTTTCGGCTTCATCAACAGGAGTTCTGCGTCAAGACGACATCGATCCGCGAAATCCGCGGTTGGGCTCCGGTTACGCCCATCCCGCACTCGCCCTATGAAGTTCTCGGCGTCATGAACCTTCGCGGAACGGTCATCCCGATCGTCGATCTCGCCGTGAAGCTCGGCATGCCGGCCGCCCAGGCGACGGAGCGCAGTGCCGTGGTCGTCACCGAAGTCAACGGCATGACCGTCGGTCTGCTGGTCGACGGCGTCTCCGACATTCTGACCGTGTCTGGCAGCACGCTGCAGCCTCTTCCTGCTGCGACCGGTCCAAGTGCAGCCTTCTCCGATGGCATCATCGCCCATGACAAGAGCATGATCTGCTTCCTCAGCCTCGAGCGCATGTTCGGCGATGACGACCCGTCCGCCTGGGGCATGGCAGCCTGAAATAACTCCGGGGGCGTAAGCCCCCTTAAGTCTTCCGGCCGACGCTGACTGACCATCACACTTTGCTTGCGATTCTGCCCGAAAGCGGCGTCGCTTGGGCGCGGCCCCTGGTGGAGCTGCGACTTCATCAAGTGTTAGGGGCCAGCTCTGATAGCGAACAGCTTCCGAAATTCCCATGTTTGTAGCAGGATGTCGCCGGTCGAGCGCCGAGGTGACGCCGTGTCTGCATAATCGGACAAAAGCCCTTCTGGGCTACCTGGGCGAAGGCCTTGCCGGCACGCATGGACGCGAGTGGCCTCAGGGCCGCCGGTTGTGTTTTAGATGCGCGCCCTTCAGGCCGCCGTGTCCAGGGTCTGTAGATCGCGTCGTGCTGCATAGGCCGGGGCCGCCGCCGCGCAGACGTCGACGTGCGACAACACTTCGTCGGCGAAGGCCTGTGCATTCAAGATCGCCTTCTCGCTGCCTGGAGTCTGGGCGTTGTCCAGCTTTCGAAGCGGGCGATGCATGTCAAACATTTCGCGGAAGGCGGCGCGTTCGGCAATCGGTGTGTCGAAGACACGGATGTCCTGTTCCGACAGCAGACGCTTCACCGCCTGCATCGATCGCGTCGTGATGGCCGGATTGACCCTGGACAGGACGACGGAATGCGGGATGCGGATGCCGGCCTTACGGTCGAGGTAGCGCAGGAGATCGAGGACCTGAGCGCCGCCCTGGGCGTCCATGCTCGAGCCCTGGATCGGAACGATGACGTGATCCGACAAGCCGACGGCCGAGGCGAGCAGGGGTGACTGTAGGCCCGGCAGATCGATGATGACGAAATCCCACTGGCTGCGGCGCTCGTGGACGATCTTCTGGATCGTCGGCGCCGACACATAGGTTTCGATGGAGAGCCTCGGCATCAATGCTGCGCCTTCGTACCACTTCGAGAACCACCGCTGGGGGTCGGCGTCTATCACGCAAACTCGATAGTTGCGGTGGAGAAGTTCAGTGGTCAGAAGGAGGGCCGCAGTTGTTTTTCCTGCGCCACCCTTCGTGTTCGCGAAGGTGATCACTGCCATTGGGTATTCCTGTCTCGAATAGCGGGAGCCGGAATCGCTCATGCGGAGGCACAGGCATCGTGCGTCGGGAAATATAAAGAAAACTGGTTAACAGAAAATTACGAAATTTAGGGAGGGCGAGCCGTAACCCCTGTATTTCAGGGCTTTCTCGTTCTCCTGCTTTGCCTATACTCGGCCAGTGCGGTCGGGTCGGTTAACCTTTCGACCTTCGAGGTTGCGGTGTGGGACGGTGAAGTGTAGCTAAAGTTTATGCTGCGATGCACAACATATAATAGTACTTTTGGACTTTACAGGTCTCGAGCCTTTGCCTATGCATAATGCCAGGCACCGTGGAGGCGGTGTCTTTTCAAGGGAGGACATCATGACATTTCTTCGCAAGCTTGCGCTCAGCGCAAGCGTGATTGCACTCGGCTGCTCGTCTGCCATGGCTGCAGACCTGACCGTTGGCTTCTCGCAGATCGGTTCGGAATCCGGCTGGCGCGCTGCTGAAACTTCCGTCACCAAGCTTGAGGCTGAAAAGCGCGGCATCGAACTGAAGTTCGCCGACGCACAGCAGAAGCAGGAAAACCAGATCAAGGCTATCAGAGGCTTCATCGCCCAGGGCGTTGACGCCATTCTCGTCGCACCTGTCGTCGCAACTGGCTGGGAAGACGTTCTGACCGAAGCCAAGGAAGCCGAAATCCCGGTCATCCTGCTCGACCGCGGCGTTGACGCTCCGCAGGATCTTTACCTGACCTCGGTCGCTTCCGACCAGGTGAAGGAAGGCCGCGTTGCCGGCGAATGGCTTGTCAACACCGTCGGCGACAAGCCGTGCAAGGTCGTTGAGCTTCAGGGTACCGTCGGTTCAACGCCTGCGATCAACCGCAAGAAGGGCTTCGAAGAGGCTATTGCCGGCAAGGCGAACATCACCATTGCCCGCAGCCAGACCGGTGACTTCACCCGCGCCAAGGGTAAGGAAGTCATGGAAGGCTTCCTGAAGGCCGAAAATGGCGGCAAGGACATCTGCGCCATGTACGCCCACAACGACGACATGGCCGTCGGCGCCATCCAGGCGATCAAGGATGCCGGCCTTAAGCCGGGCACTGACATTCTCGTCGTCTCGATTGACGCTGTTCCGGATATCTTCGCCGCCATGGTTGCCGGTGAAGCCAATGCGACCGTGGAACTGACGCCGAACATGGCAGGCCCTGCCTTCGATGCGCTCGACGCATTCATGAAGGACGGCAAGCAGCCGGAGAAGTTCATCATCACGGAATCCAAGCTCTACACGCCTGCGGACAACCCGCAGGGCGAGTATGACAACCGCAAGGGCCTCGGTTACTAAGGTAACCCTCCCGGCCGAGACCCCGCCCCACCCTGGTGGCGGGGTCTCTGTCGCTTTCTCCCGGCTTCGATCGGGGATAGCTTCATGGGAGAGGGGGAAGAGGCAATGACCGAGCATCCATCGATCGTGCTTGCAGCGGCGGGCATCACCAAAACATTCGGAAATCATACGGCGCTCGACGGCGTCGATATCGCGTTTCATCGGGGCGAAGTACACGCACTCCTCGGCGAAAACGGTGCCGGCAAATCGACGTTGATCAAGATCCTGACGGGCGCCTACATTCCCGATGGCGGAATGATCTCCGTCGATGGCGAGAACGTCAATTTCACGACGCCACAGCAGGCCCAGGCACTCGGCATCGGCACGGTTTATCAGGAGGTCAACCTTCTGCCGAACATGACCGTGATCGACAATCTCTTCATCGGCCGACAGCCGACCAACCGCTTCGGTCTGGTCGACAAGCGTCGGATGGAGCGCGAATCCCGCGAAATACTGACCACCTATGGTCTCGACATCGATGTGAAGGCCGAGCTTTCGACCTTTTCCGTTGCCGTCCAGCAGATCATTGCGATCGCGCGCGCCGTCGAACTCTCCGGCAAGGTGCTGATCCTCGACGAGCCGACCGCCAGTCTGGATCGGTCGGAGGTCGAGAAGCTCTTCGGCATCGTCCGGCAACTGCGCGACCGTGGGCTTGCCATCGTCTTCATCACCCATTTCCTCGATCAGGTCTTCGAACTCTCGGACCGCGTGACGGTTCTGCGTAATGGACGCCTTGTCGGGACGCAGGCGATTGCCTCGCTCGATCGGACCAGCCTGGTACGCATGATGCTCGGCAAGGACCTGGCATTCCATCATCCCGACGTTCTCGGCGAAGAGGGCGAAGTCGGCGAGACGCTGATGCAGTTCGAAGGTTTCGGTCTCACCAACAGCGTCCAGCCCTTCGACCTGAAGATCCATCGCGGCGAAGTCGTCGGTGTGGCCGGGCTGCTCGGCTCCGGTCGTACCGAGATGGCGCGGCTGATGTTCGGCATCGATCAGGCAGACAGCGGCTCGATCACGATCGACGGCTCGACGCGTCAGGTGCGTAATCCGCGCGAGGCGGTCGAACTCGGCTTTGGCTTCTGCCCGGAAGATCGCAAGATCGACGGCATCTTCGGCGACCTCTCCGTGCGCGAGAATATCGTGATCGCCATGCAGGCCCGGCTCGGCTGGTTCAAGGCGCTCAACCGCGACGAACAGCTGGAAATTGCCGGCAACTTTATCGAGGCGCTCGACATCCGCACGGCGTCTGCCGAGCTTCCGGTCAAGCTGCTCTCCGGCGGCAACCAGCAGAAGGTGATCCTCGCCCGGTGGCTCGCCACCGACCCGCGTTTCCTGATCCTCGACGAGCCGACGCGCGGCATCGATGTCGGTGCCCATGCCGAAATCGTGCGCATGATCAGCCGATTGCGGGAAGACGGATTGGCTCTCGTCGTCATATCCTCAGAGCTCGACGAGATCGTCAGCTATTCCTCGCGTGTTGTCGTCATGCGCGATCGCAAGATGGTCGCCGAACTGCATGGCGCCGACATCACTCCCGGTGTCATCGTCCAGACCATCGCCGCGCTGCCGGCGGAGGTCGAGGCATGAAAAGGCTTTCCATGTCGCGCATCATTTCCCCGCAGCTACTTGCCTTGGCCGGTGTGCTGTTCTTCAACTGGCTGGTCTTTCCCGGTTTCTTCAACATCACATGGCAGGATGGCCGGCTGTTCGGCAGCCTGATTGACGTCATCAATCGCGGTGCACCCGTCGCAATCCTGGCGATCGGGATGACCGCGATCATCGCGACCAAGGGGGTAGACCTTTCGGTTGGTGCCGTGATGGCGGTCGCCGGAGCTGTCGCTGCGACCTCAGCCGTCGCCGGGCAGCCCCTGATCGTGACGCTTGCCGCGGCGCTTGCCATTGGAGTGCTGTGCGGTCTCTGGAACGGAGTTCTGGTCGCCTATCTCGGCATCCAGCCCTTCGTCGCCACACTGGTGCTGATGGTGGCGGGGCGAGGGGTGGCACAGCTGATTACCGAGGGGTCGATCGTCACCTTCTCCGATCCGGCGCTGATCTTTGTCGGCACAGGTTCGCTTTTCGGACTGCCGATGCCGGCCGTCATCGCGATCGTTCTCATGATCGTTGCGCATCTCTTCATGCGGCGCACGGCAATCGGCCTGTTCATCGAAGCCATTGGCATCAATCTTTCGGCGGCCAATTATACGGGGCTCCGCAGCAGGCTCGTGATCCTTTGCATCTATGCCTTCGGTGGATTTTGCGCAGCTATGGCCGGCATCATCGCCGCTGCCGATATTCGCGGGGCCGATGCCAACAATGCCGGCCTCTGGCTCGAGCTCGACGCGATCCTCGCGGTCGTCATCGGCGGTACATCGCTGCTCGGCGGGCGCTTCTCGATCCCGATGTCGGTGATGGGCGCGATCATCATCCAGGCGATGAATACCGGCGTGCTCGTCTCGGGCTTCCCGCCGGAATTCAACCTGATCGTCAAGGCCGGCATGATCATCATCATTCTGGTGCTGCAATCGGCCCGGATCGCCCAGTTGCTCGGGCGCAAGTTCGGCCCACGCCAGGCGGTTCCGACCACCCCCACAAAGACCGCAGACCAAACTTCGGGACAGGCACGATGAATCCGCGTTATCGCCCTCTCGCCGCGACCACACTCATCTTCGTGATCGCCTACGCCATCTGCATTTTCCAGTTTCCGGCGATGTGGTCGACGCGGGTGTTCGGCAACTTCCTGACGGACAATGCCTTTCTCGGCATCGCGGCAGTTGGAGCCACCTTCGTCATCATTTCCGGCGGCATCGATCTCTCCGTCGGGGCGGTGATCGGCCTGACCGGCGTGATCACGGCCATTCTGATTTCCTGGGTCGGCATCCATCCCATGGCGGTCTTTGCGATCGTGCTGGTTCTGGCCGCGGCCTTCGGGGCGTCGATGGGCGCGGTCATTCATTTCCTACAGGTGCCACCCTTCATCGTGACGCTGGCCGGCATGTTTCTCGCTCGCGGTCTGGCATCGGTGCTCAGCCAGGATTCCATCCCGATCGACCACGAATTCTATCGGACGATCTCCAGCCTCTACTACCGGCTGCCCGGTGGCGGACGTCTGAGCTTCATCGGCCTGCTGATGCTCGCCACCTTCCTCGTCTTCGGGTTCATCGCCCACAAGACGCGGTTCGGCTCCTATGTCTACGCCATCGGTGGCAACGTCAATTCCGCGTCGCTGATGGGGGTTCCGACCGGGCAAGTGACCATCGGCATCTATGCCTTGTCGTCCTTCCTGGGCGGGCTCGCGGGGATCGTCTACTCGCTCTACACTTCCGCGGGCTACCCGCTGGCGGCGGTCGGCATCGAACTTGACTCGATTGCAGCCGTGGTGATAGGCGGAACCTTGTTGACGGGCGGTTATGGTTTCATCTTCGGAACCCTGATCGGGGTCATGCTGCAGGGCCTTGTCCAGACTTACATCGTCTTCGATGGGACGCTCTCCAGCTGGTGGACTAAAATCGCCATCGGGTTCCTGCTGTTCATGTTCATCTTGCTTCAGAAGCTGGTGTTTACCGCGCAGACCGGGCGTACGCGCCTGAAGAAGGCCCCTGCATGAGTGAGCCGGGGAGCCTTCTTCGCTCCCTGTCCGGGCGGTCGACGGCGCGTAACTACCATTCGCATGTGATCAACGAGATCGGGGCCGGGGTTATCTCCGGCCGTTACCCGATCGGCACGACACTGCCGAATGATGCTGAATTGATGGAGGAATTCGAGGTCTCGCGCACGGTGTTGCGCGAGGCCTTGAAGACTTTGGAGGCCAAGGGGCTGCTCGAAGCCCGCCCGAAAGTTGGCACCAAGGTCGCCAAGAAAAGCCGCTGGAGCCTTTATGATCCGCAGGTGCTCGCCTGGCACCTGGAAGCTCCGGTTGATGCGGAGTTTCTGTCCGGTCTGCATGAGGTGCGCCGTTCGCTGGAGCCGCAGGCGGCGGCCGAGGTGGCGCGGCGTCGCACCGCCGACCAGATCCGCCTGATGCTCTACTGGATCCACCAGATGGAGACCTCGCTCGGCTCCTTGCAGAATTTTGCACTCGCGGATTTCGAACTGCACCGCATCATCGCGGATTCGGCGCATAATCCCTTCGTGCGGGCACTATACGGCGTCATCGAACTTGCCCATGCGCTGGCCTACAAGGCGCTGATGGCGGCACCGGATCCCTGCCTTCTGGACGCGGTCCTCGACAAACACCGGCTCTTGGTCAACCGGATCGAGTATGGCGACGAGGCCGGAGCCAGAAATGCCATGCTCGAGACCATTGAGCACGACCGCGAGGTGGCGCAGCGATCCGGCTGACACGCTCCAGGGTTGGCTGAGGTCGACAAGTTCAGAGAGCGAGCGCGTCCTTGAGTGTGCGGGCTTCGGCCATGGTGAGGTCGAGATCGGCCTCAATATGGTCGATGTGGTGCAGCATGAGATGCGTCGCCTTCTTGGTGTCGCCCTTTTCCAGCGCATTCAGGATTTCGTCGTGCTCGTCATGTCCGCAGCTCGAAATGCCGGTGCGGCCGTAAAGCGCGATGACGAGAGACGAGCGGGCGACAAGTTCGTCCATGAATTTTTCCAGCACTTGGTTGCCCGCCACCTTGGCCAGCATCAGGTGGAAATCACCCGACGCCTTAATCTCGGCGCGTCTTGCGTTCGCGCCGCGTTCGGTGCGGTAACGCGCCTCTTCCTTCAGGTGTTCGCGCAGGGCGGCGATATCGGAAGGCGTGATGCGCTCGGCGGCGGCGGCAATGATGCCGGCCTCGATCAGGCGGCGCGATGCGAAGACCTGGCGTGCCTCTTCCGTGCTCGGATTAGAGACGAAGGCCCCCCGATTTCTCTCGGTGCGGACCAGACCCTCGAAGGCCAGCATCTGCAGCGCGTCGCGCACGACCGTCCGGCTGACGTCGAAAAGCGTGCCGACTTCGGCTTCGGAGAGCTTTGTGCCGGGGGCAAGGCGTCGGTCGACGATCGCGTCACGCAAAGCGTCGCGGATCGCCCGGGCGCGGTCTTCGAGATTGGGGTCGAGTTGCCTGCGGAGTGAGCTGTTGGCGGTCATGGGATCATCCGGTGTCTGATAGTCTTGTAGCCCGCAGATCGAACTTGCGAAAGATCTATCCGACACCAAGGCTCCATAAGATTGCATACAATTTAGATCTCAATTTGAAGGCAATCGATTAATTGCTGTGCATGCAGTCGTATCAGTTGCTCATTCCTTTTGCGCTGCAGCAATTGCTTTCATGGGATTCAAGCACTTAGCGACGTGGCGTCGAACTGGCACGGCTTATGCATCGTCCTTTGCGAGACGAAGGAGCCGCCATGACGAAAGCCGCCGACATCGAACTCGCTGCCGTGACCAAGGTTTACGGTGCTGCGACTGCAGTTCATGCCATCAGCCTCAAGATTCCGGCTGGTACTTACTGCTGCCTGCTCGGCCCTTCCGGTTGCGGCAAGACATCGACGCTCAGAATGGTCGCCGGGCATGAAAGCGTGTCGTCTGGCGATGTTGTCTTCGGCAATAACAATGTGACCACGCTGCCGCCTGCGCAGCGTGGCACGGCGATGATGTTCCAGTCCTATGCGCTGTTCCCGCATCTCGATCTTGTCGACAATGTTGCGTTCAGCCTGAAGATGAAGGGTGTCGACAAGGAGACGCGCCGCGCGCAAGCGCTGGAGATGCTCAAGCTGATGCAGCTCGAGCCCTATGCCGAGCGTCGTCCGGCCCAGTTGTCCGGTGGACAGCAGCAGCGCGTAGCACTTGCGCGTGCCTTGATCACGAGGCCCGAGGCTTTGCTGCTAGATGAGCCCCTCTCTGCGCTCGACCCGTTTCTTAAGATCCGCATGCGCGCCGAACTGAAGAAACTGCAGACCTCGCTCGGCATCACTTTCGTGCATGTGACCCACAGCCAGGAAGAGGCGATGGCGCTCGCCGATTTGATCGTCGTGATGAACGAGGGGCGCATCGAGCAGGCGGCGACGCCGCGTGCTGTCTTCGAGCGGCCGGCCACGGCCTTTGTCGCGCGCTTCATGGGCGACCACAATGTGCTCACCGGGCGCATCGTCGAGCGCACCGCCGATGGCTTGTTTATCGAGGTGATCGGTGGCGGCCGCTTCTTCGCGCTCGGTGCAGCACCTGTCGAGGATGAAGCGGCCGATATCGCAATCCGCACGGATCATGTGCGCATTGGTGCTGTGCCGGCCGATGGTCTCGGCTTCGACGGTATCGTCTCGAATGTCGAATATCTCGGCGCCAAGGTGAAGCTGACCGTCACCACCGCCTTTACCGATGAATTCACCGCCGTCCTTACGGACGCGGCCTTCTTTGCCTCTCCGGTTCGCGTCGGGGAAGGCGTCACCCTGTCATGGGATCAGCCGGATTCGATCGTCCTCGGACGCATCGTGAAGTGAAGTCAAACCAATAAAACCAGGAGAACAGCGCAATGTCAGACAGCAGCAAGACGAAGAAGGGCGTATCCCGCCGCACATTCCTGAAGACCGCATCGGCCGCCGCCGGCCTCGCCGCCGGTTCGGGTGCCATCACCGGCTTCCCGACAATCTGGGCGCAGAACCCGATCACGCTTCGCCAGTTCGGCACGGGCGTGTCGAACATCAATGCCATCGCCCAGAAGTGCAAGGAAGACCTCGGCATCACGCTTGAGATGACGGCGACGGATTCGGACGCTGCAGCCCAGCGCGCCGTGACCCAGCCGATGTCCTATGACATCGCCGACATCGAATACTGGATCCTGAAGAAGGTCTATCCGACCGGCGTCATCCAGCCGATGGAAACCTCGAAGCTCAAGTTCTACGACAAGGTCGTGCCGCTCTTCAAGAACGGCAAGCTGCTGCCGGACAGCGTAATCGCGCAGGGGACTGCGCCGCACACGGTCGGCTATGTCGAAAGCAAGGATGCCAAGACTTTTGCATCCGGCGAAACCGAACTCTTCACGATGATGCCGACCATCTACAATGCCGATACGCTCGGCATCCGTCCGGACCTCGTTGGTCGTGAGATCTCGTCTTGGGCCGACATCATGGACCCGGCCTTCAAGGGCAAGACCTCGATCCTCAACATTCCGTCGATCGGCATCATGGATGCCGCGATGATCTGCGAAGCCATGGGCATCATCAAATATGCCGACAAGGGCAACATGACGCAGGCCGAGATCGACACGACGATCGACTTCCTCATCAAGGCGAAGCAGGACGGCCAGTTCCGCGCCTTCTGGAAGTCGTTCGATGAGTCAGTCAACCTGATGGCATCGGGCGAAGTCGTCATCCAGTCGATGTGGTCGCCGGCCGTTGCTGCCGTCCGCTCGAAGGGTATCGCCTGCAAGTATCAGCCGCTCAAGGAAGGCTATCGCTCGTGGGGTGGTGGTCTGGGTCTTGCCGCCCACCTCACCGGCGCGCAGCTCGACGCGGCCTATGAATATATCAACTGGTACACCTCCGGCTGGGTCGGCGGCTATCTCAACCGCCAGGGCTACTACTCGGCCTGCATGGAAACCGCGAAGGAATTCATGTCCGCCGACGAGTGGGGCTACTGGATCGAAGGCAAGGCTGCGACCGGCGACATCATGTCTCCGGAAGGTGCCGTGATGGAAAAGGCCGGTGCGGTTCGCGACGGCGGCTCCTTCGAAGAGCGCATGGGCAAGGTCGCCTGCTGGAACTCCGTCATGGACGAAGATCGCTACATGGTCCGCCGCTGGAACGAGTTCATCGCGGCTTGATCTCCCACCCTCCCCTTGAGGGGGAGGTTAGCCACAAATGCCTTCTCCCCGCTTGCGGGGAGAAGGTGGCGGCAGCCGGATGAGGGGCAACCTTCCCGGTCCGCTCTTTTCGAAGCGACAGGAGACCTAACATCATGGTGGAAGTGCGATTTCTGGGTGTCGGCAAGCCGAAGCCGAAACGCGTCATCCGTGTGCCGCTTGGGCTCGTCTCCTATCTGCAGGCGACGCCGCTCATGCTCATCCTCGGCTGCTTCCTGCTGCTGCCGATCCTGATGATCGGGACGGTGTCCTTCTGGGACTACGACTTTGCCCAGATGTATCCCGACTTCGTCACCTTCAATTACACGGAAACACTCGGGTCGTGGGTCACCTGGAAGATCTATTTCAACACGTTGAAATTCGCCTTCATCGTCTGGGCGATCACGCTCTTCGTCGGCTTCTGGGTCGCCTATTTCCTCGCATTTCACGTCCGCACCTCAACGATGCAGAGCGTGCTTTTCCTCGTCTGCACCGTGCCGTTCCTGACATCCAATATCATCCGCATGATCTCCTGGATCCCGGTGCTCGGGCGAAACGGGTTGATCAATACGGCGCTGGTCAATGCCGGCATCGTGCCACAGCCGATCGAGTGGCTGCTCTATTCCGATTTCGCCGTGGTGCTTGCCATGGTGCATCTCTACACGCTGTTCATGGTGACGCCGATCTTCAACACGATGATGCGCATCGACCGGTCGCTCTTGGAAGCCGCGCGTGACGCCGGTGCCAGCGGCTGGCAGATCCTGACCAATGTTATCATCCCCTTGTCGAAACCCGGCATGGCGATCGGCACGATCTTCGTCGTGACGCTGGTCATGGCGGATTTCTCCACCGTGCAGGTCATGTCCGGCGGGCAGAGCGCCTCGGTTGCCCTGATGATGAAGAACCAGATGTCGCTGCTGCAATATCCGGCCGCTGCCGCCAACGCCGTCGTGCTCTTGGCGCTGGTTCTGCTGATGGTTGCCGCCATTCTGCGTGTCGTCGATATCAGGAAGGAGCTTTGAGATGAACACCGAGAAACGATCGCGCGAATTCTACGTGCTCGCCATCTTCTTCACCCTCTTCGTACTCTTCCTCTACGGCCCCTTGTCTGCAATTGTGATCCTCTCCTTCCAGGGGCCGAATGGCGGCCTTACCTTTCCGCTGAACGGGGTCTCGCTGCGCTGGTTCGCCAACCTGTTCGAGCAGCAAGCGGTCGGTGATTTCGGCGGTTCGTTTCGCCGTTCCTTCGCGCTCGGCTTCATGGTCATGGTGGTCACGGTGGTCGTTTCGCTGCTGGCGGGCCTTGCCTTCCGCCGCAAGTTCGCCGGGGCGACGGCGCTTTTCTATCTCTCGGTTGCCAGCCTCGTTGTGCCCTCGATCATCATTTCGCTCGGCATCGGCGTGTTGTTCAGCCAGCTGGGTCTTCAGCCGGCCTGGTATACATCCGGTTTCGGCGCGCATCTTACCTGGACGCTGCCTTTCGGCGTGCTGATCATGTTCGCGATCTTCAACCGTTTCTCACCTGCTTACGAAGAAGCCGCGCGCGATCTGGGTGCCACCTCCTGGCAGACCTTCCGCCACGTTGTCTTGCCGATGATCGCGCCGCCGCTGATCGGGGTCGGACTCTTCGGCTTCACGCTCTCTTATGATGAATTCGCCCGCACGCTGATGACATCGGGTACCTACAACACGCTGCCGCTCGAGATCTACGGCATGACGACCAATGTCACGACGCCGGTGCTCTACGCGCTCGGCACTGTGACCACGCTCTTCTCCTTCCTGGTGATTGCGGGAACGCTTGGGCTCATCATGGCCATGAACCGCCGTCGGGGGCGGGCGTGATCGCATGAAGATTGCTGTCATCAATCCGAATACGACGACCAGTATGACTGCGACGATCGCGGATGCGGCGCGCCGTGTGGCCCATTCCGAAACCGAAATCCTGGCGATCACCTCGTCGATGGGGCCAGTTTCGATTGAGGGCTATTATGACGAGGTCTTCGCGGCGCCCGGCCTGCTGGTGGAAATTGCCAAGGCCGAACGCGAAGGGGCCGATGCAATCGTGATTGCCTGCTTCGACGATACCGGGCTGGATGCAGCCCGGGCGCTGGCTGCTATTCCGGTCATCGGCATCTGCGAGGCAGCGGTCTCTACAGCCGCATTCATAGCCCAGCGTTTTTCGATCGTGACCACCATGGAGCGCTCGCGGCTCCCAGTCGAACATCTGGTGCATCGCTACGGCATGGGCAGCCGCTGCAAGGTGCGGGCTGCCGATGTGCCGGTGCTGTCGCTGGAAGACCCAAATTCCAACGCTCGTGACCGGCTGCGCAGCGAGATCTCGGCAGCGCTCAAGGACGATAGAGCCGAGGCGATCGTGCTCGGCTGTGCTGGTATGGCCGATCTAACGGCAGCGTTGCGGCAGGAGTTCGGCGTGCCTGTCGTTGATGGCGTGGCGGCGGCCGTGAAACAGGCGGAAAGCCTTGTTGCGCAGGGCTTGTCAACCGCCAAGCGCGGCTCCTATGCGACGCCGGTCTCCAAGACCTATCACGGCGAGCTCGCCCGTTTCTCTCCCGCTGCCATGGGCGTATGAGCGTGGCAGAGGATGTGCAGATCAGGGTGCTGACGGCTGGCGAAGTCGAGGATCTCGTTGGCTGGGCGGCGCTCGAAGGCTGGAACCCGGGGTATGGCGATGCCGCAGCCTTCCGTTCCGCCGATCCAGAAGGTTTCATTGGCTGCTTTGTTGACGGGCGGCTCGCCGCCGGGATTTCCGCCGTGCGCTATCGGGACGGCTTCGGCTTCATTGGGCTTTATATCTGCCATCCGGACTTTCGGGGTAGGGGCCTCGGCCGGCGGGTTTGGGAAGCTGGAATGGCGCATCTGGCGGATCGCGTGATCGGCCTCGACGGGGTTGTCGAGCAGCAGGCGAATTATGGCTGCATGGGTTTTGCGCCCGCCTATGACACCGTGCGCTGGAGCATCGAGCGCATGCCGGCCCTGCCTGCGAGCTTCGCACGGTGCGAGGCGATCACCGAGGGTGATACCGGCGAGATCCTTGCGCTCGATCGGGCTTTCTTTCCCGCGCCGAGAGAAGACTTCCTCACAGACTGGCTGAAGCCGCCGCGCCGCGCCTTCCTCTGCCGACGGCAGGGTGTGGTGGCCGGTTATGCCGTGATGCGACCTTGCCTCAACGGCTACAAGATCGGGCCGCTGTTTGCCATGGATGGGCGAACGGCGGAGGATCTGCTGAAGATCTGCCTTGCAAACCTCAAGGGCGAGGAAGTGCATCTGGATGTGCCGGAATACCAGGAAGGGTTCCGCTACCTGCTCGGCCGTCTCGGCTTCAGGCAAGGTTTCCAGACGTCGCGCATGTATCGAGGCGAGCCGCCGTCCGTGCAGAAGACGGGCGTCTATGCGATCACCACACTGGAACTCGGCTGAGGTTTCTCAGTCCGCCATGCCTGACGGTGCGGCAAGCGGGAGCATATCCTTGTAAATGCCGGGCGACGAGCCGGGGATGGCGATGGCACCGACACTCTTTTCATAGAAGCCCATGGGGCCGGCGCCGCCGATGATCGCATAGCCGTATCCCTGGTCGCGCATGTCGAGGAGCGTGCGGATCAAGAGGGCATGGCCGATGCCCCGGCCGCGGGCCTTCTCGTCCACGCCGGTCGGGCCAAAGAAACCCTTCATGGTGGCCTCGTGGCAGGCAAAGCCGAGCAGCGTTTCGCCTTCATGGGCAATCCAGCAGGTCACAGGCTGGCGCATGATTGCCGCCGTCGCCTCCGATGCCCAGCCGGCGCCGAAACGATGCTCGATCCAGGCCGTTATTCCGGCAAGTTCGGGTACCAGTGCGCGCCTTATGGTCACGCCCTGGGCCGTCATACGCTGTTCAAGGTCCGGATCGACGTGAAGCTCATAAAGCTTCACCAGCATGTCTGCGGCCATGTCAGTCTTCCCTGTGGTCTTTGGCGAAGTCGAGGCCAAGGATGGCAGCGCCGACGAGGCCCGGCTCCACACGGCAGGCTGCGGGAACGACGATCGGATTGCCGAACTTGCGCAGGATGCGTGCTCGCAAGGCCTTATCGATGCGGGTCAGCAGTTCCGGAACATTCGAAAGGCCACCGCCAACGGGCAGGATGGTGGTTCCGGTGACATTGACCACGACCGAGAGCGGATCGGTGAGGATGTCGACATAGACATCGATGGTGCGTTCGGCCTTCGTGTCACCCGTCAGCCAGTCGGCGATGATTTCTTCGCTCGTCAGCTGTTCGGCGTGAATGTGCTTGTGCAGCTTTTCGAGGCCCCGCGCGCTGCAGATCGCATCGATACAGCCGATCTGGCCGCAGCCGCACTGGAAGCGTGGCACGTGTATCGGAGGCGTGCCGGCTTCCGTCGGCTGTATCGGCCCATGGCCCCATTCGCCGGCGAAGCCACTCTCGTTGATCAGCTTGCCGTCTATGACGAGGCCGCCGCCGACGCCGGTGCCGAGGATGACGCCGAACACGACCCGATGGCCGCGTGCAGCGCCAATGCCGGCTTCGGCCAGCACGAAACAGTCGGCGTCATTAGCGACGATGACCGGCAGGCCGAGGGCGGCTTCGAGATCGGCCTGCAGAGGCCGGCCATGGATGCAAGGGATATTGGCGACAACGGCGTTCGAAGTGTCGGGATCGATGACACCGGCGATCGAGATCGCAATGCAGGCCGCTCGCTCACCGGCGATGGCTTCGGCTTCCGCGATGACGGAAGCAAGTGTTGCGACGAAGGCGTCGAAATCGTGGATCGGGGTGGGCTTACGCGGGAAGGGGCGGATGTCTTCAGGGTTCGTTGCGAGCGCACCCTTGATGGCCGTACCGCCGATGTCGAAGCAGACGATCATGCGAAGGCCCTGCTCGGCGCGGTGTCGGCAGCATGGACGCAGGCGCCTGCGATCCAGGTCGAGTGGATGTCGAGATCCGGGCTCAGGACAATGAAGTCGGCATCCTGGCCTGCAGCTAGGCTTCCTTTGCTCGGCGCGCCAATGGCCTCGGCGGGATAGAGCGATGCCATGCGCAGCGCTTCTTCCAATGGTTGTCCCAGCTTTTCGTGCACGTAGCGAACGCAGGAGAGCATGTCGATGTCGGCGCCAGCCAGCGTTCCATCGGCAAGCGTCAGTCGGCCATCGCGGCGGTAGACGGTCCGGCCGTTCAGGTCGAAGCTTGTCTCATCAGAGCCAATGGTCGACATGGCATCGGTGACGAGGAAGATGTGGGCGGGGCCGGTCTTGGAGGCGAGCGCGATCTTCATGGTGACAGGGTCGACATGGAAGCCGTCAGCGATCAGGCCGCAATGCAGGGTAGGCGAGGTGAGAGCTGCGCCGACAAGGCCTGGTTCGCGATTGCCAAGCGGGCTCATGGCGTTGAAGAGATGGGTGACGAGCGTCGCCCCGGCTTCAACATAGGCCTCGACGCTGGCGCAGCTCGTGTCGGTGTGGCCAAGGCTGACGCGGTAGCCAGCCTCAACAAGGCGCTTGACCTGATCCGGTGTGACACTTTCCGGTGCGACGGTGATCATCGGGATGCCGAAACGCGATGCCTGCTCGACGAGATAGTCGAGATCGGCTTGCGCCATCGGGCGGATCAGGGCCGGATCATGGGTGCCCTTGCGGGCGATCGAGAGGTGCGGGCCTTCCAGATGCAGGCCGAGATAGCCCGGCTCGCCAGCGGTAGCTGCTGCCTCGCCGGCGGTGATTGCCTCGCGCTTGATCTCCGGTGCATCCGTGATCAGCGTGACCATAAGCGCTGTTGTGCCGTAGCGGGCATGGGCCTCGCAGATCGTGCGGATGCCGGTGACAGTCGGATCGTTGTTGAACAGCACACCACCGCCGCCGTTCACCTGCAGGTCGATGAAACCGGGGGCAATCAGCGCATCGCCCAAATCCTGCCTGATTATGCCGGCGGGCAAATCGGCGCTGGATAGAACAGCCTTCACCTGGCCGTTGTCGACCAGGAGGGCTGCATCTTCGTGGAACTGATGCCCATCGAAGATGCGGCTTGCAGTGATGGCCAAGGCTTGTCTCATTGGGTCTCGGTGACTTTCTTCAGTGCGACCGGCTTGTCGGGATTGAAGCCGCGCGCACGGGAGAGGGATTCGATAAAGCCATAATAGGGAACGATGAGGGCCAGCGCATCCGTGATTGGATGTCCGGTTGCGATGAAGGGCAGCTTGTGGCCGGCCGTCGCCTGATCCGAGGTGATGAAGCAGGTGGCGTTGCTGGCCGCAAGCTTCGAGACGGTGCCGGCGATCGAGGCCTCGGCCTTGTCGCGGGCGGCAAAGGCAACGACGGGAAAATCACGACCGACAATCGAGACGGGACCATGCAGGACTTCGGCGGAGGAATAGGCCTCCGCATGCAGTTCGCAGGTTTCCTTGCATTTGAGTGCGGCCTCGGCTGCGATGGCAAGTGTGGGACCGCGACCGAGCATGTAGAGCGACTCGGCCGACTTCAGCGGTTCGAGCAAGGCGCTCCAGTCGAGGGCAAGCGCCTTTTCGAAATGCTCGGGCAGCGTGTTCACGGCGCGAGTGAGTGCGTCGTCACGGCTCCAGCTTGCAAGGATGGCAAGGCCTGCCACGATCGAATTGACGAAGGACTTGGTGGCGGCAACCGCGATTTCGGGACCCGCCTTGATGTCGATGGCGAAAGTTGCGGCATCGGCGAGCGGCGAGGGCAGGGTGTTGACCAGGCTCACCGTGGTTGCGCCGCCGTCCCGGGCTGCTCTGGCCATGGCAACGATGTCGGGGCTTGCGCCGGACTGGGAGACGGCAAAGGCTGCGGCCTTGCCGAGCTTCATCGGCGTCTCGTAGATCGAGGCGAGCGAGGGACCGAGCGAGGCGACCGGCAGGCCCATCTGCAGCTCGATTGCATATTTCAGGAAGTGCGCCGCATGATCGGAAGAGCCGCGGGCGATCGTGACGACCACGCCTGGGTCCTTGTCGCGCAGCGCGTTCGCCGCTTCTGATATCACGGTCCTGGAGCTATCCAGCAGTCGGGCAGCGGCTGCGGGGATCTCGTCGATCTCCTCACGCATCTTGGTGGTCATCGGGCAAACTTTCAGTCTTGAGGCTTCATGGGCGAGCCGATGCCGAGTTCGGCAACCAGGTCATAGGCATCGCTGCGATAAAGTGCGCGCGACATTTCCATCACGCGGCCGGTTTCGAGATAGGCAATGCGCTGCACCGAGAGGGCCGCAGAGCCGGGGGGCACGCCGAGCAGCTTGGTTTCCTCGTCCTTCAGGAGGACGGCAGAGATGCGCTGATTTGCCCGTACGGGCCGGATCCCGGCATCCAGCAGGCAGAGATAGAGGGAATCCTCTATTCTGTCCGGATCCGGCAGCAGGTCGTCCGGCAGGCTCGTGCGCTCCAGCGCAATCGGCATGTCGTTGGCCGTTCTCAGACGGTCGATCCGGGCGACACGGGCGCCACCGACGAGGCCGAGCATCATGGTTTCCTCTGCGGTCGGATAAAACAGGCCGCGTCCCAGCCAGCGAGAGCCTGCGACCATGCCGCGCCGTCGCATGTCTTCGGTAAAGGATGTCAGCTGGCTGAGCGGCTGTTGCATGCGTGGGACGGGTTTGACGACGAAGGTGCCGGACCCACGACGACGGATGAGCAGGCCTTCTTCCACGAGTTCGTCGATCGCCTTGCGCACTGTGACGCGGCTGATATCGGCCGCCTCGGCGATGTCGCGTTCGGCCGGGAGTGCGTCGCCATGCTTCAGGCGACCGGACGCGACGGCGTCCTCGATCATCTTGCGGAGCTTGACGTAAAGCGGTCCGCCACGGACCGATTGAAGCTGTTCCAGGGGAAGGGACGTGCTCATGCGGTTCCTCTGGCTTCGTGTTGGGGGACGCGCCGTCGGAGGGTCGATGTGCAATCCGTCATCAGCATCGGCATGTTTCCGTCCCTCGGTGGTCTTTGTGAAAACAATACCAACCAGAAACCTATTTCGCAAATGGTTTTGAAAAGGGTGGGCTCGATAACAGTGAAATGTAGAAATTTCATCGTCAAAACAGCGATTTGCACGATTTACCTTCGGATTCCTGGGGTTCTGGCTTTACGATTGGACTAGTTTTGGTATCTTAAATTAACGATTGGAGAGGGGCCAATCCAAAGCCTTTCCTCTTTGCCGCCGAATTGGAGTGCGCGGCGCTGGGAACTGCGATGTTTCGCTCTTCATCCGATTTCGGCGACTGATGTGAAAACTATTTTCATGTGGCGTGGGAATTTTGCTTCCCATGTTGACGATGTTGGATTTTTGACGCAGTCTACGAAAAATAATTACGAAACCAGGGGAATACACTATGAAGGTCGCCATTATCGGACTCGGATTCCGTCTGGGGTATCTGGGTCGGGTGTTCAGGGAGATCGACCCGACTTTCGAGATTGTCGGTTATGTCGATCCGGCGCCGGCCGGCATGGCGACGCTTGATGAGCATGGTATCTCTCCCGGCAAGGTCTATGACACGCCTGAAGCCCTGATCGCCGGCGAAACATTCGATCTTCTGATGATTGGGTCGCCGAACCACCTGCATCTCGATCATATCCGGCTCGGCCTTGAGGCTGGTCTGACCGTTTTCACCGAAAAGCCGATCGTCACCAGCATCGAGGAGAGCTACGCGCTTGCCTCTCTGCTCAACACATACGGTCACGACCGCCTGCTGGTCGGTCTCGTCCTGCGTTACTCCCCGCTCTATCGCGATCTGCGCAAGGCGCAGGAAGAGGGGCGTCTCGGCAATGTCGTCTCGATCGAGGCCTCCGAGCACATTCAGCCCTATCACGGCGCTTTCTTCATGCGCGACTGGCGTCGCTACGGTCGTTATGCGGGCGGCTTCATGCTGGAAAAGTGCTGCCACGACCTCGACCTTTACAACGGCGTTGTCGGTGCGCGCCCGCGTTTCGTCGCGAGCTTTGGCGGTCGCAAGAGCTTCGTGCCGGAAAACGCGCCTGAGGCAGAAGGCGTCAACGATCTCAACGTCTATCACCGCAAGCCGAGCGGCTGGCAGGGCTCCGACAAGGTCTTCGACAGCGACGGTGACATCATCGATTTTCAGACCGCGATCGTCGAGTACGAGAACGGCGTGTCGATGACCTTCCATACCAATCTCAATGTGCCGGACGAATTTCGCCGCTTCTGCGTGATCGGTTCGAAGGGCATGGCGGAAGGCGATTTCGTCCGCGGCTTCATGGATGTGCATGACGCCCGCACCAATGAGAAGGTGATCGCCAACACCTACAAGGCGCCGTCCGCGCTTTCGCAGCATTACGGCGCCGACGAGCAGATGGCCGAGGATGTCATCGCCTTCGTCCAGACGGGCGCCAAGCAGCCCGTGTCCGCCATCGATGCGCTGGAAGCCGGTATTCTGGCGCTCGCCATGGACGAAGCACGCCTCGCCCGCAAGGTCGTGGATCTGAAGCCGGTATGGGAAAAGTTCGATGCATGCCTGCATGGCGCGTCGGACGCTTCCGTCCGCGCCCGGTCGGCGTAAGGGAGCGGTCGGATGCAAGCTCGCCAAAGTGCCATCATCTTCGCCTGGCTGCTGATCGCGCCGGCTCTTCTCTACATTGCCGTCATCGTCGCCTATCCGCTGGTCGATACCTTCATCCTGTCCTTCACAGATGCGTCGCTTCGAAAGACGACGAACTGGGTCGGCTGGACGAATTACGAGAAGATTTTCAACGACACCTTCGGCGAAGTCATCGTCAGGACCTTTATCTGGACCTTCTTTTCGGTGTCGATCAAGATGATCATCGGTACCTTCGGTGCGGCCATGCTGAATGCAGCCGTGCCTGGCCGGACGCTCTTTCGTGTGTTGACGATGCCGCCGTGGATCGTGCCCATGGCGATTGGCATCTTCATGTGGGGCTGGATGTATAACGGCCAGTTCGGCATGATCTCCGGCGTGCTTCAGCGCATGGGCGTGGTCGATGGCCCCGTCGCCTTCCTCGCCTATGGTTCAACGGCCTTCTGGGCGACGATCTTCACCGATGTGTGGATCGGCGTGCCGATGGTGACGCTCTACATGCTCGCTGCCATGCAGGCGATCCCGCAGGATCTCTACGAGGCTGCCTGGACGGATGGCGCCGGTCGCTTCTATCGCTTCCGCCGCATCACTATGCCGCTGATCCTGCCCGCCATGATCACCATGTCGATGCTGTCTTTGATTGCGACCTTCAATTCCTTCGACATCATCTGGATCCTGACGCGCGGCGGTCCGAGCGGTGAAACCACCACGATGATCATCGACACCTATCACACGGCGATCGGCTCGAAGAAGTATGGCGAGGGCGCTGCCCGTGCGGTCCTGATCTGCATCTTCCTTTCGATCTTCTGCGTCGCCTATTTCCGCGTCACCAGCCGTCTCTCGCAGGAGCATGCCCGATGAGCTACGACAAGACAGCCCTGATCAACCGCTATCGCTGGTATGAACTGGTTGGCATCTATGCCGGGATCGCGGTGTTCCTGACCTTCGTTCTGGCGCCCTTTGTCGAAGGCTTCCTGGTGTCGCTGAAGCCGCTCAGCCAGCTCTTCTCCTCGCCCTACCGCTTCTTCCCGGAGAACGGCTCCTTCGATGCCTACATCACGATGTGGGACAGTGTGCCGGGCTTTGCCCGCTATATCTTCAACTCCTTCTTCATCTCGACGATAGCGACCGTCGTTGTCCTCCTACTGGTCGTGCCGGCATCCTATGCCTTCGCCCGTTTCGAGTTCCGCGGTCGTGGTCAGTTGCTCGCCGCCTTCCTTGCGGTCAACATGTTCTCGGGCGCCGTATTGCTCATTCCACTCTTCCGGCTCATGCGCTCGCTCGGCGTGCTCAACACCTATTTCGCGATGATCGTGCCGGGTGTCGCCTTCCTCATTCCGTCAGCCATCTGGTTGCTCCGCACCTATATGATGCGCATTCCGCGTGAGCTGGAAGAGGCCGCCTATGTGGATGGCGCGGGCTATTTCTACACCTTCCGCCGGGTGGTCCTGCCGCTTGCCACGCCGGGCATCGCCGTGGTCGCGATCACCACCTTCATCGGCGCCTATGCCCAGCAGTTCATCTTCGCACTGACCTTCAACTCCAAGACCGAATACATGCCGCTGCCGATCGGGTTGTTTGCCTATTTCGGTCGCCAGGAGGTCATCTGGAACGAGCTGATGGCGGCGAGTTTCGTGGGGATCGCACCCGCCATGATCGTGATCTTCTTCCTGCAGCGCTATCTCGTCAGCGGCCTGACCGCCGGCGCGGTTAAATAAGGGCTGCCAACCAAAATTCGGGCCAACCGGACGCTTTCAACCTGTCAACAAAGGGGAACTATCGATGACAAGAAAATTGACCATGCTCGCAGGCTCATTCGCCTTGCTCGCAAGCTCGGCGCTCACCACGCTGGCCGCGGACCAGGAAATCAGCTGGATCTATTGCGGCGACAAGATCGACCCGATCCACGAGAAGTACATCGCCGAATGGGAAGGCAAGAATGCCGGCTGGAAGGTAAAGCCCGAAGTCGTCGGCTGGGAGCAGTGCCAGGATAAGGCCACCACGCTTGCCGTCGCAGGCACGCCCGTTGCCATGGCCTATGTCGGCTCGCGCACGCTGAAGGAATTCGCCCAGAACGAACTCATCGTCCCGGTTCCGATGACGGACGAGGAAAAGGCCTCCTACTATCCGAACATCGTTGACACCGTGACCTTCGAGGACACGCAGTGGGGTGTTCCTGTCGCTTTCTCGACCAAGGCCCTCTACTGGAACAAGGATCTGTTCAAGGCTGCCGGCCTCGACCCGGAAAACCCGCCGAAGACCTGGGCTGACACCATCGCTGCCGCCAAGCAGATCAAGGAAAAGACCGGCACTGCCGGCTATGGTCTGCCGGCGAAGACCTTCGACAACACCATGCACCAGTTCATGCATTGGGTTTACACCAATAACGGCAAGGTCATCGACGGCGACAAGATCGTCATGGACAGCCCCGAAGTTCTCGCCGCGCTTCAGGCCTATAAGGACATCACGCCTTACTCCGTTGAAGGTGCGACTGCTTACGAGCAGAACGAAATCCGCGCGATCTTCCTCGACGGCAAGGTCGGTATGATCCAGGCGGGTTCGGGCGCTGCCTATCGCCTGAAGGACACTTCGATCAACTGGGGTGTTGCCCCGCTGCCGGTCGGTCCGGCTGCCAAGGGTGAAGGTACGCTGCTGATCACCGACAGCCTTGCGATCTTCTCCGGTTCGGGCGTCGAAGAAAAGGCGATCGAGTTTGCCAAGTACATCACCTCGACTGATATCCAGCACGAATACGAGCTGCAGGGAGGCGCTGGCCTGACCCCGCTGCGTCCAGGTGCGGTTGTCGACCAGTTCGTCGCCAACGAACCCTTCTGGAAGCCGTTCATCGACGGCATCGCCTATGGTGGTCCGGAGCCCCTCTTCACCGACTACAAGGGCTTCCAGAACGTCATGATCGAAATGGTCCAGTCGGTTGTCACCGGCAAGACCGAGCCGGCCGAAGCGCTGAAGAAGGCTGCAGCCGATCTCGAGCAGTACAAGTAATCTCGGGTAACCGAGGCTCCGCGGGCCGGGATCGGCCCGCGGATTTCATCAAGCGGATTTGGCCGGTCCTTTGAGGAACGGCAATGGAGACTGAGGGTCGTGGGTCAGCTATTTCTGAAAAAGGTGCGCAAGTCGTACGGGCATTTCGAGGTCATCAAGGGTGTGGATCTCGAGGTGAAGGACGGCGAGTTCGTCGTTTTCGTCGGTCCCTCGGGCTGCGGCAAGTCCACGCTGCTCCGCATGATCGCGGGCCTCGACGATACGACCGATGGTGACATCGTCATCGATGGCGAGCGCGTCAATGACAAGCCGCCCGTCGAGCGCGGCATCGCGATGGTCTTCCAGTCCTATGCGCTCTACCCGCATATGTCGGTCTTCGAGAACATCGCTTTTCCGCTGCGCGTCGAGAAGCTCTCCGAAGAGCAGATCCGCGAGAAGGTGGGTGCGGTCGCCAAGATCCTGCAGCTTGATCAACGCCTGCAGCAACGTCCCGGCCAGCTTTCCGGCGGCCAGCGCCAGCGTGTTGCCATCGGCCGCGCCATCGTGCGCGAACCGAAGATCTTCCTTTTTGACGAGCCGCTGTCCAACCTCGATGCGGCGCTGCGCGCCGACATGCGCATCGAACTCACAAAGCTGCATCGCGACCTCGAAGCGACGATGATCTACGTCACCCACGACCAGATCGAGGCCATGACCATGGCCGACCGGATCGTGGTGCTGAATGCCGGTATCATCGCCCAGGTGGGTGCGCCGCTCGAACTTTACCACAAGCCAGAGAATACCTTCGTCGCCGGCTTTATCGGCAATCCCAAGATGAACTTCGTGCCGGTCACCTGCGTCGGTGTCGACGCGATCGGGGTGACGATTTCCTATGAAGGCCAGACGGCGCTGATCCCTGTCGAGGCGCGTTCGGACCTCGTCGGCCAAAAGCTGACGCTTGGCATCCGGCCTGAACACACGCGTCTCAGCGAAGGCGATATCAACATCATGGTGACGCCCAGCGTCGTCGAGCGGCTCGGGATCAACACGATCGCCTATGCTGCGTTGCAGAACGGCGAACCCTATTGTGCGCTCTTGCCGGGCTCGGCGCCGATCCGCGTCGAGCAGCCGATGGTGACAGGCATCATGGCGGCCGATTGCCACCTTTTCGATGCCAATGGCCAGGCGCTCGAACGCCGCATCGACTGGCGCACCCTTGACCTTCCGGCCTCCGTCACGGCGGCCGAATGATACCAAATCTCGACGATAGGAACCTATAGGATCGCTTACTGCCGGTCTCTGGTTAGGCGCGGCGTGCCGGGCGATGCTTGTGCATCGGCCAAGCGGCACAACAACGCCTGAGGCCGGCAATAAGCCACCTTCGGTCGGCTTCCCGGTCCTTCTGGCGTCGTCGAGTTCCTTGACCGATGCGAAAGCATCGCTCGTCGGACCTCTCCTAGCCAGAAGGACCGCTCGAGCCGATCCTATAGGCTCCTATCGTCGAGACTTGGTATTCGTTCCTCCCGGCCATGCCAAAGGCCAATCCCCTGGTCCGCCTTCGGGCGGACCTTTTTTCGTTTGGGCTCCATCGCATTCAGCAGATTGCGACAGGGTCCAACACTGGCAATCTTCGCGACATGAGTGTATAAATGCACCTTTAGTGCAACTAAAATTACGGGCCTCCTCTGCTGTTCAAAGGGATATGTAGATCCGTATAGTGAGATGGATTGGGGCCAGGATTGAAAACGCCCACGAGGGATAAATTCGCTCGGCAAGGCTATAGCTTCCTGATCATTTGCCTGTTTCTCCTCGCGATCTTGCTCGTGAGTGGCCCGTATAAGGCGGGTACGGACTATTCCGCAGCGCAGCTGCGACAAGCCTCCGACTATGTGCAGGCGCTCGTGCCGGATACTCAGATTTTCCTCTATCCAAACGGGCAGCCAACCACCAAAATTCATGCTGATGCGACCTTTGCACGCGCTGTCTCCGAGAGCCTTATGCGTGAAAGACCCGGTCGTTATCGGCGGGCATGGGGAACGGAGGATATCGCGATCGTCGCTGTCGAGAACTTCTTCACGGCCGATCGGGAAGCACGTCTAAGGCAGCTTCGGGACCTTCCTCTGCCTGATTTCCTCAAGGAGGGCATGCTTGTATTGCCCGAGTCAGACCTTGGCTGTCATGCCGCAAGTTTCCAACAGTTCGGTTGGGCTGTTGGCGGCTACGTCCTTGTTGATCTCGGTTATTACCGTGAGGATTCCAAACCCGCAATTGACTGTGTCTTGGCTGGGTTCGATGCTGTCGATGGAATGCCGCTCAAGGGCAATTCATTTGATCAGGCGCTTCTGCCCGGTGCCGATGTCCGGCTCGTCATCGTGGATTACGTACGCCTCTGCGCCCATAAGGGCGTGTCGGATGCGCAAGACGGTCTGCGTTCGAGGCACGGCATCAGTTCTCTGCCGTCGATTGGGTGCGTCAGGCAAGAACTCTCAATGGCACTCAGCCAAATTCCGGAGCCTTCGGCCAAGTAGCAATAGAATGTGCCGGTTCGGAATTGGGCCAGACGCTACCAGACAAGCCCACGCGCCGCGACTTCCTCCACGCGGGTGACGATGCCGTCGCGGTGGAAGGTCATGACATCGAAGAGGTTTGAGACGACGCAGGTGTGGTTCGGGATGATCCTGACCTTCTCGCCGATCTCGGGGCGTCGCCCCTCAACCTTCGACAGATCGACCGTGCCGTGCTCCTCGGAGAGGACGGAGATCATGGCGTCCGGATACTCGACGATCATGCCGTAGTCGGAGAAGCCGAGGAGGTCCGAGGTGAGCGCCTTGGAGCCTGAATCAAGGATGGCGCGATCCTTGGTCGGGCGTGAGACAACGGTGGCCAGGATGTGCATGGCACAGTCGTCGAGGCTGCAGTGACCCGAGCGGGCCATGGCACGATCGTTGTAGACATAGGTGCCGGCGCGGTGCTCGGTCGCCGATGTCACCTTGTGGGCGGAGAAGAGGCTGGGCGTGCCGCCATTGGAGACGATGGGGCAGGCAATGCCACGGGCCGCGAGGCCGGCGATCGTGGTCGCGAAGAATGCCTCGACGGCTTCCTCGGTGTCGGCCTTGGGGTAAGTCAGGATACCGCCAAAGGTGAGGCCGGGGGCGGCGACGATTGTCTCGGCAAGTGCTACGGCCGCTTCAGGACTCTGGACGCCACAGCGTCCGCCGCCCGTGTCGCATTCAACGAGAACCGTGAGCGGGTGCGTCTGTGAGAAAGCGCAAGAGAGACCGCGCACGGTGGTCTCGCTGTCCGCGACGACCTTCAGGCCCGAAATGCGGGCGTTCAGATCGACGAGACGCTTGTGCTTCTCGCTGCCGAGAATGTTGAAGGTGATCAGCAGGTCTTCAAATCCGTGATCGGCGAAGATCTCGGCTTCGGTGATCTTCTGGCAGTTGATGCCTTTCGCCCCCGCCTTCACCTGTTCTGCAGCGATCTCAGGGATCTTGTGGGTCTTGATGTGCGGACGGAAGGCGAGGCCATGGCTGTCCATGTAGGTCTGGACGCGGGCGATGTTGGCGGCGAGCTTCTGTTCGTCGATCAGTGGAAGCGGGGTCGAGAGTTCTGATATCGACTGGCCGGGCTTTGGGCGCGTGAGTTCCATCAGGCGGCCTCGCTGCCTTCGGGCGTCTCGTGCGGATTGGCCATGATCGGCCAGATATCGCGGCGCACATGGCGATAGGCGGTCTTGGCCGGATCATTCGGATAGGGCGTACCTGCGGCGCAGTAGAGAATTTCCGCGGCGATCTGCGAGAAGGCCGCATAGAAGTGGTTGGTCGACTTGATGACGAGGAGATGTTTGCTCGTCGGGTCGATGCCGAGTGCCTTGAAAAGCGAGGGATCGTAGCTCTGGACGCGGACCGAGCTAAGAATGATGTCGATACCCTCAAGCCGGATATGGGCAGCATCGCCGAAGGGGGCGATGCTGTCGCCGAAGCGCATTTCGGCATTGGCTACGACCTTGACCACCTTCACCAGCCCGTCGATCGGATGGCCGGTGCCGGGGGCCGATTTTGCGCCGAAACGCAGCGGGATTTCAGCGCCTTCGCCGGCGGCCATGCAGATCTGCACGGCGATCGGGTCCCAGATCATGCCGACGGCTGCGTTGGTAACGCCACGCGCCAGCATTTCCTCCAGGATCACGGTCGCGTCGCCCGCCGTTCCGCCACCCGGATTGTCCCACATGTCGGCGATGACGACGGGGCCTTCAGGGTAAGCGAGCGCCTGGTCGAGGGCGGTCTTTTCGTCGATCTGCGGCATCATGAAAGTGCCGCGCTTTGCAAAAAGCTCAAGACCCAGGTCGCGAGCGAGCATCGCGCCTTTGTCGGCATTGCCGTTGGTCACCGCGATCGTCTTGGTGCCCATTTCAGGCACGTCGCCGGCCATGAAGCCATGAATGACCGAGAGCGACAGAACGTCTGCATCCACTTTTTCGATGGCCATAAGTCTGTCAACAAAGCTGCGCATAGGCTCGCGCGAGGTCGGGAAGATATCGATCATCCGGCAGTCGAAGACCGACATGACCGGCTTGACGCGGCCTTCCAGCGTGTCGACTGCGATACGCCAGAGATCTTCGGCGCGGTCGACGAAATCCGTATGCGGGAATTCCTTGAAGACGACGAAGAAATCGGCGGCAGCGACACGTTTTGCCGTCAGGTGGCTGTGTGGATCGAGTTCTGCGCAAAGAAGGATGTCCGGGCCGATGATCTCGCGGATGCGGGCCAGCAGATCACCTTCCGGGTCGAGATAGCCGTCAGCGACCATAGCGCCATGCAGGCCGAGAACGACAGCATCGACGGGCATGGCTGCGCGCAATTGATCCAGGATCTCGTCGCGCAGGCTCTCAAAGGTCTGACGGTTGACGAGACCCGCCGGGTCCGCCCAGGTCGCGGTGCCCTCTATCAGCGTCCAGCCCCTGTCAGTGCAGACCTTGCGGCCGACTGTGATCGGCGCGGTGCAGAGCGTGGGGGTCGCGGGATGTTGTCCCGGAGGTGCATAGAGCGAATCCTCGAAGGCGCGCCGGTCGATGCAGATCGGGGAGAAGGTGTTCGTTTCCGTTGCAAGCGCGGCGGTGAATATGCGCAAAGGCTGACCTCCTGGTTTCAAGGGTTTGAGGGCGGTTCAGCGCTTGCCCATCGGATTGGGCAGATAACCGGTAAAGCCGGAGATTTTCCAGCGGCCTTCATGCAGGCGGCAATAATAGAGCGTCTGCCAGCGCATGACGTCGAGTGTGCCATCCGTCTTCTTGATGCCGCCGTCGAACTTCTTGCGTACGAGCGCCGTCTCGCCTGAAATCTCGATCTCTTCCAGCGTCGTCGTGGTGAAGATCGCGGTGCGCGGGTCCTCGCCATAGGTCTGGGCAGCGAAGTCCTTGGCCTGCTTCAGCCACTCGTCGCGATAGGCGGGAAGATTGGGGAAGGCCAGCGTCCACTTGTCCGGATCTTCTTCGCGATTGCCGCTGATGCCGATGAAGCCGTCTTCGACAAAGTCCTGGGCAACCATGCTCCAGTCAGCGGCGAGAAAGGCATCGATATCGCGGGGGACAAGCATCTCCCAGATCGAGTGGCGGGCTTCGTCCGTTGCCGGAAACGGATTGTGGAATGGGTCGCGCATTTCTTCCCCGTTTTTAAATTCTTTTCATGAATGTCGATTTTGTCTGGTCAAAATCCGTTTTTTGTGGTCGCTTGTCAACGATCGAAGAAAATAATTTGCACGAGGGGTGTCCATGACGATCAAGCGTTACGGGGCCGAGAAGGCAGGTGCGGGTGGCCAGCGGCTGCCGTTCGCCCGCGCCGTCGAGGCCGATGGCTGGCTCTATGTCTCCGGCCAGGTGGCTATGGAAGATGGTGAGATCATCCCGGGCGGCATCATCGAGCAGACCCACAAGACGATCGCCAATGTCATCGCCATTCTTGAAGAGGCAGGTTACGGCCTCGAGCATGTCGTGCGCTGTGGTGTGTGGCTCGATGACCCCCGCGACTTCTGGACCTTCAACAAGATCTACCAGCAGTATTTCGGCGAGCACCCGCCGGCGCGGGCCTGTGTTCAGGCCTCGATGATGGTTGATTGCAAGGTTGAGATCGACTGCGTAGCCTTCAAGCCTTCGAAGTAACAGAGAGGGCAAGGCATTGGATATCTTCGCGCGCATTCAGGAAGAGGCAGGGCAGTTTTCGGCCTCCGAGCAACGCATCGCGGATATCCTGCTCAATTCCTTCGACTTTGCGGTCAATGCCTCGATCATCGAACTTGCCGAGAAGGCAGAGGTCTCACCGCCCACGGTGACGCGCTTCTGCCGACGTCTCGGCTGCCAGAACTTCGCCGATTTCAAGGTGAGCCTGGCGCGCACGGCCTATGTCGGGGTGCGCTATCTCAACCCGGAGGCCCAGAGCACTGAGCCGGCCGACGTGGCGAGTGATGTCATCACCAAGGCGCAGAACGCCATGTTCATGGTGCATCGGGCGCTCGATCCTGTCATCCTCGACAAGGTGGCGGACCGGCTGGCGCGGGCAGAGATGGTCTATGCCTTCGGCTCCGGGGGCAATTCCTCGATGATCTCGGGCGAGATCCAGAACCGGCTGTTTCGTCTGGGATCGCGGGTGACGGCTTCTGCCGACCACAACATGCAACTGATGCTGACGGCTGCTGCACGCTCCAACGATGTGCTGATCGGCTCATCGTTTTCGGGGCGCAATGCCGAGCTGGTGAAATGCTTCAAGCTTGCCCGCGAGAACGGCATCACCACGATCGCGCTCACCCAGAGCAACAGCCTGGTGGCCGAAGCGTCCGAACTCGTCATCGGTATCGACCTGCCGGAGGGTGAAAACATCTTCCGGCCGACCTCGACGCGCTTTGCCTATCTCGCGGTCGTCGACGTGATCGCGAGCCTGGTTGCCTATCGCAATCGCAAGCAGTCGCAAGTGACGCTGCGCCATATCAAGCAACAGCTGGTCGAACACCGCGATGGCGGGGACGACCGGCAACTTCTCGGAGACTGAGCCATGTCCGCATCGATGTCGGAGATCCGCCGTGACGCATAAGGTTGCCGTCGTAACGGGTGCTGCCGGAGATATTGGTCGGGCGATCGCCAAGCGTCTGGCCGACAGCCATGACGTCGTCGTGCTGCTCGATCTGGATTCTGCTGCATTGGACAAGGCAATCGTTGAGCTCGGAAGCGATCCGCGCTTCGTTCCGCTCACCTGCGATGTGACGGACGAGACGGATCTCGCCGAGACCGCTGCTCGCGTGGCCGGCCATGGCCTCGTCCATACGCTGGTCAACAATGCCGGTGCGGCGCGGGCCGTCAGCCTCGGCGATACCGATGGCGAGATCTGGCGCAAGGACAATGCGCTTAATCTCGAAGCGCCCTTCTTGTGCTTCCGCGCTTTTGAGGAGGCGCTGAAGGTGTCCAAAGGCGCTCTCGTCAACATTTCCTCGGTCAATGGGATGGCTGTCTTCGGTCACCCTGCCTATAGCGCGGCCAAGGCCGGGCTTATTCATCTGACCAGACTGATTGCCGTCGAATACGGCAAATACGGTATTCGCGCGAATGCGGTGGCACCCGGCACTGTGCGCACCCAGGCCTGGGAGGCGCGCGCTGCGGCCAATCCTCAAGTCTTCGAAGAGGCCAAGCGCTGGTATGCGCTGCGCCGGATCGCGACTGCGGAAGACATTGCCAATGCGGTGTTTTTCCTCTCGAGCGATCACGCGGCGGCCATCACGGGCGTGTGCCTGCCCGTCGATTGCGGGCTGACGGCCGGTCAGGCCGAACTCGCGCGAACCTTCTCGCAATCCGACAATTATTGATATCGTAAAGCCCGGAGCATTCCCCATGGCAACAGAAATCCAGTTCCGCCTCGAAAACGCGTGGCATCCGGTGGAGGGCGACGCTTGCGGCGCCTTCGTCTTCACGCTGGTCAATCTCTCCGATGTCGCGCTTGCCGATTTCAAGCTCGCCTATACGTCGCTGACCCGCGTCAAGGACACCGAAGAGCCGATCCTCGAGAATGCCGTGTTCCTGAAGCGCAATGCCAATTTCCACCAGTTCGCGCCGCCGGCCGGCTTCGTACTGCAGCCGGGTGCCTCCTGGACGTTCCGGGTCGGTGGCCTCTGGCGCCCAGCCAAGCATCGGACGGATGGGGCGAAGTCCGCCTACATCACGCTCTCGACCGGCCAGCATGCGGCCGTTGCGGTCGCGGATTTGATGCTCGGCGGAGGCAACAGTGCCCCGCCGCCGGCCTTGTTGCCTGAGGGGAAGGTTTCCCAGCCCTTTGCCATGCTGCCCTGGCCGGCATCGGCCGAGCTGGTGGCCGGCGAAGGCTTCCCCGTCGCGCTTTATCCGACGGAAGGCGCCTCGCTGGTTGAACTGCGCACTGTCGAAAACGTGCTGCGTCTCTTCTGCCGCCTCTTCGCGGTCGGCCATGCGCCGCTGTCGCTGGCATCTGTGCATCAGGGGCGGGCGATCGTCCTCAAGTCCGACGAAGCGCTTGGCGCCTCCGCCTATCGGCTGGACTTTGCCGCTGATGGTATCACGCTCGCCTATGGCGATGTCGCTGGCCTGCAATATGCGCTGACCCTGCTCTCGCAGACGCTGCACGGTGCGCGCACGCAGCCGGAGACGTTCCGTTTCCCGATTTCCGGCACCATCACGGACAAGCCGCGCTACGACTGGCGTGGTTGCCATCTCGATGTCTCCCGCCAGTTCTTCCCCGTTGCCGACGTCAAACGTTTGATCGACATCCTCGCCTGGTTCCGGATGAATACCTTCCACTGGCATCTGTCCGACGACGAAGCCTGGCGCCTGGAAATCAAGGCCTTCCCGCAGCTCACGACCCTTGGCGTGTTGCGCGGCCCGGACGAACCGCTACTGCCGCAACTCGGCAATGGAGCCGAGCCGGTTGGCGGCTTTTACGCCCAGGACGAGGTGCGCGACATCGTTGCCCATGCCGCCGCCCTTCAGGTCGAGGTGGTTCCTGAGATCGATGTGCCCGGCCACAGCACGGCGATGCTGGTGGCCCTGCCTGAACTCGTCGACGGCCAGGAAGCGCCTGACAGCTATCGCTCGGTCCAGGGCTATCCGAACAATGCGCTGAACCCGGCGATCGAATACACCTACGAGGTGCTGGGCAAGGTCTTCGACGAAATGGTCGAGCTCTTCCCGTCGAAGCTTATCCATATCGGTGGTGATGAAGTGGCGGCCAATACCTGGATGGCTTCGCCACTTGCCCGCAAGCTGATGCAGCAGGAGGGCATCGAAGGCACCTTTGGGCTGCAGAGCTATTTCATGAAGCGGATCCAGAAGATGCTGGCCGAGCGCGGCCGCAAGCTCGCTGGCTGGGACGAGGTCAGCCATGGCGGCGGCGTCGATCCGGAGGGAACGCTGCTGATGGCCTGGCAGAAGCCGGAGGTCGGGCTGGAACTCGCCAAGGCAGGCTACGATGTCGTCATGACGCCGGGCCAGGCCTATTACCTTGATATGGTGCAGGACGAGGCCTTTCAGGAGCCGGGTGCAAGCTGGGCCGGCACCGTGCCGCCGCACCACACTTATACCTATGAGGCGGTCGCCGAGTTTCCAGCCGAACTTGCGGCCCGTATGCGCGGCGTGCAGGCCTGCATCTGGTGCGAACACTTCCTGACCCGTGACTACTTCAACCACCTCGTCTTCCCGCGCCTTCCGGCCATCGCCGAGGCCGCCTGGACGCCGAAGGACAGCAAGGACTGGCTGCGCTTTGCGGCCATCGTCCGTCTGAGCCCCCGCTACTGAGGATTTGAGCCCTATGACCTTCCGCATCGCCGTTGGCGGTATCCACACCGAGTGCTCGACCTCATCTCCCGTTCTGATGCAGCCCGAGGATTTTCGCGCGCTGCGCGGGGCGGAGCTGCTGGCGCATGAGTATTTCGACTTCCTCGATGCCGAGGGCGTTGAACACCTCCCGCTGCTGCATGCGCGTGCCGTTCCCGGTGGGCCCCTGGCGCATGGCACCTATGAGGGGTTCAAGGCGGAGTTCCTTGAGCGGCTGAAGGCTGCACTGCCCATCGACGGGCTCTATCTCGCCATGCATGGCGCGATGAATGTCGAAGGCATTGATGATGCCGAGGGTGACTGGATTTCGGCAGCCCGTGCTGTTGTCGGATCGGATGTGCCGGTGGCGGCGAGCTACGACCTGCATGGCAATGTCACTCAGAAGATCGTCGATCAGCTCGATATCTTTGCCGGTTATCGGACGGCGCCGCATATCGATGTGCGGGAGACCATGGTTCGTGCCTGGTCGATGCTGGTTCGGGCGCTGAAGACCGGCGAGAAGCCGGGCGTTGCCTGGGCGCCGGTGCCGGTTCTTCTGCCCGGTGAACGGACGTCAACCGAAGACGAGCCGGCAAAGAGCCTTTATCTGAAGCTTCCGGAACACGACGCCGTTCCCGGTGTCTGGGATGCCAACCTGATGGTGGGCTATGTCTGGGCTGACGAGCCGCGCGGCACGGCCTGCGCCGTCGTCACGGCCGTCGACAAGGCTGCGGCGGAAAAGGTTACGGCTGCCATTGCCCAATCCTACTGGGATGCACGCGAAGACTTCCGCTTCGGCCCGGTCACGGGACCGCTTGAGGACATGCTCGACATTGTCGAACGCACCGAGACACGGCCGATCATCCTCGCCGATTCCGGTGATAACCCGACCGGGGGTGGTGTCGGCGACCGGGCGGATGTGCTCAAGGCGCTTCTGGCGCGGTCGATCGATGACGTGCTGATCGCCGGAATTACCGACCGTCCCGCCGTCGAACGCTGCTTTGCAGCCGGCGCCGGTGCACGGGTTTCGTTGAAGGTTGGCGGCTCTCTCGATCCTGCAAGCCCTTCCGTCGAGGTGGAGGCGGATGTCGTCTTTCTCGACGATCCCGGCTCGGCGGGCGAGAGGCAGGCCGTCGTCAAGATCGGCGCTATCACGCTGGTGCTCGCAGCGCGGCGTCGGCCCTATCACAACATCGCGGATTTTACCCGGCTTGGGCTCGATCCGACCACAGTGCGGCTGCTTGTCGTCAAGTCCGGCTATCTCTCGCCCGAGCTTGCGCCGATCGCCAATCCCAACCTGATGGCGCTGACGGATGGTGTGATCAACCAGGACATCGAGAACCTGCGGAGCCATCGTCGCCACCAGCCAAGCTATCCCTTTGTCAAGGATTTCAGCTATACGGCAAAGGTGTTCTTCTCGACGCGATTCCCTTGAGACATTGATGTCGGTGCCGCCCTTCCGGCGGCACGATCCCCAACTCGATTGTACCCTTGATGTTGTCCTCCTTTTCGGTGGTCTATCGCCACAAGCCGATCCGGGTCAGTGCGGCCGCGATCTTCTTCTTCGGCTTTTCTGGCGCCGCGACGTCCCCCTACATGTCGCTGATCGGCATCCGCGAACTCGGACTGTCGGACGCCGTCTATTCGGTGCTGATCTTCCTGGCTGCTGTGGTGAATGTCAGCGCCAGCGTGACCGCCGGGATCATTGCGGACAGGCTAGGCCATTTTCGCTCGCCGATGATCCTGGCCGCCATCTTCGGCATTATCGGCTTCGGGCTGGTCTATGTGGTGCCGACGCCAGTGATGTTTGCGATTGCGACGCTGGTGTTGATCCCGGTCTTCGGCACGATCAATTCGCTGATCTTCGCCAATATCCGCGCGGTTTCCTCCGGCATGGCGGTGCGCGAGTTGATGGCGGTGAACTCTGCTGTTCGTGCCATCCTATCCGCCTCCTGGGTGCTGGTGCCCGGGATCGTCGGTGCTCTTTTGATCGGGCAGCCGAGCATGCTGCCGGCCTTTCTTCTGGCGAGCCTCGCCTGTGTCGTCTGCCTCCTGCTCTTCGTCTTCGGGCTTGAGCAACTGCCGCCGGTGCAGGAGGGGGAGCGGCAGCACTACTCCTTCTTCCGCTCCATCCGGCAGATCGGTTCGGCAAGCGTGTTGCCACGGCTTCTGGCGATTTCGCTGATCTCGGCGATGCTGCATGCCAATGGCACAGTCCTCCCCTTGATCGTCACCGGCAAGGCCGGCGGAACACCGGCGGATGTCGGCGTGATCGTCGGCATCGTCGCCTTTCTCGAGATCATCTTCATCCTCTTCTGGGGATGGGTCGAAGCCAGAACCTCGATCCTCTTCGCCATGGTCACGGCAGCGCTGATCTATTGCAGCTATCTCGTCTTCCTCGGCCTCGCCGACCGTCCCATGGACGTCTATTTGCTCACGATCGTTGCAGGCCTTGGGGCGGCCGGCATCATCGCGATCCCGATCACCTATCTGCAGAACCTGATCGCTGACCGGGCCGGTCTCGGCAGCTCGCTGATTGCGGTCAACATTTTCCTCAGCGGTGGAATGGCCTCGCTGATGTTTGCGCTGGGCACCAGCATAAGCGACTATGCGGGTACGGCGATCATCGCGTCGATTGCGGGCTTTGTCGGCGTCGGTCTCTTGTGGGTGCTCGACAGGACGCCTCGCGTAAAGATGGAAGGTTGAGGGAGGAGCATGGTGATATCTCGGCAGGAAGCCCCCGGACCGCTGCTCGAAATCTGCGTCGATGACGTTGCGGGTCTCGAGGCTGCCATTGTCGGTGGGGCAGACCGTATTGAGCTTTGCTCTGCGCTCGGCTCGGGCGGCCTGACACCGTCTCGTGGGTTCATGGCCATCGCTGCAAATGCACCGATCCCCGTCCATGCGCTGATCCGTCCGCGTGCCGGGCATTTCACCTATTCGAAGGATGAGATCGCCGTGATGGAGGCGGATATCCTGGCTGCGCGGGAGGCGGGGCTTGCCGGTGTGGTGATCGGGGCGACCACGATGGATGCCGCGCTGGATATCGATGCGATCCGTCGGTTGATCAGGGTCGCTGAAGGCCTTGATCTGACCCTGCATCGGGCGATCGATGTGGTCGCCGACATGGAGGCCGCACTCGATCTTGCCATCGAACTCGGTTTTTCCCGCGTTCTCACCTCAGGCGGCGCGCGTCATGCGGAGGAGGGGCTGGCGGTGATCAAGCGCCTCGCCCGCCACGGCGCAGGTTGCATCTCGATCATGCCCGGTGGTGGCGTTCGGCCGGAAAATGCCGCCATTTTTCTCGCTGTCCCTGAAATCCGCGAACTGCATGCTTCGTGCAGCCAGGCTGACATGGGGCAGGATCGACTGGTCGAACTCGGTTTTGAGGATCAATCCGTCCGTCGCACGGATGCCGACACGGTTCGGAGGCTCAAGGTGTCGATGGTTATGCGCTCTTAGTGACGTCTTCAGGATGCGAGGGCCTGAGTGTCCTGCAGGGCGAGCCGCTTCAACGTCTCCTCCGCTGTCATAGGTTTCCCAAAATAATACCCCTGGACTGCCCGGACACCGAGATTTTCGAGGATGCGCAGTTCCTCTTCGGTTTCGACGCCCTCTACGATCGCTTCCAGCTCCATCTCGTAGCACAGCGCCAGCACCGACTTGACGATGTTGAAGCTTGTGCGGCGGGTGTGAATGTTGCGCACGAAGCTGCCGTCGATCTTGATCTTGGTGAGCGGCAGCTTGTGCACGTGGTTCAAGCTCGAATAACCGGTGCCGAAGTCATCCAGCGAGATGCCGGCGCCGAGCTCACGCAGCATCTGGATCGACGCGCTTGCCTGCTCGAAGTCATGCATGACGGCGGTTTCAGTGATTTCGAAATTGATGCGGCGTGGGTCGAAGCCGCTCTTCAGGACAATCGAGACGATCTTCAACGTGTTCTCCGGTGACGTCAGATCGTGCGGAGAAAGGTTGAAGGAGAGATAGACGTTGTCGGGCCAGAGCGCGGCGGTCTTCAGCGCCCGCTTCAGCAGCATGCGTGTCATCAGCGTGATGCGGCCGTTGTGCTCCGCAACGGGAATGAATTCCGCAGGTGATACCTGACCGATCCGCGGGCTTTCCCAGCGGGCAAGAGCTTCGAAGCCTATGCAGACGCGCCGATCGACGCAGGTGATCGGCTGGTATACGAGCGATAGTTCCTTGTCGAGATCAGCAGAAACCAGCGCTTCCTCGACGATCTTCTGTCGGTTCAGTTCATTTGCCTGGATGGCATTGAAGATGACCGTGCCGGCACGATGACGTCGTTTGGCTGTATAGAGGGCGTAGTCGGCGAGTTCGTAGATTTCCTGGCCGGTTGCGCCGACGTCAGGATAGAGCGCAAAGCCGACCGAGCCGGTCACCTGGACCATGCCGCTGCCAATATTGATGCGTTCGGCAATCAGTTCGCAGACCTTTTCTCCGAGCGCGACTGCATCGCTTTCGGCCACGCCGCCCTGCAGAAGCAGACCGAATTCGTCGCCGCCGAGACGGTAGACCGATAGCCGCTCGTCCGTGATCGTCGACAGGCGGTTGCTGATCTCGATCAGCACCTTGTCACCGGCCGAGTGACCGTAGAGATCGTTGACGGGCTTGAAACCGTCGAGATCGATAACACCCACAGCCAGCCTGCCATTGCTGCTGCTGGCGCGGCTGAAGGCCGTTTCGAGCATATGGAAGAAGCTGCGGCGGTTGGCGAGCAGGGTCAGGCTGTCGAGATTGGCAAGGCGCAGGTTCTCGTCCGAAAGCGCCTGCATCGCCTTGTTCTGCTCCTGGAGGGCGTGCTGCTGCAGCATCAGGACATTGCGGGATTCATGCAGTTGGCGAAAGTCGCGGTAATGCGAGACGAGGATCATGATCATCGCCATCGTCACCAGAATGACATTCACGCCGGTCGCAATGAGGGTCGGCTCGCCCGACAGGAGCATGACCACGAAAAAGGGCAGGTTGACCGTGACCGTGACTATCAGGGCTGCCGACCTCAGATGCATCAGGCAGAAGATGCAGCCGATGACGGTGATTGCCATGAAGAAGGCGACATGGGCCTTCTGGTATGGGTCGCCATAGGGCAGAAGCGAGACCGACCAAGCGGTGCAGAACACCGCGATCGGAAAGGACAGGATGTTCGTGGCCTTCAGCTGTCGATAGGCCTGTTCTGGCGTGCGCTCACGTGTGCGCCCGCGCAGCCAGATCAGCGAGCGCAGTGCAAAGAGGCTCGCCATCACCACCGGCAGATAGACGACGAGATAGTCGGGCGCCGCACCCTGATGCGTCCAGGCCAGCGAGACCATGTTGGTCGCGAGAATGAAATACAGAAGCGGGACCTGCTTCGAAAAGGCTTCGAACTGAGCAGCGGTCAGCGCTGGATTGCCGTTCGGAACCTTGAGTAGGTCGAGCCAGCGTCCTGCATGTTTCCGGATGCCCTGTGTTGTCCCCTTGTCGTTCACGCTTGCAGCTTCTCCCCGTCGCTTCAAGTCGAATAACCTATATGAGATTCCGTTAAAATTACGGAAATTGCTGATTATCAAATTCCGGCGATGCGGCGCGCTTCAGGCCAGATGCTCGTTGCAGTTCCCATGTGCCGCAGATATCAGGATTGCTGATCCAGGGAGCTTTTTTGATCGTGACAGCAAGACTTCATGCGTTTGTTGGCCTTTTCGTGGTTCTCAGTGCAGCGATGCCGGCCGCCGCTCAGGAGTGGCAGGCGACGGAAAAGGTCGATCACTATAACGTCAATGGTGCATCGCCGATGGCGCTCTACCAGTCGATCGGCGAGCGCGGCCCGAAACTGAGCCTTGGTCGCGTAATCGCCCATACGACCTTCAAGCTCACCTGGCAGCGGGATTATCAGCAGCAGGGGCAGGCTTGCGTTCTGGCGTCTGCCAAGCCGAGGCTTGTTATCACCTACACGCTGCCGAAGCCCGCTCAGAAGCTTTCTCCCGACGTGGCGGCAAAGTGGCAGGCCTTTTACGACGGCATCGTCGAGCACGAGAAACTGCATGGGCAGTTCATGAAGGACCTCACGCAAGCGATCCAGGATGTGTCCATCGGCTTGCGCGATGAAAACGATCCGGGCTGCAAGAAGGTCCGCGCGGCGCTGCAGGCCCAGCTGAAGCCGATATCGGATGCGCATGTGGCGCGCCATAGCGAATACGACCAGGTCGAGATGTCACCGGGAGGTGCTGTGCATCAGCTGATCCTGGCCTTCCTCAACCCTTGAAATGAAAAGGCGCCCACATGGGGCGCCTTCAATTCTCTATCAGACCCGTTCCAGGGCGATCGCGATGCCCTGGCCGACGCCGATGCACATGGTGGAGAGCGCATAGCGCCCGCCTGATACCTTCAGTTCCAGGGCTGCCGTTCCGGCGATGCGTGCGCCCGACATGCCAAGCGGATGGCCAAGCGCAATCGCGCCGCCATTGCGGTTGACGCGCGGGTCGTCGTCGGCAATGCCGAGATCGCGGAGCGTGGCGATGCCTTGGCTTGCAAAGGCTTCGTTCAGCTCGATGACATCAATCTGCTGCTGCGTCAGACCGAGGCGGGCGAGCAGCTTCTTCGAGGCTGGGGCCGGGCCGAAGCCCATGATGCGCGGCGGGACGCCTGCCGTCGCTCCACCCAGGATGCGGGCGATGGGGTTGAGGTTATATTTCTTCACGGCGGCTTCCGAGGCGATGATCAGGGCGGCGGCCCCGTCATTGACGCCCGACGCATTGCCGGCGGTGACGGTGGCACCTTCCATCTTGTTGACCGGCTTCAGCTTGGCGAGCGCCTCGACCGAGGTCGCGCGCGGATGTTCGTCACGGTCGACGATCACGGGATCGCCCTTGCGCTGCGGCACGGTGACGGCCACGATTTCCTTCGCCAGTCGGCCATTGGCTTGCGCTTCCGCCGCCTTGGCCTGGCTGCGCACGGCAAAGGCATCCTGGTCTTCGCGCGAGACCTTGAAGTCGATCGCCACGTTGTCGCCGGTCTCTGGCATGGAATCGACGCCGTATTGCTTCTTCATCAGTGGATTGACGAAGCGCCAGCCGATGGTGGTGTCGTAAATCTCGGCATTGCGGGAGAAGGCGGTTTCCGCCTTGGGCATGACGAAGGGCGCGCGGCTCATGCTTTCGACGCCGCCTGCAATCATCAGCTCGGCTTCCCCAGCCTTGATTGCACGCGCGGCGGTGATCACGGCATCCATGCCAGAGCCGCAGAGGCGGTTGATCGTGGTGCCGGTGACGGAGACGGGGAGACCCGCCAGCAGGGCCGACATGCGGGCAACATTGCGGTTGTCTTCGCCGGCCTGGTTGGCGCAGCCGTAGATCACGTCCTCGACGGCTTGCCAGTCGATGCCTGAATGGCGCTCCATCATCGCCTTCAGTGGTACGGCGCCGAGATCATCAGCGCGGACGGAGGAGAGCGAACCGCCGAAACGGCCGATGGGCGTGCGGATATAGTCGCAGATAAAGGCTTCGGTCATGGCTTGTACTCCTTACAGCGCGGGCACGACGAGGTCGGCAACCGGACCGTCGGTATGCAGCTTGGCGCCGGTCATGGCCTGAAGCTCGTCCATGGTCATGGGGCCAAGCTTTTCGCGCACGACGAAGCGGCCGTCGACGATGTCGATCACGGCATGGCTCGTATAGACGCGGGTGATGCAGCCGACGCCGGTCAGCGGAAAGGTGCAGCGCTCGACGAGCTTCGGCTTGCCGTCCTTGGTGACGTGTTCCGTGATGACGACGACCTGCTTTGCGCCATGCACAAGATCCATGGCGCCGCCAACGGCGGGGACGCCCTTGGAGCCGACGCGCCAGTTGGCGAGGTCGCCATTTTCGGCAACCTGATAGGCCCCGAGAATTGCGACGTCGAGATGGCCGCCGCGGACCATGGCAAAGCTGTCGGCATGGTGGAAGAAGGCGGAACCCGGCTTCAGCGTGACCGCCTTTTTGCCGGCATTGATCAGGTCCCAGTCTTCTTCGCCAGCGGGCGGGGCCTCGCCGAAGTTCAAGACGCCGTTCTCGGTGTGGAAGATCGCTTCGCGGCCTTCCGGCTGGAACTTGGCGACCATTTCCGGAAAGCCGATGCCCAGGTTCACATAGGCGCCGTCAGCGATGTCCTGGGCCGCGCGCCAGGCGATCTGGGCGTTGGAGAGCTTGATGTCTTCGCGGGTGTCGATTGCAGCTGCGTCGCTCATGCGTAAACCACTCCGGCGCGGATCAGCGCTTCTTCCTGTTGCGGGTTGGCGACTTCAACGACGCCATCGACAAAGATGCCGGGGGTGATCACCTGTTCCGGATCGATCTCGCCGGGCTTCACGATCTTCGAGACCTGGGCGATGGTCTTGGCGGCGGCCATGCACATGAGGGGATTGAAGTTGCGGCCGGCCATCCGGTAGGTCAGGTTGCCATGCGTGTCGCCGAGATGCGCCTTGACGATGGCGAAGTCGGCCTTCAGCCAGCGCTCCTGCACGTATTTGCGGCCATCGAACTCAGCGATCACCTTGCCGTTTGCCAGTTCCGTACCGAAGCCGGTCGGGGTGTAGAAGGCTGGGATGCCTGCGCCGCCGGCGCGGATGCGCTCGGCAAGCGTGCCCTGCGGAACGAGTTCCAGCTCGATCTCACCGGCGAGGTAGCGGTCTGTGAAGGCGCGCGGGTCGGAGGAGCGCGGGAAGGAGCAGATCATTTTCTTGACCATGCCGGCATCGATCATCGCGGCAATGCCGATGCGACCATTGCCGGCATTGTTGTTGATGACCGTCAGGTTCTTCGGCCCCTTGTCGATCAGCGCGTGAATGAGCTCGATCGGTGCGCCGGAGCCGCCGAAGCCTCCGATCATGACGGTTGCGCCATCGCCGATCTCGGCCACGGCATCCGCCAGGCTAGCAATTCTCTTGTCCATGGGAACTCCCGTTTCCTCGAGCGCGGTCTGGCCGCTTTCTCCTGTCACCAAATATGATCGTGAAAACCTCGACAGCAAGCATTTTGTGCGATATTTGATATTTGTTCGATAATCGCACGAATATGGGTGGTGGGCTATGACGATCGGTGAGCGTGATCTGATGGGTGGTTTTGCCAAAGGCTTGAAGGTGCTGGAAGCTTTCGGGCCGGAGCGCCAGCGGCTCAGCATCACCGAGGCAGCCGAAACCAGCGGCCTCGACAGGGCGACGGCACGGCGTTGCCTGCTGACGCTCTCGGAGCTCGGCTATGCTGACTATGACGGCAAGTTCTTCTCGCTGACGCCGAAGATTCTCCGGGTCGGTCATGCCTGGCTTTCGGCGACGCCGCTGCCGGTTCTGCTGCAGCCGCATCTCGATCAACTGTCCGAGCGTGTGGGGCACAGCGCCTCGGCCTCCATTCTCGACAATACCGAGATCGTCTACATCGCCCGCGCTGCACAGAAGCGGGTCATGTCGATCAACCTGATGCCGGGATCGCGGCTGCCGGCCTATAGCGCTTCGATGGGGCGGGTGCTGCTGGCCGCGCTTTCGGATGCCGAGGTCGATGCCATCCTCGCCGCTTCGCAGATGAAGGCGCATACGCCCCGGACGTTGACCGATCCTCGTTTGCTGAAAGAGGAAATCGCCAAGGTGCGGCAGCAGGGATATGCAGTGATCGACCAGGAATTGGAGATCGGTCTCTGTTCGATTGCCGTTCCTGTCAGCAACGACCGGGGCCGTGTGGTGGCTGCCATCAATGTCGGCGCGCCGGCTGCAATTCTGCCCGCCGCCGATCTGGCCGCCCATTGCCTGCAGGCGATGCTGGAGATGCAGGCAAGGCTCAAGCCGCTGCTGCCCTGAGCGTCAGGCTTTTGCCGCTTCCGTTGCTGCCTCGCGGATCGTGCGCATCAGAAGCGCCAGCGGCATGGAGGGCACGGCATCTGCCCGAACCGTCAGACCGACCGGCCCCTTCGTTTCGCTGGTGTCGATCGGCAGGGCCGCCAGTGTGCCGTCGGCGAGGTCCGTTGCCACGACGCCGGCGGAGATGATCCATATAGCATCGGTCTGGCGCACGAAGGCGCGACCGAAGCTGTCGGAAACCGTTTCGATCTGGGTTGGAATGCCGGAAATGCCGTTCGCGATCAGGAAGCGCTCGACGAAGGGGCGAATGATTGAAGCCCGTGTGGGCATCAGCACCGGATAACGCTCAAGCTCGCCGAACAGGTCGGAGCCGGCCAAGAGGAGCGGATGACCAGCGCGGACGCAGAAGATCACCTGCTCGGAATAAAGATGCTCGAAGGAGAAGCCGGTCATCTGCTCCGGTGCCGCGAGACGGCCGACGACGAGGTCGAGATCGCCGACCCGCAACTGTTCGAGCAAAACGGCGTTTTCGCCGGTGACGATCTTGATGCGGGCGGGCACGTCCTCCTTGAGGAACAAGGTCATGGCCTGCGGCATGATGCGGGTGGAGACCGTCGGCAGGGCTCCGATCCGGATCGGCGGGGCGTCGGCATGCAGGGCATGGGAGACGGAATCGAAACCCTGGCGGAGCGCGGTGAGTGCTGCACCTGCGTGCTTGAGGAAGGCTTCGCCATAGCGGGTGATGCGGATGCCGCGTCCGTCCTTTTCGAACACCGCGACGCCCAGCACTTCCTCAAGTTCCCGGATGGTCTTGGTCACCGCAGGCTGGCTGACATGCAGGAGTTCCGCCGCCTTCATCACGCTCTTCTGGCGCGAAACCTCCACGAAGGTCTGCAGATGGCGAAACTTGATCCGGTTATCGATCATGGCAAAACATAACCCTATGGTTAGGTGTTTCGTGGAAAACATCATTTTACCTAACCAAATCGCGTGAGCAATATGGTGTCAACGGAGGAGGAACCCGTGCAGTTCGTTCAGGTCAACGGCGTCAGCCTGCATCACCAGATCATTGGTGGGCCGGGCAACAAGCCGGTCATCGTCTTCATCAATTCGCTCGGAACCGATTTCCGCATCTGGCGCGACGTAATCGTCGGGCTTGCCGGTAGCTATCCGCTGCTGACCTATGACAAGCGCGGGCATGGGCTTTCGGATGTCGGGCAGGCCCCGTACTCGATCGAAGACCATGTCGATGACCTGATCGGTTTGCTGGAGCATTTGAAGGTCTGCAATGCCGTCATCTGCGGGCTTTCCGTGGGCGGTCTGATTGCGCAAGGCCTCTATGCCCGCCGGCCTGATCTGGTGAGGGCGCTTATCCTCTGCGACACGGCCCACAAGATAGGGACGGCGGAGATGTGGGCTGCCCGCATCGCAGCCATCGAGGAGGATGGTCTTGAGGGCATCGTGGATGGTGTGATGGAGCGCTGGTTTACGCCGGCCTTCCGCAGCAGTGACCCGGCCTTCCCTGGCTATCGCAACATGATGCTCCGCCAGCCGGTCGACGGCTACATGGGCACATGTGCTGCGATCCGCGATGCCGATTATACCGAAGTTGTCGGTCAGATCGCTGTCCCGACGCTCTGCGTCGTCGGCGACCAGGATGGGGCGACACCACCCGATCTCGTGCTGTCGCTTGCCAAGCTCGTCCCCGGCGCGCGCTATGAAATCATCAAGGACGCCGGACACATCCCCTGTGTCGAGCAACCGGAAATGCTCACCACCATCATCGAGGCCTTTCTCGCGCCCGTTATTTCAGGAGAGGCAGCCCATGGCTGATGCCCGCAGTCCTTCAGATCGCTATCGGCAGGGTATGGCGACCCGCCGCCGTGTGCTGGGTGATGCCCATGTCGATCGCGCCTCGGCGTCGGCCACGCCGTTTGATCAGCCGTTCCAGGAGATGATCACGGAGGGGGCCTGGGGCACCGTCTGGTCGCGGCCCGGCATCAGCCCGCGCGAACGCTCGATGATCACCATCGCACTGCTCGCAGCCCTCGGCCACGACGAAGAAGTCGCCATGCATGTGCGCGCCACCGCCAATACCGGGGCGAGCCGTGAGGATATCACCGAAGCGCTGATGCATGTCGCGGTCTATGCCGGCGTTCCCGCCGCCAACAGGGCTTTCAAGATCGCCAAGCACGTGTTTGATAAGCTGGATGCCGGCGAGACCGGGGGAGGGAGCCATGACTGACCTTTCGAACAAGAAGCCGGAAACGGGCGCCTTCTTTGCGCGCGACCGCAACTTGCATCCGCCGGCCTATACCCCGACCTACAAGACCTCCGTCCTGCGGTCGCCGCAGAAGGCATTGCTGTCGCTCGATGGCACCAAGTCCGAGATAACGGGCCCCGTCTTTGGCCACTCCATTCTGGGTGAGCTCGACAACGACCTGATCCACAACTTCGCCAAATCAGGCGAGAGCGCGATCGGCGAGCGCATCATCGTGCATGGGCGCGTGCTCGACGAGCGCGGACGGCCTGTGCCGGGTGCCCTCATTGAGTTCTGGCAGGCCAATGCCGGTGGTCGCTATCGGCACAAGAAGGAAAGCTATCTGGCAGCGCTCGATCCGAATTTCGGCGGCTGCGGGCGCACCATCACCGACGAGAACGGCTACTATGCCTTCCGCACCATCAAGCCCGGTCCTTACCCTTGGCCGAATGGCGTCAACGACTGGCGGCCGGCGCATATCCATTTCTCCATCTTCGGCCATGGCTTCTCGCAGCGTCTGATCACCCAGATGTATTTCGAGGGCGATCCAATGATCTGGAAGTGTCCGATCGTGCTGACGATCCCGGATCGTGCGGCGATCGAGCAGCTCGTCGCTGCTCTCGACTGGTCGGCGACCATCCCGATGGATGCGCGGGCCTACAAGTTCGACATCATCTTGCGTGGACGGCGTTCCACCCTGTTTGAAAACCGGATGGAGGGGAACTGATGGTCCAGGATCTCGGTTACCTCAAGGAAAGCGCCTCGCAGACAGCAGGCCCTTACGTCCATATCGGCCTCACGCCGAACTTCGCCGACATCAAGGGCGTCTATGCTGTCGACCTCGGCACTACCATGGTCAATGACAAGACGCGCGGCGAGCGCATCACCTTGACCGGTCGTGTCATCGATGGCTCCGGTACGCCGCTCAGGGATGCGCTCATCGAAATCTGGCAGGCGGATGCCGACGGTCTTTACAACAGCCCGTCCGAGACGCGTGGCAGCGCCGATCCGAACTTCACCGGTTGGGGACGCTGCCCTTGCGATCTCACGACGGGTGAATACCGGTTCGAGACGATCAAGCCGGGCCGCGTGCCATTCCGGGATGGTCGCCTGATGGCGCCGCATATCTCCTTCTGGATCGTCGCGCGCGGCATCAATCTCGGCCTCAACACGCGCCTTTATTTCGGCGACGAAGAGGCGGCCAATGCCGAGGATCCGATCCTCGCGCGCATCGAGCACCGCGTGCGCGTGCCGACGCTGATTGCGCAGCGTGACGGTTCGACCTATCACTTCGACATCCACCTGCAGGGTGAGAAGGAGACGGTCTTCTTCGACATCTGAGAAGGGCCTTGAGATCAGCATGACCGTATCCGTCTTCGACCATCCGATACTATCAGGCCTGTTGGGCGATGAGGAGATCGGCGCCCAGTTTACGGCTTCAGCCGAGCTTTCAGCCATGCTCGGTTTCGAGGTGGCACTTGCCGAGGCGGAGGCTGCAGAGGGTCTGATCCCTGCCGAGGCTTCACACGCAATTGCGGCTCTGCCGGAGGCGTTCCTCGCTGATCTTGATGCCCTGAAACAGTCGATCGGTCGCGATGGGGTGATCATTCCCGATCTCGTGCGGCAATGGCGTGCCGCTCTCGGCGAACACGGCAAATATCTGCATTTCGGTGCCACCAGCCAGGATGCAATCGATACCGGCCTGATGCTGCGACTGACGACGGTGCTTTCGATCCTTGATCAACGACTGGCAGCCGTTGCCACAGCACTCGAGGGTCTGGATACGCGTTTCGGTGCGAAGCCGTTGATGGGCCGCACGCGCATGCAGGCGGCGATCCCGATCACTGTTTCGGACCGCCTGACGAGCTGGAAAGCGCCGGTGGTCGCTCAGAAAGCGGCCGTTCAGGACATGCTGAAATCGAGTTTGCCACTACAATTCGGCGGGGCTGCCGGCACGCTCGAAAAGCTCGGCGACAAGACGCTTGCCGTGCGCGCCCGGCTTGCCGATCGGCTCTCGCTCGCTGACCGCCCGCAATGGCACAGCCAGCGCGGCATCATCGCTGAACTCGGCGGTCTATTGGCTCAAACCACCGGCAGTCTCGGCAAGATCGGACAGGATCTGGCGCTGATGGCGGATAACGGCACGGCTGTGATCGGCGGCGGCGGAGCTTCTTCCGCCATGCCGCACAAGCGCAATCCGGTCAAAGCCGAAGTCCTCGTCACGCTTGCCCGGTTCAACGCCGCGCAGATCTCCGGACTGCATCAGGCGATGGTGCATGAGCAGGAGCGGTCGGGAGCTGCCTGGACACTTGAATGGATGATACTGCCACAGATGGCGATCACGACGGGCGCTGCGACACGACTCGCAACGGATGTCCTTCAGTCGATCGAAGACCTTGGCGATCGCTGATCAGCGTTCATCCGGATCAGAGGCGTCGGTCGCGACATAGCGGCGGGTCGCCTTGCGCATCATCCCGATCTGCCGGACAAAGCCCGAGCAGGCGTCACAGCCGAAGAGATGCAGCCGCAGCCGCAAGGTCTCGCCAATCGACAGGCGTCGATCGAGTTCATCCGAGGCGAGTTTCGTGGCATTTTCGCACATCATGACAGGCTCTCCTCCGGTGCAAACCAGTGCCCTTCGAGGCAATTGCGCAGACGCAGCCTGGCGCGATGCATCAGGACATGCATGTTGGTGGTGGTGATGCCGATCTCGGCACAGATTTCTGGTGTCTCCATCTCGACGAACTCGCGCATCATGAAGACGCGGCCCTGGTCGGGGGGCAAATGATCGAGGCAGGCCTCGAAGACTCGCCAGAAATCCTTGCCCAGCAATTCTACCTCCGGATTGCCCCAATCGCTCGGCCTGTTTTCCGGCACCCAGTGGCCCTTGACGTCGAAATAGCGGGGTTCGTCTTCATCGGGGAAATGCCCGAGCGGCATCGCGATCATCTGCGATTGCTTGCGCTTGAAGCGGATCTGGTCGGCGATCTTGTTGCGCAGGATGGCAAAGACCCAGGTGCGGAAGGCGGAGCGTCCGGCAAAGGCCTTGGCGTTGCGCAGCGCACCCGCCAGCGCCTCCTGTACCGCATCTTCGGCGAGGCCGGGATCGGCAAGCTGAAGGCTCGCAAATTTCAGCATGCGCTGGCGCAGTTCCGCCATGTAAACAGCGTCGGCGAGAAAGGGCGCCGCAGCACCGTATCCGCCGATCACTTCCTCATTACCCATATTCCCCATCATGATCCCCCGGACTTCGTCCGCGCTGCCAAGATCTCGCGCGCCACACCGCACGCCGCCGTTTGTCGCGGCTTCTCGAGAGATCTTACAGCATGATACAAAAAAATCTCATGTCAGGATCATCACCACAGCATAGGCGGCAATCACCAGAAGCGTGACATTGCGCCGAAGCGCCAGATACCAATCGGGTTGGTCGCCTTTGCGGTGTATGGAAAGATCACAGGCAAGGAGCGCGAGAAACACGGCCATATGCAGCGCCATCGTCAGAGCCGGGACATAGCCGTGGAGCAGTAGCGCGCCGATGGCTGCAAGGGCCGCGACATTGCTGACGACGAGCATCAACTGTGGTTTCTCTGCCTTTATCTGTGCCTGGCTCCAGAGCGTTCCGGCCATAAAGCAGGCGATACCCGTGCCGTAGGCGACAAAGGCCTGAGCCGCGAGGGCCGGTTGGAAGCCCAGCACCTGGGCCAGCCCGAGCGCCCAGAAGGGGAGGGCGCCGGCATAGGTCAGAAGTTTGGTGAGCGCGGTGTCGCGGTACATCGGTCAGGCTCCTTGCAGACGGGCGATCAGCATTTCTGACAGGGCTCTTGCACTTTCGGCCGCCGCCTCGACGCGGTTGCCGAGGCACCAGTCGCCGCAGGCGCCGAGGCCAAGGTCATCATCGAAGAGGAAGGGTTCGCCGACTGCTTGTTCGACATTGGCGTAGCGCCAGCGGTGCAGGTCGATCCACGCCTCTGTCGACAGGTCTCGGCCGAGAAGCCGCTTGAGGGACTGGAGCATCTCGGCCTGTACCTCGCCGCGGTCGCGCTCGAGGTTGGCCTCGGCCCAATCGTTTCGGCTGTGGATGGTGAGCGCGGTCTTCTCGGATCGGCCCGGCTTGCTTGCCTCGACGGCAATCCAGCTGAGTACGGAATCTTCGATGCGCGCGGCGTCGAAGCCGAGGTCCAGCGGCACGTCGAGGCCGATCATCAGGGTGAAGCAGCCGCTCATCTCCACGGTCTTCAGGGCGGCATGGGCGGAAAAAGCCTCCGGCATGAGCCGGATGGTCTGGGGAGCGGGGGCGGTTGAGATGACAAGATCGAAACGGCCAAGATCTTTGTCTTCGTTGTCGGTCAGGACCCAGCCATCCCCGGAGGCAGCAAGGCGCGCAACGGTCGCTTCCTTGTGGATCTCAAGCTCCGCGGCCAATCCGTTGGCAAAACCGCTCATGGCGGGGAGGCCGATATAGCGCGGCTCGATCGGGCGGCTGTCTGTCACAAGTCCGTCTGCTTTCAGCGTATGAACTGCCTGTGGCCAGATGCCGGCATGACCCTGTGATACCGCCTGTTCCGCAGCCGCCTTGAAAGACGGCGAGCGGGCGGTAAAATACTGGGCGCCATGGTCGAAGGAAAACCCCTCGCGGCGGCGGTTTGCCATCCGGCCGCCAAGGCCCCGGCTCTTTTCAAACACGGTGATGTCGGCGTGAGCGGCGAGATTGCGGCCGAGCGTGATGCCGGCAATTCCGGCTCCGATTATGGCGATGGATGTCTTCACGCGGTCCCCTTCTCAAATGCTTGATGCGCTTGAGCTTTACGTTGTTCAGGCGCCAGCGGTTTTGCCGTCCTCGCTCGCTTCGAGCAGCGGCCGGATGAGCGGGTTCGGAAAACGCCGCTTCACGGTGACGGCAAAGAAGGATTCGATCATGCCGGGCAGGGCGTCGAACTCCACCAGCGTTCCGGCTTCGAGCTCGCCCTTCACGACAATCGGCGGGAGAACGGCAAGGCCCGCCCCTTCTCGCGCCAGAAGACGCATCATCGCCATGTCATCCACCTCAGCCGCAATCTGCGGCGTGATGCCGAGGCGTGCGACGAGGGCTTCGAATTGCGAGCGCACGCCGCTTTCGAGCGTCGGCAGGATGACGGGGTGCTCGGCCAGCAGGTCGGCGAGCTTCGCGCCCGGTTTGCCATAGGACGGTTTGCCGATCAGGCTGACCCGCTGCTGATAGACATGTTGGGCGATGAAGGGAGTTACGGAATCGGCCATCGGCGCCTGGTTGAGCAGGACGATGTCGAGGTTCAACGTTTCGAGCGCGCCGAGAAGCTCGCTGGTGCTGCCCGAGCGCAAGATCATGTCGACGTCGGAGCGTCCGAGGATCGGGCGCAGGAACTCCATCTGGAAGTTGCGCGACAGGGTGGCGAGCGCGCCGATGCGGATGGCGCGGCGTGTCCTTCCTGTCTCCTTCAAGGTTTCCACAAGTTCTTCGCCGGCTGAAAAGATCGTGTCGGCATGATCGAGCGCGATGCGTCCCGCTTCCGTGAGATAGAGCTGTCGACCACGACGCTCGAAGAGGGAATGGCCCAACCGCTCCTCCAGCTGCTTGATCTGGGTCGAGAGCGCGGATTGCGACAGGTTCAGCCGCTCGGCCGTGCGGGTCAGGTTGCCGTCATGGGCGACGGCGCGGAAATAGCGGAGGTGATGATAGTTCAGTTCGGACATTATTCTATTTTATAGAACGAATTTACAGAAACAATGAATTTTTCTTGCGATCACGCCGCTGATAACAGGTCCGTGAGATCGCCGCTGCCTCCTCCCAAGCAGCGGCCTAGACCGGAGACATCACGTGATCCACATGTTGCCGCTTCTTGCACCGCTGCTACTTGCCGGTGCCTCGCTCTATGCCTTTCAGGCGCCCGGCCTTCGCCCGCGTCAGGCGATCCGCATTGCCGAACTCGCGGCTCTCGGTTCGATCCTCGTCGCCGTGCTTTCCGCTGTCGTGCTGGTGCTGCAGGGGCCGGGCACGAGCCCGGCGATTGGATTTAGCTACTTTGCGCTTGCGTCACGGCTTGACCTTGTCAGCTTGGTGATGCTGCTGCTTGTATCCTTCATCGGCTGGGTGGTGCTGCGTTATGCCGGCACCTTCCTCGACGGGGAAGGGCGGCAGGGCCCGTTCACCGGCTGGATGACGGCAACACTTGGCGCCGTCCTTCTGCTCGTCCAGTCGGGCACGCTGCTGCAGCTCGTCGTCGGCTGGGTCGCCACCAGCCTGCTCCTGCATCAGCTGTTGCTCTTCTATCCTGAGCGGATCGTCGCCCAGCGCGCGGCGCGTAAGAAGTTCATCGTCTCGCGCATCGGTGATGCCGCCCTGATCGGTGCCGTCATTCTTCTCGCCATTTCCTTCGGAACCGGTGACATCGCGACCATTCTCGCCGCGGCCCGCGAGGGCGAGGGGTTGCCGCTGACAATCGCATCCGCCGCCCTGTTCGCCCTTGCTGCGCTTCTGAAGTCTGCGCAGTTCCCGACCCATGGCTGGCTAACCGAAGTGATGGAAACGCCGACCCCGGTTTCGGCTCTGCTGCATGCCGGCGTCGTCAATGCCGGCGGCTTCCTCTTGATCCGCTTTGCCGATGTCATGCTGCAGGCGCCGGTGGTGCTTGCGGTGCTGGTCATGGTCGGCGGCTTCACGGCGCTGTTCGGAAGTCTCGTGATGCTCACCCAGTCGGCGGTTAAGACCTCGCTCGCCTGGTCCACTGTCGCGCAGATGGGCTTCATGATCCTGCAATGTGGCCTGGCACTGTTCCCGATTGCGCTTCTGCACATCGTCGCCCATTCGCTCTACAAGGCACATGCCTTCCTCGCCTCCGGCTCGGCCATCGAAACGGTTGCCTCGATCAAGCGCCCCGGTCCGGTCGCGATCCCCAATGCCAAGGCCGTTGGCCGCGCCTTCCTGCTGGCATTGACGATCTATGCGGTGATCGGTCTGCTTTTCGGCTTTGCCGACAAGCCGCCGCAGGCGCTCGCGCTTGGGGCGATCCTGATCTTCGGCGTCGCTTACTTGATCGCTCAAGGGTTGGCGGATGCGGCTCCCCGGGCTCTGACCTGGCGAACCTCGCTCTACTCGATCTCGGCGGCGACGGCCTACTTCGCCCTGCAGCGCATTTCCGATAGTCTGATGCTTGGCACCTTGCCGGCGACCCCACAGCCCGGGCCGCTTGAGTGGACGCTGATGCTGCTCGCCGTCGTCACCTTCGGCGTGGTGGCGGTCGCCCAGTCGCTCTTCCCGCTCTGGGCCTATCATCCGGCGGCGGCAGGCCTCAGGGTCCATCTGGCCAACGGCCTCTATGTCAATGCCCTCTTCGATCGCCTGCTCGGTGGCTGGACGCTTCCGCGCACCACCTCCGCAACGCCTGCTTCAGTGAAGGAGTGAACCCGATGACCGAGATGACCACAGTGGACACCCTGCATGGTGAAGCACTCGTGCTGGCGGCGGATCAGGCCGTGCGGGCCATCCCGCCGGCCTGGCCGCTGACAGCGACCGTTGCCGTCAACCCCTTCCTAGGCCAGATCACCGAGACGCTCGACCAGACGGCGGCCCGGCTCGCCCGGATCGGCGGCGTCAGGCTGGCATTGCCGCGCAAGCATTATGCCGACCAGATCGCCAAGGGCGAGATCACGGATGAGGATCTGGTTGCAGCGCTCCAGTCGAGCGCGCTTTTCAACCGCATCGACCTGCCGGCGCTCAAGGCTGCCGTTGGTGAGGAGCTGCAGCCGGTTGTGGCACTCCCGACGATCGCGGAGCTTGCCGCGCGGGCCACGGGCAAGGATTGGCCGGGCCTCGTCTCCGAGCGCATCGGCACCTTTGCGGCCGGTTTCTTCGATCAGGGGCAGGCCCTTTGGGCCGCTTCCCGGCGTAACGGGCTCTATGCCGCCTGGCGCGCCTTTGCGACCCACGACCTGACGCCGGAAATCTTGGGCCTGAAAGGCTTCAGCATCCATGTCGACGAAACGCCGGAGACACCATATGCGGCGATCGAACGGGCGGCTGTCTCCCTCGGCCTTGGTGCCGAGCCCGGCACCTATTTCCATCAGCTCCTGTTGACCGTCGGGGGCTGGGCGCAATTCGCGCGCCACATCCAGTTCAAGGCCGAGGTCGAGGGCCGCACGGATACAACGGCGCTTGAACTGCTGGCGATCCGGCTCGTGTTCGAAGAGGCGCTCTATGCGCGTCACAAGACGGATATCGAGAGCGAGTGGCAGCAGGTGCGGCGCGCCCATGTCGAGCCGGTCAGCCCGGATTTCGATACCGTCATCGACGGGTTGCTGCAGGTCGCTGCCGAGCGCGCAGCACAGCGGAAGCTCGCGGCCACGCTTGCTGCACCCTCATCGATCAAGGTTGCCGAGTTGCGGCCAGTCCTGCAGGCGGCCTTCTGCATCGACGTGCGCTCGGAAGTCTTCCGCCGCGCGCTCGAAAGCGTTGATCCTGCTGTTCGCACACTCGGCTTTGCCGGCTTCTTTGGTCTGGGTGCAAGCCACAAGGGCTTTGCCTCCGACGTATCAGAGCATCGCTTGCCGGTTCTCCTGAAGCCTTCCGTCTTCAGCTGCAGCGCCGTCGATCACGATGAGGATGCCGATCAGCAGGCGCGGTTCAGCGCCCGTGCCACTCGCGCCTGGGGCCGTTTCAAGCTGGCCGCCGTTTCCTCTTTCGCCTTCGTCGAGGCGATGGGCCCCGTCTATGCCGGCAAGCTGATGCGCGACGGTCTCGGTTTCGGCAAGGGCAAGGGTCCGGATGCGGCCAAGCCGCGCTTTGCCCCGAGCCTTGATCTCGACACGCGGGCGGTGGTTGCTGAAACCGTGCTCAAGGCCATGTCGCTCACCGAAGGTTTCGGCCGCTTCGTGCTGATCTCCGGTCATGGCGCGAATGTGGTCAACAACCCCTATGCCAGCGCCCTTCACTGCGGCGCCTGTGGCGGCTATGCGGGCGACGTCAACGCGCGTCTTCTGGCCGATCTGCTGAACGACCGGGCCGTGCGCGAGAAGCTGGCGTTGAACGGGATCACCATCCCGACCGATACCGTCTTCCTCGGCGGCCTGCATGATACGACGACTGATACGGTGACGCTGTTCGAAGGCGACCTGGAGAACGACCTCGCAGCGGAGGATATCGTTCGCATCCGGCAGTGGCTTGCCCAGGCCGGCCGCCTGACGCGCGCCGAGCGGGCGCGGCGTCTGCCTCGGGCTTCAGCGGAGAGCGTCATCGAGCGCAGTCGGGATTGGTCTGAAGTCCGGCCCGAGCTCGGGCTCGCGGGCTGCCGCGCCTTCATCGCGGCACCGCGCACAAGGACGGCAGGCCGGTCGCTGGAAGGTCAGGCCTTCCTGCATGACTATGTCTGGAAGAAGGACGAGGGCTTCAAGATCCTCGAACTGATCCTGACGGCCCCCGTCGTCGTTGCGAGCTGGATCAGCCTGCAGTATTTCGGCTCGTCGGTTGCGCCGTCGCTCTTTGGTGCTGGCAACAAGCTGTTGCACAATGTCGTCGGTGGCATCGGCGTCGTCGAGGGCAATGGTGGCAATATGCGGGCTGGGCTCCCCTGGCAGTCGGTCCACGACGGGGAGAATTTCGTCCACGAGCCACTGCGTCTGACGGTTGCCGTCGAGGCGCCCAAGGAGGCGATCGCCGACATCCTTAAGCGGCATGCCCAGGTGCGCGCCCTGTTCGACAATGGCTGGCTGCATCTCTTCACGCTCGACGAGCAGGGTCAGATGGCCTGGCGCTATGCCGGCAATCTCGGTTGGACGGATGTCCGTCCGGGTGCGGCATCGGATGTCGAGCAGAAGGCTGCGAGTTGAGCTTCAAGACAGGACCGTCGGCTCCCCCGCCGGCGGTCCATATGCTCCGCGTCAGACGGCGTTCACCGCCGGCGGTCGCCATCCCTCGCCTTTTTGGGCAAGGGCGGTGCCTTTTGCGAGTAGACGCTCGGCCTCAGCCATCATCAGCGGAGCAACACCCTTGATGTCGTCGGGGCGGATGGCTTCGGTGAGGTAATAGGCAACGCTGCCATCGCGATAGATACCGTGGAAGGGGCCGAGGCCCGCGACACAGCAGACATTCTGCAACTGCCGCCGCCCGCCCTCGACAGGTCTGACTTCGAGATCTGCAAGTGCTTGAAGCGCTGACCGCCCAAGGGCCGCATGTCGGTCGATGCCGAGGCGCTCGGACTTCTGCAGGGCGTAGGCGAACATGGCCGTTGCCGAACTTTCGGGGTAGTTGTCCCTCGTATCTGGCGCATCGATCACCTGCAGCCAGCGATGATCCTTTGTCACCAGGGCGGCGAGCCGATCGTTAAGCGCTGCCAACCGCGCCGACAGGTCGCGGCGTATATCGCCCTCCGGCAGATGCTCGATCACGTCGACAAAGGCCATGGCCAGCCAGCCGATGGAACGGGCCCAATGCGCCGGCGACAGGCCGGTATTGGGATCGGCCCAGTCCTGCAGTCGCGACTCGTCGTAGCCGTGGCGATAGAGGCCGGAGGCTGTGTCGAAAGTCAGGTCGAGCGCCGTGTTGAACTGGGCGATAGCGTCGTCCATGAGGCTTTGATCACCCAATGCCAAGCCAAGCTCGACTTTGAACGGCATGGCCATATAGAGGCCATCCAGCCAGACCTGATGCGGGTAGCGCAGCTTGTGCCAATAGGGGCCGCTTGCGATGCGGGGATGATGAGTCAACTGGCGACCGAGCTGTCGTGCTGCATCCAGATAGCTGGCCTGGCCGGTCAGCCGGTGGAGGTAAAGCAGTGCATGTCCGGGTTGAATGTTGTCGATGTTGAATTCGGTGATCCTGTAGTCAGCAAGACCGCCGTCGGCATCCACCTGGGCGTCGACCAGACGGGTCAGGTGGTCGAGCCAGCGCCGGTCCCCCGTCGCTTCGTGCAGCGTGATGAGGCCACGATAGAGGCAGCCGTCCTCATAACACCAGGCACCTGCCTTGTAGGGTTCGTAGTCGCGGGCGTAGTCGTCGAAATAGGAAATTAGCATCGGTCTTCATGGGTCCGGGTGAATGGAAGCGGGTGAGAGGCGCGTCAGACGACTGAACCTCGTGTTTTCGGCAATGATGCCGGCATGGCGCAGCTCCGGCAGATGACAGGCCATCTCCGGCACGGCGGGTTTTGCATCGGCGCTATAGGCGATGCGCATACCGTCGATCGACACTGCGTCGATCGTCGATTCCGGAAGCCCGTAGAAGACGGCTGCCGCCGTTTCGGCGCCTGAAACCTCGAGATTGCGGATGTCGATCCCCTCGATCTTCGGCGTGGCGGCCGAGACGGGCAGGGCGGCGCGGGATTGGACGTAGTCGGAGCGGCCATCGGCATCGCAGAAGTAGAAGGCGTTGACGGCGATCGGGGTCGCGACATCCTCCATGCGGCAGTCATGGACGCTGATCTTGGAGACGCTACCGCCACGGCCACGCCGGGTCTTGATGCGCAGGCCCCGGTCCGTGCCGATGAAATGGCAGCGACTGATCGTGACGTTGCTGATCCCCTGGCTCATCTCGCTGCCCATGACCACGGCGCCATGGCCGCGCTGCATAAGGCAATTGCGGATCTCGACATTGCGGGTCGGCCGATCCGGGCCACCGCGCGGATCGCGCTTGCCGGCCTTGATTGCCACGCAGTCGTCGCCGACCGAAATGTCGAGGCCGATCAGGCGGATGTTCTGGCTGGATTCAGGGTTCAGCCCGTCGGTATTGGGGGAGTGCGGATGGTTGCGGATCGTCAGTCCCGCCGCGAGAACGTCCTCGCAAAGCACGGGATGGACAGTCCAGGAGGGGGAATTCTGGACGGTGATGCCGGCCATGGTCAGATCACGGCAGCCGGACAGGAAGATCGTGCGCGGGCGCCGGGCTCCGTCGCGGGTTTCCTTCGGCCAGGTCCACCAGTCGCCGCGATCGCCGCCGCCGTCTACGATACCCTTGCCGCAGATCGTCAGGTTGTCGCAATCGATGGCGTTGAGGAGGCTGGCGAAGCAAGCTTCCGCGACCCCTTCCCAGGTGCCGAGCACGCGTCCGTCCGGATGCCGGGCGGATAGAACCGGGCGTCCCTCGCGTGTGCCGATGTCCTGCAGAACCGCGCCGTCCTCGATCAGCAGCGTCATGTCACTCTTCAGGAAAAGCGGGCCTGAAGTCCAGGAGCCGGCGGGCAGCCGGAGTGTTCCACCCGCCGGCACCGCAGCGATCGCGGACTGGATCGCCGAGGTATTGTCGAGGCTGTCAGGGCTTGCGCCGTGGTCGCGGATATCGACCAGGGCCGGCTCGTCGGCTGTTCGGAAGGTCGTCCCACCGATCGCCGTCGAGAAGCGGTACTCGCTCTCCGATTCGAGACCGTCGAGGGACAGCACGACCGAGGTCGCGCTGCCGGTCTTGACCGTCGTGCCGTCTCCCAGCTGCAGCACCCAGGGCAACACCCGGTCGAGAGCGAACAGATGCGCGTCCGCCTCGATCGTGAGGGTTGCTGTCCTAGAAGTCCGGTGCAGCAGCTGGATAGGGCCGTCGGTCAAGATCGTCCTCCTCAGATGCCGGTCAGCGCGCTGTTGATGCCGTCGATGATCTCGGCGGCGGCGTCTTCGGCCGAAGCCTGGCCATAGGCGAAGGCTTCGAAGGTGCTGTCGAAGACATCTGTCACGCGCGGATGCTCGTTGAGCGGCGAGACGCCGACGCCAGCGCCTTCCAGCACGATCTTGTTGGCTTCGACCTGAACCGGCTTGATCGAGCCTGCCTTGGTCAGTTCGTCGAGCGCGATCTTGCTCGAGGGTACGCCACGGGTTGCTCCGAGGATCTTGATGGCTTCCGGATCGTTCAGCAGGCAGTTGACGATTTCGGCTGCCGCCTTCGGCTCCTTGCTGTTCTTCGAGATGGCGAAGAGCATGGAGGGCTTGCGGTAAACACCTTCGGTTGTTGCGCCTTCAACCTGAAGGAGCTTGACCGGCACGAGTTGCTGGCCGTCTTCCATCGGACCGGCGATCTTCCCGTAGGTGCTGTCCCACTGATAGGTGCCGGCGATCTTGCCGCTGGCCCAGGCCGGGTTTTCATGCAGTGGCGCATTGCCTCCGGCGGCGACGTCCTTCCAGGACTTGATGACACCCTGGTCGACCATGGTCTGGTAGAATTTCAGGCCATCGGCCAGCTCTTCTACCGTCCAGGCGACCTGGTTGGTGGCGGGATCGATCAGGTCCTTGCCGGTCTTCTGGGTGGTGCGCAGGATCACGACCAGACGGGCATCGAGGGCTGTGCCTTCGAAGGGATAGTAATCCTGGCCGAGCTTTTCCTTCATGGCCGGGGCTGCGGCGAGCAGTTCGTCCCAGGTGGTGGGGATGGCAAGGCCCGCCTTGTCATAGGTGGTCTTGTTGAACATGAAGACGCGACCGGTGGTCGAGACCGGCAGGCCGTTCAGCTTGCCGTCAACGCTGCCGCTCTTCAGATCCGCCTCTGCCCATTGGCTGAGGTCTATGACGTCCTTGAACTGGTTGAGATCGACGAAACCGTCGCCGTTCTTCGAGAAGATCGGCAGCCAGGGCCAGTTGATCTGCATGATGTCGGCTTCGGTGCGACCGGCGAGCTGGGTGGTGATCTTCTCCTGGTGGCCGGTCCAACCGGTGAATTCCGGCGAGATGGTATGGCCGAACTTGCCGCCGCAGAGCTTCAAGGCTTCCTGCGTTGCGATATGACGATCGTCGCTGCCCCACCAGGACATGCGAAGATCGGCAGCATAGGCAGTGCTCAGGCTGGTTGCCGCAAGAAGTGCGGCGGTCATGATCAAGGTTCTCATTCTGGCTCCTCCCAAGTTAGAACGATGACGGCTTCAGTCGGCGAGCGAGATGTTCTCGCCCGTCATTCGGTTGAAGATGTGCGTGGACCGGATATCCGGGCTCAGCCAGACGCGGTCGTCGCGGATGGCGGACCGGTCATATTGGCTGGAGGGCACGACGGCGATGAGACGTTCGCCGCCGATATCCACGTAGAGATAGACTTCGTGGCCCATGAACTCGACATGGCTGATGCGCCCCGACAGCGTGCCTGCCGTCTCGGGCGGCGCGATCCTCAGATGCTGCGGGCGGATACCGATGGTGACCTCGCGCGGTGCGTCCTGATGCAGCCGTTGCGCAAGGCCATCGATGATCGACAGCGTCTGGCCGGCGGTCACCAGTTCGCCGTTGCCGGAGAGTTCGGCCGCGATCAGGTTCATCTCCGGGCTGCCGATGAAGCCGGCGACGAAGGCGTTGGCCGGGCGGTTATAGAGTGTCACGGGATCGGCCACCTGCATGATGTGCCCGTCCTTCATGACGCAGATCCGGTCGCCCATGGTCATGGCCTCGGTCTGGTCGTGGGTGACGTAGATGACGGTGGCTGCCATGCCGTCGGCCTTCAGCTGCTTGTGCAGATCGGTGATGCGCACGCGCATGGAGGCGCGCAGCTTGGCGTCAAGGTTGGAGAGTGGCTCGTCGAAGAGGAAGACCTGCGGCTTCTTGATCAGCGCACGCCCGACGGCGACGCGCTGGGCCTGGCCGCCGGAGAGCTGCTTCGGCAGGCGGTCGAGCAGGGCGCCGATCTCCAGCGTGCCCGCCACCTTGTCAGTCGCCTCGTCGATTTCCGCCTGCGGGCGGCGCTTGAGGCGCATGGAGAAGGAGAGGTTTTTCTTCACCTTCATATGCGGATAGAGCGCGTAGTTCTGGAAGACCATGGAGATACCCCGATCGCCGGGGGCTCTGTCGTTGACAAGCTCTCCGCCGATGCGGATTTCGCCACCTGTGATCCGTTCGAGGCCGGCGATCATGCGCAGCGTTGTCGACTTGGCGCAGCCGGAGGGGCCGACCAGGACCATGAACTCGCCGTCTTCGACTTCGAGGTTGATGCCATGCACAGCACGGAAGGCGCCATAGTCTTTTTCGAGGTTTTTCAGTTGCAACCGGGCCATGAGCTTATCCCTTGATGCCGCCGGCGGAGATGCCGTCGATGAAGTATTTCTGGGCGAGGAAGAAGACGGTGAGAGCGGGCAGAAGCGTCAGCACCGACATCGCCAGCACCCGGTTCCATTCGAAGGCCTCTGTCGTGTCGATCGAGAGCTTCAGCGCCAGGGAAACGGGGAACTTGTCTACCGAGGATATGTAGATCAGCGGTCCCAGAAAATCGTTCATCGTCCACATGAACTGGAAGAGGCAGACCGAAATCAGGGCCGGCATCAGCAGCGGAATGACGATGAAGACCAGCACCTGCCAGGTATTGGCGCCGTCGACGCGCGCTGCTTCCTCCATGTCACGCGGAATGGCGCGCAGGAACTGCACCAGCATGAAGACGAAGAAGGCGTCGCCGGCGAAGGCGGAGGGGACCCAGAGCGGCAGATAGGTATCCAGCCAGCCTAGATCGCGGAACAGCAGGTACTGCGGAATGCGGGTGACGACATTCGGCAGGAGCAGCGTCGCGATCAGGGTTGCGAAGAGCAGCTTCTTGAACGGAAAATCGAAGCGGGCGAAGCCATAGGCGACAGCGGTGCAGGATATCGCCGTGCCGATGATCTTCGGCAGCACGATCCAGAGCGTGTTCAGGAAGAAGGTACCGAAGGTGTAGGGCGTCGAGGTCTGCCAGCCCCTGATATAGCCATCCGCCGTCGGGTTGTCCGGCCAGAAACCCGGGTTGGCGAAAATCTCCGAATTGGTCTTGAACGAAGCGCCGATCAGCCAGACCAGCGGATAGAGCATGATGAGGCCGACCAGTGTCAAAAGGGCATAACGGAACACGGTAGTCAGCTTCTGTCGGCGCAGATCGCGGCGATTGATTTTGTCGACTTCGTCGATGTCTGCGGTCACGTGGGGGAGGGCGTGGTCTGTCATGATCAGCTCCGCTTGTCGCCGGCGTAGTAGACCCAGTGGCGCGAGGACCAGAAGGCAATAAGGGTGAGCGCCATGATGATGAGGAAGAGCACCCAGGCGATGGCCGAGGCATAGCCCATGTCGAAGCGCAGGAAGGCCTCGTCATAAATGTAGATCGGCAGGAAATAGGTGGCTTTCAGCGGGCCGCCCTGTGTGATGATGTAGGGGCCGTTGAACTCCTGGAAGGCCTGGACCATCTGCATGATCAGGTTGAAGAATATGACAGGCGTGATCAGCGGCAGGGTGATGTAGACGAAGCTCTTCCACTTGCCGGCACCGTCGATCGCGGCGGCCTCGTAAAGGCTCTTGTCGATGCTTTGGAGTGCGGCGAGGAAGATCACCATGGCCGAGCCGAACTGCCATACGCGCAGCAGGGTGATCGTGAACATGGCATTGGTCGGGTCGCCGAACCAGTTGATCGGTTCGATGCCGATTGTTGCGAGGCCCATGTTGATCAGGCCGACATCGGCGAACATGTAGCGCCATAGAACGGCAATGGCGATCGAGCCACCAAGGATCGAGGGCACGTAGAAGGCCGTGCGGTAGAGATTGATGAACTTCAGCTTGTAGTTCAGGATCACCGCAATGAAGAGTGCAAAACACAGCTCCAGCGGCACCGTGACAAAGACATAGAACAGGGTGACGCTGAGCGACTTGATGAAGGTACGATCGCTCGTGAAGAGCCTGATGTAGTTGTCCAGGCCGGTAAAGATCGGCGCGCTCATCAGATTGTAGTCGGTGAAGCTCAGGTAGAGCGAGATGACGAAGGGCAGCGCTGTGAAGATGAGCAACCCGATGATGTAGGGCGCCAGATAGAAGAGCCCGAGATAACGGCTGTCTCCGCTCATGCTGCATCTCCTGCTTTGGCCAAGGTTTCAGGCAGACGATGCTGGGTGGCGGCGACCATTTCGCGGAAGAGGCGGGTTGCCTTTCCCTGTGAAAGAGCGGCGACGAGCGGATCCGAGACAAAGAGCGGCAAGAGCGCGTCGACATCGTCAGCCAGTACCGCCTCGACAAGCGCGGTTTGCCTGTCGGCATGGGGGCGGGCGAGCAGCTCGAGTGCCTGCGGCAATCGTCCGGCAACGATGGGCTGGATGCCAAGTGCACTGAAGCGGGCGTTTGTTTCGACGATCGTGCCCTCTGCAAAGCCGGCGAGTTGCCCGCGGTTCGGCAGGTTGACGTTGCTCACATGCTCGGGGCCGCCCATCAGAGCCTTGATCTGCTCGACGATGGCTTCATCCGAGGCGCGGGCTGGCGGCAGGTCGGCGCCCTTGTCCAGAGCATCGGCATAATCGACCTTTTCCTTTCGCTCGCGCATGCGGAACTCCACCGGGGTCAGGCCGAATTTCCATGCGGCGTGATCATCGAGATACCACGACTGGGGCAGGAACTCGACGAGATGGCGGTCGCCGGCAGCTGCCGCTATGCCGAAGCGAAGCGAGAGATCGAACTTCATGAGGAAGCTGTCGGTGAAGTAGCGATCGTGTTCGTTTGCAGGATCTAGCGGCGACTCCCGCCAGCCGGTCGCATGATGCTCTCTCGCGAAATCGAGATAGGCCGGCATCGTGTCGATACCGCCAACAGCGGCCCGATCAACGAAGGTGAAGTGGTTGATGCCGAGCACGTTCACCTTGGCATCGCGGTAGCCGTAGAGCACTTCGCCTGCCTGGCGGTTGGCGAGGTAGGCCATGATCTTGCGGGTCTTGATGACCTCGTGGCAGGACCCCCAGGCGCGGATCTCCGGAAAGACCGCGTAGAGCGTACCCGTTAACGCGGACATCGGGTTGGTCAGGTTGCAGACATAGGCTTCAGGGCAATGGCGGGCGATGGCGCGGCCGATTTCGGCGATCATCGGGATCGCTCGCATGGCGCGGATGAAGCCGCCGGGGCCGACGGTGTCGCCGACCGACTGGCGGATGCCATAGCGCTCGGGGATCGCAATGTCGTTCGCCATGTCCTCGAAGGAGCCCGGCAGGATCGAGATGATGACGATGTCTGCACCGGTGAGGGCGGCTTCAAGCGTGCGTTCTGCCGTATAGGTGACGGGCGCCCCGGCCTCGCTGCGGGCGGCATAGCGGGTGCCGATACGGGCGTTGCGCTCGGCGGCCGCATGGTCGAGGTCATAGAGCCGGACTGTCGCCGGCACCGTTCCATCCTGGGCGAGGTCGCCCATCAGCTTCGTGGCCCAATTGAGTGAGCCGCCGCCGATATAGGCGATGGTGACGGGGCGCGTGTATTCCGTTTTCTGCATCGCAATATGCAGGGTGGACGATGCGTCGACCGGCTACCTCCGTGGCCCGTCTCGCCGTCTACCCTCCTCCTCCTGATATCCTCCCCGGTCTTCCCAAGTCGACCGGTCCTGTGTCTAATATCTCTTTAGACGTCTCGTGCGGAAATCGACAAATAGGGGAAAAATGATGGACGAAACTGAAGGTAGTGTTCTCAGCGGCATTCCGATGCAGGCGCTGGCGCTCAACCTGACACGTTCGACCATACGCATGCAGCATTCGCAGACCTGGTCGATCGACAAATCGAACCGGGTGCATGATCTCGTGATCTGTCTGAGCGGTCGCGGGATCTATGAAGTCGAGGGGAAGACGGTGGAGATGGAGCCGGGTTCGGCGATGCTTTTGCCGGCCGATACGCGGTTCGTCGGGCGGTCGGCTTCGGTTGAGCCCTATACCGGGGTTGCGCAGCATTTCACGCTGGATCTCTTCGGTCGCCTCGACCTCATCGCCCAGATGGATCTCGCCTTGTCGGTGAAGCTCGCGCGTTGGGACATGCTGGAAAAAGTGGTCCGGCACTTTCGCGAGACGGCGCCGCCCTATTCGACGAGCCTGCAGCAGCAGCATGTCTTCATGTTCCTGCTGATCGAATATATCGAACAGGCCTTCATCGGTTGGCGTGAGCAGTCGGTCGGGACGGTCGCCAATCCCGACCAGCTGTCGCTGGCGATCATGGTCGCCGCCAGCCAGATTGCCGCCGATCCGCTGAACGAGGCGATCACCGTCCAGGTTCTTGCGGCAGCACCCTACAATCCGGATTATTTCAAGCGCGAATTCCGCAAGCGCGTCGGCTGGACCATGGACAAGTTCCAGGAGTTCAAGCGCATGGAGCGCGCCATGGGGTTGCTAGCCGGTGGATGTACGGTGAAGCGGGCGGCCGCTCTCTCCGGCTATGCGGACGCCTATTACTTCTCCCGCATGTTCAAGCGCTATATCGGGATCAGTCCGCAGGGATACAGGGACGCCGAACGGCGCAACCGGGAGGGCGCCTTTCCCAGGGGCGAAGAGGATGGCCAGGTGGCCTATCCGTTGCCGCGTGGCTGACAACCTGTCTTATGACTTTCTCATGGTGCACACACAGTCCGCTGTCGCGTGTCGCCTGATGAACGATTTTCTCCCTTGCCGCGCGATGCACAACATGTATGATAACTTCACATAACATGCATGGGAGGAATGATGTCGCACACCGATTTTACCAATCGCTTCGCCATCGATCCGTTGACCGCTGCCGGTTTCGGCACGGATGAATTGCGTTCGAATTTTTTGCTGCCGCCGCTCTTCGTGCCGGGCCGCATCCAGCTTCACTATACGAACTACGATCGCATGATCGTCGGTGGGGCCGTGCCGCTCGCCTTGGAACTGCCGCTCGAAACGATCAAGCCGGCTGGTACGCCGGAGCTTCTCGCGCGTCGTGAGATGATCGCCGTCAATATCGGCGGGGCAGGCGTCGTGACGGTTGACGGAGAACGGTTCGAAGCCGGCACCCGGGACATGGTGTATGCCGGTATGGGGTCGTCGGTCAGTTTCGCCTCCATCTCGGCTGATGAGCCAGCAAAGTTCTACCTGCTCAGTGCTCCGGCACATACCCGCCATCCGGCCCGCCACATCGGTATCGGTGACGCCAAGCGGCTCGATCTCGGCGCGCAGGAAACCAGCAACGAGCGCTCGATCTTCCAGTTCGTTCATCCCGAAGGCGTGAAGACCTGCCAGTTGGTGGTCGGCATGACGAGTCTGGCCAAGGGATCGGTCTGGAACACCATGCCCTGCCACATCCATGACCGCCGTATGGAGGTCTATCTCTATTTCGACATGGCGGAGAAGACCCGTGTCTTCCATCTGTTCGGCGAACCGGACGAGACGCGGCATATCATCATGAAGTACGAAGAGGCTGTCCTTTCCCCCGGCTGGTCGATCCATTCCGGGGCCGGCACGGCGAATTATTCGTTCATCTGGGCCATGGCCGGCGACAATGTCGACTATACCGATGTCGATGCGGTCGCCATCGAGGATATGCGCTGACATCCTCCTCTTATGGTCGGGAGACAGGCTTAAGTTGGGGCATGCGGGATCGTCCATCTCGTGTGCCCCTCATCGTGTGCGCAATCTCTATTTTTGGTTGTGGTCTGGCGGGTCGTTCGGATCGGTCTCCAGCACTGCCCATGCGCCAATCTGAGCGGTCTTATTAAACTCATATTAGTCTTCCTTGCCCATGCTTCGTCCGATTCAGACATGGACTTCGACGACAGCAAACTTTGCTCGTCGCCGATGTCGGAGGAGACCAAGACCGTGTTCATTGACCGTATATTGTCGCGCTTTAACATCCAGACGAAGGTGCTGATTTTCATTCTGCCTTTCGTCATCAGCATTTCCGCCGTCGGCTTTACCGGGCTCTATGCATCGGGACTGCTGCAGGGCCGCATCGAAATCTCGAACAGCGTACTCCAGTCCTTAAGCGGTTTCCGCGACGTCTCCGCCTCCATGAGCAGCTTTCTCGCCAATACGACCGAAGAGGCCAAGGCTGATCTGACTGGTCGCCTCGAGCAGCAGCGACGTGATCTGGACAGCACGCTTGCGCAGCTTGCTCCCGACGCCGATGGTCGTGGTGAACTCGAAGAGGCCGGCAAGCTGATCGATCAGGTCTTTGTCCATATCGACGATCTCTGGAGGCTCCATGCGTCCGAGACCGCCCTTGTCGAGACCCTGCAGAAGGGTGGCAAACAGGTCGTTGTCGCTCAGGGACGCGTCACGGCCGCCATGGCCACCATGGAGCGCGCTGTGCAGGCGGATGATGCATCGGCCAAGACTATGCTGCGAGACGCCGAAAGCATCCGCAGCACCGGTACCTTTCTGACGGAAACCAATTCCGCATTCACCAAGGCCAAGACGCCGGATGAGAAATTCGCCGTTATCGGGGAGCGTATCGACGAAATTATTGCCCGCCAGCAGGTGCTGGTGGAGGTGCTGCCGAAGGCGAACCTGTCGGCCGCCAAGACGCTGGAAAAGATCGGCGGTGACCTGAAGGCAGCGCTTGCCACCAATGACAAGTCCGAGGATGCTCTCAAGAGAATGGCCGGACAGCTGCGCAATTTCACGCAGCTCAACGCCTATCTCGGCCTCGCAGCACAGCAGAAGATGAAGGAAGCGACGATCAAGTTCGGCGAACTCGATGCGCCGCTTGCCAAGGCCCAGGCCGTCATCGAAGACGGGCGACAGGTCATGGCCGCCGGCTACGCCGTGCAGATCATGATGGCCCGTTTCCTGCTGGAGCCGACCGAGCAGAACCGGATGCTGCTAGAGCAGCAGTTCAACGCGGTGAAGAAGTTCCTTGGCGCACTGGACAAGACCGCTGCGGATCAGCCGATCCTGATGCAGGTGAAGAAGGATCTCGGCCCCGCTGTCGATACGATGATTGGCGCGAGTGCTGAACTCGTAAAGGTGAGCCAGGAACGGAAGGCAAGCTTCGAAGAGGCGGCCGCTGACCTCAACATCATCTGGCAGCAACTCACGACCTTCGCCGAAATGCAGAAGGTTTCGGCTGGGCAGGAACGTCAGGAAGCCAACTCGATTTCCATCAGCGCAACGGCACTCGGCATCCTGATCTCCATCTTCGCCGGCATCGGCCTTGTGATGACCTTCAAGGGGCCGATAGGCCAGATCACTGGCGCCATGCGTCGCCTGGCCGAAGGTGTTCTCGATACGAAGATCAACGGCGAAGCCCGTGTTGACGAGATCGGCGAGATGGCCCGTGCGCTCGGCGTCTTCAAGCAGAACGCACTCTCGAAGATCGAAATCGAGAGCCGCAGCGAAGCCGAGCGCGCTCAGGCGGAGGACGAGCGTCGTCGCAACGATCTCGAAAAGCAGGAGATCGATCGCCAGATCGACTTCGCCGTCAATGCGCTGGCCACCGGTCTCGGCCGTCTCGCCAAGGGCGACATCTCCGAAACCATCGACACGCCGTTCCACGGCCGTCTCGAGCAGTTGCGCAACGATTTCAACCAGTCGCTCGAGCACCTGCAGGATACGATGACGCAGATCCGCTCGAACACCTACATGATCCAGCGCAACGCCGCCGAGATGAGCAGTGCAGCCGACCAACTCGCCAAGCGCACCGAGCAGCAGGCGGCCTCGCTCGAGGAAACGGCCGCTGCCGTCGACGAGATCACGGTGACCGTCAAGTCGTCTGCGGAGCGGGCCGAGGAAGTGAACAACATCGTCGCTGATACCAAGGGCCGCGCGGACACTTCGTCGACGGTTGTCGGAAACGCCATCGACGCCATGGGCCGGATTGAAGATGCCTCGGGCCAGATCGTCCAGATCATCGACGTGATCGACGAGATCGCCTTCCAGACCAACCTGCTGGCGCTCAATGCGGGCATCGAAGCAGCGCGTGCGGGCGAAGCCGGCAAGGGCTTTGCTGTCGTTGCCCAGGAAGTGCGCGAGCTCGCACAGCGATCGGCGGGGGCTGCCCAGCAGATCAAGGACCTGATCCACAAGTCGAGCACGGAAGTCTCTTCCGGCGCCAAGCTGGTCCAGCAGACGGGTTCTGTGCTCGCCGAGATCTCGGCCAACATCATCACCGTCGCCGACCGCGTCTCGGTAATCGCCATGGCCAGCCGCGACCAGTCGAATGCGCTGGCCGAGGTCAACTCTTCCGTCAACGAGATGGACCAGATGACCCAGCGCAATGCCGCGATGGTGGAGGAAACCAATGCCGCGACCCGTCAACTAGCCGACGAGGCGGATGCGCTGATGCAGCTTGTCAACCAGTTCAAGCTGGCTCCCGAAGGCCGCCGTCAGCAGGCCACGCACACGCAGCATCGCGCCGCCTGATTGCCGTCGATCGCTGCAAGATCATGAGCCGCCGTTCCCTGTGGGTCGGCGGCTTTTTTGCGAGCAGACAGTCGCGCGTGCAAGCCGGCTTGGAAAGCTGCAGCCGGGCAGTTATCCTCGGGACGATGAGGAGCGCGCATTTGACGATCGGAATGGTACCACCCGCACGGCGATTGGCTGTGGCCCGGCGCATGATCATTGCGCTTGTCCTCGTACTGCTTGCCGCGAGCCTGGCGCTGATGACTGTCGGCAATCGGTTGATGACGCGCAAGGTCATGGACGAAGCGTCGCTGCAGGCCAACAGTGCGCTGCGCCTGGCGACTTCGGCGCTATCGGGCCATCTCAGCCGCTATGAGACCCTACCAGCGTTGATCGCCGACCATGACGACATGAAGGAGCTTGTGCTGGACCCGGGCAATCCGGCCCTTCGCGATGCGACCAATCGCTATCTCAAGGAGATCAACACGCTACTCGAATCCTCCGATATCTATGTGATGACGATGGATGGAAACACGATCGCGGCCAGCAATTTTGACGGTGAGGCGAGCTTCGTCGGCGAGAATTTCAGTTATCGCCCCTATTTTTTCGAAGCGGCTGCGGGCAAGCAGGCGCGTTTCTACGCGCTTGGCACGACATCGGCCAAACGCGGCTACTATTTCTCCTCGCCGATCGAAGTGAATGGCGTGGTTCGCGGCGTCATCGCCTTCAAGGTCGACATCGAAGATATCGAAACGTCCTGGCGCGGCGGTGAATACAAGATCCTGGTGCATGATCCCGAGGGGATCATCTTCATGACCGGCAATCCAGAATGGCTTTATGCCTCGGTGCTGCCGCTGACACCTGAACGTCTCGAACGCACCTCGGCCTCGCGACGGTATTCGGACGCCGTCCTGCGGGACCTGCCGATCAAGCGTGGCGCACTCGACGATCATGTGTTGATGACCATCAACCAGAGCGATGGAAATCGCGAATATCTCGTCCTGCAACACTATATGCCGGATGCCGACTGGACCGTGAAAGTGCTTTTCGACACCGGCACGATCCACGCCCAGGCGCGAACCATGCTGGTCGCCATCCTGCTGTTTCTCTGCCTCTTCGTTCTGGGGCTCGCCGTTGTCATCCAGCGTCGCGCCCGGCTGCAGGAGCGGATGCACATGCAGATCGAGGCGCAGGCCGAGCTGGAGCGGCGGGTCGAGGAGCGCACGGCCGACCTCGCGCGCGTTAACCTGCAACTGCGTCAGACCCAGGCCGATCTCATCCAGGCTGGCAAGCTCGCCGGTCTCGGCCAGATGTCGGCGGCTCTGTCGCATGAGTTCAACCAGCCGCTCGCGGCCGCCAAGACTTATGCCGACAGCGCAACGATGCTGATCGATCGCGACAGGATATCAGAGGCACGCGACAATCTCGGGCGCATTTCCAGCCTGATCGACCGCATGGCCTCGATCTCGCGTCACCTGCGCAACTTTGCCCGCAAGCCGAACGAGAAGCTTGGCCCGATCTCTATCGAAGAGGTGGTCCGCGAGACGCTTGAGATCGTCTCGGCCCGCCTCGGAACCGCCGATGCCAGCCTGTCTCTCAGTTTCGAGCCCGATCTGCCGGCCGTGCAGGGCGGCCCCGTGCGTCTGCAGCAGGTTCTGGTCAACATCCTCACCAATGCCTGCGATGCCGTGGAGGGGTTGGAGGACCGCAAGATCGAGCTTTCGGCGCGGAGCACACAGGGACGCGTGGTGATCGAGATCGCAGACCGCGGCCCGGGCGTCCCGCCGGCGATCGTCGAGCGCATCTTTGATCCCTTCTTCACCACCAAGGGCGTGGGCAAGGGGCTTGGTCTCGGTCTTTCCATTTCCTACAATATCATCAAGGATTTCGGCGGTAGCCTGACAGTCGGCAAACGGGAAGGCGGCGGCGCGTTGTTTCGGATCGAACTCCTCCAAGCGGAAGCATTGAACGAGGCAGCGGAGTGAATTCAGGACAGGTCTTGCTCGTCGATGACGAGGAGGAGCTGCGCTTCTCCACCAGTCAGGCGCTCGAACTGCACGGCCTGCAGGTCAAGGCCTTCGCCTCCGGAGAGGAAATCCTCTCGCGGGTCGGCTTCGGTTTCGATGGCGTGGTCGTGAGTGACATCCGCATGCCGGGCATGGACGGGATGACGCTTCTCCACCGCATCCGCGAACTCGATCACGAGATCCCCGTCATTCTCGTGACCGGACATGGCGAGGTGCAGCTTGCCGTCAAGGCGATGCGTGAAGGCGCCTATGACTTCATCGAGAAGCCGTTTGCCAGCCAGGCGCTCGCCGGTGTCGTGCGACATGCACTCGACCGCCGGTCGCTGGTGCTTGAGAACCGGCGTCTGAGGGCGGTCGCGGGCAAGCGCGACGATATCGAGACGCGGCTTCCGGGGCGCACGCCCGTCATGGTCGACCTGCGCTACCGTGTCCGCGCCATCGGCGCCACCGAGGCGGATGCACTGATCATTGGCGAGACGGGTGCTGGCAAGGAGGTTGTGGCACGCAGCCTGCACGATGTCAGTGCGCGGTCAAAAGGACCCTTCATTGCGATCAACTGCGCCTCGCTACCAGAGACGCTGATCGAGAGCGAGCTCTTCGGCCATGAGGCGGGAGCCTTTCCAGGCGCGATCCGTGCGCGCTACGGCAAGTTCGAGCATGGTCGCGGCGGGACGATCCTGCTCGACGAAATCGGCTCCATGCCCTTCGACCTGCAGGCGAAGTTCCTGCGTGTCCTGCAGGAGCGGACCATCACGCGGCTCGGGTCCAACGAGACCGTGCCGCTCGACGTCCGCTTCCTGGCCACCAGCAAGGTCGACCTCGAAAGCGAGGTGGCTGCCGGGCGATTTCGCGCCGATCTCTTCTACCGGCTGAACGTCGCGACGCTCAGGGTGCCGTCGCTTTCGCAGCGACGGGCAGATATTCCGCTCCTTTTCCTGCATCTGGTGCGCGAAGCATCCGCGCGGTACGGTCGCGATGACATGGAGGTTGAGCCGGAGATCCTGTCCGAAATCGCCGAGCGCCACTGGCCGGGCAACGTGCGCGAGCTGAGGAATGCTGCCGATCGTCTCGTGCTCGGCATTGAAACCGGGCTCGACGTCGCGACCGATCCTGATGCCGCGGCCACACGTCTTGCCGAGAAGGTGGCAGCCTATGAAAAGCAATTGATCGCCAGCGCGATTGCAGCCCATGGGGGTGCGTTGAAGCCTGTCTATGAACAGCTCGGCATCTCGCGAAAGACGCTCTACGAGAAGATGCAGAAACACGGGTTGGACAAGAATCTGGCTATCGACGGCTGAGGCTGAGGCCAAGATCGGTTCGGTTCCCGTCTGTGGGGACAATCAATGGGTGGCTTTCCACCCATGGACTCTTCGAAATGTTACGATTTCCCCCCATGGGCGGCGTGAAAAGCGTCGGGCGCGGGTGAGGGGCGACCACGCCACGTTGCCTCCGGCTTAAGCCGGCGCTTAGCTCGCGGAAGGTCCGGCCCAGAGGAGGCGTCGGACTCTGTCACGTCATAACATGTAGGGAGGACTTCATGAAAAAGTTCATGATCGCTATGGCTGGGGCCATGGCACTGACGTTTGCTGCATCCGCGTCGGCTCAGGACAAGGCCGATTGGCCAGGTAGCATGACTATTGGCACCGCCAGCCAGGGCGGCACCTACTTCATTTACGGCACGGGTCTTGCCGGCCTGATCACGGAAAAGCTGGGTGTGAACGCATCCGCTGAAGTCACCGGCGGTCCTGTGCAGAATGCAACGCTTATCGAGACCGGCGACCACCTGATGGGTCTCGTGACCATGGGCCCGGCTTATGAAGCCTGGACCGGCAACAGCGAGCTCGCACCGGGCGTCGAACACAAGAACCTGCGCGCCCTGTTCCCGATGTACCAGACCCCGTTCCAGGTCGTTGCACTGAAGTCGTCGGGCATCACCTCCGTGGCTGACCTCGATGGCAAGCGCGTGTCGGTCGGCCCTGCCGGCGGCACTGCCGCGACCTACTGGCCGCGTTACTTCGAAAGCGTTGGCGTGAAGCCGGTCATCTCGTTCTCGGGTGCAAACGATGCGACGAGCCAGGTCAAGGATGGTTTGATCGACGCCTTCGCCTTTGCCGCTGGCGTTCCGATTTCGGCCTTCGCGCAGATCGCGGCTGAAAACGATGTCAACATCTTCGGCTTCAATGCAGACGAGCAGAAGAAGATCCTCGACGCCATGCCGGAACTGGCAGCCTTCGAGGTGCCCGGCGGTCTCTACCAGGGCTTCCCCGATCCGCAGAGCACCGTCAGCCTCTGGAACTTCGCGGTCGCCAATGCCGAAATGCCTGAGACTCTCGCTTACGAGATCACCAAGCTGGTGATGGAAAACAACGAACGCATGGTGCAGATCCATGCCACGGCCTCCGAGACCATTTCCGCGAACATCGAGAAGAACACCTTCTTGCCGTTCCACCCGGGTTCGGTGCGCTACTTCGAAGAAAAAGGCATCACCATTCCCGATGCTCTGAAGGGCCAGTAAAGCCCGGAACCTGCGCCTCGCAGTGCAGGCAATTGGCGGCAGCTCTGGCTGCCGCCGTCCTTCGTGCAAGATCCGGCTTCCTTATCGGGACACATAACCATGACACAAGCTGACAACATCTCAGCGCAGCAAGCCGCTGGGCCCATCGTGGCTCAAAACGTCGATGACGAGCCGGTTGCGAGCAACCAGCGGCTTCATGCAAACTGGACTAACAAGGCGATCATCGTCCTCTGCATCGCTTATACCGCCTTCCATATCGGGGTGATGAACCTCTATCCGCTCGAAACCTGGACCTATCGCCTGATCCATGTCTGCGGCGGACTGCTTCTGGGCTTCCTGATCTACTCGGCCGTGCAATTGCCGGTCACTGTGCCGGACCGGGTGCGGCGCAATCCAATCGAATGGCTGCTTCTTCTGGTGGGTGTCGGTGGCATCGGCTACGGCTTTGCCATGATCGCCTATGCCTGGGGCGCCTACTGGGTTGCCGGCACTGCTCGCCCTCCGGCCTTCGTCTTCTCAACCTATGGTCTGCCGCTCATCGCCGGCACTGCGGCCGCCCTCCTGGCTGCCTGGTTCTTCCCCAGCCGTGACCGTACCCGCGTCGACTGGGCTGACTACGCGCTCGGCATCGCCTCGATCGCGGTCCTTGGTTATATCCTGTTCAACGTCGGGCCGCTTCGTCTGAGGGCCGGGACTGCGATGGCCCAGCCGGCGGACTTCTATGCTGCCCTCGTTGGCGTCATTCTTATCCTTGAGGTGACGCGGCGTGTCGCGGGCCTCGCCCTGGTGGTGATCGCCTCGATCTTCATCCTGTATTCGTTTGCCGGTCCTTACCTGCCTGGCTTCCTGAACCATCGCGGCTACGATGCCAGCCGCTTCTTCACCTATATTTTCACCGACCAGGGCATCTTGAGCGATCCTGTCGCGGTGTCTTCGACCTACATCATCCTGTTCATCACCTTCGCGGCCTTCCTGCAGGCCTCGAAGGTCGGCGACTACTTCGTCAACTTTGCCTTTGCGGCAGCGGGTCGTGCGCGCGGCGGTCCCGCCAAGGTCGCCGTCCTCGCCTCGGGTCTGATGGGGATGATCAACGGCACCTCGGCCGGCAACGTCGTCTCGACGGGCTCGCTGACCATTCCGTTGATGAAGAAGGTCGGCTATCCGCCCAAGACTGCTGCGGCAGTCGAGGCGGCTGCGTCGTCCGGCGGCCAGATCATGCCGCCGATCATGGGGGCCGGTGCCTTCATCATGGCGGAAGTCACGGGCATTCCCTATACGGACATCGTGATTGCGGCGATCATTCCGTCGGTGCTCTACTTCGCATCCGTCTACTTCATGGTCGATCTGCAGGCGACGAAACTCGGCATGAAGGGTCTTCCGAAGGAAGAACTGCCGGTCTTCAAAGAGCTGCTGAAGCAGGCTTACCTGTTCATCCCGATCATCATGCTGATCTACACCCTGTTTGCCGGTTATTCGGTCATCCGCGCCGGCACGGTGTCGATGATGGCCGCGGCCGTGGTCAGCTGGTTGACGCCGCACCGCATGGGACCGCGATTGCTGGCGAAGGCATTCGACATCGCAGCACGCATGTCGGTCCAGCTTGTCGCCGTCTGCGCGTGTGCGGGCATCATCGTCGGCGTCATCGCGCTGACGGGCGTGGGAGCTCGCTTCTCCAGCCTGCTCTTGGGTATTGCCGAGCAGAACCAGCTGCTGGCGCTGTTCTTCGCGATGTGCATTTCCATCGTGCTGGGCATGGGCATGCCGACGACTGCTGCCTATGCCGTTGCTGCAGCCGTGGTGGCACCCGGCCTCGTCAATCTCGGCATTCCGGTCCTCACCGCGCACTTCTTCGTCTTCTACTTTGCGGTGATGTCGGCGATCACGCCACCGGTGGCGCTCGCTGCCTATGCAGGGGCGGCGCTCGCGGGATCCGATCCAATGAAGACCTCCGTCGAGAGCTTCAAGATCGGCCTGGCGGCCTTCGTGGTGCCGTTCATGTTCTTCTATTCCCAGGCCATGCTAATGCAAGGTACCTGGCTGGAAGTCCTGCATGTGTTCGTGTCGGCAAGCCTTGGTATCTACATGCTGGCGGCTGCGGTCCAGGGATGGTTCTTCGGTGCACTCGGGGTGCCGCTGCGACTGCTCCTGCTCGTCGGGGCCCTCAGCATGATCAGTGGAGGACTGATCTCCGATGTCATCGGACTGGTGGTCGGGGGCTCGATCTTTGCTTACCAGCGTCGCTTCGTCACCACGGGCGCCATCGCTCGCGGGGCGGACTGAGCGTTCAGCCAGAAACACCGATTAGAGTTAATGAGGGCGGCGCCGACAAGGCGCCGCCCTTTTCATTGGGATGCTGCTGCTTTCAGGATCAAGGTACACCGGGCGCGAAGAGCGAGCTCCAGTTGCGAATGAACTCTTCCCGGGTCGCCCGATCCTGGGCGGCAAGCAGGGCCGGGCCAACGCGGATCGGTCTGCCAATGCCGGATTCAATCAGCGAGATCGGACCGTCGACGCCCGGGGGCAGGGGGGCATTTTCCGCAAAGTAGAAGGCTTTCTCCCGCGCCACCTTCTGGCCGCGCTCGGAAACCAGATAGTCGACGAAGCGGGCGGCGAGATCCGGCTGGGGCGACTGGGTCGGTATCATTGCGCCGCGGGTCAGGATCAGCGTGTAGTCGCGAGGGACGACCACGCGCATGTCATTGTTGCGCAGATAGCGTGCATAGGCATAGGAGCCGAGGATATTGTAGGCGATCTTCAGCCTGCCTTCCTCGATCAGATCGAGCACTTCCTTGTTGCAGCAGCTGGTCACCACCTGGGCGCGGCTAAAGCTTTCGAGAAGGCGGCCATAGCTCGTCGGTGCCTGCTGGGCATCGTGGAAGGCGAGGAGATAGCCGACGCCTGACAGCTGAACATTGTAGGTGCCGATCCGGGTCCAGTATTCGTCCGGTTTGCGGCGCAAGAGTTCGGCGATCTCGACATGTGAGCGCGGCACGTCCTCCGGTGGCACCTGGGAGGCGTCATAGACGATGACGGCGGGCTCGAAGGCAAAGCCGAAGATTTCGTCGCGCCAGTTGGCCCAGGCCGATACACGCTCTGTTTCCTCCGACTGGTGGGACCTGGCGCAGCCATCGTTGGCGAGCTTGACGAGATGGTCGACCGACGAGGAAATCCAGAGGTCGCCGTGACTCGTTTGCTGCCGACAGGCCAGTTCTGCCTCGCGGAAGAGATCGTTGCTGACATAGTCGTTGAATTCGACGGTCACATCGCGCGCCGTTTCCTGGAAGTCCCGGATCAGCGGCGCAATGACGTCGGCGTCTGTCACCCCGTTGATCACAAGTCTTGTCCGCTCCTGTCCAGGTGCGGGGAAGACAGAGCGCTCCCCCTCAAGAGCGAGAGCCGAGGTCGAAGCCAGGGCCGCCGTGACAAAGCCCGACACCACGGCGTGGAACATCGTCGACAGGTTCATGCGCTTGGCCTCGCATCGATCAGGGGGAGTTCAAGGAAGGTGGTGAAGCCTGTCCCGGGCGTCCGTTCGCGGAAGGCCAGCGCACCGTTCAGCGTTGTGGCCACCTCAGAGGCGATGGCGAAGCCGAGGCCGGAACTGCCTTCGCCTGACTTTGACGAGACGAAGCGTCGGGTAACTTGCGTCCAGTCCTGTGCTGGGATGCCCGGGCCATCGTCTTCCACCTCGACCAGAACGAAATCGCCGCGCCGGATCACCCGCACCGCAAGGCTCGACACCACACCATGGCGCAGCGAATTGTCGATGACGTTGACGATCGCTTCGCGCAGGCTCAAGCCATCGCCGAGCACCATCAGCGGCTCCGGCGGCGCCTCGAAGGAGACGACGATGTCAGGGTCGATGGTGATCGGAACGGCGGCGCGGAAGGCCTTGCGCGCGACATCGACGACGTCTATCGGCGAGAGTTGCACGGAATCGAACCGGTGGATGACCATGGCATGGTTGAGCAATTGCGTGGTGAACCGCGCAAGCTCCGATGCCCGGTTCTTCACCCGGTCGAGGTGACGGCGGTCATTCTCCGAAAGCGCTTCTTCGTTGATCAGGCTGACCTGGGCCGATAATGCCGTAAGTGGCGTGCGGATCTGATGGGCGCTGTCGGCGATGAAGCGCTGCAACAGCTGCAACCGGTCATCCAGTCGGCCCATGAAGTGGTTGATGGACTCCACGAAGGGGGCGAGCTCGCGAGGCACGTCGACGGCGAGCGGTGTTAGGTCCTGGCTGTCGCGGCGGCGAAGCGTGTCGCCGAGTACATCGAGCGGTCGCAGCGAGTAACGCACCGCAAGGATGGTTCCCCCGAGCGCAAGTAGGCTCATGACCCCGACCAGCGCCAGGGCACGCGTGGTCAATTCCGTTGTCAATTGCTGTCTCGCCTCTGTGGTCTGGGCGATGAGAACATTTGCCCAACCACCGATCGAGGGATCTGCAATCGCGCGGCTTGCGGCCACCATGCGCACCGGCTGATCGCGGAAGCGTGACGTCTGGAACAAGGCCTCGGTACGGGCATTGGCGATGTCGACCGGAAACTCCAGGTCTTCGTAGCCGGTGAGTGTCGAGGCGTCGGGTGCCATGACGCGGTAGAAGATCTTGTCCCTCGGTGCGAGGCCGAGCAGTTCGAAAGCGCTCGGCGGCAGGTTGACCGTGATGCGGCCTTCTTCGACCACCAGACCGTCAAGGATTTGGATTGCGGCACCCTGCAGGAGCCGATCATAGGCTTCGTCGGCAGCTGCACGGGCATAAAGCCACGCCGCTGTCATCAGCATCGCTGCGCCCCCCGCGAGCACCACGGCGACGCGGATGACGAGGCGTGCAAACAGTGAACGCCTAGTCCTCTGCATCGGACACCAATTGATACCCCACGCCACGCACGGTCACGATGCGTGCCCTGGCCCCTTCGAGCTTCTTTCTCAGACGTCCGACATAGAGCTCGATGGCATTTGGACCTGCCGGTTCGTCGAAGCCGAAGAGCTGGTCGAGCAATTGATCCTTGCTGAAGACGCGTCCCGGGCGGCTCGCAAGGATTTCGAGCAGGGTCATTTCGCGGCGCTTCAGCTGAACCTCGCGGTTGCCGACCTTGACCGTCCGCTGGGTGCGGTCGAGCAGCACATCGCCGCAGGCGATCACGTTGGTCGCCTCTCCGCCGGCATGTCGCCGCAGCAGCACACGGGCGCGGGCTTCCAGTTCGCGGAAGTCGAAGGGCTTTACCAGGTAATCGTCCGCGCCAAGATCGAGTGCGCCGACGCGATCGTCGATTTCCGAGCGGGCCGTCAACACGAGGACAGGCACGGTCGAGCCCTGGTCACGCATTCGCTTCAGAATTGAGAACCCATCCATGCCCGGCAACATGACATCCAGGATCACCAGATCATATTCGGTAAAATCGAGGATCTCGGAGGCCGCACGGCCGTTCGTCTCCCAATCGACCGTGTGGCCGATGGTTTCAAAGCGGCGAGAGATGGCCTCTCCGACGTCAAGCGTGTCTTCCACGAGCAGAATGCGCATGGCAGGACGCTCGCATGTCTGACTGCTGCGATCAAGGTGAGCCAGCACTTCCGTCGACCTTCGGGAAGCGAACTGAGTACGTTCCCATTCGGCTGCTCGGCCCTCGTCTCAGGCCTGTGCGTCCATGGATGCCATCGCGTCTGCAGACGGCGATTTCCTGGCTTCGATCAGCGATGCCATGATCGCAGTCCGAAGCGCGTAGGTATTTGCGGTAGTCTTCTTGTGGTCCAGTCTCTGCGCCGCGACGACCAGATTTGCGCCGTGCTGCATGACGATCTGTTGAGCCCGGACCATCGCCCAGGTCTCGATATCGGTCTGTTCCCTCATGTCCGCATCCCCAGCTAAGTCATTTAGCTCGTGAGGCTTTTTCGAATCAGCCTCATGTTCGGGGATATTCGATTATCTCGATTGGTTAAATCAGCAATCCAAAAAAGGTCATGAATAACGGAGCAAGACGGTTGCTTCCTCGGAAACTGGTTGCGTAGCAGCTTTCAAGCTTCCTTAAGACGGTTGTGTTTTGGTTGAGAAGCATAATTCAGGAGCCGCGATGACCTGCCAGGGTTGCAAAAATGGGACCGCCTTCGAGTCGCGATTTTCGATGGCATTTCAGCCGATCATCGACACCCGGCGTCGTGAAGTTTTCGCGCATGAGGCACTCGTTCGTGGCCTTGATGGCAGCGGTGCCGTATCGGTGCTCTCGCTGGTCGATCCCGACAATCGTTACGCTTTCGACCAGCAATGTCGGGTACGCGCCATCGAATTGGCCGCGAGCCTTTTTCCTCGGGACCGGATGCCGCATCTGTCGATCAATTTCATGCCGAATGCCGTGTACGAGCCGCGTGCCTGCATTCGCCAGACGCTCGAGACCGCGCGGCGGACGGATTTTCCGCTCGACCGCATCATTTTCGAGTTCACCGAGGTTGAGAAACTCGACACGGCGCATCTGCTCAATATCCTGAGAAGCTATCGCGAGATCGGCTTCAAGACGGCGATCGATGATTTTGGTGCCGGTTATTCCGGCCTCAACCTTCTGACCCGATTCCAGCCCGATCTGGTGAAGCTCGACATGGATCTTATCCGCGGCATCGACACCGATAGCGTGAAGCAGATTGTTGTCAGCCGTACGCTCGACATGCTGCGCGAACTTGGCGTTACCGCCGTCTGTGAGGGGGTGGAGACTGCGGGCGAACTTCAGATGTTGACGGATCTCGGCGTGGATCTGATCCAGGGCTATTATATCGCTCGGCCGACCTTCGAGGGCCTCAGCCCCGTTCCGGCTGCGCTCGCGGCCTGAGCGTTCTCGCCCCAAATACCAAAAGGGCCGCCCTCTGGAGCGGCCCTTCCTCGTTCATAGATCTTCGAAAGCTCAGAAGTCCATGCCGCCTGCCGGCATCGCCGGGGCTGCCTCCTTCTTCGGCTTTTCGGCGATCATCGCCTCCGTGGTGATCAGGAGGCCGGCAACGGAGGCTGCATCCCGCAGCGCGGTACGGACCACCTTGGCCGGGTCGATGACGCCTTGGGCGAAGAGGTCGCCATAGTCGCCGGTCTGGGCATTTCAGTCGTAGGCGAAGTCGGGCTTCTCACGCAGCTTGCCGACGATGATTTCTGGCGGACCAATTTGGATGGCGACCTGCATTCCGTGCGCTTCAGCCACAAGCGGCTGATCGGGCCGAACGAATGGCGCAAGGTGGACGGAGAATTCGACCTCCACTGAGGATCCCGGATCCACTGGGACGGCGGGAACAAGGCAGGCCGGTTGGCGTTGGTCCGGGTCGGACACCCCACCCTCAAGGATGCCAGCATGCCTCTTCCCGTTTCGACCTACCGCTTGCAGTTTCGCGGCGGCATGGATTTCGACCGCGCCATCGGGCTCGTGCCCTATCTGAAGCGTCTCGGCATCACCCATCTCTACGCGTCGCCCGTGTTTGCCGCGACCGATGGATCGACACACGGCTATGACGTCACGAATGCCAATGTCATCGATCCCGTGCTTGGCGGTCGTGAGGGGTTCGAACGTCTGGCTGCCGCGTTGAAGGCCGAAGGTCTCGGCCTGATCCTCGACATCGTGCCAAACCATATGGCGGCCAGTCTCGAAAACGCCTGGTGGCGCAGCGTCATCGAATGGGGCGAGGCAAGTAATTATGGGCACTATTTCGACATCGACTGGAGCCAGCGGCTGACGCTTCCGTTTCTCGGCAAGCCTTTCCAGCAGGCGGTGGTGGATGAAGAGGTCTCGCTCGCGCTCGATGCTGACCAAGGGGTGCTTGCACTCGCCTATTTTGACAGTCTCTACCCGCTGAACCCATCGACCTATCCGGCCGCTCTCGCCAATTGTGAGCATCCGATGGCCGCGCCGCTCTCGGATCTCGGGCGCAAGGCAAAAGCCGGTGAGGAGGCCGAATTCCATCAAGCCGTCGTTTCGCTTTGCCGCGAGCATGGCTGCGATGGGCTGCTTGAGGAGCTCCAGGTGAAGGCTGAGGAGCGAGAGTTTCTGCTCTTTCTCCACGACCTTCAGCCCTTTCGCCTGATGCATTGGACGGAAGCCGCCAAGGGCCTCAGCTATCGGCGTTTCTTCGAAATCGCCGGTCTTGTCGGACTGCGTGTTGAGGCCCTGGATGTCTTTGAGGCTGCCCATCGGACGGTGCTGGATCTGGTGCAATCCGGTCAGGTCGACGGCTTGCGCATCGACCATGTCGATGGTCTCGCAGACCCCGGCCGCTATTTGCAGGAACTGCGCGACGCCGTGGGACACGGTATTCCGATCTATGTCGAGAAGATCCTGGCCCGGGGAGAGGATCTGCCAAAGAGTTGGCCCGTGCAAGGTTCGACCGGCTACGAGTTCATCGCGGCCCAGGTGCCGGTTCTGCTCGATTCTGCGGGCTTCCTAGCCATGCGTCAGGCCTATGCCGCGATCGCGGGGCCACAGACGCCTGTTGCGGACAAGATGCGCGAGGCGAAGCTTCGGATGATCCGGGTGAACTTCGCCGGCGAGGTAAAGGCCCTGGTCGGGCAGGGCGCCGATCTGCTCGGGCTCGACGAGGAGACGATGAGCCGCGCCCTGGAAGAGCTTCTTCTCGCCTTCCCACGCTATCGGACTTATGCGGCCCAGGGAGACATGAGCGCCGAAGATCGGCAACTCGTTGATCAGGTGCTGAGCAAAGCAAAAGCGCGGCTGGACGAGACGGCGGCCGATGCGGCCTGGTCCATCGCCGATCTCCTGAAGGGCGAAGGGCGGTTTGAAGGTGGGGGCGTCGGATCCGATCTCTTCCGTCGCCGCTTCCAGCAGTTAACCGGGCCGCTGATGGCAAAGTCGCTCGAGGACACGCTGTTCTTCCGCCATGTCGAGTTCCTGGCCTTGAACGAGGTCGGCGGAGAACTGGAGCCGGAAGAGGGCGGACTCGAACACTTTCATGCCGAGATGCAGCGGCGTGCGCAGACGCAGCCATCGGGGCTTTCCGCCTCATCGACCCATGACACCAAGCGCGGCGAGGATGCCCGCGCGCGTCTCTTTGCGCTTGCCGAGGATGCGCCCCGCTTTGCAGGCCTGATCGACGGCTGGCGCAAGGCGCATCGGGGTGCCGTCGCAGAGGTCGATGGCAAGCCTGCGCCCGAAGCCGAGGTCGAGTGGATGATCTTCCAGGCATTGATCGGCCACTGGCCGGTCGATCTCACGGCGGACGACCGGGAAGGGATCGCCGATTTCGCCGAGCGTGTCTCGGCCTTCGTGGAGAAATCCCTGCGCGAGGCAAAGCTCAGGACTAATTGGAACGCGGTGAACGAAGCCTATGAGACTGCCGTGAAGGACTATGTCCGGACGCTGCTTCTCGACAGTCCTCAATTCATCAACGAGTTCGTGCGCGACATCCAGCCGCTGATCTGGGCGGGTCTGATCAATGGCCTCACCCAGACCGTGATCAAACTGACCGCGCCGGGCGTTCCCGACATCTATCAGGGAAGCGAAGCGCTCGATTTCAGTTTCGTCGATCCCGACAATCGGCGTCCGCCACATTTCGAAACCCTGTCCGCTTTCGATCCCACGGCGCCGATTTCCTTTGGCGACCCACGCGCACTGGCCGAGGGGTGGCTGAAACAAGCGGTCGTCGGACGCGGTCTGTCGCTTCGCAACCGGTATCCCCAGTTGTTCCTGCAGGGGCGGTATCTGCCGTTGACGATCGCGGGCCCCCGCCAGTCGCAGGCCGTGGCGTTTGCGCGAGTGCATGACGGCGTCGCGGTGATCACCGTCGCCTGTCGTCTACCGGTCGCCATGCTTCAGCAGGGCGAGGGACTGTTATCGGAACAGTTCTGGGGGGATACCGTCGTGCAATTGCCTGAGGCGCTCGCAGGGCATGGCTGGACGGACGTCTTGTCTGATCGGCAGATTGTTGCCGCCGAAGGCATCCTGCTGCGGGAGCTGATGGAAGGGCAGACGATCGCGGTGCTGACCTCGGGAGCCGCCTGAGCGGCTCTCCCCTTCGAAACTTATCCCGAGCGGGGCGGATGCAACTATCCGTCTCGCCCGCGCGCGTCATTCATTTGCTCCGGAATGTCAGGCGACGGCGGGTCTCGCTCTCGGCAGGAAGCTCACCATTTGCTTTTGCGGGTTTGAACACTGCCGCATGCCCGCTTCATCTGCCGCCGCGATGAAGGCGCTGCGTGCCAGCTCGGTTGCACGAGTGCCCCGCAGTGCCTTGCGGCAAAGCCGCAAGGCGCGTTCATAAGCAGGGCCGCGTCTCGTCGGCCACTCCGCATCGAGAAAATCCAGCGCGTCATATGCATTGAGAAAACGGCGCGTCAGCCCACAGGGCAGTTCCAGTTCGACGGGCACGTTCCAGGTGAAATCGGCTTCAGTCATGCCTTCCTCCGTTTGGCGCCCCAGCAACTCGGAGGATGGTCAGGAAGTTCCCGCAGGACGGTCAAATAAAGATGTTATGATATTGATTTTTCTGTTGCAGATCGCGTCTGGGCTTCACGCTTCTCAAGCCATGCGGTTGTCTCGTCGCCGGCAAGCTGGCTCGCCTCAACGGCGTTTTTCCCGCCCAGCAGGGCGTGCATAAGACTGCCGCTGAAGGTGTCGCCGGCACCGATGGTGTCGCGAACGGTGACCCGGCGGCTCAGGAGCACCTGGGTCTCAATTTTTCCGTCAAAGACCGAGATTGCGGCCGGGCCGTCCGTCATCACGAGATGGGTGAGCCGCTCTGTCGCGAGCCTGCGTGCCATGACCCAGACTTCAGCAATTGGGGTGCCGGGCAGGTCTGCTTTCGAACCGACCATGATATCGGCGGGACGGACCTCGCCCTCGCGGAGCGGAAACTGCGAGATGACGAGGGGCGCGCGGTTCAGGGAGGTGAGGATGGCGTCTGGCAGTTTCGGCGCGTTGACGTAGAAGGCATCGGCCTTAATTGCGCGATCGAGCACAAAGGTGCGGGAGAGGCGTCGCTCGCTGGAAAGGATGGTCCGCTCGCCTGTGGGGTCGAGCATGATATCTGCGAAATCGGTTTGGCCGTCACGCCGCGCGATCAGCGTCGTGTCGAAGCCGGCTTCCTTCAATTCGGCAAGCGCTTCCTCCCCATGCGCATCGTCCATCAGGTTCGACAGCAGCGCCACGTCGTGTCCGAGATCGAGCAGCCTGCGAGCGGTGAAATATCCGCCGCCACCGAGGCGTGTCTCCCGCGATGACCAGGCAATCCGTCCACCGGCACGCAGTGGCTCAGTCAGTCGCCAGATGCGGTCATGGTTGATGTGGCCGATGACGACGATCCGTTTGCGGTGAGGACCGGTCATTCGGCTGCATCCTTCGGAACGGGCCGGCTGGTTTCGCGCAGGATCAGTTCCACCGGCCAGAGCTCCTTCACATCCGTTGCCTGGCATCCCGAAAGCATTTGCAGGAGGAGGTCCGTAATTCGACTTCCGGCGGCGCGGATCGATGAGCGGGTTGTCGAGAGAGAAGGGGCCATGTTCTCGGCGGTCAGATACGGAAAGACGTCGTCATGGGCGATGACAGAAATGTCCTGTCCAATGACAAGGTTTCTCGACCGGGCCGCGCGATAAACGCCGAGCGCCGTCATCATCGAACCGGCGACGAAGGCTGTAGGGCGCGGTCGCTGTTCGAGCGCGGAGCGGGCGAAGCGAAAACCGATCTCGTCCGTGAAGCTGCCATGGGTGACGAGCTGCGGATCATAGTCGATGCCGCGTTCGGCGAGGGCGGCTTTATAGCCAGCCAGTCTATCCAGCGTGAACGTCAGGCCCTCTCGACCATTCAGGAGCGCGATGCGCCTGTGGCCGAGGTCAAGCAGGTGTTCCGTGCTCCGCCTGACTGCGCCTTCGTTGTCGATGTCGAGCCAGGCATGCGGGACCTCGGTGGCGGAGCGGCCATGCACGATAAAGGGGAGCTTCAACTGGTGCAGAAGCGCGATGCGGGGATCCTTGGGGCGTGGCGAGTGGATCACGACGGCATCGACCCGACGGCTTTCGGCAAGTCGCCGGTAAAGCTGCAGCTCGTCGCCGGGCGCATGCTCCGCCATGGGCGTAATGAGGATGTCGATGTCCTCGCCACTCAGGCGATCAGCCATGCCGCTGAGGAATTCGGAGAACTGATAGTCACCAGCCTTGGTCATCACTACGCCGATGGCACCGGCGCGGCCGGTCGCAAGGCGCACGGCATTTATGTTCGGCCGATAGCCGAGGCGGGCTGCCTCTTCCATCACCCGTGCGCGTGTCGCCTCGTTGACTTCCGGATAACCGCTCAAGGCGCGACTCACGGTCGTCGGTGACAGGCCGATCTCTTTGGCAAATTCCTTGAGCTTCATCCGTGTCGTTCACACCGTTACGGCAAGATCGCCGTTTGTACGCTTATGTCATGCGATCCTGCATACTGACAATTCTTGCAAGGCAATGTAAAAGCGCTTCCAAAATTCAGCAATCGGAGCGCTGAGCTTCCCCCACGCGTTCTGGCACAAATTGCTCGAAGATACTCATAAATCTCTTTTGACACCGGGCCAAGCGCCTGCAAAAATCGTCGACCAAACCGCTTTCAAATATTCCTGATGCTGCCCTAGTTTTGTTCCGATTCCTTCTTACGTCTGACGGAACGATGGGCCTCGTTGAGGCTTTTCTGAAGGCCGGTTGGCTGGCTCTAACCAAGGAGAATGCAGATGACGATCAGAACGGTTGTCTGGGGCGAAAACATTCATGAGCGGGAAAACGCCATCGTCCGGGAGATCTATCCCGATGGCATGCATGCGACGATTGCCGCCGCGCTGAATACGGATCCGGATATCGAGGCGACGACGGCGACGCTGCAGGAGCCTGAGCACGGGCTTTCCGTCGAGCGGCTGGCCGAGACCGATGTGCTCGTCTGGTGGGGCCACAAGGCGCATGGCGATGTCTCCGACGAGATCGTCGAGCGGGTCGCAAGCCGTGTCTGGGAAGGCATGGGCCTTCTCGTCCTGCATTCCGGTCATTTCGCCAAGCCCTTCAAGCGGCTGATGGGCACGCCCTGCGCGCTCAAATGGCGTGAGGCGGGCGAGCGCGAGCGGATCTGGACCGTCAATCCCGGCCATCCGATCGCAGCCGGCATCCCGGAAAACTTCGTGCTTGAAAACGAAGAGATGTATGGCGAGTTCTTCTCGGTGCCGGAGCCGCTGGAAACGGTCTTCATCTCCTGGTTCGCCGGCGGCGAGATCTTTCGCTCGGGTCTCACCTGGCGACGCGGTGCGGGCAATATCTTCTATTTCCGTCCGGGTCATGAGACCTATCCGACCTATCACGACGCGACCGTTCAGCAGGTGCTTCGCAACGGGGTGAAGTGGGCGTTTAATCCGATGCCGCGCTATGTGGCCGTGCATGATGCACCGAATGTCCCGGTCGAGCAGGCGCTGGAGCCGATTACCGAGCGCGGTCCGCGCCTGCATCAGGCCGGTGAGGAAGGCTACAAATGAGCACTGCCCCCATACGCCTGCTGATCCTCGGCACGGGTGGCATGGCCAATACCCATGCCATGAACTTCTCGATCATCACCGATGTGCAGCTTGTCGCGGCTGTTGATCTCGACATGGCGACGGTGCGCGCCTTTGCCGCCCGGCACAATATCCCCAACACGTTCACCTCGCTCGAAGAGGCGATTGCCTGGGGTGAGTTCGATGCCGTCACGAATGTCACGCCGGACAAGGTCCATTACCCGACGACGTTGAAGCTTCTCGCTGCCGGCAAACATGTCATGTGCGAAAAGCCCCTGGCGGAAAACTATGCCAAGGCCGACGAGATGGCGACGGCTGCGGAAATGTCCGGCCTCGTCAACATGGTCAACCTCACCTACCGGAATGTCGCCCAGGTGCAGAAGGCACGACAGATGGTCATCGGTGGCGAGATCGGCAAGGTCCGCCACATCGAGGCCTCCTACCTGCAGAGCTGGCTCGTCTCCAAGGCCTGGGGTGACTGGTCGACAGAGAGCCAGTGGCTGTGGCGGCTTTCCACCAAGCACGGCTCGAATGGCGTGCTCGGAGATGTCGGCATCCATATCCTGGACTTTGCCGGCTATGGTGCGGCGACCGATATCGATCATGTCTTCGCGCGTCTGAAGACCTTCGAGAAGGCGCCCGGCAACAGGATCGGCGAATACGATCTCGACGCCAATGACAGCTTCACCATGACCGCCGAGTTTACCAACGGCGCGATGGGCGTGGTTCACGCCAGTCGCTGGGCGACAGGTCATCTCAACGAGTTGCGCCTTCGTGTCCATGGCGACAAGGGCGCGTTGGAGGTCATCCACCGCCTCGACGGGTCGAGTCTGAGGGCCTGCCTGCAGGAGGATGTCGAAAAGGCCGTCTGGCGGGAGATCGAGGTCGATCCGGTCGAGACAAACTATCAGAAGTTCATCACGGCGATCCGCTCAGGTTATGGGCAGGAGCCGAGCTTCCGGCATGCCGCAAACCTGCAGAAGATCCTCGATCTGGCGATGTTGACCGAGATCGAGCGGCGCGAGCTGGCGGTCTGAGCCGGTTTTGCTGAATCCATGTCGAAACGGAAAACGCCGCCCGAGGAGGTTCGGGCGGCGTTTCCATTCTGCGCGACCTTTCGGTCCCGCGGGAGCTCTTGATTGTCAGTAGGTAACGGTAACCGCCGACTTGTCCTTGGCGGACTTGACGGCAGCGTCGGCCAGCGCCAGAGCGATCAGGCCGTCTTCGGCCGAGGGCGCCATCGGCGTGCCGTTGTCGAGCGCGTCGATGAAGGCGGAGATTTCGGCTGCATAGGCCGCCGTGTAGCGGGTCATGAAGAAGTCGTGCAGCGGCGGGCGGGTATAACCGTCCTTGTTGGCGACTTCGATCGAGACCGGGCGCTGGTTTTCAGCCGAAACCGAGCCGAGCGAGCCGTGCACTTCGATGCGCTGGTCGTAGCCGTAGGATGCGCGGCGCGAGTTGGAGATGATCGCCTGGCGACCGCTCTTGGTCGTCAGGATCAGTGAGGCGCTGTCATAGTCGCCGAGTTCGCCGATGACAGGATCGACCAGAACCGAGGCCGAGGCCTGGACCGTTTCGATCTCTTCGCCGAGCAGGAAGCGGGCCATGTCGAAGTCATGGATAGTCATGTCGCGGAAGATGCCGCCGGAGACCTTGATGTATTCGGCAGGCGGTGCGCCCGGGTCGCGGCTGGTGATGGTGACCATCTCGACCTTGCCGATCGAGCCCTTGTCGATCTCCTTGCGGACGGCCTGGAAATGTGGGTCGAAGCGGCGGTTGAAGCCGAGCATGACCTTGCCGCCGACGGCGCGGACGGTCTCAAGGCAGGCCTTGGCGCGTGCGACATCCAGATCGATTGGCTTTTCGCAGAAGATCGCCTTGCCGGCCTTGGCGAAACGCTCGATCAGGTCGGCATGGGTGTTGGTCGGCGTGCAGATGATGACGGCGTCGATCTCCTTGTCGGCCTCGATCTCCTCGATCGTCTTTACCGCGCAGCCGGTCTGGGCCGCGATGGCGTTTGCGGCGTCGGCGAAGGCGTCGGCAACGGCGACCAGTTTCGCGCGCTTGTCTTCGGCGATTGCCTTGGCATGCACCTTGCCGATGCGGCCGGCGCCCAGAAGTGCCAGTCTCGTGACCATGTTCGTTTCCTCCCTATGCGCCTTGGTCCCTCGTCAAAGGGCGGCGATTGTGGTGTGCTCCTGACGGAGGCGCCTGATTGATGTTCCATTTCACGCTGGCCAAGGCCATGTTTTGGAATATATGTTCTATTTTGCTAGATCTTGATACGGTTTCTGTCAAGCGGGACAGTGTCACGGGGTAAGGGTAGGAAAACGAATGAACGAAATCGGCGGACCGCAGACGATCAAGGACTTTGAAGATCGGCTGCTGGAAGTTTCCGGCAGCCTGCCCAAGCGGCTCAAGCAATGCGCCGACTATGTCGCCGCCAACAAGGATCGCATTGCGGTCTCTACCGTCGCCGAGATGGCGGAAGGGGCGGGCGTGCAGCCTTCGGCCTTCATGCGCTTCTGCCAGATCATGGGCTTCACAGGCTTTTCAGAGATGCAGAAGCTGTTTCGCGAAAGCTTCGTCGGCGGCTGGCCGGATTATTCGACGCGCCTGCAGCACTTAAGGGAAAAAGCCGAGGGATCGCCCTCCGCCCTTCTCGCCGAATTTGTCGAGGCTGGGCGGCTTTCTCTCGAAAATCTCGTCAAAACCGTTGATCCGCAGGCAATGGAGGTGGCGGTCAGGCAGCTTTCCGAAGCGCGCATGATCCACATCATCGGTCTGCGCCGCTCCTTTCCGGTGGCAAGTTACATGGCCTATGCCTTCGAGAAGATGGGTGTACCGGCGATGCTGCACAGTGTGGTCGGTCGGCTCGACAACCATCATGCGATCCAGGCGGGTGATGCGCTGCTCGCCGTCACCTTTTCTCCCTATTCCGCCGAAACGCTTGAGCTGGTCGAGCAGGTGCGCGCGCGCGGCGTTCCGGTCATTGCGGTCACCGATACGGTGGTCAGTCCACTGCGCCGCATGGGGGCTACTCTGCTCTCCGTTTCGGAAGTCGACTTTGGTGCGTTCCGGTCGCTGTCGGCCACGCTCTGTCTGGCGATCACGCTTTCCGTCGCCGTCGGGACTGCGCGACAGGAAGCCTGAACGTTCGTATTGAAATTCTGAAAAATAGAATTTATAGTCCATTTTTAGACATGGCCGTTCCAAATCGTGGAATGGTTTCGAGGCGGGGCGCTAGATCCCGCATCACAGGGAGGACATCGCTTGGCTTCGCTCGATCTGATCACGATCGGTCGCTCGTCCGTGGACCTGTATGGGGCCCAGGTTGGCGGTCGGCTGGAGGACATGGCCTCCTTCAACAAATATATCGGTGGCTCGCCGACCAATATCGCGGCGGGCACGGCGCGGCTCGGCTTGAAGTCGGCACTGATCACCCGCGTCGGCGACGAGCATATGGGCCGCTTCATCCGCGAGCAGCTGGTGCGCGAGGGCGTCGATGTGCGCGGCGTGAAGACCGACAAGGAACGGCTGACCGCCTTGGTGCTGCTCGGCATCCGGGACGAACACCAGTTCCCGCTGATCTTCTACCGCGAAAACTGCGCCGACATGGCGCTGTCGGAAGAGGATATCGATCCGGATTTCATCGCCGAGGCGCGCTGCGTCTGTGCGACCGGCACGCATCTGTCGCATCCGCGCACGGAAGCTGCCGTGCTCAAGGCGCTGAAGATCGCCCGCGAAAAGGGCGGTCTGACGGCGCTTGACATCGACTACCGCCCGAACCTCTGGGGTCTTGCCGGCCATGGCGATGGCGAAAGCCGCTTTGTCGAGTCCGCTCAGGTCACCGCGAAGCTGCAGTCGACGCTGCATCTCTTCAATCTGATCGTCGGTACGGAAGAGGAGTTCCACATAGCCGGCGGCTCGACCGATACGATCGAGGCGCTGAAGGCGGTTCGCAAGGTCTCCTCCGCGACGCTGGTGTGCAAGCGCGGCCCGATGGGTGCCGTGGTCTTTGATGGCGCGATCCCTGATAGTCTCGATGCCGGCCAGACCGGCCAGGGTTTTCCGATCGAGGTGTTCAATGTGCTGGGCGCCGGTGACGGCTTCATGTCGGGGCTGCTCAAGGGCTGGCTCACCGGCCAGGATTGGCCGACCAGCCTAAAATTCGCCAATGCCTGCGGCGCGTTTGCCGTCTCGCGCCACGGCTGCACGCCGGCCTATCCGAGCTGGGATGAGCTGCAGTATTTCTTCCGCACTGGCATCCAGAACAAGGCGCTGCGCAAGGACGAGGCGCTGGAGCAGGTGCACTGGTCGACGAACCGCAAGAATGACTGGTCGACGATGCGGGTGTTTGCCTTCGATCATCGCATGCAGCTCGAAGCCATGGCCAAGGAATCAGGCGTTGCCGACGAGAAGATCGGTGCCTTCAAGAACCTCTGCCTCGATGCGGCGCTCTCTGTCTCCGGCGGCAATTCCGGTTACGGCCTGCTCTGTGACAGCCGTCTCGGTCGCGAGTCACTCTATCGCGCGGCTGGCACGGGTCTGTGGATCGGTCGTCCTGTCGAATGGCCGGGCTCGCGTCCGCTGACGCTGGAGCCGGAAATCGGCCCCGATTTCGGCGGCCTCGTCGAATGGCCGCTCGAACATGTGGTGAAGGTGCTCTGCTTCTATCACCCCGACGATAGCGCGGAGATGAAGGCCGAGCAGGAAAAGACCGTGCAGCGGCTCTTCCATGCGGCGCGCCGCAATCGGCTCGAATTCCTGCTGGAGGTCATCCCCTCCAAGGTCGGCGCCTGCGATGACGAAACGGTGGCCAAGATCATCGAGCGCTTCTACGAGATCGGCGTCTATCCCGACTGGTGGAAACTGGAGCCGATGAAGACCACGGCGTCCTGGGCGAATGCCTGCAACGCCATCGAACGCAACGACCCGAACACGCGCGGCATCGTGGTGCTCGGTCTTGATGCGCCGCAGGTGGAGCTTGAGGAGAGCTTCCAGCTTGCTGCCGGCTTCGATCTGGTCAAAGGTTTCGCCGTCGGCCGCACCATCTTTGGCGACGCTGCCCGCAAGTGGCTCGCCGGCAGCATCAATGACGCCCAGGCCGTGGAGGACATGGCGGCCCGTTACCAGAGCCTCTGCGCGATCTGGGATGCGGCACGCCAAAAGGCGGTTTCCGCCAAGGGAGGAAAAGCATGAAGACGATCCGGCTGACCGCCGCCCAGGCGATGATGCGCTACCTCGCCAACCAGATGAATGAGGATGGCGTTCCCTATATCGCCGGCATGTGGGCGATCTTCGGCCATGGCAATGTCGCCGGTCTCGGCGAAGCGCTTTACGGCATCCGCGACGAGCTGCCGACCTATCGCGGCCAGAACGAGCAGTCGATGGCGCATGCGGCGATCGCCTATGCCAAGCAGCTCGGCCGCCGTCGCGCCATGGCGGTGACGTCCTCCATCGGCCCCGGCGCGCTCAACATGGTGACGGCGGCGGCGCTCGCCCATGTCAACCGCCTGCCGGTGCTCTTCATCCCCGGCGATGTCTTTGCCAATCGCGGCCCCGATCCGGTTCTGCAGCAGATCGAGGACTTCGGCGACGGCACGATGTCGGCGAATGACTGCTTCCGCCCTGTCTCGCGCTATTTCGACCGGATCATGCGGCCGGAACAACTCCTGACCGCGCTGCCCCGCGCCATGCGTACGCTGACCGATCCCGCCGATTGCGGCCCTGTCACGCTTGCCTTCTGCCAGGATGTGCAGGCCGAGGCCTATGACTATCCCGAGAGCTTCTTTGCAAGCAAGACCTGGCGCTTCCGTCGTCCGGAGCCGGATGTGGTGGAATTCGAAGCGGCTGTTGCGGCGCTGAAGGCGGCGAAGAACCCTGTGATCGTCGCTGGTGGCGGCGTGCATTTTGCGGGGGCCACCGACACGCTGAAGGCCTTTGTCGAGAAGCACCAGATCCCCGTCGTCGAGACGCAGGCCGGCAAGTCGGCACTCGCCTGGGACCATGGTCTGAACTTCGGCCCTGTCGGTGTGACCGGTGCCGAAAGCGCCAATGTGGTCTCGGAAAAGGCGGATCTCGTCATCGGCGTCGGTACGCGCTTCCAGGATTTCACCACGGGGTCCTGGGCGCTGTTCAAGAACCCTGACCGTAAGATCCTGGCGCTCAACGTGCAGCCTTACGATAGCGCCAAGCATGATGCGATCCCGCTGGTGGCTGATGCGAAAATCGGCCTCGAAAAGCTCTCGGCAGCGCTCGGCGATCACACGTATGCCGCACCGGATGCCGGTCTCAAGGCCTCCTGGTTTGCCAAGGCGGATGCCGTGACGGCTGCGCCCAAGGACAGTAATTCGCTGCCGACCGACATGCAGGTGATCGGCGCCGTGCAGCGCGCCTCGCGAGACAATACGGTTGTCATGTGCGCCGCCGGCACCATGCCGGGGGAATTGCATCAGCTGTGGAAGTCGAAGCTGCCGCTCTCCTATCACATGGAATACGGCTTCTCCTGCATGGGCTACGAGATCGCCGGCGGTCTTGGCATCAAGATGGCCGAACCGGACCGCGACGTTATCGTCATGGTCGGCGACGGCTCCTACATGATGATGAATTCGGAGCTGGCAACCGCTGTCGGCATGGGCGTGAAGATCACGCTGGTGATCACCGACAACCGGGGCTACGGCTGCATCAACCGGCTGCAGATGGGCACCGGCGGCGCGCAGTTCAACAATCTTTATGCCCATACCAATGTCAGCCCGATCGGCATCGATTTCGCAGCCCATGCCGCGTCGATGGGGGCAAAGGCGCGCAAGGTGTCGTCGATATCAGAGCTGGAAACGGCACTCGATGCCGCCCGCGAGGCGACCGAGACCACTGTTATCGTCATCGATACCGATCCTTACCCAACCACCGGAGCCGGCGGCTATTGGTGGGATGTCGCGGTGCCGGAAGTCTCCGCCCGCGCCGAAGTCAAACAAGCCCGCGTTGCCTATGAAGCGGCTCTGAAGGAAAGAACCTGATCATGATCCTTTTCGGAACCAACCCGATCGCCTGGTCGAACGACGACGACCGTCGCCTCGGCGCCCATATCAGCCTCGAACAATGCCTGGACGAAACCGCCAAGATCGGTTTCGACGGCATCGAGAAAGGCCACAAGCTGCCGACCGATCCTGCGGGTCTCAAGTCGGTGCTGGAGCCGCGCGGCCTGAAATTCGTCTCCGGTTGGCATTCGCTGAACCTGCTGACCAACTCCATCGAGGAAGAAAAGGCCGCCATGCAGCCCTTCCTCGATGTGCTGAAGGCCATGGGCTGCAAGGTCATCATCGTCTGCGAAACCTCGAACGCCATCCATGGCGCCGATGATGCGGCACTTGCCGATCGTCCTGTCCTCTCCGATGCCGAATGGGCAAAGTTCGGTGCCGGCGTCGAGGCGCTGGCCGAATTTTCGGCGAGCCAGGGCATTTCGCTCGTCTACCACCACCACATGGGAACGGTCGTCGAGACCGAGGCCGAGATCGACAAGCTCATGGAGTTTACCGGCCCGCATGCCAAGCTGCTACTCGATACCGGCCATTGCACTTTCGGTGGCGGCAATCCGGAAGCGGTCGCGAAAAAATACATGCATCGCGTCGGCCATATCCACGCGAAGAATGTTCGTCCCGTCATCGCCGACCAGGTGCGTAACGAAAAACTCTCCTTCCTCGAAGGCGTGCGTCGCGGCGTGTTCACCGTGCCTGGCGACACCGAGGGCGGCGTGAATTTTACCCCGGTTCTGAAGATCGCCGCCGAGCATGGTTATGAAGGCTGGATCGTCATCGAGGCCGAGCAGGATCCGGATGTGCGCAATCCCTTCGAGTATCAGAGCCTCGGCCTGAAATCGCTCAAGGGCTTCGCCAAGGATGCCGGCCTGATCTGAATTGAACACGGGGCGGGGGTTTAATCTTCGCCCCTTGTTTTGACAGCAGGCGGATTTGGGCTCTATTGCATGCGACCCACTCACAAGACTGCCGGGAGCAAAGCCTTGAAGTTCCAGATCCTCGATCCGACTCATCCCTTCTTCAAGCCGCTTTATCGCCGCATCCTCTGCGTCGTGCTGCCGCTGGCCTGGTCCGGGGTGGAGTATTCGAACGGTGCGACCGGCTGGGCGATGGTCTTTATCGTGGCCGGGCTTTATGCCGGTTACGAACTGCTGTTCATGTATGATCACACGATGAAAAAGGCCGAAGCCAAGGCAGAGGCCGAGCGTGCCAGGATTGCAGCCGAAGCCGAACAGGCTGACGCCGACTGAGCGCCAAAATCAGGAGACGAGGAATGGCCGATCTGTTGCGCAAGCCTTCGGGCACATCCGGCAAAGTGCATGACATTACCCCCGCCAGTGCCGGCTGGGGCTATGTCGGCTTCGGGCTCTACCATCTGAAGGCGGGCGAAAGCGCTGCCGAGCAGACGGGTGAGACGGAGGTCATTCTCGTGCTCGTCGAAGGCAAGGCTGAGATCTCTGGTGGAGGCAAGGAGTTCGGTGAACTCGGCCAGCGCATGTCGGTGTTCGAGAAGACCCCGCCGCATTGTGTCTACGTGCCTGCCGGCAGCGATTGGTCGGCCAAGGCCACCACTGACTGCGTGCTCGCCATCTGCACGGCACCTGCCATGCCCGGCCGCGACGCACAGCAGATCGGGCCTGAGGGCATTTCGCTGGTCGATCGCGGCAAGGGCGCCAACACGCGACATATCTACCCGATCGCCATGGAAGATCGCGATGTGGCCGACAGCTTGCTGGTGACCGAAGTCTTCACGCCGTCCGGCAACTGGTCGTCCTATCCGCCGCATCGGCATGACGAGGACAACTTCCCGGAGATGACCTATCTCGAGGAGACCTATTACCACCGCCTCAACCCGGCTCAAGGCTTCGGTTTCCAGCGTGTCTTCACAGAGGACGGCTCGCTGGACGAAACCATGGCGGTGTCTGATGGTGATGTGGTGCTGGTGCCTAGGGGGCATCACCCCTGCGGCGTGCCGCATGGCTACGAGATGTATTATCTCAACGTCATGGCCGGCCCCTTGCGCAAATGGCGTTTCCAGAATCATCCTGACCACGACTGGATCTATCAGCGCGATAACGGCTGAATTCGTTTGAGGCGGTGCCTGGGCTGCCTTCACGAATATGTTTGCCGTGCCGGGAAAAATCCGGCCGTCCATCCGGTGCGTAGTGGTTTGCACAACGCCAATGATGGAGACGCCAATCATGCCGAAGCTCACTTTCGCCCTTGTCGGGCTCGCCATGAGCCTGCTGCCCACCGCTGGTCAGGCGGCGGACAAGTTCACGTTCGAGGACTACTTCGTCGGTCGCACGGAAGCGGTCGGTTCCTTCCGCGCCATCAATGGCGTCAAGCGGACTTTTACGGTGGATCTGACCGGAAACTGGGACGGCAAGACGCTGACGTTGCGCGAAGACTTCGTCTTCGACGACGGCACCAAGGACCGCAAGACCTGGCGCTTCACCAAGACCAGCCCCAACACCTATAGCGGCACCCGCGAGGACGTGATCGGCGAGACCAAGGTGAAGCTCAACGGGGCAGTCGCTCGGTTCAACTATCTCGTCTATCTGAGCCCGGAAACACAGGGCAATAAGGTGCGTTTCTGGGACAAGATGGTGCTGCGTGAGGACGGGACGGTGCTCAATACGGCGCTCGTCACCAAGTTCGGCATCCCGGTTGCCAAGACCACTGTCGAGTTCCGCAAGCCGGGCTCGTCGCACAAGACGGCGAGCCGCTAAGGGTCAGTCGTTTGGTGTCTCCAGCCAGCGGTTGATGCCTTCTGCCGCAGCAATCCCTGTCGCGAAACAGGCGGTCAGCAGATAGCCGCCCGTCGGCGCCTCCCAGTCGAGCATTTCGCCGGCAACGAAAGTGCCGGGGCGCGATGTCAGCATGAAGTGCGCGTCGATTGCGTTCAATGAGACGCCGCCTGCCGTCGAGATTGCCTCGGCAATCGGACGCGGGCGCTTGACGGCGAGCGGCAGGGCCTTGATGCATTTTGCCAGCTCGGTGAGGTCGAGCCGGTTGGCCTCAGGGGTGACCTCTCTGATCAGCGCGATCTTCACGCCGTCGAGATTGGCGGCCTTCTTCAGGCGGGTCGAGAAACTTGCCTTGCGGTCCTGAAGCGCGAAGTCCGTCGCTAGCTTCTCGGTCGTGCGCCCCGGCGTGAGATCGAGGATAAGCTCGCCATGGCCATCCCGGTCGAGCGCGTCCCTCAGCGCTGCCGCATGGGCATAGATCAGGCTGCCTTCGATGCCGCCCTTGCTGATGACGAATTCACCCTGTGTGGTACCGGCTGCCGAGGTGGCCTTCACCGATTTCACCGGTTGGCCAGAGAAGCGCGTGTTGAAGCTTTCCGAGAAATCGCAATCAAAACCGCAATTGGCCGGGCGGAGCTGTGTGATATCGACACCTTCTGCTTCCAGCAGTGGTACCCAGGCCGCATCTGAACCGAGCTTCGGCCAGCTCGCGCCACCAAGGGCGAGGAGTGTGGCGTCGGCGATCACGTGCTTCTGACCCTCTGGTCTCTCGAAAAGCAGGGCATCTCCGTCGAAACCCGTCCAGCGGTGACGGGTGAGGATGGTCACGCCCGTCGCTTCCAGTCGCTTCACCCAGGCGCGCAACAGGGGCGAGGCCTTCATCACTTTCGGGAAGACGCGGCCGGAAGAGCCGACGAAGGTTTCCGTGCCGAGATCGTCTGCCCAGACCCGGATGGCTTCCGGCGTCATCAGGTCGAGCACGGAGCGTAGCCGGTCATTCGCCGCACCATAGCGGGTGACGAAGCGCGCATAGTCTTCGGCATGGGTGATGTTCAGTCCTGATTTTCCGGCAAGCAGGAACTTGCGGCCGACCGTCGGCATGGCGTCGTAGACGGTGACGACATGGCCGTTGCCGGCGAGATGTTCCGCTGCCATCAGGCCCGCCGGGCCACCGCCGATGATCGCCACACTCTTCTTCATCCGTGATCAGTCCAGCTTGAAGGTCGAAAGGCGGGAGACCAGACCTTCGATCGTTGCGCTGTCGGCATTTGCGAAGGCGAAGCGCAGGTAGTCCTGGCAATCGTCGCCGAAATAGGCTCCGGGAATGCAGAGCACGCCGGCCTTCTTCGCCAGCCTTTCCGCCACATAAGCAGAGTCCTGGCCCGCAAAGGGATGGCGGATGAAGGCGAAATAGGCGCCGAGCGAGTCCATCTTCCAGACGGGAAGTTTGGCCATCACGCCCTTCAGCGTTTCGGCGCGCTTGAGGATTTCGAGGCGGTTGTCGTCGCGCCAGGCCTTGAGCGCCGGGATCGCCTTTGCGACGGCCGCCTGCGGTGCGCGCGGCGCGCAGATCTGCAGGTTGTCCATGACCTTGGCGATTTCCGAGACGGCACGCGCGCCGGCGGTGATCGCGCCAAGCCGATGGCCGGGAATGCAGAAGGATTTGGAGAAGGAGTAAAGGAGAATGAGGTTTTCTTCCCAGCCTTTGATCGAAAGCAGATCATGCGGGCGGCCTTCGCCGGGGAGGAAGTCGCGATAGGTCTCGTCGAGAATGAGGAAAGCACCGGCCTTGCGGCAGGCGTCGAAGGCCTGGCGCAGCAGGTCCGCCGGATAGATGGCGCCCGTCGGGTTGTTGGGCGACACCAGTGCCACGGCTTTGACGCCCTTCGCCAGGGCTGCCTCGATGCCTTCGATGGTGGGCACGAAGCCGGTGGCCGGATCGAGCGGAATGAGCTCGCGGCGAATGCCCATCATCGCCAGCGTGGTTTCCTGGTTGAAATAGAAGGGATCCGTCAGCGCCACCGCATCGCCGCTTCCCGCAATCGCTGAGACTGTTGCCATGAAGGCCTGGTTGCAGCCTGCCGTGATGTGGATGTTCTCGGCCGTAACCGGCGCGCCATAAACGGCCGAAACCTCTGCCGCATAGGCCTCGCGCAGCGGCGCTTCGCCTTCGATCGGGCCGTAGCCGGCATTCGCCCGGGCGGAAGCAGCTTCCGCAAGCCAGGCGAAAAGATCGGGATGCGGCGGATAGCCGGGCACGGCCTGGCTCAAGTCGATCATCGGGCCGCTAGCGCCATCATAGGCGCGTGCCCAGGCGAACACCGAGGGGACCGGCGGAGCCGAGAGATCTGCAACGAGCGGATTGAAGGGGGCGGCGGGCATGTCTCTGTCCTCGGTGATATCAGCTCTCTTCCGAAAGCACGGTAGTGGTGTTGGGGTTGCGTTTGCGGGTCGAGGGCAGGCCTCGTCCCGAAGGGCGGCTTGCGGGGCGCGGCTGGGCGGCGCGCTCGGTCTCGATCATGTCGAAGATCCAGTCGATGAAAACCTTGGCGATGGGGGCCGCGCGAACATCATTGCGAGCGGCGACATAGAAGGCGTCAGGTGCGGGCACTGCGAGATCGAAGGGGATGACGAGTTCGCCGGCGGCAATCAGGCTGGACGCCGTGATGCTGTCTCCCAGCGCCACGCCTTGGCCGAAACGGGCAGCCTCGGTCGATAGCCTCGCATCGCCCATGAAGTGTTCCCGCGCTTTTGGCATATCGAGTTGGTCGGCGGCGGCAAGCCAGCTTCGCCATTCGCGGCCGTCGTCACCATGCAGCAGCACATGGTCGCGCAGATCGCGGGTCGAGCGCAGCGGCCTTGTGTTGAGCAGCGTCGGGCTGACGACGGGGAAGAGCTCGAAGGTGCTCCAGAGCCTTGTCCAGCAATCCTTCCAGCCGCCCGCACCATAAAGGATCGCGATGTCGATGTCGGGGGAATAGATCAGGCTGGAATCATTGCTGGAGGTCAACGTAAGGCTGATCTCGGGATAGCGATCGACGAAGGAGCCGAGGCGGGGCACGAGCCAGAGCGAAAGCAGGGCCGGCACGCAGGAGATGCGCAGGCTGCCGCTGGTCGAAGGGCGGTTCATCAGCGCGGTCGCCGCCGCGATGCCGTCGAAGGCCTGAGTGACGGCCGGCAGCAACAGGGCGCCCTGCGGCGTCAGTTTCAATCGCTTGCCGCCGCGCTCAAAAAGAGCCGTCTTCAGCGTTTCTTCGAGGCTGCGGATCTGATGCGAGATGGCGCCATGTGTCACGCTCAGTTCCCGTGCTGCCGCCGAAATCGAGCCACGGCGGGCAGCCGCCTCGAAGGCACGCAGTGGGTTGAGCGGGGGCAGGCGGCTTGCCATGGCGGGTTCAGGATCCGTGAATTTTTCTCACATCGATTGCTATAACATCGTGAATTGATTTTCCAAGTCTGTTGCGGGTTAATGCTCACAATAAAGGCATGCCAAGATCGTGCCGCAAAAATGGACGATGAACTGCTCATCGTTCACTAACAGGGAACGCCAGATGACTTTCGATGAAAAGCGCCTTGCGGCGCTGCGCGAGAAATACGGAAACGACAAAGCCGGCGAGATCTTCGATCCGAAGTTTGCCAAGGTCGGCGAGAAGATCTTCTCGAACGGTACGCGTGCTGCCCCTTATGCCGGCGTGCCGACTTTCGTGTCCGCACCCTATCGCCAGGTTGACCAGCGCAATCCGGATGTCAGCGATCTCGATGTCGCGATCGTCGGCGTGCCCATGGATCTTGGCGTCACTAACCGTCCGGGATCGCGCTTCGGGCCCCGAGCTCTGCGGGCAATCGACCGTACAGGCCCCTACAACCATGTTCTCGAATGCGCCCCGGTCTTCGATCTCAAGGTCGCCGATATCGGTGACGTGCCGTTTTCCAGCCGCTATCGACTGGAGATGAGCCATGACGATATCGAGGCCTATCATACCAAGCTGGTCAGCCAAGGCGTGCTGCCGCTTTCCGTCGGCGGTGACCATTCGATTACCCATCCAATCATGAAGGCGATTGCCAAGAAGCACGGTCCCGTCGGCATGATCCATATCGACGCCCATTGCGATACCGGCGGTGCGTTCGACCAGACGAAGTTCCACCATGGTGGCCCGTTCCGCAACGCGGTGCTTGATGGTGTGCTCGATCCTGTCCGGACGATCCAGATCGGTATCCGCGGACCTGCCGAATATCTCTGGGAGTTCTCCTACGAATCCGGCATGACCGTCATTCACGCCGAGGAAATCAACGGTCTCGGCATCGCGGCGATCATCGAAAAGGCCAAGGCCGTGATCGGTGATGGGCCGACCTACCTCTCTTTCGATATCGACAGTCTCGATCCGAGCGTGGCACCCGGCACCGGTACGCCGGAAGTGGGCGGCCTGACATCGCGCGAAGCGCTGGAACTGATCCGCGGCTTCAAGGGCGTGAACCTTGTTGGTGGTGACGTGGTCGAAGTCGCGCCGCAATATGACGCAAACCACAATACCGCGCATGTCGGCGCACAAATCCTCTTCGAAATCCTCAGCCTGATGGTCTACAGTCCGGCCATCAAGGGGCGCTGAGGGTTGATATCCCGGAGGGCTCCTGCCGTCCGGCAACCGATGCAGACGAACGGGCGAAAACGCCTCAACCACAATAAGGGAACAGGACCATGAAAGACATTCTCTCCACTTCCGTCAGCCGCCGCGGCGTGCTCGCCGGCTCGGCCGCCGTTGCCGGCGCTCTCGCCATGCCGTCGATCCTGCGCGCCCAGGACAAGTCGATCAAGATCGGCGTCTATGGCGGCTACTTCAAGGATTCGTTCGACAAGAACATCTTCCCTGAATTCACCAAGGCGACCGGCATTGCCGTCGAATCCATCGCCGAGCCGACGGGTGAAGCCTGGCTCGTGCAGCTGGAACAGGCCGCCAAGGCCGGCCAGGCACCGGCTGACCTTTCGATGATGTCGCAGGTTGCCATGCTTAAGGGCCAGGCGACCGAGCTCTGGGCGCCGATCGACATGGCGAAGATCAGCAATGCCTCGGGCCTGATCGACCGCTTCGTCAACAAGTATCCGGATGGACGCGTCGCCGGCGTCGGTGCTGTTGCCTGGTACATCACGCTCGTCACCAACACCGATGTCTACAAGGAAGCTCCGACCTCCTGGGAAGCGCTGTGGGATCCGGCAAATGCCGACAAGCTCGGCCTGCTCGCGCTCGTCTCCAACTCCTTCCTGCTGGAAGTGACTGCCAAGACATATATGGGGGGCACCAATGCGCTCGATACCGAAGAGGGTATCCTGAAGGCGCTGGAGAAGCTTGCAGAAGTCAAGCCGAATGTGCGCCTCTGGTATCGTGACGAGGCCCAGTTCGAGCAGTCGCTGAAGTCGGGCGAAATCCCGATGGGCCAGTATTACCACGACGTTACGGGCCTTGCCGCTGCCGATGGCCAGCCGGTCCGCTCGACCTTCCCGAAGGAAGGCGGCATTCAGGACTCAGGCTGCTGGGCTCTGTCACGCGCTTCTGCCAAGACCGAGGAAGCACATGTCTTCATCGATTACATGTGCCAGCCGTCCATCCAGGCGACCCTGTCGCGCAAGGTCGGCACGGCCCCGACGGTCAAGCGCGAACTGCTCGACCTGACCGATGCCGAATTCGCCTCGGTCTCCTCGGATATCGAGCCGATCACGCCGCGCTACGACCTCTACCAGACCAAGTCGGACTGGCTGAACCAGAAGTGGACAGAACTGATCGTCGGTTGATTTTGCAGGGCGGTTGCCCCTCACGCGCCCTGAGTCTGTCGAAGGGCCGGGCACCTTCTCCCCGCACGCGGGGAGAAGGAGACGGCGGCTCGCTCAGCGCCAACATTTCCTCTCCCCCGCTTGCGGGGAGAGGGTAAGGTGAGGTGCGTTTGCGTTAGGATTTTGATGCATCTCCACGCCCGTGATAGGAATACGGTATGCATCTTAGCGGAGACAACCTCATGGCAACGGTCAGCGTGCGCGATGTGAATACCGATCTTTCCGAACTGGTGGATGAGGTGATCAAGGGCGGCAGCGTGACGATCACGCGCGACGGCAAGCCGGTGGCGACGCTGGTGGCGGTGGAGAGTGCTGCTGAACAGGAACCAAAGCACAACTTCCTGGAGCACCTGATGGCCTTTCCAGAGCCGGGTATGGTTTTTGAACGCAATCCCTCCCGTGGACGAGACGTCGATCTTTGACCGGGTATCTCATCGACACCAACGCGTTGTCGCTGCTCTCCAACAGCAAGGCATCGCCGCAATTCATTGACTGGCTTCAGGCGCAACAGCGAAAGAACGCTTTGTATGCCTCGACGATCACGCTTCAGGAGATCGAAAAGGGTATCGTGAAGCTTGAGCGTGTGAAGGGGGGCAGCCTTGATAAAGCACGGCGTCTCCGCGATTGGATCGACATCGTGATGGCAGATTTCCAGGATCGGTTTCTGCCTGTTGATGTTGAGGTCGCGCTCGTGGCTGGAAAGCTTGAAGGCGCAATGCTAGCGCGAGGGCTGAATATCGAACTCGCCGACATTCTCATCGCCGCAACGGCGCAAACCCACGGCCTCACAGTCGTAACCGCCAATATCCGAGACTTCGAGCCCCTGGGCGTCGACTGTCTCGCACCGTTTTGAACAACATTCGTCTGATTGGAAGTCCATGTCCGGCCTCGCTCTCAATTCCATCACCAAGCAGTTCGGTCCCTTCACGGCGGTCGATCAGGTCCAGCTCTCGGTCCCGCACGGCACCTTCGTTTGCCTGCTCGGTCCCTCCGGCTGCGGCAAGACCACGCTGCTCCGGATGATCGCCGGTCTCGACAGCCCGACCGATGGTGCGATTGTTCTCGATGGCCAAGACATTACCCAGGTGCCGACGCATAAGCGGGATCTCGGCATGGTCTTTCAGTCGCTGGCGCTTTTCCCGCATCTGACTGTGGGCCAGAACATCGCCTATCCCTTGCGCATCCGTGGCATCGGTCGTGAGGAGCAGGTGAAGCGCGTCGACGAGTTGCTCGCGATGATCCACCTCACCGGTTATGCCGACCGCCCGGTGCACAAACTCTCTGGCGGCCAGCGGCAGCGCGTGGCGATTGCCCGGGCGCTCGCCATTTCCCCGAAGCTGTTCCTGCTCGACGAGCCGCTGTCGGCGCTCGATGCCAAGCTGCGCGAGGCGATGCAGGTGGAGCTGCGCAAGCTGCAGCAGCAGCTCGGCATCACGACCATCGTCGTCACCCATGACCAGCGCGAGGCGATGACCATGGCCGATACGGTCGTCGTGATGAGCGGCGGCAAGATCCGCCAGGCGGCGAGCCCGATCGAGATCTATCGCAAGCCGGCCGACCGTTTTGTTGCCGACTTCATCGGTTCGACCAACCTCCTGCCGCTGACCGCGCAGGGCGGGGCGGCGCTTGTGCTCGGCCATAGCGTCGCCGGAATTTCTGCACCGTCGGGGCATGGGCAGGCCAGCCTCTCGGTTCGCCCCGAGGACGTGAAGCTCGCGGCCCCCGGCGAGGGTCGCATCACCGGCAAGGTCACCTTCATCCGCGATCTCGGCGGCACGATCGAGACCTTCCTCGATGTGTCCGGTACCGAAGTCGTCGCCGTTTCGACTCCGCGCGAGCGGCCCGTCGTCACCGTCGGCCAAGATGTCGGCATCGTCATCGACCCCGAAACCGCCGTGGTGCTGTCGGCATGAGACGCGAGCCCCCGAAAACCGCGCTCGACTATGCGCCGCTCGCCTTTCCGGCGGGCATGCTGATCCTGTTCTTCGTCGTGCCCTTCGCGACGATGATCGCCGTCTCCTTCTTCAAGCGGGATCCGACCGGCTTCTATTCGCCCGATTTTGTCTTCGACAATTACGCCCGTTTCCTGTCGTTCTTCTTTGGGGGCGTGCTCAGCTTCTCGCTGATGCTGGCGATCGTAGTAGCCGTCGTCTGCGTGACGCTGGCGCTACCCTTCACCTATCTGCTCGCCCGCATGTCGCGCAAAGCACAGGTGCTGTGGCTCGTGGCGCTCCTCTCCATCCTGTCGCTTTCGGAGGTGATCATCGGTTTTGCGTGGTCGACACTGCTTTCGCGCACGGCCGGCATCACCAATCTGCTTGTGATGGTCGGCTTGATGGAAAGCTCCGTGGCATTGATGCCGAATTTCGGCGCGGTGCTGACGGGCATGACCTATCAGGCGCTGCCCTATACGGTCCTCGTGCTCTATCCCGCTCTCGTCAGGCTGGACCCCACACTGACGGAAGCGGCGCGCACGCTTGGTGCCTCGCCGCTCCGCGCCTTCTTCACGGTGGTCGTGCCGGCATTGCGCAACACGCTGATTGCAACGCTGATCATGGTCTTCATCTTCGCGCTCGGCTCCTATCTCCTGCCGCAGATCCTCGGCCGTCCTTCGCATTGGACGCTGTCGGTGCTGATTACCGATCAGGCGATCTACCAGTCCAACATGCCGTTTGCGGCGGCGATGGCGGTGTTCCTCGTGCTCGTCACGCTGGGCATGGTGGCGCTCACGCTGCTCATCGGTCGAAAGGGAGAGGCGGCATGAACAAGGCTCTGACCCGTCTCTACTTCACACTGATCGGCATCTTTCTGGCGGCCCCCATCGTCGTGGTTGCTGGCGTTTCGGTGAATGCCAAGCAGAGCCTCAACTTCCCGCCGCAGGGATTTTCGCTCTCGTGGTATGGCGCGATCTTTACCGATCCCGGCTGGCGTGCGGCTTTGTTCGCCTCGGTCATCCTGGCGCTTTGCGCGGCGGCTCTTGCGGTCGCGATTGCACTGCCGCTTGCGTGGTTCCTCTGGCGGCGCCTTGCGCCCTGGGCGCAGGTCTTCCAGCTGCTCGGCATCGCGCCGTTCACCCTGCCGCCTGTTATCACGGCGCTCGGACTTCTCACCTTCTGGGCGGCAACCGGTTTCTATGGCCAGCCCTGGACGGCCGTCATCAGCCACGCGATCTTCTTCGTGACGCTGCCCCTGGTGACGCTGTCGCTCGGGTTCTCGGCGATCGATCGCTCACTGGTCGAGGCTGCCGCCACCATGGGCGCCGACGACCGGACCATCTTCCGCACCGTCGTGCTGCCGCTGATCGCGCCCTATCTCGTCTCCGGCTATGCCTTCGCTTTCGTCCTCTCGCTCAACGAATACATCGTCGCCTATATGACGGTCGGTTTCGTGATGGAGACGCTGCCGATCAAGATCTTCAACGCGCTGCGCTACGGCTACACGCCGGTCATGGCTTCGGTAACGATCCTGTTCGTGGCGGTCGCGGCCATCATCTTCGGCCTCGTCGCCCGCTTCGGCGACCTGCCGAAACTGCTCGGGGCGAATGCGGACGATCGCAGCTGATGGACTGGTGTCAGCGGTGATCCTCCAGGATCATCGCAGCCGCCTTTTCGGCGATCATCAGGGTCGGAGAACTGGTATTGCCCGAGGTGATCGTCGGCATGACCGAGGCGTCGGCAATGCGCAGGCCCTTCAGTGCGCGTAGCCTCAGGCGCGGGTCCACCACGCTGTCAGGGTCCGCACCCATGCGGCAGGTGCCTACAGGGTGGAAGATCGTCGTGCCGATATCGCCCGCAGCCTTTTCCAGATCTGCATCACTTTCGAGCGCCGGTCCTGGGCGGTACTCCTCGGGACGATAGCGGGCGAAGGCTGGTTGAGCGGCGATCTGGCGGGTAAGCCGGATCGAGCGGACTGCGACATCCCGGTCACCTGCCGTGGACAGATAGTTCGGCGCGATCTTCGGCTGGGCGGCGAAGTCGGGACCAGCAATATGAACCGAGCCGCGGCTTTCGGGTCTGAGATTGCAGACACTCGCCGTCATCGCCGGGAAGGGGTGGACGGGATCGCCGAACTTGTCGAGCGACACCGGCTGGACATGGTATTCTAGGTCGGCGGTCTCCTTGTCCGGGCCCGAACGGGTGAAGATGCCGAGCTGGCTCGGGGCCATCGACATCGGCCCTGAACGGCGCAGCGCATATTCCAGGCCGATCATCGCCTTGCCGTAGAGGCTGGAGGCGCGTTCGTTGAGGGTCGGCACGCCGGTTACCTTGAAGACGAGGCGGAGCTGCAGATGGTCTTGCAGGTTTTCACCGACAGCCGGGACCTCGCGAACAGTCTCGATGCCGGCATTCTGCAAGACCTCACCGCGGCCGATGCCGGAGAGTTCCAGGATCTGCGGAGAGCCGATGGCGCCGGCGGACAGTACCACCTCGCGGCGGGCGGCAAAGCGCTTCAACTCGCCGTCGTGATGCACCTCGGCGCCGGTCACGCGGTCGCCCTCGATCGTCAGCCGCTTCACATGAGCGCGGGTGAGGATCGTCAGGTTCTTGCGGTGCCGGATCGGTTTCAGAAAAGCCTTTGCCGTGTTCCAGCGAATGCCGGAGCGCTGGTTCACCTCGAAGAAGCCGGAGCCTTCGTTGTCGCCACGATTGAAATCATCGGTTTCCGGAATGCCCGCCTGCTTGGCTGCCTCGCGAAACGCTTCCAGTACGTCCCAGCGGAGACGGGCCTTCTCCACGCGCCATTCGCCGCCGGCGCCATGTTTGTCGTCGGCACCCTTGTGAAAGTCCTCGGTCCTTTTAAACAGGGGCAGGACGTCATCCCAGCCCCAGCCTTCGCAGCCCATCTGGCGCCACTGGTCGTAGTCGCGGGCCTGGCCGCGCATATAGATCATACCGTTGATCGAGGAGCAGCCGCCCAGCACCTTACCACGAGGATAGCCGATCGCGCGACCGTTCAGCCCTGGCTCGGCTTGCGTCTTGAAGCACCAGTCGGTGCGCGGATTGTTGATGCAGTAGAGATAACCGACCGGGATGTGGATCCAGTGATAGTTGTCGCTGCCGCCGGCTTCGAGCAACAATACGCGCCTGGACGGATCGGCGGAGAGCCGGTTGGCCAGCAGGCAGCCGGCAGTACCGGCCCCGATGATGATGTAATCGTAGCTTTCCATGCTCCTCCCCGAGCGCTGCCTGCGTCTCAACTGTTTCGCAGGCGACCCTCCAGCAGGTCAAGCACGGAGCGGGCGGCATCCATGACATTCGTGCCCGGACCGAAGACGGCGGAGACACCGTGCTCCAGCAGGAAGTCGTAGTCCTGGCGCGGAATGACTCCGCCGACGACGACGATGACATCATTGGCCCCCTTGGCCTTCAACGCCTCGACCAGCTGCGGGGCGAGCGTCTTGTGGCCGGCGGCTAGCGAGGACAGTCCAACCACGTGCACCCTGTTGGCGACGGCCAAGTCTGCTGCCTCGTCCGGCGTCTGGAAGAGTGGTCCTGCCACGACATCGAAGCCGATATCGCCAAAGGCGGATGCAATCACCTTGGCGCCGCGATCATGGCCATCCTGGCCGAGCTTGGCGATCAGGATACGCGGCTTGGACGCGGCCTTGCCGTAATCCTTGAGGCGGGTCGACAGCGTCTCCATTTCCGGATCGCCTTCATAGGCCTTGCCGTAGATGTCATGCACGACTTCGGGCACGGCAACGTGATCGCCGAAGACGGCGCGCATGGCATCCGAGATCTCACCGACGGTGGCGCGGGCGCGGGCGGCGTCGACGGCGGCTTCGAGGATGTTGCCCTGGCCCGAGCGTGCCACGTCCGTCAGGCGTGCCAGCGTTTCGCTGACCCGCTTCGGATCGCGCTGCCGGCGTGTCTGCTCGATACGCTTGATCTGCGACAGGCGGACAGCTGTGTTGTCGATCTGCAGAATGTCGATCGGTTCCTCGTTTTCGAGGCGGTATTTATTGACGCCGACGATAACCTCTTCGGCCCGGTCGACAGCAGCCTGACGACGGGTCGCCGCCTCCTCGATCAGGCGCTTCGGCAAGCCGTCATCGACGGCCTTGGTCATGCCGCCGAGACGCTCGATCTCCTCGATCAGAGCCCAGGCCTTTTCCGCCATCTCGTTGGTCAGGCTCTCGACATAATAGGAGCCGGCGAGGGGATCGACGACCTTGGTGACACCGGTCTCGTGCTGCAGGATCAGCTGGGTATTGCGGGCAATGCGGGCGGAAAATTCCGTCGGCAGCGCAATCGCCTCGTCAAAGGAGTTTGTGTGCAGCGACTGGGTGCCGCCAAGCACGGCGGACATCGCTTCAAACGCGGTGCGGACGATGTTGTTATAGGGATCCTGTTCGGCCAGCGACACGCCCGAGGTCTGGCAATGGGTGCGCAGCATCAGGCTCGACGCCTTCTTCGGCTCGAATTCCTGCATGATGCGGGTCCAGAGCAGGCGGGCGGCGCGGAGTTTCGCGGCCTCCATGAAGAAGTTCATGCCGATGGCAAAGAAGAAGGAGAGGCGGCCGGCGAATTCGTCGACATTCAGGCCCTTGGCGATGGCGGCGCGGACATATTCGCGCCCGTCGGCCAGCGTGAAGGCAAGCTCCTGCACCAGCGTCGCGCCCGCCTCCTGCATGTGATAGCCGGAGATCGAGATCGAGTTGAACTTCGGCATCTCCTTCGCCGTGTATTCGATGATGTCGGCGATGATCCGCATCGAGGGTTCGGGCGGATAGATATAGGTGTTGCGGACCATGAACTCCTTGAGGATGTCGTTCTGGATGGTGCCGGACAGCTTGTCGCGCGAGACACCCTGTTCCTCGCCGGTGACGATGAAATTGGCGAGGATTGGGATGACGGCGCCATTCATGGTCATCGATACGGAGATGGCTTCAAGTGGAATGCCGTCGAAGAGGATCTTCATGTCCTCGACGCTGTCAATCGCCACACCCGCCTTGCCGACATCGCCCTCGACGCGCGGATGATCCGAGTCATAACCGCGATGGGTGGCTAGATCGAAGGCGACGGAGACGCCCTGCTGGCCGGCGGCAAGCGCCTTGCGGTAGAAGGCATTGCTCTCCTCCGCTGTCGAAAAACCGGCATATTGCCGGATCGTCCATGGACGGCCGGCATACATGGTCGCGCGGGGACCACGGGTGAAGGGGGCAAAGCCCGGCAGGCTGTCGAGATGGTCGATGCCGGTGATGTCCTCTGCCGTATAAAGCGGCTTCACCGGAATGCCCTCGGGCGTCTCCCAGACAAGGCTGTCGGCTGGACGCTTCAATTCCTTCTCGGCAAGCGCCTGCCAGTCGGCGATGGTTTTCTTGGTCATCCGGTCTTCTCCCTGCTCCGCACGGACTGCGGGCCGACGACTAGTATTCCTGTTTGCCCCTCACCCTGCCCTCTCCCCGCAAGCGGGGAGAGGGAGGAGCAAGCGGTGCCATCTCAGCCTTCTCCCCGTTCACGGGGAGAAGGTGCCGGCAGGCGGATGAGGGGCAGTCTCCTGAGGGGAGATGGCTACCCCTCGAACTCCATAATCAACTCATCGACCGCGAGGCTCTGGCCCGGCTTGACGACGATCTTCTTCACGGTGCCGCGGCGCTCGGCCTTCAGGATGTTTTCCATCTTCATCGCCTCGACGGTGGCGAGCGCCTGGCCTGCCTCGACGGTCTCGCCTTCCTTGACAGCGACACCGGTGATGACACCCGGCATGGGGCAGAGCAGCATCTTGGACGTATCCGGCGGCAGCTTTTCCGGCATCAGCTTGGCGAGGGCTGCCACACGTGGCGAGCGGACGCGGGCGGTGACATCCATGCCGCGCCAGCGCAGCCGGATGGCGGGGCCCTTTAGGTCGACCTTCACTGCCAGCGTCTCGCCGCCGATGTCGACATGGGCGAGTGTCTGACCCGGCTGCCAGCCGGTGGCGATCACGAACTCATTGCCGGCCTCGAAGGCGATGCGCGTGTTGCCGGTGCCTTCGGTGACGGCCAGCGCATGGTCGCCACCTGCCAGATTGACGACCCAGTCCTTGCCGAGCTTGCGGGTATGATTGCCAATGGCGCCGGAGATCTGGATCGCGCGCGCCTGCAGGCGGTGGTTGATGACGGTGGCGATGGCGGCGAGCTTTTCCGCCGAGGCCGCATCTGGCGTTACGCCGGTGAAGCCGTCCTTGAACTCTTCGGCGATATAGGCCGTGGTGATCTTGCCGGAGCGGAAACGGTCCTGGTTCATCACGGCCGAGAGGAAGGGCAGGTTGTGGCCGATGCCTTCGACTTCGAAACTGTCGAGCGCCTCCGACATCGCGTCAATTGCAGTGAGACGATCGGGGGCCCAGGTGCAGAGCTTGGCGATCATCGGGTCGTAATACATCGAAATCTCGCCGCCTTCGAAGACGCCGGTGTCGTTGCGAACAACGGTGCCTTCAGCGCTCGTTCCCTCTGCCGGCGGGCGGTAGCGGGAGAGGCGACCGATCGAGGGCAGGAAGTTGCGATAGGGGTCTTCGGCGTAAAGCCGGCTTTCGATCGCCCAGCCGTTCAGCTTCACGTCGTCCTGGCCGAATGAGAGCTTCTCGCCCGCCGCGACACGGATCATCTGCTCGACGAGATCAAGGCCGGTCACCAGTTCAGTGACGGGATGCTCGACCTGCAGGCGGGTGTTCATCTCGAGGAAGTAGAACTTGTTCTGCTTGCCATCGACGATGAACTCGACAGTGCCGGCGGAGTGATAGCCGACGGCCTTTGCCAGTGCCACGGCCTGTTCGCCCATGGCCTTGCGGGTGGCGGCATCGAGGAAGGGCGAGGGAGCCTCTTCGATAACCTTCTGGTTTCGCCGCTGGATCGAGCATTCGCGCTCGCCGAGATAAAGCACGGTGCCGTGTTTGTCGCCGAGCACCTGGATCTCGATATGGCGCGGTTCGGTGACGAATTTTTCGATGAAGATGCGGTCGTCGCCGAAGGAATTCTTCGCCTCGTTCTTCGACGACTGGAAACCTTCGCGGGCCTCTTCGGCATTCCAGGCGATGCGCATACCCTTGCCGCCGCCGCCGGCAGAGGCCTTGATCATGACGGGATAACCGATCTGATCGGAGATCTTCACTGCCTCGTCGGCATCGGCAATGAGGCCCATATGACCCGGAACCGTTGAGACGCCGGCTTCTGCTGCCAGCTTCTTCGAGGTGATCTTGTCGCCCATGGCCTGGATCGCGCCAACCGGTGGGCCGATGAAGGTGACGCCTGCCTTTTCCAGCGCTTCGGCAAAGGCGGCGTTTTCCGAGAGGAAGCCGTAGCCGGGATGAACCGCATCGGCGCCGGTCTGCCTGATGGCATCGAGGATCTTGTCGATGACGATATAGGACTGGTTCGACGGCGCCGGGCCAATATGCACCGCCTCATCGGCCATCGCGACATGCAGCGCATTGCGGTCGGCATCGGAATAGACGGCGACCGTCTTGATGCCGAGCTTCTTCGCGGTCTTGATGACCCGGCAGGCAATTTCGCCACGGTTGGCGATGAGGATTTTCTGGATCATTTATGTTCTCTCCCTGCCGTTTATCATCCGGACACAGCCGCCAGACGCTCAAGCGCTATATCTGCCGACTATTCCTGCACCTTCTTCTTCAAGCCCTTGGCCACGCTCTGCTCGTTCTTCACCTCGCCGAAGGCTTCCGGAAAATTCTTTCGGGCTAGCGCTTCGTTGATCTTCAGCTTGGCGAAATAGGATTGTGGATCAAAGCCGCGTTCGGCGGCGATGACTTCGCGGCCGAAGAGGCGGCAGAGGCGTTCGCCGTCGAGATTACCGCGCTCGAAGGGTTCGGTGCCGAAAAACTGCCAGAGCGCCTGCATGAAGCCGAGGTCGGCGAGTGCCACCGTCTGGTCCATGGTGCGGTGGCGCGGCCAGTTGGTGACGGGCGTGACCTTCGGGTTTGGCCGGCGGATCGTGTATTGCCATTGCGTTCCGGGCAATCCCAAGGGAAAGCCCTGATGTTTCGGCATGAGCGGATCTTTTGCCATTGTCTTAAACCTCGAACACGTCTTCGAAGGATTCCGGGAAGCTCTTGCGCGCCACCCTCTCGTTTATGACAAGCATTTCGTCATAGGAATGAGGGTCGAAGTCCTTGTTCACGGCCACGACCTCGCGACCAAACAACAGGCTGAGGCGGGCTGCATCGAGATTGCCGCGGACGAATGGTTCTGCCCCGAACTGGTGCCAGAGCGCATGCAGAAAGGCAGCGTCGATCCGGTGCTCCTTCGTCCCTGGCCGCGCCTTGCGCGGCAGGGTCTTGATCGGGGTGACACCCTTGTCATTGGCGCGGCGAATGGTGAACTGCACACCGGTCCCCGGCATGCCGGATGGAAAACCCCGATGTTTGATCATGTCGGGCGCTTTGCTCATGGTTTTCTCCTCACGCCTGACCGGCCAGTTTGTCCTGCGTCTTCGTGTCGAAGTCGGAGGCATCGTGGCGTTCATGCAGCTGTTCGGAGAGCGGGCCGGAGGTCTTGTTGACGATCGCGCCGCGCTTCACACCCGGGCGGGCTGCGAGCTGTTTCGTCCAGCGTTGGACATGTTCGTATTCGTCGACCGACAGAAAAGTGCCGGCATCGTCATAGGCGCCGTGCAGAGCGAGACGTCCATACCAGGGCCAGATGGCCATATCGGCGATCGTGTAATCCTTGCCGGCCATGAACTCGTTGTTGGCGAGGTGGCGGTTCAGCACATCCATCTGGCGCTTCACCTCCATGGCGTAGCGGTCGATGGCATATTGGATCTTCATCGGCGCATAGGTGTAGAAATGGCCAAAGCCGCCGCCGAGGAAGGGGGCGGAGCCCATCTGCCAGAACAGCCAGTTCAGCGTCTCGGCCCGGGCGCGGGTCTCGGTCGGCAGGAAGGCGCCGAATTTCTCCGCGAGGTAGGTCATGATCGAGGCTGACTCGAACAGTCGGATCGGCTCTCCGCCATCGACAGGCTGATGGTCCATCAAGGCCGGGATCTTGGAATTCGGGTTAACCTCGACAAAGCCCGAGGAAAACTGGTCGCCATTGCCGATATTGATCAGCCAGGCATCGTATTCAGCACCTTCATGGCCTGATGCCAGCAGCTCCTCGAGCAGGATCGTCACCTTCTGGCCGTTCGGCGTGCCGAGCGAATAGAGCTGCAGCGGATGCTTGCCGACCGGGCGTTCCTTGTCATGCGTCGCGCCTGAAATCGGGCGGTTGATGCTGGCAAAGGCGCCGCCATTGCCGGGCTCCCAGGTCCAGACCTTCGGCGGCTGATAGCCGGCAGGCAGGTTCTTCTCGGGCGGGAATTTTGTCTCGGTCATGAAATCGGGTCCTTTCTCGGTGATGCGCCTCGGGCGCGCCGAGAGTTATATAGGCCTTCCGTGTCGTCCTTGCCCACTCTCAATCGGTCGTTACAACGGGATCGTGTCGTGCTTCTTCCAATGGGTGCCGACCTGCTTGTTGCGGAGGCTGGCAAAGGCCTTGGCAATGCGGCGGCGGGAGGAATGCGGCATGATCACTTCGTCGATGAAGCCGCGTTCGGCCGCCTTGAAGGGATTGGCGAAGTTGACTTCGTATTCCCTAGTTCGCGCCGCGATCTTCTCGGCATCGCCGAGTTCCGAGCGGTAGAGGATTTCGGTGGCCCCCTTGGCGCCCATCACGGCGATTTCGGCAGTCGGCCAGGCATAGTTGATATCGGCGCCGATATGTTTGGAAGCCATGACGTCATAGGCACCGCCATAGGCCTTGCGGGTGATGAGGGTCACCATCGGCACGGTTGCCTGGCTATAGGCGAACAAGAGTTTTGCGCCATGCTTGATGACGCCGCCATATTCCTGGGCGGTGCCGGGCAGGAAGCCGGGCACGTCGACCAGCGTCAGGATCGGGATCGAGAAGGCATCGCAGAAGCGGACGAAGCGCGCAGCCTTGCGCGATGAATCGATGTCCAGGCAGCCGGCGAGCACCATGGGCTGGTTGGCGACGACGCCGACCGTCTGGCCCTCCATGCGGATGAAGCCGGTGATGATGTTCTTCGCAAAGGCCTCCTGGATCTCGAAGAAATCGCCCTCGTCGGCCAGCGCGTAGATCAGCTCCTTCATGTCGTAGGGCTTGTTGGAGCTATCGGGGATCAGCGTGTCCAACCGCATCTCGATGCGGGCGGGATCATCATGGAAGGGGCGGACCGGCGGCTTTTCGCGGTTGTTGAGCGGCAGGAAGTCGAAAAGCAGGCGAACCTGTTCCAGCGCCTCCACGTCGTTTTCATAGGCGCCATCGGCGACGGAGGATTTTTTCGTGTGGGTGGAGGCGCCGCCCAGTTCTTCCGCCGTGACGATCTCGTTGGTGACGGTCTTCACCACGTCGGGGCCGGTGACGAACATGTAGGAGCTGTCCCGCACCATGAAGATGAAATCGGTCATGGCGGGCGAATAGACGGCACCGCCGGCACAGGGGCCCATGATCACGGAGATCTGCGGGATGACGCCTGATGCATCGACATTGCGCTTGAAGACATCGGCATAACCGGCCAGCGAGGCCACACCTTCCTGGATGCGGGCGCCGCCGGAATCATTCAGGCCGATGACTGGCGCGCCTGTTTTCATCGCCATGTCCATGATCTTGCAGATCTTCTGGGCATGGGTTTCCGACAGCGAGCCGCCGAGCACAGTGAAATCTTGGGAGAAGACATAGACCTGGCGGCCGTTGATCGTGCCCCAGCCGGTGACGACGCCATCGCCCGGCACCTTTTGGGTCTCCATGCCGAAATCCACGCAACGGTGCGTGACATACATGTCGTATTCTTCGAACGAGCCTTCGTCGAGCAGGACCTCGATGCGCTCGCGGGCGGTCAGCTTGCCCTTGCCGTGCTGGGCGGCAATGCGCTTTTCGCCGCCGCCGAGGCGGGCCTCCGCGCGTCGCGCTTCGAGCTGGTCCAGGATCGTCGACATGCTTCCTCCCGAATGGTCTTCTGGCTCTTAAGCCTTGCTGTGACACCTATTCCACTGTGCCGCAGAAGAAAACAGTTGAACAGGTGCATCTGTGGATTTATGAATTTGCAAAGTGAAAATTGCGAATTTGCGAAATGGCCATCGGAAAACTCTTCATCGGCCGCAAGGTCCGCGACATCCGCCAGTCCAACGGCGCCACCCAGGCGCAGTTTGCCGATATGGTCGGCATTTCCACCAGCTATCTCAACCAGATTGAAAACAATCAGCGCCCGGTCTCGGCCTCGGTGCTGCTGTCGCTGGCGGAAAAGTTCGGCATTGATATCACCGAGCTTTCCTCCGGCCAGAACGACCGGCTGATGTCGGCGCTGACGGAGGCGCTCTCCGATCCGTTGTTCGAGACCTATTCGCCGAGCCTGCAGGAGCTTAAGCTCGTCACCCAGAATGCACCGGGTTTTGCCCATGCGCTGATTGCAGCCCACCAGGCTTACAGGCGCGGCAACGAGCAGCTGGCCAGCCTCGACGATCGGCTGGGGGCAGCACCCAGCCAGGAGGTGACGCCTTACGACGAGGTGCGCGACTTCTTCCACTTCGTCGACAACTATATCCACGATCTCGACCTTGCCGCCGAGCAACTGGCGACGGAACTGAAGCTCGGGGAGGGGGAGAATTACGCGGCCCTTTCAGGCCATCTCGAGGCGAAACATGGCGTGCGCGTCTTGCGCGGCGAGGCGGGCGATGAGGCCATCCGCCGCTTCGATCCGGTGGGGCGGATCCTGACCGTCAGCCGCTATGCCTCGGCCCCCACCCGCGATTTCCAGATTGCCATCCAGATCGCCCAGCTCGCCGCCGCCACCAAGATCGACCAGGTGCTGAAACAGGCGAATTTCCGCAGCGAAGAGGCGGTCGAGATCTGTCGCATGGGGCTCTACAACTATTTCGCCGGTGCGCTGATCCTGCCCTATCGCAGCTTCCTCACCGCGGCGCGGGATCTCCGCCACGACATCGAACTGCTCGCCGCCCGTTTCGAGGCCTCGCTCGAACAGGTCTGCCACCGCCTCTCGACCTTGCAGCGACCGGGCCTCAAGGGCGTGCCGATCTTCTTTGCCCGCATCGACCGGGCCGGCAATATCACCAAGCGGCATAGTGCGGCCCGCCTGCAATTTGCCCGCTTTGGTGCTGCCTGTCCGCTGTGGAATGCGCATCAGGCCTTCGAGACGCCGGGCCGGATCATCCGTCAGACGGCGGAAACGCCCGATGGCGTGCGCTATCTCTGCATCGCGACGCAAGTTTCAAAAGGCTCCGCCGGCTTCCGCGCCGCCAATCCGCGCTATGCCTTGGCGCTTGGCTGCGAGATCTCCTATGCCGGCGCCTTCGTCTATGCCGACGACCTCGACCTCTCCAACCGCGGCGCGTTTGACCCGATCGGCATTTCCTGCCGCATCTGCGAGCGCGTCAAATGCACCAGCCGCGCCGTGCCGCCGCTGAAAAGGAAGCTTGTGGTGGATCATCGGGTGCGGAACCCGATGCCGTATGAGATTGAGTGAGGGGTATCTTTCTCGTTGGGGCAGGGCGCATCGTTGGCTGCATTCGGCCCAAAACCGACGACCAGCATCAGCGGATTGCCTCGGTTCGGCTTCACCGAACCAGCTGTCAGCGCTTGCTACAGCCTTGCCGGCGGGAGCAGATGCCCCCGAGACGCACTGCCCAAATCAACCGTCATTTGACTTTGGTTCGATGTCGCACTACATAGTTCGATATCGAACCAAAGGGGATGGCGATGAACCTGACACGGCGCAAGATGATTTTCCTTGTTGGCGGCGGGGCTGTTCTGGCAGCCGGCGGTGCCTTCGGATACGCGGCGACACGCATGCCGCAAACGGCTTACCTTCCCTGGGAGCTCGCGGGCAGCTATGAGGACCCGCGGATGCGGGCCCTGTCATGGGCGCTCCTGGCCCCGAACCCGCACAATCGCCAGCCGTGGCTGGCGGATGTGTCCGAGGACGGCGTTATCACGCTGCATGCGGACACTGACCGCCTCTTGCCACACACCGATCCCTTCAACCGACAGATCGTGATCGGGCTGGGGTGTTTTCTGGAAGTCCTGCGCATGGCCGCAGCAGAAGATGGCTACCGCGCCGCCATGACGCTCTTCCCGCTCGGCAGCAGCGCCACGGCCCTCGACCGACGCCCCATCGCGCGCATCACCCTCACAGCTGATCCGACGGTTGCGCGCGATCCCCTATTCGCACTGGTGCCGGCCCGGCGCTCCAACAAGGAACCGTTCGACATGAGCCGCCCGCTCGCACCCGACATGCTTGCGCAGATGGCTGCGGCAGCCAGCAACGGCACGCGGTTCGGAGGCACTATTGACCCGGCGGAAACGGCCAAATTGCGCGCGTTGACGCGCGAAGCGCTGCGAATCGAGGTCGAGACGCCGCACACCTATCAGGAGAGCGTCGATCTCTTCCGTATCGGACGCCGGGAAGTGGATGCCAACCCTGATGGCATCGACTTTTCGGGACCTATGTTCGAAACGATGCACCTGACAGGCATGTTCAGCCGTGAAATCGCGGCCGACCCGACGAGTTTCGCCTTCAAGTCCGGCATGGACGCGATCTACGCCAATGCCGATACCGCGATGGGACATGTCTGGTTGGTCGCCGCCGACAACAGCCGCGAAACGCAGATCGCCACGGGGGCGGACTGGCTGCGCGTCAACCTTGCAGCGACGGATCTGGGCCTTGGGTTCCAGCCCCTCAGCCAGGCCTTGCAGGAGTTTCCGGAGATGGCAGGGCCCTACGGCCAAGTGCATGAACGCCTTGCACCAGATGGGGGCACGGTTCAAATGCTGTCGCGCATCGGCTATGGTCCGGCTGCCGGAAACAGCCCGCGTTGGCCTTTGGAGAGCAGGATCATGAATGTCTGAAAGCGCAATGCCCGACTACTTCCGGCTCTTCAACGAAATCGGCATCATCGGGCAGCTTTCACGCAGCCTGCTGGAAGCCCGGTTGCCGCCGGGCTTCGTTGCAGCGCAATTTTATGTGTTGAACCATTTGGTCCGCGTGGGCGACGGCCGCACGCCTCTTGCCATAGCCAGCGCCTTTCAGGTGCCCAAGACATCGATGACGCACTCGCTGGCCGTTCTGGAACAGGCGGGCCTGATCGAGATCCGCAAGAACCCTGGGGATGGCCGATCAAAACTGGTCCACATTACGGATGCAGGGCGAAAGTTCCGGCAGGATGCGATCGACGCACTCGCGCCAGATCTCAAGCGGATTGCAGCCGCCGTTCCCCCTGACCATGTCGCGCGCTTGCTGCCTGATCTCGAAGTGTTGCGGAAATTCCTCGATACAGACCGTGACGCTTCACCATAGGCTGCGGCACTTTCAATAGGCTGGTCGAACGCCATGAATGCACGGTTCCTGACGATCTTGTCGAAGCAGCCATACCGATCTCCGGAAAGCACAACGAGGACACATTGTCTGAACACGCAAAGGAAGCTCATGTCCGCTTCTGGCGCAAAACGGCAGATCCTTCACGGCTCATGGGTGACGCGATGGTCATTGTTGGTTGCATCCAGTCGGTCGGTACGTTGATGCGCTCAAGTACTACCCAAACAACCGCTCATCCCTCGCAACAAAAAACGCCTCGACGCTCTCCGGCGCCACATCCTCCAGCGTCGCCGGGGACCATTTCGGGTTCCTGTCCTTGTCGATGATCGCAGCCCGGATGCCTTCGTAGAAGTCGGGGACCTTGACCACTTGGCAGGTGCCGGCGAATTCGCGTTCGAGGCAGGTTTCGAGGTCCTTGGAGCGGCGGGCCTCGCGCAGCATCCTGAGCGTCACCTTCAGGCTGGTCGGCGATTTCGCGCGCATGGCGATAAGCGTTCTGTCGGCGAGGTCTCCGCCTTCTTCCTCTAGGGCTGCGACGATCTCCTCCACCGTGTCGAAGGCGAAGCAGCGGTCGATCATGTCGCGGCCTTCGGAGAAGATGCCTTTCGGGCCGTCCACCGTGTAGTCGCGGATCGTCGAGGCGATCGATTGGCCAAGGGCGGGTGCAGGTAGGGCTGCGATCCGCTCCAGCAGTTCCGCTACGCGGTCCTGCGGAACATACCAGTCGGCAAAGCCCGCGGTGATGGCATCCGCGCCGTTCACCGCCTCGCCGGTTAGGCCCATCCAGGTGCCGAGTTCGCCGGGTGCGCGGGAGAGCAGCCAGGTGGCGCCGATATCGGGGAAGAAGCCGATACCGGTTTCGGGCATGGCGAGTTTCGTCGTTTCGGTGACGATGCGGTGGCTGCCATGGCTGGAGACCCCGACGCCGCCGCCCATGGTGATGCCGTCCATCACGACGATGTAAGGTTTCTTGAAGCCAGCGATGCGGGCATTCAGGCGGTATTCGGCCTTGAGGAAGTGGGAGGCCTTGCCATCGCCGGCCTTGCCGCTTTCATAGAACATCCTGATGTCGCCGCCGGCGCAAAGCCCGCGCTCGCCCTCGCCGGTGACGAGCACGGCTGCGACTTGCGGGTCGGCCTCGAAGGCATCGAGCGCCTTGCCGAAATCCAGGATCATGTCGTGGGAGAGACTGTTCAGCACACGTGGTCGGTTGAGTGCCACAAGGCCGAGCGCGCCCTTTTTCGCCGTCAGGATTTCCCCGCCCTGATAGTCCGCCTCCAGATAACGCATGCCGTCCTCCCTTGTCTTTTGAAAGAGTTAGACATGCGTCGCGGCCAAAGGGCAAGGGCTGCCTTGGTTGGATCAGGTCACGAGATTGCGCGGGGTCCCTGCGAGAAAGAGCTCGATGTTCTCGATCAACTGGTCGGCCAGCGCCTGGATCGCCTCGCGACTTGCCCAGGCAACGTGCGGCGTGAGGATGACGTTTTCTCTGTTAGCAATGCGCATCATTGGGCTGTTTTGTGCGGGCGGTTCGCCATCGGTCACGTCGAAGCCGGCGCCGGATATCTGGCCGGCATCGAGCGCCTTTTCCAGCGCCAGTTCGTCGACGAGACCGCCACGGCCGGTGTTGATGAGCAATGGGCGGCGCTCCATCAGGGCGAATTCCCGCTCACCGATCACGCCGCGGGTTTCCGGTGTCAGCGGGCAGTGGAGGGTGATGACGTCAGAGCGCTTCAGGACCTCGTCGAAGGCCGTCTGGCCCGGCTTCAGTTCTGTTGCGCCGCGACGACCGGCGGCCAGCACCGTCATGCCGAAGGCCTCGGCGATCTTTCCCACCGACTGGCCAAGCGTGCCATGGCCGATGATCCCGAGCGTCGAGCCACCGAGGTCGGCGATGGGATAATCGAAATAACAGAATTGCGCGGCCTGCTGCCAGCGTCCCTCGATCACCGACTGGCGATAGGGCAGGATCGACCGACGCAGCGCGAGCATCAGGGCGAAGGTGTGTTCGGGCACCGTGTGCTTGGCGTAGTTCCTGATGTTGCAGACGGCTATGCCACGCGCCTTGGCCTCGGTGAGATCGACAATGTCGGTGCCGGTGGCGGAGACGGCGATCAGCTTCAGCTTCGCGGCGCCGGCGAGCGCCTCGGCACGGACAGGGGCCTTGTTGGTGATCACGACATCGGCGTCGCGGATGCGCTCAGCCACTTCATGCGGGGCGGTGCGGGCATGGACCACCATCTCATGCGGCATCGAGGGCGCGCGGACCACGGTTTCCGGCGACAGCGTGTCGCGGTCGAGAAAGACGATGCGGATCATGGCGAACCTCCCTGCTGGTCCTCCGACCTAGCCGAGGCGTTTTCGGCCAGCAAGGCAGGTCAGTGGTAATCCGGTACGCCCGGCATGGTGATGAAGCCTGAAAGCGCGCGGAAGCGGCGTAGCCAACGGCGAAGGGCCGGGTATTCGTCATGGTCGATGCTGCTGTCGCGCGACAAAGCGAAGCTCGGAAGGAGTGCCAGATCGGCCAGCGTTGGGGTGTTGCCGACGAACCAGTCTGATCCTTCGACCTGCCGCAGCGTCATGTGGTCTTCCATGATGCGGAAGGCTTTGCGGGCTGCCTTGAGATCCGTCTCGCTTGCGCCCTCTGAGGTGAAGAGAGCTGCCTCGCGGGCGTCCACGGCGTGCTTCAGTTCGCGGCCGGAAAAGCCCAGCCATTGCTGGACGCGGCCGAAGTCTGCGGCATCGGCCGGCAGCCAACCACTGTCGGGCGCATGAGCGCGGACGAGATAGGCGAGGATCGCAGCCGTGCCGAAAAGCCTGACGTCGCCGTCCTCAAGAATGGGCAGCGTGCCGGTCGGGTTGAGCGCCAGCATATGCGGCATTTCCTGCTCGCGGCCGGGTGCCTTGTCGACGGCAACCGTCTCAAAGGAAAGGCCGAGCATGGAGAGGAGAAGGCGGACGCGAAAACCGTTTTCGTCGAGGTGGTAATCGTAAAGCCTGATCATCACGCTGCCTCCACCATCTGGGCTTCAACGCGGTTGCGCAGCTCCGTGGCCCAGAGGATCAGGTCGCGGCGAAGGGCTGCGGCGGTGTGTCCGGTCACCGTGATGTGCAAGGCGGTCCGGCCGGCGTTGCGGGGTTGGGCTGCGATCAGGACGGTCACGTCGTTCCCTTGCAATGTCACTGTGCCGGTCTCGCTCTCGACCGGCCGGTACCCCTCGGGTGGGGCTGCCGTCACCGCCAGCAAAGCCGCGTTCGTCGACAGGTCGAGGAAGAGGCTGCGAACGGGTTCAGCCGTCTCGGGTAGTGTCGAGAGCTCGGCCGCATCTGCTCCGTCCGGCGCCATCCAGACAATGCCGGCGCGTTCGGTTGCGGCAAAGGTCGGGACCTTGATGGTCTGGGGTACCTCGAGATCGGGATGGGCCGGGATGTAGCGACATAGGCCTGACGTGTCATAGCGCCAGCCGTGATAGAGGCAGGCGATGTGGTCGCCGCGCACGAAGCCGAAGCTCATGCGCATGCCGCGATGCGGACAGCGGTCCTCCCAGACGTGGATTTCGCCCTCGTCGTCACGCCAGACAACACGTTCCTCGCCGTTAACGAGCGTTCCGGCGGAGGTGCCGGTTTCGATGTCGGCGGAGAGGGCAACGGGGATCCAGGGAGAGGCTGATGTCATGATGCGGCCTTTGCGGGCAGGTCTTCGTCGGTTTGAAATCTTGATACGTCAAGCACGATGCTGTCATAGGGGCCGAGGCTAACAGCCATTTCGAAGGCGTCGATCAGGGCTTCCGGGCCTGATAGTGTCAGGCGACAGCGATCGTGGTCGCAGGCCGCAATCGTCAGCCCGAGCGACAGGCGCGCAGCGCGATGTTCGGCAAACGCAATGAAGCCCTGCGGCTCCAGCCTTCCGGAAAAGGTGAAGCCGACGGTCATATGGTCGGCTTTCGCCGTCATCGGATGGGGATCAGTGTTGCCTTGCAATTGTGCGCGCTCTAATTTTTGGGCAATCTAGCGGCGGGCGAGATCGGGTTTCAAGCGGTTTCTCCCGTGCTCCAGAGGAAAGACAGATTATGCAGAACGGTATCGACAAGGCGTCGCTTGATCAGTGGTATGTGCTCGATACCGAGGCGGTGATCCCGGTTGGTCGATCGCAGAACCGGCTGCTCGGGACGGATCTTACCGTCGTCAAGCAGGCGGATGGGGCGATCGAGGTCTTTGCCCAGGGGCGGGCGGAGCCGCTGCCGCTACGCCATCGCTTCGGCTTTCTCTGGGCGACACTGGGCCAGCCCGAGCGCGAGATCTTTCCGCTGCCGGAGGCCGACGAGCCTGATAGACGCTACGTGCCCTGCGGTGTGGTCACCGTGAAGGCATCAGGTCTTCGCATCGTCGAGAACTTTCTCGACATGGCGCATTTCCCCTTCGTCCATACCGACGTTCTGGGGGCAGAGCCGCATACGGAAGTGCAGAGCTACGATGTCGAGATCCGGCGCGAGGCAGACGAGGTCTGGGCGACCAACTGCACCTTCTTCCAGCCGCAGGCCGCTCTGTCTGCGTCTGACGGTATCACCACGCAATACATGTACCGGGTGATGACGCCGTTCACGACGATCCTCTATAAGACTTGTCCCAACGCCACCAATCGCTGGGATGTCATCGGCCTCTTCGTCCAGCCGCTTGATCCTGGCCGCTGCCGGGCGCATCCGATCATGTATCTGATCGACGATGTCTCGACGACGACGGAGCTTATCCATTTCCAGCAGATGATCTTCCTGCAGGACCGGATTATACTGGAAAACCAGCGGCCCGTGCTTCTGCCGCTGGAACCGCGCAAGGAAGTGCCGACGCGGGCCGACGCGTCCTCGATCGCTTATCGCCGCTGGCTGAAGGAAAAGGGCGTGACTTACGGCGCCAGCACGGTGGCCGCCTGAGGGCCAATGAAAAAAACCCGGAAGCGGGGGGCTTCCGGGTTCCGGGCATTCTAAAACCTGTCAGTCTCAGCTGCGGCTCATCCAGTCGTCGATCTCGCGATCGGCTTCTTCCTGGGTCTTGCCATAGGCAGCCTGGATCTTGCCGGAGAGTTCCGTGCGCTTGCCGGCGATGACGTCGAGATCGTCACCGGTCAGCTTGCCCCACTGGCTCTGGGCCTTGCCCTTGAACTGTTCCCAATTGCCTTCGATCTGATTCCAATTCATCGGATTTCTCCCGTGTTGGTGAAATGTCGAGGCGTGATGTCCTCGGCGCTGAAAACGTCGGCGGCCGGACGGAAGTTCCACTGTCCAGTAAGGGGCGCGTCAAGATTCGGGTCGGCCTTGCCATGGCTAAGAAAAGCCCGGGTACATGATGGAACACTCGCCCTGTCTCGGCGTTCTTGTTGTGAACTGCATTTCATGAACAAGCGAAGGAGAATTCCATGGCCCAGGTACCGAGCGCCTCCAAAAGCAAGATCGAAGCGACGGCAAACGATTTCGCGGACCGCATCGAAGACACGGCGAATACGGCGGGTACCGCAACCAGCGGTGACGTCCAGGCCGACCTCGAGGCCCTGCGCCGCGATATCGCTGCGCTGACCCAGACCGTTGCCTCCTTCGGTGGCGGCAAGATCCGTCAGGCCGGTGAAACCTCGCAGGAGTACATCGACAGCGCGCGCGAGCGCTTCATGAATGCCGAAGAAGACATCGAGGCCTATGTTCGCGCCAAGCCGCTTCAGTCGCTCGCCATGGCAGCCGGCGTCGGCTACGTCCTTGCGCTTCTCAGCCGGCGCTGATCATGCTGCCACTCCTTAGACAACTAGGCATCGTCGCCTTTGGCAAGGTGCGGCCGACCGCCAACAAGGTCGGGCGCTCAGTGATGGCGGGTGCGATCGCCGGTGTGTTGGGGCTGACGACCTATGTCGCGCTGCTTCTGGCGCTCGGATTCTACCTGAGCGGCGTGATCGGTCCAGTCTATGCGGCTCTGGTCATTGCTGGCGTGACGGCGCTTTGCGCCATCATCGTCATTGTCGTGGTTCAGGCGATCAACCGTCGCGCCGAACGGCGCATGGAAGCCCGTCAAAGGGCTGCAAGGGCACGGCTGCCTGATCCGATGACGCTGCAGCTATTGGCCGGTGTGCCGGCGCTGATGAAGGGACGGTCCCTGCTGACTGCCGCGGCGATTGCAGCGGTCGCCTACGGGGTCGCCAAATCGCAAGGTATCGGCAGCGATCGTGATTGACGAGCGCTTTTGATTGCAGGCTGGGCTTTTCGAAGCCCGGCCGTCGACATGTCAGGGTTTCCTGGACCTGGCTTCTGCTTCCGCGTCGTGAAGCCTTTCCAGCAGGTCGAGAAGATGTGACGGAGTGCCTTCTTCCACGATGCTGTCGTAGTATCCACGAAGCTTTGAAGCTATGAGCGCGTTCGTGTTTTGCCGCTTTGCCTCGGACAGTTTCTTCGATTTGTTTCCATCCGGAGGGCCTTCAGCCATGTCTGTCCAGTTCCGTCAGTTTGCCAAGCGAGACGACAATTAACGTGATAAGCCCGAAGAGGCAAAAAAGTTCCAAAGACGATGGAACATTTTTTTCCGAGCCGCGTTTTCTGCCGAGTCCGCACCTTTATCCATTTCGATTGGAGAACTGCATGTCCCTTACTGCCCGCGTCGCTGTCCATCTTCCTTACCTGCGGCGTTATGCTCGCGCCGTCACCGGTTCGCAGACTTCCGGAGATGCCTATGTCGCAGCGGTCCTGGAAGCGCTGATCGCCGACATCTCCATTTTTCCCGACACTGGTGATGACCGTGTCGCTCTCTACAAGCTGTTCGTGACGATCTACGATTCAACCAAGGTCGAGCTTCCGCAGATCACCTCGCCCTTTGCCTGGGAAAAGCGGGCCGCCGCCAACCTTGCATCGGTGCCGACGCGCGCGCGCCACGCCTTCCTTCTGATCACGGTCGAAGGCTTCACCACCTCTGAAGCGGCCAGTGTGCTGAGCGTCGGCGAAGCCGAATTCAACGCGCTCTTCAACGAGGCCTCGATGGAAATCTCCCGCCAGGTGGCCACCGATATCATGATCATCGAAGACGAGCCTCTGATCGCGCTCGACATCGAGCAGATGGTCGAAGACCTCGGTCACCGCGTGACCGGCATCGCCCGTACCCATGCCGAAGCCGTCGATCTCTACAAGCGTACCAGCCCGAAAATGGTCCTCGCCGACATCCAGCTTGCGGATGGAAGCTCGGGCATCGATGCCGTGAACGACATCCTCAAGGTCGATAGTATCCCGGTCATCTTCATCACGGCATTCCCGGAACGTCTGTTGACCGGCGAGCGTCCGGAGCCTGCCTTCCTGGTCACCAAGCCGTTCAACCCCGACATGGTCAAGGCTTTGATCAGCCAAGCGCTTTTCTTCAACGAGCGCGTGACCGAGCAGGCTTGATATAGCTCTTTTGGGGCATAGGTTAGAGCGAGGAATGGACCGGCAGACGGAGCCGGTCCCAGATGCCGATTATGGCGGAGCAGGCAATTGGTACATCGGTTGACATGGTTTGAACCTCAGCGCGGCGACGAACAGCTGCGGGAGTTCTTCATAACCGCGCTCATCGATATGGGCGCCAGCCTCACCCTTCAGGATAAAGATGGTACCTATGTCTGCATCACCTCGCTGCCGGCTCGCTGGCGGCTGGCGGCGGGCGCAACTCCGTCCGACGACACGATCTTCGGGCCGGAGATCGGGCAAAAGCTCGCTGAGCTGAAGTCCGGGCTCGATAAGGCCGGGGATCATGCGGAGCTCGAGATCGAAGCTGGAGACGATACTTTCTTCGAATTCCGCTGCCGCATGGTCGAGATGGCGGATCACGACTTGCATCTGATCACCGTCGTCATCGATCGCACCGAAGACCGGCGTCGTGAAAGGCTTTTGCGCGCACTGCTGCGGGAAGTCAGCCACCGGTCGAAGAACCTTCTCGCCATCATCCAGAGTATCGCATCTCAGACGGCCCGTTATTCCGGGACGCTGGACATGTTCCTCGGAAAATTCCGGGGCCGGCTGCATGCCCTGTCCCAGTCGCAAGACCTGATCACCGACTCCAGCTGGCGGGGGGCCTATTTCCGCGATCTCCTCAAGCAGCAGGTCGATCGCTACGTTCAGGAAAACGCCGATCTGGTCCATGTGTCCGGCGACGACGTTCTTCTGACACCCAATGCTTCGCTGCATATCGGGCTTGCCCTGCATGAGCTGGTTGTCAATGCCGTCAGCCATGGCGATTTCCTGCAGCGGCGTCAGCCGATCGAGGTCTCGTGCCGGAAGCTCGAAACGCCCGCGGGTCCGGTGGTGGTGATCGTCTGGTCCGAACCATTCACCGCGCGCGAAAACGAAGAAGTCAAGGCGGCCCGCTTCGGCAGCACCGTGCTGGAACGCGTTGTTCCATCTTCGGTGAACGGCGAGGCGCATCACGAACTGACAGACGGACAGGTGCGGTACGAGCTGCGCTTTCCGCTGGAGATCTTCGACTGATCCTTTGGCGCCCCCGCGGGTGTCCTTTCATGGAAAGATACGGTCATGCGCCTGTTCAGTTGCAGCAACTGTTCGAACGTCGTGCATTTCGAAAATGACGGCTGCGTCACATGCGGCGCGCGTCTGGCCTTCCGTCCGACAAGTCTCGACATGGTGGCGCTGGATGCTTCTGGCACGCATGCCCTGAACCAGGGTATGACGGCAACTGGTAGCACTCGGCCTTGCGCCAATGCAGCCCTCGGTGGTTGCAACTGGCTCGTTGAAGATGAGGACGACAGCGGCTTTTGTGTCGCCTGCCGGCACAATGTGACGATCCCGGATCTGTCGGTGCCGGAAAACCTGCAAAACTGGCAGAGGATCGAGCTTGCGAAACGCGGGCTGTTCTACTCGCTACTGCGGTTCAGGCTGCCGCTGGTGACGCGTAAAGCCAATCCCGAGCAAGGTCTGGGGTTTGAATTCCTCGCAGACGATCCGGCGGACGGCAGTGACGGACCAGTGCTGACCGGTCATGCCGAGGGCCTGATCACGCTGAACATTGCCGAGGGTTCCGACGCAGAACGTGAGGCACGGCGTGTGGCGCTCGGAGAGCCCTTCCGCACTCTGCTTGGCCATTTCCGCCATGAGGTGGCCCATTATTACTGGAATGTCCTCGTGCGGGACAGGAATGCCTTCGAGGCCTTCCGGAGTGTGTTCGGCGACGAGCGGGCCGATTACGGCGAGGCTCTGAAACGCCACTATGCCGAGGGGCCCCCGCTAGGTTGGGAGAACAGCTTCATCTCGGCCTATGCCGCGAGCCATCCTTGGGAGGATTTCGCCGAGACCTTTGCCCATTACTTCCACATCGTCGATGCACTCGACACGGCGGATGCCTTCGGCCTCAGAACCAATCCCGATGTCGAGGCCGATCTGCCGGCGATCGAGTTGACGCGAACCTTCGACAGCTATGGCATGGGCAGTGCAGGTGCCCTGATCCGCGCCTGGGTGCCGCTGACGCTGGCGATCAATAGTATCAATCGCAGCATGGGGCAGCAGGATCTCTATCCCTTCGTGCTGTCCGAGCCGGTGATTGGCAAACTCCACTACATTCATGGCCTGATTCGCTCATAAACCCCGGCAGAACAGGCGTCTCACGCCGTTGTTCCCGGAACTGTCGTGCAGTCTTCGCGTTAACCTTCAGGTAACACGGAGAACGATCATGAACAGTATGGCTGCCCTAATGGTCATTGTGGCCTGCCATCCGCAAGACACCACCTGTCTGCAGGACCCGGTCGCTGTTATCTCCTATGATACGGACGAGGCTTGCTATGGCGCGCTGCCGAAAGAACTTAAGCGCGCTCGGGCCATGGCCGAGATCATCTATGGGGATTGTTTCCCCGTGAGTGCCGATCTGGTTGCTGGTCGAAACATCCGTCAGACGATCGACCCGAACAAGCTCGCGGTGCTCGGCGCACCTGTGTCAACCGCGGGCCCTGCCGAAGCGCAGGCCTTGGTGCCGCCCGTCCCAGCCGAACGTTATGGAGAATGAAGATGAAGCCCGAAGCCTCGGCGGAACCTAAGTCCGTCAATATCGACTCGCAGAACCGCCATGTCGCACAGCAGGCTGGCCTCGACCAGGACCTCGAATCTCAGGTGCCGCCCCGCTACGGCCCCTTCACCGTCACGACGCTCGGCGTCATTCTCGTCCTGCTATTCGCCGCTGTCGTCTGGATCATGCTCTGAGCTTTGATCCGAATTTGTCCCATGAAAAAAGGCCGCTTCTTAGGAAGCGGCCTTTTTTGCTACGTTAGTTTCCCGTTCACGCCTGACGGAAGAGCCGCATGGCGAGCGAAATGAGGAAGAGAATGATGAAGATACCGAAGAGGATCTTGGCGATACCAGCCGATGCGCCAGCGATTCCACCGAAGCCGAGGACGCCAGCGATCAAGGCGACGACCAGAAATACGAGTGCGTAATAAAGCATATTGGGTTCTCCTGTTTCGATGCCGGTTGAACGTTGGCTACTGGGCTTTGTTCCATCGGGATCACGGTTTCGAGAGCGGCGCAGCGTTGAAATAAAAAATTGCATGTTCGGGAACCTTCTGCGCCCTTTGGCGTTGTCAGGCGACACTGTTTCAAACCCGTTGGACCAAATGACAGAACATTCGAAGAAAGCGCCGGCTACGAACGGGCTGCCTGGAATGGCCGCCTTTCATCCCGGCGTGTCCGCGCAATTGCGCGAATACTATCAGTCGGTACAGGAAGAAGGGATTCCGGATCGGTTCCTCCAGCTCCTGGAGCAACTGGATGTGGCCGAACGCCAGGCCAGTGAGTCCACTCGCATCAAGGACAATGCTCGATGACCGTTGACGAGAAGTCGATCGCCCGCTCCTTCAAGCGCGACCTCTTGGCAGCGCTGCCAAACCTGCGTGCCTTCGCCGTATCGCTGACCGGCCGACATCACGTCGCCGACGATCTGGTGCAGGACACGATCATGAAGGCATGGGCGAAGCAGGATCATTTCGAGCCCGGCACCAACATGAAGGCCTGGCTCTTTACCATTCTTCGCAACGAATTCTATTCTCAGATGCGCAAGCGTGGCCGCGAGGTCTCCGACACCGACGGCATCTTCACGTCGCAGCTCTCCACCCATCCGCAGCAGTATGGTTCACTCGACCTGCAGGACTTCAAGCGTGCACTTGATCAGTTGCCAAGCGATCAGCGTGAGGCGATCATTCTCGTGGGGGCTTCCGGCTTCGCCTATGAAGAAGCCGCCGAGATCTGCGGTTGTGCCGTGGGCACCATCAAGAGCCGCATCAATCGGGCGCGCAACAAGCTTCAGGAGATCCTGGGTGTGAGCGGCGAGGGCGATTACGGCCCCGATGCGCACAGCTCAGCGGTCATCAAGAAGGCCTTCGCCGTCTGAGGGCCCGTGACCATGCGCCGCTTTCAAAACCGCCGCAGCCAGTTCATGGGCCTGCGGCGGCTTTGTGACCAGCGGATGAGCGGTCACGATGCTTGGGATGTCGGTGAAATGGCCGTAGGACGACAGAAAGACCGGCTTCGCGCCGGCTTTCATGATCAGGTCTGCACGTTCCAGATTCAAGGCCTCGTGCAAGACTGCGTCGATGATCACCACATCGAATGCCGTCGTCTGTACGGCCTCCGCCAGGCGGGCCAGCGGGGCGATGGTCACATCGCAAGGCAGATCGTCGAGAAGAATGCGCTCCACCTCCATGGCAATCAGATACTGGTTCTCGGCAACGAGAACGCGGAGCGGCGCAGTCATCATGGAACTTCCTTTTGTCAGGAGCGCGTTATGGGACGTGCCCCGACCAGCGTCATTTAAAAAAGACATGTGCAGCCTTCATTGTTCCAGCCTGGAACAGCATGACGGACAAACGAGGTTATCCCGTGGCAATTGAACCGCGTCACTCTCCCATTCGCATCAGCTGTTTCGAATGTCCCTTGCGGCAGATGAAACGGTTCCGCCCCTTCACTGAAGCGGAACTGGAGTTTGTCTCCACCTTCAAGCGCGGCGAGCTCGCTGCCGATCCCGGGACCACGGTCCTCGTCGAAGGCGCGCGCAGCGCACATCTCTACACCGTGCTTTCCGGTTGGGGCTTTCGCTACAAGATCCTCGAAGACGGCCGACGGCAGATCCTGAACTATATCGTACCCGGTGACATGATCGGCTTGCAGGGCGCAGTGATGGCCGAGATGCAGCATTCGGTGGAAGCATTGACACCTATGACGCTCTGCGTCTTCGAAAGAAGTCGCCTGTTTTCCCTGTTCGAGTTGCATCCGGGGCTGGGCTTTGATCTCACCTGGCTTGCCGCGCGCGAAGAGTCCATTCTCGACGAACATCTGCTCAGCATCGGACGCCGGTCTGCGCTGGAAAGGGCTTCCTACCTCCTCGCTTTCCTGTTCGACCGTGGGATGAATTCCGGCATTCTCGGCGACAATCACCGCCACATTCCCGTGACGCAGATGCATTTTGCCGACACGCTCGGGCTCTCGATTGTCCATACTAACAAGACGCTGAAGAAGCTCGCCGACCGGGGGCTCATTCGCTGGCGCGAGCGGGGCTGCGACATCGTCGACCCGCTCGGCCTGCAGGAAATTTCCGGCTGGACCCCGGACGAGCAAAGGGTCAGGCCCCTGATCTGATCGGGGCGTACAAAAAGGCCCGCATCGCCTGGGTAGCGTGCGGGCCTTTTCACGTCTGGGTAAACTATCGTCAGGCGACGATGAGGACGCCGGTGAAAAGCGCGATGATCATGACGATCAAGACGATGAAAATCAGGATCTTGGCGACGCCGGCCGAGGCGCCGGCCACGCCCCGAAAACCGAGCAGGCTTGCGACGGCGGCGATCAGAAGAAGGATGAGGATCCATTGCAGCATGTGGGTCTCCTTGGTGCGTTGTTCCCTTGGGAAACAGGGCCAGCGGTCAATTGTTCCATTGGGTGTCGGCGGGAGCCGCGCGTGTGCGCTGCAACAAAAATCGGTTTAAGCGGATAAGCCTAGGGACAAAACCGTCATTTGTTCTCGGAGCTGGACTAGACAGGGGGCCTTAGTTCTGGTCGTGTCCGCGATCGGAGAGTCCTTCGACTTTGGGCGAAGGACAGTAGGTAGAACCCGTTCGAACGGAGTTTGGGAGATGGGATTGAAGATCGGATCGCCAAGGGAGATTTATGCCGGTGAGGCCCGCGTCGCGATGACGCCGGACAGCGCCACACAGTTGCAGAAGCTCGGCTATGAATGCGTGATCGAAAGCGGTGCAGGCAAGGCTGCGGGCTTGTCCGACGACGCCTATCGCGCCGCCGGCGTGACAGTGGTCGAGACGGCCGCCGCGCTTTACGAAACGGCCGACATCATCGCCAAGGTGCGTCCCCCGGAAACGGCTGAAGTCGATCGTCTCGGACCTGGCAAGACCCTGATCTCCTTCTTCTATCCGGCCCAGAACACGGCTCTGCTCGAGCAGGCCAAAGACAAGGGCGCGACCGTCGTTGCCATGGACATGGTGCCGCGCATCAGCCGCGCCCAGAAGATGGACGCCCTATCGTCGATGGCCAATATCGCCGGCTATCGCGCCGTGATCGAGGCCGGCAACAATTTCGGCCGCTTCTTCACCGGTCAGGTGACGGCGGCTGGCAAGGTGCCGCCGGCCAAGGTTCTGGTGATCGGTGCAGGCGTCGCCGGTCTGGCCGCGATCGGCACCGCGACTTCGCTCGGCGCCATTACTTATGCCTTCGACGTCCGCCCTGAGGTCGCCGAGCAGATCGAAAGCATGGGCGCGCAGTTCGTCTATCTCGAATTCGAAGCCACACAGGACGGCGCGGCAACGGGCGGCTATGCAGCCCCTTCTTCGCCGGAATTTCGCGAAAAACAGCTGGCCAAGTTTCGCGAACTTGCACCCGAGATCGACATCGTCATCACCACGGCCCTTATCCCGGGCCGGGATGCTCCGAAGCTCTGGCTGGCTGACATGGTCGCCGCAATGAAGCCCGGCTCCGTCGTCGTCGACCTCGCGGCAGAACGCGGCGGCAATTGCGACCTGACCGTGCCGGATCAGAAGATCGTCTCCGAGAACGGTGTCACCATCGTCGGCTATACCGACTTCCCGAGCCGCATGGCCGCGCAGTCGTCGACGCTCTACTCGACCAATATCCGCCATATGATGACCGATCTGACGCCGGCCAAGGACGGCGTTGTCGCGCACAACATGGAAGACGATGTCATCCGGGGCGCCACCGTCACCAAGGACGGCGAGATCACCTATCCGCCACCGCCGCCAAAGATCCAGGCGATCGCGGCTGCGAAGCCCAAGGAAAAGGTGAAGGAGCTCACGCCCGAGGAGAAGCGGGCGCAGGAAATCTTGGCCTTCAAGACCCAGACCCGCAATCAGGTGGCGCTGCTCGCCGGTGGCGGTGCGCTGATCCTGCTTGCCGGTCTTTATGCGCCCGCCAGCTTCATGAGCCACTTCATCGTCTTCGTGCTCGCCTGCTTCGTCGGTTTCCAGGTGATCTGGAATGTCAGCCACTCGCTGCACACGCCGCTGATGGCGATCACCAATGCCATCTCCTCGATCATCATTCTGGGTGCCCTGATGCAGATCGGGTCCGGTAACTTCCTGGTTATCATCCTCGGTGCGCTGTCGGTCCTGATGGCCGGCATCAACATCTTCGGCGGCTTCATGGTGACACGGCGCATGCTTGCCATGTTCCAGAAGTCTTGAGTTAGGGGAGGGGACACACACATGGAATACGGATTCACCACAGCGGCCTATGTCGTCGCAGCCGTTCTCTTCATCCTGTCGCTCGGCGGTCTGTCCGGCCAGGAAAGCGCCAAGCGCGCTGTCTGGTACGGCATCGTCGGCATGGGGCTTGCCGTCGTCGCAACGCTTTATGGTCCTGGTGCGGGCAACTGGTTCGTCTCAGTCGTCATGATTGCCATTGGCGGTGGTATCGGCTGGGTCGTTGCCCAGCGCGTGCAGATGACGGAAATGCCGCAGCTCGTGGCCGCCATGCATTCGCTGGTCGGTCTCGCCGCCGTCTTCATCGGTTTCAATGCCGAGATCGAGATGTGGCGCATCGCCAGCACACTAGCCGACGCCGGGCTCACCGGCTGCGATCCGCTGAGCGCTGCGGCCTGTGCGGCCCAGGCCGGTCAGGCGACGGTGTTTGGCGATTTCGGCGGCTTCGCCCTGAAGATTGCCGAGAAGACCAGTGCCGAGATCGCCGTTCTGAAGATCGAGGTCTTCCTCGGCGTCTTCATCGGTGCCATCACTTTTACTGGCTCTGTGGTCGCTTATGGAAAGTTGGCGGGTAAGGTCAACACGACGGCCAAGCAGCTGCCGGGCGGTCATATGCTCAACGCGGCTGCCGCCCTTGGCTCCCTGATCCTGCTGGTCCTCTACTTCCAGGGCGCCGGCAGCTGGACGCTGATCCTGATGACGCTTCTGGCGCTCTTCATCGGTTACCACCTGATCATGGGCATCGGCGGCGCCGACATGCCGGTCGTCGTCTCCATGCTGAACAGCTATTCCGGCTGGGCGGCAGCGGCCATCGGCTTCTCGCTGTCGAACGATCTCCTGATCGTCGTCGGCGCGCTGGTCGGTTCGTCCGGTGCCATCCTCTCCTACATCATGTGCAAGGCGATGAACCGCAGCTTCGTCTCGGTCATCCTCGGCGGCTTCGGCGGAACCACGGGACCGCAGATGGAAGTCGTGGGCGAGCAGATCGCGATTGACGGCGATGGCGTGGCCAATGCGCTCAATGATGCGGACTCGGTCATCATCATCCCGGGTTACGGCATGGCAGTCGCCCAGGCACAGCAGTCGGTGTCGGAACTGACCCGCAAGCTGCGTGCTTCCGGCAAGACGGTGCGCTTTGCGATCCATCCGGTTGCCGGCCGTCTGCCAGGCCACATGAACGTGCTGCTCGCCGAAGCCAAGGTTCCCTATGACATCGTGCTGGAAATGGACGAGATCAACGAAGACTTCCCCGAAACGGATGTCGCCATCGTCATTGGCTCGAACGACATCGTCAACCCGGCCGCCCAGGAAGACCCGAACTCGCCGATCGCCGGCATGCCGGTTCTGGAAGTCTGGAAGGCAAAGCAGGTGTTTGTCTCCAAACGCGGCCAGGGCACCGGCTATTCCGGCATCGAGAACCCGCTGTTCTACAAGGAGAACACGCGCATGTTCTACGGTGACGCGAAGAAGTCGATCGACAGCATCCTGCCGTTGATCAAGTAAGCTTCGGATCAGATCGAAACTGTAAAGCCGGGTGGTGACGCCCGGCTTTTTTCTTCCATGGGTTGCTAGGAAAACCGGACGTTAACCATAAGCCACTTAGATGGTGGCCAGTGTGATCGCAGGAGTTTTCGTGAGCATCAGGTTGTTTCTTGCCGGTATTTCTGCCGGGTTTATCACAACGGCAGCGACGGCAGCCGACCTTAATTCATCTAATGCACCACTACCGCTGCCGCCACAGGGCGATGTCGCTGATATCATTCACGACTGGGGCGGCGGCTATATCGGTGTTGTCGGCGGTGGCGCCGTCGGCGAAGTGGAAACGCAGACCGGCTCGGGCACGCTGTTTTCCGAAACGCCCTTGCGCGGCGGCCTCGCCGGCGTGACTGCGGGCTATAACATCCAAAACGGCAACATGGTCTATGGTGTCGAGGCGGATGTTTCCTGGGCGAAGATTAAGGGCGACAAGGCCTGTGCAGGCTTCCCCTCCCAGAACTGCTACTACGAGCTGGGCTGGCAAGGTACGGCGCGCGCGCGCGTCGGTGTGGCCATGGACCGCACGCTTCTATATGTGACCGGTGGTCTCGCCGTGGCCGGTGGCAAGGGCGGCGTCGATCCGGTGGTCGGCGCGATCAACGGGCAAGACCAGCAGACCTATTTCGGTTACGTCGCCGGCGTGGGAGCTGAATATGCCATGACCGATGCGCTGAGCTTCAAGGCTGAGTATCTTTATACCGATTACCGTCAGCGCACCTCGCCGCTCGGGACTGTCAGCCCGACGGATAGCTACAAGTCCGACCCGTCGAGTCACCTGATCCGGGTTGGCGTCAATTACAGGTTCTGATTGCGCATCGCCTGAAAACAAAAAGACCCCCGCCACGTTGGCGGGGGTCTTTGTTTTAGAGGTTGATCAAGCATCCGCCTTGAACGTCTGCTTCTGCGTGCCGAGACCCTCGATGCCGAGTTCGACGACGTCGCCGGCCTTCAGGAACTGCGGCGGCTTCATGCCGAGGCCGACGCCCGGAGGCGTGCCGGTGGAGATGATGTCGCCAGGGTGGAGGCTCATGAACTGACTGAGGTAGGAAACGACGTGGGCGACGCCGTAGACCATGGTCTTCGACGAGCCGTCCTGCATCATCTTGCCGTTGACGGAGAGCCACATCTTGAGGTCGTGCGGGTTGGCGATCTCGTCCTTCGTGACAAGCCAGGGGCCGATCGGGCCGAAGGTGTCGCAGGATTTGCCCTTGGTCCATTGGCCTGCACGCTCCGTCTGGAAGGCGCGTTCGGAGACGTCGTGGGAGACGCAGTAGCCGGCGACATAATCCATCGCGTCCGCTTCCGAGACGTATTTTGCGGTCTTGCCGATGACGACGCCAAGCTCGACTTCCCAGTCGGTCTTCTCCGAACCGCGGGGGATGAGCACGTCGTCGTTCGGACCGCAGATGGCCGAGGTCGCCTTCATGAAGATCACCGGCTCCGGCGGCACGGCAGCGCCCGTCTCAGCGGCGTGGTCGGAATAGTTGAGGCCAATGCAGATGAACTTGCCAGTGCCAGCGACGCAGGCGCCGATGCGATCGACGGCAATCTCCGGCAGGGAGGCTGAATCGATGGCTGCGATCTTTGCCAGACCTTCCGGCGAGATGGCGGCGCCGCCGATGTCTGCGACGTGGCCCGAGAGGTCGCGGACCTTGCCGTCCTTGTCGAGTATTGCAGGCTTTTCCTGACCCAACGGGCCGACGCGCATCAGTTTCATTGTCTTCTTCCTTCCTGAAGGTGGCGGCTCAGCCGCTGAGTGTCTTGCTGTTTGCAATGCCGTATGGGCATTGCTCAGATCGTCCAGCCGCCATCAATGGCAAAGGCCTGGCCCGAGGTATAGGTGGCGCCGGCGATGTAGACGGCGAGGTCGGCGATTTCTTCCGGCGTGCCCAGCCTGCCCATGGGTTGACGGGCGATGAAGGCCGCGCGCGCGGCGTCATAGTCCCCTTGTGCGCGCATGCGGTCCTGCAACGAGGGGCTTTCGACGGTGCCGGGGCAGATCGCGTTGCAACGGATGCCCTGCGTCACATAGTCGGCGGCGACTGACTTGGTGAGGCCGATGACGGCTGCCTTGGTGACGGTATAGGCGAAACGGTTCGGCACGCCTTTGATTGAACTCGCGACTGAGGCCATGTTGATGATCGAGCCGTCGCCGCGCTCGAGCATGGCCGGCAAAACGGCGCGGATGGTGCGGATCATCGCGCGGACATTGAGATCGAAGGCAAAGTCGAGATCCTTGTCGGCCATGTCCAGGACCGTTCCGCCATGCACGACACCTGCGCAGTTGAACAGCACGTCGAAGGGCCCGGTCTCGGCCACCACGGCCGTCACCGCCTGCTCATTCAGGACGTCGAGCTGGCGCGTCGTGATCCCAGCTTCGCCTTCGAGCGTCGCCAGGGCGTCCGTGTTGATGTCCGTCGCGACGACGGTCGCACCGGCGCGGGCAAAGGCGATGGCGCTCGCGCGGCCGATGCCCTGGCCGGCGGCCGTCACCAAAACATGCTTGTTCTTCAGGGGCAGGTTCATCCTCGTGGCTCCTCCAGCCGATCCCTCGTCACGCGACCCTTGCATATTCCGGCCGGCGATGCGAGCATCATTCATATGCAAAACATTTATTCATAAAGGTCAAGAGTGGTTCGGGACTGCGAGGAGAGACATGCGTGAATGATGTGGATCAGGACCGTTACCGGGCGCCTGCGCTCGACAAGGGGCTCGACATTCTTGAACTGCTTGCGGGTGTCGATGGCGGCTTGGGCCAGGCAGATATCGCCAAGAAGCTCGACCGTAGCCCAAATGAATTCTACCGGATGCTCGATCGGCTGGTGAAACGCGGTTACGTCGCGCGGCTCGATGGCGATCGCTACGTTCTGACGCTCAAACTGTTTGGCCTTGCGCAGTTACATGCGCCAACGCGGCGGCTCGCTTCGCTCGCCATGCCGCTGATGCGGGAACTGGCGGAAGTGACCCGGCAGGAGAACCATATCGTCGTCTACGACCGCGGCCATCCGGTCGTCATCGCCCAGCTCGAGGCGCCGGGCTATTGGGGCATCTCGATGCGGGTCGGCTCGCGCATGGGCCTTTTCGATACCGGGTCCGGCCATGTGCTTCTTGCCTATCGAAGCCCGGAGGTCCGCGCGATGATGGTGGCGGAGCATGTGGCCAGCGGCGGACCGGAGGGGCGCATGACCGAGGCCTTTGCTCGCCACCTCGACGAAATCCGTGCGCGCGGCTACGAGATGATGCCGAGCGCCCAGACTGCCGGCGTCACCAACCTGTCGGCCCCGATCCTCGGCGCGGACGGCGAGGCACTGGGCGCGCTGACCGTGCCGTATATCGGTATCATCAATGCGCCCGAGGCGCCCGATATCCCCCATACGCTTGAAGCACTGCGGGAAACGGCACGTCGGATTTCCGCACTGGCGGGCGCCGGTCTTGGTGCGGATGCCCCAGATATAACCTGAATCTCTCAAGGCCTTGGGAGGGGCCACACATGATCATCGATACCCATCTGCACCTCATCTACCGCGACAAGCTCAGCTATCTCTGGCTGAAGGATGTCGCCGCGCTCGATGCCGATTTCACCTGGGAGACCTATGCGCGGGAGGCGAAGAGGCTCGGGATTTCCTCGGTGCTGCATATGGAGGTGGATGTCGCGCCCGAGGACATCCCCGGTGAAACGGCCATGGTCCAGGAGTTGTCGCAGGCACCGGATAGCTTCATCCAGGGTGTGATCGCCTCCTGCCGCCCGGAAGATCCAGGATTTGCCGCTTATCTGGAAGCCCAGGTTGCAAATCCCTTCGTCAAAGGCTTCCGTCGCGTGCTGCATGTCGTGCCGGACGATGTGTCGGAGGGCGCACTGTTTCGGGAGAATGTGAAGCGGCTCTCAGGCACGGGTCTCACCTTCGATCTCTGCATGCTGCCGCATCAGATCGACAAGGCGAAGGCCTTGGTCGACCTTGCGCCCGATGTCACTTTCATCCTCGACCATTGCGGTGTGCCCGATATCAAGGGGCATGGCTACGAGACCTGGAAAGCGGGGATCACCGACATTGCCAAGCGCGAGAATGTCCGCGTGAAGATCTCCGGCATCCCGGCCTATGGCGATCTGGAGAATTGGACGCTGGAGGATCTCAAGCCCTATTTCGATCACACGATCGCATGCTTCGGTTTCGATCGCGCGATCTGGGGCTCGGACTGGCCGGTCTGCACGCTCGGAGGCGGGCTCTCGACCTGGGTCGCGACGACGCAAGCGCTGCTGCATGGTTGCACAGGGCAAGAGAAGGACAAGCTCTTCTCCGGCAATGCTCGAGGCATCTGGGGGCTTGCCTAACGGGCCTTGCCTCGCTCGGCCATGAGGCGGCGGAGATATCCGCGCATGGCAATGATGAGCGCCTCGATGTCGTCGTTCGAAGCCGTGAGATCCTGCAGGGCGTAGCTCTGGAGGATGATCCCGTCGATGCTGATCAGCATCTGACGGGCGACGGCGCGGCCGATGCGGCGCAGTTCCTCGTCGCTGTCATCCTCGAAAACGAGATGGCCGTAGAAATCGATATAGGCATTGTATTGCCGCGTCGCGAGCCATTCGGAGCCTTTGGTCCGCAGGGCATAAAGTGTCAGCTCCGTCTGGGCGATCTGCTTGTTGCGGGTGCGCTGGATGTAGCGCCAGCTTGCCCGGATCAGTGCCTCCACCCGGTCCTCTGGCGCCTCCGGCAGGGCAACGTCCTGGCGATACGCTACTTCCATATCGGCAATCAGATCTTCCAGTACGGCGAGCAGCAGACTTTCCTTGCTGTCGAAATAGTAGTGCAGGGTGGCGAGCTTGACGCCCGCAGAGGCGGCGATGCGGCGTGTGGTCAACGCCTCCATGCCGCCCTCTTCGAGCGCTTCGCGGGCACCCTTGATGATGCGGACGCGGGTTTCGAGGCCTTTGCGGGTCGCGCCCGGCGGGCGCCCGCGTGTCGATCCGCCGGTCGATCTGTTGGTGGACGCTTCCGCGATCTCGCTCATCGGCTCCCTCCGCCTTCGAAGGTGACGCGGCCGTCGCAGATCGTGAGAACAGGGGAAAGCGAGGCGATGTTGTCCGGTGACGTCGCCTCGATATCGCCGGAGAGGACGACGACATCCGCAAGGTAGCCGGGCTTCAACACGCCCTTGCGGTCTTCCATGTATTCGACCCAGGCGCTGGTGCGAGTATAGGCGGCAAGCGTCTCGTGCAGGCCAAGACGATGGTCCGGCATGTCGTCTGCCCAGGGCTTTCGGGTCAGGGCATCGCCGATGCAGCTGAGCGGCGGCAGTGGCGAGACTGGCCAGTCGGTCGCAAAGACGATTGTCGCGCCGGCATCAACCAGTGTTTTCCAGGCAAAGGCGTAAGGCCAGCGCTCGCGGCCGATATAGGTCAGATAGGGTTCAAGCGGCAGCCCCGCGGAGCCCGGCGGATGGGTTGGCTGCATCGAGGCGATGGTGCCCGTTTCGGCAAAGCGCTTGATGTCGTCGGGATGAACCACCTCGATATGTTCGATGCGGTTGCGCATGTCCTTTCGGCCATTGGCGTTGATCGAGGCCTCGTAGCCGTCGAGCACCAAACGCACCGCGCCGTCACCGATCGCGTGGACTGCGACCGACAGACCGAGGCGGTTTGCTTCGATCGCGACCGCGTTGAATGCTTCGCCTGAGAACAGCGGCTCGCCCTTCCAGCCGTGCTTGTGGGCGTAGTCGTCGACGAAGACGGCCGTCTCGCCCTCGGTCACACCGTCCATGAACAGCTTGACGAAATTGCAGCGCAGCTTGTCTGTGTCGAAGCGGGTCCTCCAGGTGGCGGCCTTCTCTTCTAGGTCGGAGAGCGGCATGAAGTTCTTCATGTGGAAGGGCATGCGTATGCGCACCGGAAGACTATCGGTCCTCTCGATCTCTTCCAGTATTTCCAGCTGATAGAGATTGCCGTCCATATTCTGGAACGAAGTAATGCCGAGCGAGGCGCAATAGGCGAGGCCCTTCTTCAGGACCGCGATGTCTGCAGCGCGCTCTTCCGGAGTGACATGCTCTGGATCACCGCCGGTGCCGACGCCGAGACCTTCGCGACCGCCGGTCACGCTCATCGACGCGACAGGGCGGATGGCGTTGCTTTCGCGCAGCTCGCCATTGGCGAGACCGTCCTCGCCCATGACGATCTCGTTGCCGACGCCGACATCTCGGCCATGGAGGATACCGGCCTTCTCCAATGCCATCGTGTTGGCCCAGGCCGTATGCCGGTCGGGCGCGACCATCATGAAGGGGCGGTCTGCGATGATACGGTCGAGATGGTGCCGGGTGACGCGCTCAGTTTCCGAGAGGATGGTGTAGTCTGCCGTCTGGGCGACGAGCAGCGGCAGATCCGGGTTGGCGGCGGCGTAGTCCTTAACGGCTTTCGAAAGGGCATCGAAGCCCTTCACGCCGAAGAGCGACAGTTCGCCGAGCGCGACCGAGCCGCCGAAGATATGCATATGGGCTTCGTTGAAACCGGGAAGCACCGTGGCGCCGCCTGCATTCACGACGCGTGTGTGTGGTCCCGCGAGCTCAAGGATCTCGGCATTGCCGCCCACTGCCATGATGCGGTTTCCGGTGAGCGCGATCGCTTCTGCGCGCGGATGCGCGTCATCCATGGTCAGGATGCTGGCATTGTGAATGACGAGATCGGCGCTCATGGGACGGTCTTTCTTCAAGCCTGGAAGGTGATGTGGCCGTCGCAGATGGTGACGGCGGGGCGGACGGTGTCCATGATCGCTTCGGGTGACACGGCTTCGATATCTTTGGTGAGGACCACAACATCGGCGAGATAGCCTGCTTTCAGCATTCCCTTGCGATCTTCCATGAATTCCACCCAGGCGCCGATCGAAGTGTAGGCTTCGAGTGCTTCCATCAGCGAGAAGCGCTGATCTTTCAGACCGTCCTTCCAGGGTTTGCGGGTCAAAGCATCCTGGATGCACTGGAATGGTGAAACCGGAGAAACCGGCCAGTCCGAGGCAAAGACGACATGGGCTCCGGCTTCTTTCATCGTCCGCCATGCATAGGCCTGGTCCCAGCGATCCTCGCCGATCTTGGCCGTTGTCGGTTCTGCCGGGAAGCATGTGCCACCCGGGTAATGCACCGGCTGCATGGAGGCGACGATGCCAAGGGTGGCAAAGCGCGGGATGTCGTCCGGATGGATGATCTCGATATGCTCGATGCGGTGGCGATTGCCGCGTGGGCCGTTGGCATTCAACGCCGCCTCGTAGCCGTCGAGCGTCTGGCGGATGGCGGCACTGCCGATGGCATGAACGGCGACCTGAAGGCCGAGCGCATCGGCCTTGGTGGCGATCGCATTGAAGGCGTCCGGCGTAAACAGCGGCTCATAGGTGTAGCCGGGACGGTCACCGTAGCCGTCGAGCATATAGGCCGTCTGGCTGTCCAGTACGCCGTCCATGAATACCTTGACGAAATCGCCGCGCAGCATGTCGGTGGCGAATTCCTTCTTCCATGCGGCCGCCTTGTCGAGATCCTCCAGCGCCATGAAATTTTTCATGTGATAGGGAATTCGGATGCGGCAGGAGAGCTCGCCTGAAAGCTCCAGATCGCGCATCAGCCGCAACTGGTAATGATTGCCGTCGAAATTCTGGATCGAGGTAACGCCCCATGAGGCGCAGTAGTCGAGGCCGGCCTTCAGGATGGCGCGGTCGAGGGCGAACTGCTCCGGCGTGACATTTTCCGGGTCCATACCGGTGACCATGCCGAGTTCTTCGCGCCCCCCCGTTGAAGCGAGCGCGGAGACTGGGCCGAAGGCATTGCCCTCGCGCAGCTCGCCATTAGCCAGCCCGTCGGCCCCCATGACGATCTCGTTGCCGATGCCGACATCCTTGCCCTGCAGAATGCCCGCCTTCTCCAGTGCTGCCGTGTTCGCCCAGGCGGTGTGATGGTCGGGCGCGAACATCATGAAGGGGCGGTCGGGCAAAATGGCATCAAGGTGGTGGCGGGTGCAGGGTTCGGTCAGCGAGATGATCGAATAATCGGCGGAAAAGCCCATCAGCAGCGGCTCATCCGGGTTCTTCTCTGCATAGTCGAGGATGGCTGCCTTGAGCGCCTCGAAGCCCTGGACCCCATGCAGGTTCAGCTGGCGCAGCGACACGGAGCCGGGGAAGATGTGCATATGAGCTTCGTTGAAGCCCGGCATGATGGTCGCGCCTTTGGCGTCGATGGTCTGCGTCTCGGGTCCTGCCAGCGCCTCGATCTCTGATCGCGTGCCGACTGCGAGGATCCGGTTGCCGGCGAGCGCGACAGCTTCGGCGCGGGGGGCTGCCGGATCGATGGTGAGAACCAGGCCGTTGGTAATGATGATGTCTGCGGTGGTTGCCATCTCAGGCTCCTCTGAAGTCATGCGGTCCACGTGCTGAGCGCGCGGAAGAAGGCGAAGTTGTCGTGTTTCAGCTCGTCATCCAGCGGGTTGGGCTGCGAGGAGAGTTTGACGATGGTGGTCTCAGTTGATGGGTCGACGTAAAGCCACTGGCCATGAATGCCGATGGCGCAGAAGGCACCGTCCGGTTCTCCGGACTGGTACCACTGGCTGCGATAACGACCCTTGGGGAAGAAGTTGGATTTGCCATCGACCCAGGCCTGGTGATCGCCTGCCGTCAGCATGTCGGTGAGCCAGGCTTCGGGGATGAGGCGCTTTCCGTCGACCATGCCGCCGTTGCGCAGCATTTCGCCGACGCGGGAGAGATCGCGGGCGGTGACCGAGATGCCGCCGGCGGCCCGCGCCGTGCCTTCGACATCGACAGTGACGCTGGCATGGTTCTTCGCGCCGAGCGGCTTCCAGAGGCGCGTCGACAGGACATCGGCATAGCGTTCGCCGGTTGCGCGCTCAATCAGGATGCCGAGCAGGTCGGAGTTCGGCGACGCATAGAAATGCGCGCCGCCATGCGGATGGGCATCCTTCTTCAGCGTGAGTAGGAAGGCCAGCAAGGTTTCATCCGGCTGGGACGGATCGGCCGGGTTCCAGAGCGTGGCGCGGCGGTAGCGGGCGTAGGCGCCGTCGGTGTTCAGATAGGCCTCGTCGAAACCGAGGCTGACGCGCATGTCGAGCACGTCACGGATGCTGCAGTCGCCATAGGCGGAGCCAGCTGCTTCGGGCAGCAGGCTGGTGACGGGCGCATCGGGGTCCATAAGCCCGTCGGCTTCCAGCGAGGCGATGACAAGTGCGGTCAGCGACTTGCTGATCGAAAACACAATATGGCGCTGGTCGATGCCGGCATGCGGCGCATAGTGTTCGGCGACGATCGTGCCCGCCTTCATCAGCACGAAGGCGTCGGTATGGGCATAGTCGAGATAAGCGCGGACGTCCGGCTGCCCGGCCAGTCCCTGCGGCAGCGCCAGCGACAGAAGATCGGACGCAACGGGTTCGCCTTCACTCACCTCGGTCCTGGCCGCGATCATGGCGCTCGGTACCACTTCCTCGGCATGGCCAAAGCTGAAGCGGCTAAACGGGGTCGCGCGCCAGTTGGCAAGCGTCACGTTCCGTCTTTCGAAACCATAGGCCTTGGCAAACTGCGTCGTCATCAGGGCATGCTCCTCCTGCGGGAGGGCAATCAAGCCCTCCCGTGTCCGTCTTTTCATTTGTGGTTCAGCGTTACTTCTGCACTTCGGTCCAGATCCGGGTGTAAAGCTGCTGCACGTCGGGTTCGCAGCTCAGCAGGAACTCGCCGGCACTCTCCAGTTCAGCGGGGATCACCAGTTCCGGCGCGCCCTGCATGTCCTTATCCATGAATGCTTCCGAACCCGTGATGCCGTTGGCATACTTGGCAAAGTTCGACAGCATGGCGGCGTTTTCCGGAGCCATGATGAAGTTCATGAAGGCCTTGGCGTTGTCGACGTTCTTGGCATCCTTCAGGATGACGACGCTGTCCATGAAGACAGGATAGCCTTCCTTCGGATAGCCGAACTTGACGTCCGGGTTCTGCAGGCGGGAGCGCATGATGGCGCCGTTCCAGTAGTAGACGCCGGCATAGTCGCCGGTCGGCAGCTTGTCGGTGACGCTGTAGTCCATGGCGAGCCACTTGGTCTTGGCTTCCACCAGCTTGTCGCGCACTTTCTTCAGAACTTCCTTGTCAGTGGTGCACCAGTCGCCGTCAAAATACTTGATTGTCGCGAAGAGGACGTCGTTCATTTCGGGCGTGACGTTGAGCTTGCCGACCAGCTCTTCCGGCGGGTCGAGGAAGATCGCCGAGGTGTTGATGTCGCCATTGTAGAACTTGGTGTTGACGCCGATGCCGGTCACACCCCACTGCCACGGAACCGAGTAACGACGGCCCGGATCCCACTCGACATCGGCCCAGCGCGGATCGACGTTCTTGAAGTTCTCCATTTGGTCCGGACGAGCCTCGAGCAGCAGGCCCTCGTTGATCCAGATCGGCATGTAGTTGGCCGAGGGCACGACGATGTCGAAGCCATGGCCGCCGGCGCGGACCTTGGCGAGCGCCGTGTCATTCGAGTCATAGTCGGTGATCGTCACCTTGACGTCGAACTGCTCCTCGAACTTCTTGATCAGCTCCGGGCTGGTATAGTCGCCCCAGTTGTAGATGTTGAGCTCGCCGGCGGCCGAGGCCGCGCCTGCGAAACTCAGCACCGAGATCGCGGCAATCGCCGTGGTCGTCATCCATTTCATTGTCATTCTCCGTTCCTCTCTGTTGGTTGCTTTTATGCTTGCGGCTTGCGCCGGTTGATGAAGAAGAAGATCACGATCAGCACCGTTGAGGCGGCGAGGAAAATCGTCGCAATCGCGTTGATTTCCGGCGTCGTCTCACGGCGGATCTGGCCGAGCATGTAGGTGGGTAGCGTGTCCTGCCCGCCGGATTTGACGAATTCGGTGATGACGACGTCATCCAGCGAAATCACGAAGGCGAGCATGAAGCCGGCGATGATGGCAGGCCTCAGCAGCGGAAATGTCACGAAGCGGAAGGCCTGCCAGGGCGTGGCATAGAGATCGGCGGCGGCCCGCTCCAGCGTCAGATCCATGCTTTCCAGCCGTGCCCGGATGGGCAGATAGGCGAAGGGTATGCAGAAGGCCGTATGGGCAAGGATCAGGTAGCCGAGGCCGGAATAGCCGGTCCACACCTTGATGCGCGAAAAGACGATTAGGAGGGCCACGGCCGTAACAATTTCCGGGATCATCAGTGGCTGGTTGATAACAGCGTATTTCGCCGTCAGGCCGCGATAGGGCTCGGTGCGGGTGGTGGCGAGTGCTGCCATGGTTGCGGCGATCGTCGCCAGTCCCGCGGCCCAGAGCGCGATGATGACCGAGCGCATTGCAGCGGCCTGCACCGTGCTGTTCTCCAGCGCCGAGGCGAACCAGCGCAGAGAAAATCCGCCCCATGATGAGAGCGAGTCGCTGGCGTTGAAGGAATAGGCGACCAGCGTCGCGATCGGCAAGTAGAGCGCGAAGAAGGTAAAGAGCGCGATAAAGCCGAAGCCGGGTTGTGAGCGGATGTCGAAGCGACGTTCAGCCATGTCGCACCCCCGACTTTGCCGCGTTGCGGACATAGAAGAGCAGGGCGATCATGACGAGCGCCATCAGCGTGATCGACATGGCGGCGCCCAGCGGCCAGTTGCGGCCGGCACCGAACTGCAGCTCGATCAGGTTGCCCAGCATAAGGTTCTTGCCACCGCCGAGCACGCGCGGAATGACATAGGCCCCGAGCGAGGGAATGAAGACCAGGATGGAGCCGGCAATCAGGCCGGGCTTCACCAGCGGAATGACGATCCGCCAGAGCACCTGCAGACGGTTGGCGTAGAGGTCGTATCCGGCCTCGACCAGCCGGAAATCCAGCTTCTCGATCGAGGCATAGAGCGGCAGCACCATCAGCGGCAGATAGACATAGGTCATGCCGAGCAGGGTGGCGGTGTCGGTGTAGATGATCTGCAGCGGCGTATCGATGATGCCGAGCCAGATCAGCAGGTTGTTGAGAATGCCCTCGTTGCGGATGACCTGCTGCATGGCGAAGGTGCGGATCAGGAGGTTGGTCCAGAAGGGAATGGTGATGAGGAAAACCCAGATTTCTCGGGTGCGGGCCGGGCGGGTCGCGATGAAATAGGCGGTCGGGAAGCCCAGGATCAGGGTGAAGAGCGTCGTGTAGAGCGAGAGCTTGATCGAGCGCCAGAAGATCGCCAGATGCGCGTCGGCGATGCCCAGCGTGTCGTCGAAGATATCGCGCTGCATGAAGACCGAGGTCCAGCCTTCGAGCGAAAAGACGCCGAATTTCACATCGCCGTAGTCGCCCTTTTCGAGGAAGGAATAGAGCACCATCACCAGCAGCGGGCCGAGGGCTGCGACGAAGATGATGACAAGCGCCGGGAGGCTCAGGAACCAGCGGTTTCGGATGTCGCGCGATTTGGCATTTTCAGGGGCCGTCTTGATCGCGCTCATGGTCAATCCCTCAGGATTTGCGCGACATCATGGCTGACCATGATGCCGACATGTTGGCCCTCGACCAGCCCGCAACTGCCGCTGCGGCTGTTTTGCTGGCGAACCGTGAAGAGCGAGCCACCTTCGAGGCGGACATTGATATTGGTGTCCGTTCCCAGATAGACGACGCTTTCGATCGAACCCTGCAGGGTCGCTTCATCTGTCGCGTCGACGATGGCGGCGTGTTCGGGTCGGATGACGATCGTCACCTTGCCTGTCGGCGTTGTGTTGTCCGGGAAGGTCGCAGGGATCTCGCGACCGGAGCGCAGCCTGACGCTTGCCCGGTCGCCCTGGACCGAGGCGACTTCAACCTCAAGGAAGTTTGTCTCGCCGATGAAGTCGGCGACGAAGCGTTCGGCGGGGCGATCATAGATGTCCCAGGGCGAGCCGACCTGGCGAAGGCTGCCCATCGACATGACCGCGATGCGGTCCGACATGGTGAGCGCTTCTTCCTGGTCGTGGGTGACGAAGATGAAGGTGATGCCCGTCTCCGCCTGCACCCGCTTCAACTCGATCTGCATTTCCTTGCGCAGTTTGTAATCGAGGGCCGAGAGCGGCTCGTCGAGTAGCAGCACCTTCGGCTTCGGAGCGAGCGCCCGGGCGAGCGCCACGCGCTGCTGCTGGCCGCCGGAGATCTGGCTCACCTGCCGGTCGCGCATCTGGGTCATGTGCACCAGCTCCAACATCTCGTCGACGCGCGCCTTGATCTCGGCGCTCGGCTTGCCGAGCATCTTCAGGCCGAAGCCGATGTTTTCGGCGACGGTCATATGCGGGAAGAGCGCGTAGGACTGGAAAACGGTGTTGACCGGCCGCCTGAAGGGCGGAAGCGGTGCGATGTCTTCGCCATGGAGCAGGATTTCGCCCGTTGTCGGGAAATCGAAGCCGGCGATCAGCCGCAGAAGCGTGGTCTTGCCGCAGCCGGATGGGCCCAGCAGCGTGAAGAACTCGTTTTCCCTGATTTTGAGGAAGATCCCGTCGAGGGCGGTGACCTTGTCGGGTCCGGTTCCGTAGATGCGGCTGACGCCGCGGATTTCGATGGCTGCCTTGTCAGATGCGGAACTCAAGCCGTGCCCCCTGGCGTTCGGGTTATGCGCGTAGTGCTTTGTTCGACCCTGTGCCCGGCGATCGCAGGTGGCAGGGTGGCGCAGAGGGTATCACGCAAGTCACGTGCCAGCTTCTGGGCATGCTGATCTCTCCCCTTATGGCTTGGTCCAGACCGCTGCCGCTTACGGGCAATACGCCGGATTTCGCCTGATTTCGTCGATGTTCCCGTGTTTCGGAGAAGCAGTTCGACGAGGCCTGCTTCTTCCTCTTTTGTGGCATGTTGCCTCTAATTTGGTCGTTTGACCATTTTTATTTTGGGCAGCTTGAAAGTTTTCCGGAGGCGCATGGCTGGCCTGCGTCGGGCGCTCGGCCCGGCGCTTGACAGTGTCGTGTCGAGAAGCCCATCGTCTCTTTCTGCCCGACCAGAGAGCCCATTTGAACGGAGCCCCGCGTGTCCGAACTGACGTCCCTGTCCCTTGCCGACCTCCGGAAAACCCTCGATGCCGGAGGTCTCTCGGCCGAGGAGGTGATGGAAGCCTATCTCGAGCGGATCGAGAGCCTCAATCACCAGATCAATGCGCTTGTCAGTCTTCGTTCGCGCGAGGCGCTACGTGCCGAGGCCCGGGCGAAGGATGCCGAGCGCAAGCATGGCAGATCCCTCGGGGTCCTGCATGGCGTGCCCGTTGCCATCAAGGATCTTAGCGAGGCGAAGGGCATTCTCTGTACCTATGGCTCGCCGCTCTTCCACGATTATGTGCCCGATTTCGACGACATCCAGGTGGAGCGCATCCGGGCCGCCGGGGCGATCATCATCGGCAAGACAAACACGCCGGAATGGGGCTTCGGCTCGCACAGCTACAATCCTGTCTTTGGCGTGACGCGGAACCCGTGGGATGTCAGCCGTTCGGCGGGCGGATCGAGCGGCGGGGCAGGCGCCGCGCTTGCTGCGCGTCTTGTGCCGGTCGCGGATGGCAGCGACATGATGGGCTCTCTGCGCAATCCAGCCGCCTTCAACAATGTCGTCGGCTTCCGCCCGAGCTTCGGGCGCATCCCCACGCTTCCCGGGCGCGATGCCTATCTCAATCAGCTTGCGACTCTGGGGCCGATGGGCCGCTCTGTCCAGGACGTTGTGACGCTTCTCAACGTGCAATCCGGTTTTGATGCGCGCGATCCGTCTTCTTTCGAGAGCCCGCCGATTTCCCTCGATCCGACGATCCCTGGAAAGGGCGGTCGCATCGGCTGGCTCGGGAACTTCGGTGGACATCTCTCCTTCGAAGCCGGCGTGCTCGAGCTGAACGAAAAAGCGCTCGGTGTCTTCGAACGGTTGGGGTTTGCGGTCGAGCCGATGAAGGTCCACTTCGATATGAACAGGCTCTGGTGGGCCTGGACGACGTTGCGCAGCTACTTCACTGCCGGCAGCATGCGGGACTTCTACGAGGATCCCGGTCGACGCGGGTCGCTGAAGCCGGAGATCCTCTACGAGGTTCGCTCCGGGGTGCGCATCCAGGCGGCAGACGTCTACGAGGCTTCGGCGGTCCGGACGGCCTGGTATCAGGCTGTCATGAAAGCCTTCGAGACCTACGACTACCTGATCGCACCCGCTGCACAGGTCTTTCCCTTCGATGCCGACATTCCCTGGCCGCGCGAAATCGCTGGCAAGCACATGGACACCTATCATCGCTGGATGGAGGTCGTTATTGGCCCCAGCATGGCCGGGCTTCCGGTTGCTGCATTGCCCGCCGGTTTCTCCGCGACTGGCCTGCCCAATGGCTTCCAGCTGATCGGGCGACCGAGGGCGGATCAGGCGGTGCTGTCCGTTGCCTCAGCTTATGAGGCGGCGACCGACTGGCTCGCGCGTGTGCCGCCGCTTGTTTCCGGGACCGCGGGATAAATCGCCGTGCCGCTTGAAGCGCGACATGATTTGGTCCAACGATTCCGAAACAGTCGCAGTGTTTGACCTCTTTCCCCGCCCGGGTTTTCTGCCTGGACGCTACTTCTGGATCCTTCTTCATGAACCTAGTTTTTGACGGCCACAACGATGTTCTCCTGCGTCTCTGGCGCAGTCGCAGCGAGGGCCGCAATCCGGTCGCAGAATTCCGCAACGGCACGAGCGCCGGGCATATCGATGCACCGCGCGCGCGGAAGGGCGGGCTCGCCGGCGGCCTCTGCGCCATCTACATCCCGTCGCCGCATGACTTCAATCTGCGCGAACCGGATGCAAACGGGCATTATTCCACGCCACTCGATCCGCCGCTCGATCGGGCCTCGTCCCTCGACATCGCGCTGCAGATGGCGGCAATTGCCCATCGGCTCGATCAGGACGGCAGCTGGCGGTTGTGCCGGACGACGGCCGAAATCCGCCAGGCCATGGCGGACAACGTCTTTGCCGCTGTCCTGCACATGGAGGGCTGTGAGGCGATCGATGCGGATCTCGAGACGCTCGAAGTCTTCTATGCCGCGGGGCTTCGTTCGCTTGGACCGGTCTGGAGCCGCCACAACATCTTCGGGCACGGCGTGCCCTTTGCCTATCCGAGTTCGCCCGATACCGGACCCGGCCTGACCCGCGCTGGTGAAGATCTGATCCGGGCCTGCAACCGGCTCGGCATCCTGATCGATCTCGCCCATATCACCGAGAAGGGTTTCTGGGATGTCGAGCGTTTGAGTGATCAGCCGTTGATCGCCAGCCATTCCAATGTCCATGCGTTGACGCCCGTTGCCCGCAACCTGACGGACCGGCAGATGGATGCGATCAAGGCAAGCCACGGGCTCGTCGGTCTCAACTATGCCGTCACCATGCTCCGGCCTGATGGCCGCGACGATGCGGAGACCTCGCTTGCGACCATGGTCAGCCATATCGACTATCTCGTCGACCGCATGGGGATCGACTGCGTGGCGCTGGGGTCCGATTTCGACGGCGCGACGATCCCGAATGTGATCGGCGACGCTACCGGCAACCAGCGGCTCGTGACGGCGCTTAAGGAGCGCGGCTACGGTCCTTCAGACCTAGACAAGATCTGCCGAGAGAACTGGCTTCGGGTGCTGGCATCTGCCTGGCACGAGTAAGCCAGGTCGTTTCCCTGGTCAGGCGACCCGGTTGCCGGAGCGCCAGGCCGACTTGACGAAGGGCTGCCCGTCCTGCAGGTCGACGCGGATCAGATCGGCCTTCAGCCCGGTTTCGATCGCGCCGCGATCGGGGAGGTTGCCGGCGAGCGCCGGGCTGCGCGTCACCATGGCAACGGCGCTCGGCAGGTCGTAGTCGAGGCCGGGATCAGCCGAAATCATGAAGGCGGCGTCGAGCATCGAGCGCGGCACATAATCCGAGGCGAGGATGTCGACAAGCCGCGCCGCGAGCAGGTCGCGGACCGCTACATTGCCCGACTGCGAGCCGCCGCGCACGAGGTTCGGAGCGCCAGCTACGATCATCATGCCGGCGGACCGTGCCGCTTCGGCCGCTTCCATCGAGCAGGGGAATTCGGAGATCGACACGCCCTCGGCGATGCCCTCCTCGATATGCGCCACATCGGTGTCGTCATGGCTCATCAGCGGCATGGCGCGCGACCGGGCTAGCGCGACAACCTCTGGACGGGTGCTCGCGGCAAACTGGCTTTTCTCGGCAACGAGCACCTTGATCTTCTCGCGCACCAGTTCCGGGCTCTCGCCTGTTGATTTGCAGGCTCGGTGGACATAGGCCTCGATGTCACGGCTCTGGCGAATTCCGGGCAGGTGTTCCATCACCGAGATGACGCGCACGATCTCGCGGTCGATATGCTCGGCCGTCAGTTGCGGGGTGACCAGGTCTGTCAGTTCGCAGCGCAGGTGCACCAGGTGTTCGGCCCTGAACATGCCTGAGTTTTGCGCCTGCTCCAGCGCCTCGATCATCGGCTTCAGGATTTCGGCCCGCTCCGGATTGTCGGTGGTCGCCCCGACGCAAAGGCTGTCGAAGACGGTCGTCACGCCGCCGCCGATAATCTGGGCGTCGTGGGCGAGCGCTGCGCGCATGAAATCCCAGCGCACATGGGCGCGGGGATAGAGGTGCTTCTCGAAATGGTCGGTGTGGATGTCGACAAGGCCGGGCAGGAGATAGTCGCCGGCGAAGTCGAGCGCATCGGTATGGCGCGACGGTCCCTCATGGATTTCGACAATCAGGCCGTTTTCGATGACCACCGAACCATGCAGCACATGGCTTGGGGTCACAACGCGGGCATTGGAGAGGATCAGGGCCTCGCCGCGGGCCGCTTCATGGGCTTCACCCGTCGCATCCGTCTGTCGCAGCATGAGCGTCATCTCCATCCGCTTTCAATCGAAGCGTCTCTAGGCGCGTTTCATGACGCTTTGGTGTCAGCGGCGGCGGATCGTCCTATCCGATGAGCCTGAGGCAGTCGTCGGCAATCACCTGTTCCTCGTCGGTCGCGATGACCCGGATCGTTACCCGGCTTTCCTCGCGCGAGATGACGGCCTCGTTGCGGTCGTTCGCCTCACTGTCCAGGAGCAGGCCGAGGAAGCGCAGGCGCTCGACCACCGAACGGCGGATCGTCGGCTGGTTCTCGCCGATGCCGGCGGTGAAGACCAGCGTATCCAGGCCACCGAGCGAAGCAGCGAGCCTTGCCACCTCCCCTGCGATGCGGAAGGTGAAGACATCGAGTGCCTCGCAGGCTTCCTTCGAAGGGGTCTCCAGCAACACCCGGCTGTCGGCGCTGATGCCGGAGAGACCGAGCAGGCCCGACTGCTTGTAGATCATCTCCTCGACCTGTTTGACGCTCAGCCCATGGGCGTCCATCAGATGGAAGAGCACGCCCGGATCGATCGCGCCGGAGCGGGTCGCCATGGGCACGCCGTCAATGGTGGAAAAGCCCATGGAGGTGTCGCGGCTGATCCCGTGGTCCAGCGCGCAAAGGCTCGCACCGGAGCCGAGATGGGCGACGACGGCGCGGCCGCCTGCCGTTTCCAGTTCGAGCCTCTTCAGGGCACCCGCGACATAGGCATAGGAGAGGCCGTGAAAGCCGTAGCGCTTGACGCCCTTGTCGAACCATTCGCGCGGGATGGCGAAGCGCCTGACGGTGTCGGACTGCGTGCGGTGGAACGCGGTGTCGAAGGAGGCGGTCTGGGGGAGGCCGGGCTTCAGTTCAGCGATGGCGCGGATAAGGCGCAGGTTCTGCGGCTGGTGGAGAGGTGCCAGCGTCACCAGGCTCTCGATTGCGGTGAGGCCCTCCTCGTCGACGATTGCAGCATCTGCGAAGCGATCGCCACCATGGACAACGCGGTGACCGACGGCCGAGACGGCGTCGAGATCGTAGTGTTCTCCGAGCCAGTCAAAGACCTCTTCCAACACGTCGTGCAGCAGGTCATCGGTCTTTGCCACGAGCGGTACGTCGAAGACTTGTGGCCCCTCGACAAGATGGAAGGTCAGCGGCTCTGCGCGGAAGTCGATCACGCCCTTGCCGATGCGTCTGGCGCCTTGGGCCTCGCGGGCGAATATGCCGATCTTCACCGTCGAAGAGCCGGCATTGAAGGTCAGCAACAGTTTCTGCCTCATGCCTTGTCCCCGAGCGCTGCCGCACGCTTGGCAGCGACGAGTTTTGCCAGAGCTGCCGATGCGATGCGGACCCTGAGGCTATCAGAGCGACTGGTCAGGATGATCGGCACGTGCGCGCCGAGCACCAGACCAGCTGCATCGGCATTGGCGAAATAGAGGAGCTGTTTGGCCAGCATGTTGCCGGCTTCGAGATCGGGCACCAGCAGGATGTCGGCGTCGCCGGCGACGGGCGAAATGATGCCCTTGGTGCGGGCGGCTTCCATGCTGATCGCATTGTCGAAGGCGAGCGGACCGTCGACCTTGGCACCCTTGATCTGGCCGCGGGCGGCCATGACGGTCAAGGCCGCGGCCTCAAGCGTTGCCGGCATCTTGTCGTTAACCGTCTCGACCGCAGCGAGGACTGCGACCTTGGGTTCGGCGACGCCGAGCATATGCATGAGATCGACTGCGTTCTGGCAGATGTCGCGCTTGTGTTCGAGGGTGGGGGCGATGTTGATCGCGGCGTCCGTGACGATCAGCAGCTTGGAATAGGCCGGCACATCCATGACATAGACATGGCTGACGCGGCGCTCGGTCCTGAGGCCCGAACCGCCACCGACGACGGCGGCCAGAAGCTCGTCGGAATGCAGGCTGCCTTTCATCACCGAGCCGACCTTGCCGGCAACGGCGAGTTCGACGGCAAGGGCCGCTGCCGCATGGCTGTGTTCAGTCGACATGATCTCGAAGCCATCAATCGAGATGCCGGCCTTTGCGGCGGCCGCGCGGATTTTCGCCTCCGGGCCGATCAGGATCGGGTCGAGCAGACCTTCGTCGCGGATTTCGACGGCACCCTCGATGGCTTCCGGCGAGCAGGGATGCACAAGGGCGGTTCGCACCATCGGCAGGCTGCGGGCCTCGGCCACGATCGCATCGAAGCGGTCGTGGCGCTGCAGCGAGACATCGGGAGCTGCGTTTTCCGACCAGCTGATGCGTTCGACCGGCGCCCGCACACGGGCCTTGCCGGCCAAAACGGGCTCGCCGTTCTGGTTGACGCAGCGGGTGTCGAAGATCAGGGTCCGGCCATCGCTCTCCTTGGTCATCAGGGTCACCGTCGCGGTGATGCGGTCGCCGGTCGCGATGTCCCTCCAGAACTCCAGATCCTGGCCGAGATACACTGTTCCGGGGCCGGGAAGGCGGGTGTCGAGGACAGCCGAGATCATGCCGGCCGGGATCAGTGACTGGCCGAGCGGCACTGGGTTGTTGTCGCCGGAGAGTGCGGCAAAGAGTTCGATATCATCGGGGCCAATCACGCGTGTGATGCTGGCGGCATCGCCGAGCTTCAGCTCGTCGAACATGCGGTTGGTGAGGACTGGTCTTTCCATGTCGCTTTCATCTTCCATTGTCGAACCGTCCTCCCCCGATCCGTTTATCTTGCGGATGATCTGCGTCATGCGCGTGACCAACCTTGGCGGGCAATCTCTGCGGCGAAGGGTGCACTGTCCTTGACTTGGGTCAAGGGCGGGTTCGACGAAGGTGGTGGGAGGGAGATCAGGTCACCTTGTGCTGCGCGGTACCCCTTCTGTCGGCTCTGTCGACATCTCCCCCACACGGGGGGAGAGTGGCCGCTGACCGCTCTGCCAGCCACACTGCTGTCCGCAGGGAGCCGAGATCACCCCCATTTGTCCCGCCAGGCCGGCTGCGCATCCGCGTAAGGCAGGGCGACGGCCTCGAACACGCCGCGCGCGATCGCCCGGGCCGTCACCAGCGTTGCCAGATGGCAGAGCTCCATGAGGTCGGCCTGACTGCTGCGTGCGCGTCTTCCCGTCGAGGCAGTAAGCATCGTGTCGCCGTCGGAGGGTAGATGGGCCGGCAGTACGGCCCGGGCGAGGCCGTCATGGGCGGCGATCGACAGGCGATGAAGCTCGGGCTTCGAGAGCGCGCAATCGGTCACGACGGCGCCGATGGTGGTTGCCGTCAGTCGCAGCCCCTTGATGCGCATGGCCCGATCTTCAACGGTCACATGAGCGGGCTGGCCAAGACCACCGAATTCCTCCCCCTCCTCGAAAGGGGCAGCCCAGAAATGCGGACCGTCACCAACCATGACTGAACCCATCGCATTGACGGCCACCAGCGCGGCGATTGTGTGGCCCGACGACGAAATGGCGCTGGCCGAGCCCAGGCCACCCTTGAAATTGGCCGTCGTCGCACCCGTTCCGGCGCCAATAGTGCCGAGCGGGAAGGCCCCTTTCGCCGCGTTCTCAAAGGCCTTATAGCCGAGATCGCGATAGGGAGCATGCAGGCCCCAGTCCTTAGCTCCGCCATTGAGCAGATCCATCAGGATCGCCTGCGGCACGATTGGCACGCGCACCGACCCGACTGCAAAGCCTCGTCCGGCAGCGCGCAGGCCCGATTGCACGCCGCCCGCCGCATCCAGCCCGAAGGCCGAGCCCCCCGAGAGCACGAAGGCATCGACCTGTTGCACTGTCATGGAGGGATCGAGCAGCGTCACGTCGCGTCCACCGGGCGCGCCGCCGAGCACGGTTCCAGACGCTGTTGCCGGTTCGTCGAAGACAATCACGGTGACGCCGGAGCCGAGGGTGAGGTCTGTCGCATGGCCGACGGCCAGACCGTCGATGTCGGTCAGAAGGTTGAGCGGGCCTTGGGGCATGGGGCATGTCTCCAGATGTGCGGGCGGAGAGTGGCGGGGGTGGGCGACAAGATCAAGGCGGTTTTGGTGAGTAAGCTGATCGGCTCAAAGCCTGTGCCGTGCGGCTATGGCCTCTCATCCGCCTCCTGAACCTGTCGAAGGGCGGCACCTTCTCCCCGCAGGCGGTAGAGAAGACCGAGACGCTAACCGCGCCTGCCTCCCTCTCCCCGCCTGCGGGAAGAGGGTAGGGTGAGGGGCGGTGCCAGGCCCTCGGCGCGAGCGAACCGCCGCTGTCCGGAAAGGGAAGTATGGAACAACTCCGACCCGTCCACATTTGCTTCCCGCGACCCGGTTGACGCACGCGCCTTGCAACGCGATGTAGCCTCAACGCCAACGATCAGGATCTTGCCCATGCAGCGCATCAAGCGCCATCTCACCCGCATCGTCTCGGTCGCCGAAGCCCGCGTCTGGCTGACCGCGCTGGTGGCGGCGCTTGTTGCCTATCTGCTGTTCGAACTGACGGGGGAAGTGCTGGAAGGCGAGACGCGTGCCTTCGACGAGAGCGTGCTGCTGATGTTGCGTGATACATCTGATCTCAGCATGCCGGTCGGTCCCGCCTGGCTCACCAAGGTGATGGTCGACATCACGGCGCTTGGCGGCGTGACCGTGCTGACATTGCTCGTGACCCTGGTCGTCACCTATCTGGCTCTGCGTCGCAAATTCCGCACGGCCGCTTTCGTCACCGTTTCGATCCTCGGCGGGTGGGCCTTGAGCAGCGCGATGAAGCTTGGCATCGCAAGACCACGGCCGGAGGTGGTGCAGCATCTGGTCGAGGTGTCGGACATGAGCTTTCCGAGCGGCCACGCCATGCTGTCGGCGATTACCTACCTGACGCTCGGCGCTATGCTGTCGCGCATAGAAGAGCAGCCGTCGCTGCGTTACTTCTTCCCGCTCGTTGCGGTGTTCCTCACCCTGATCATCGGCCTCAGCCGCATCTATCTCGGGGTGCATTACCCGACTGACGTGCTCGGTGGCTGGGCGGCAGGAACGGTCTGGGCATGTGCCAGCTGGTTTGCGGCGAGAAGGGTGTTGGGAAGGCCAAGTGGGCGCTAATGCGCCCACTTGGGGTTACCCTCAGTGTTTCAGCGCCTTCGGATCGAGCGCATCGCGGATCGCGTCGCCGATATAGTTGACGCTCAGCACCGTCAGCGAGATCGCAAGGCCCGGCCACAAGACGCGGGACGGGTTGATCTGCAGGAAGTTGGCGCCGTCGAACAGTAGACGGCCCCAGGTGGGGAAGTCCGGCGGGAAGCCGAGCCCCAGGAATGAGAGCGCGGACTCGGTGATGATGGCGGTGGCGATGCCGAGCGTCGCCGAGACCATGATCGAAGACATCACGTTGGGCAGGATGTGCTTGATGATGATGCGGTGCTCGCGCATGCCGCTCGATTTCGCCGCCAGGATGAATTCCTGGCTCTTGATCGCCAATACGTCGCCGCGCACGATGCGGGCCGTGTGCATCCAGCTGGTGATGCCGATGACGAAGACGATCAGGATGAAGATGCCGGTTTCCGGGCCGAAGGCGGTGCGCAACGTGTCGCGGAACAACATGATGATCACCAGCAGCAGCGGCAGGAGCGGCAGCGCCAGGAAGAGGTCGGTCAGACGCATCAGAGGGCCGTCGAGCTTGCGGGAGTAGCCTGACAAGACCCCGACCAGCGTGCCGACGACCAGGGCCAGCAACATGGCCGCCATGCCGACGGCGAGCGAGATCTGGCCACCGGCGAGAACCTGGGCCAGCATGTCGCGGCCAAGGTTGTCTGTGCCGAAGGGATGCTCCCAGGACGGCCCCTGGTTCTTGGCACGGATGTCGAGTTTCGCCGGATCGATCGTGTGGATGTAGGGGCCGATGAAGACGGCGGCGACGATGAAGACGAAGACGATCAGGCCGGCAACGCCACCCTTGTGGGCGCGGAACTGGCGCCAGAGCATGGGCCAGAAGCTGCCGCTCTGAGGTCTTGTCTGTGGAGCCGGTGCACCGGTCGTCGCGATTGCGGCATCACTCATAGCGGATCCTCGGATCGAGTATGCCGTAGAGAACGTCGGCAATCAGGTTGAAGAGCACGATCAGGATCGCGAAGATGAAGGTCAGGGTCTGCACGAGCGGGATGTCGGCGCCCTGGATCGCAGTGATCAGCAACTGCCCCAGACCATTCACGCGGAAGACCTGCTCGGTGATGATGGCCCCGGAGAAGATCGTGGGAACGCCGAGCGCGATCACAGTCACGACCGGGATCAGGCTGTTGCGCAGGACATGCACGAGCAGCACGATCTTTTCCTTGACGCCCTTGGCACGGGCGGTGCGGACATAATCCATGTTCAGGTTGTCGAGCATGGAGGCGCGCACGAAGCGGCTGATCTGCGAGACGTTGAACAGCGTCAGCACCAGGACGGGCAAGAACATCTGCTTCACCTGGAGCACGAAGCTGTCCCAGCTGTTGACCACCAGTGTGGTGTCGTAGATCGACGGGAACCACTGGAGCCAGGAGGAGAAGACGACGATCAGCAGGACGCCGGTGAAGAAGGTCGGCACGGAGTAGCCGACCATCGAGACGAAGGTGCCGATCTGGTCGAACCAGGAATACTGGCGATAGGCGGAGATGACGCCGATCGGGATCGCGATCAAGACGCCGAAGAGGTAGGAGAGACCGACGACCCAGAGCGTCTGTGGCAGACGCTGGACGATCAGGTCAACCACGGGGCTGCGGGTCGCCCAGGAAAGCACGCGCATGCGCTCGCCGGAGCCGACGGTGATGCCGGTGATCTGTTCGAAGATGTTCAACGGTTCATTGATGAAGAACTGCTGCAGCCATTTGAAATAGCGAATGATGAAGGGCTGATCGAGGCCCATGGCCAGCCGGATCTGCTCGCGCACTTCGGGCGGAATGGTGAGCGGCAGGTCGCCCAACGGGTCGCTCGGTGCAAGGTCGAGCAGGGCAAAAATTATGAAACTGATGGCCAGTAGCGTCGGGACTGCGAACAGCAGTCGCCGTACGGTGAAGGTAAACATCGGCTGGTCTCCAGACTGTCGGCAAAAATGCGAACGCCGGGCCCGCCCGTGAAGGCAGGCCCGGCGTGTAGGGCATTACTTAGCGCGCGACCAGTCGGCGACGTTCCAGAGTTCCGAATCCCAGGCGTTCATCTTCACGCCAAGCAGCGTGTTGTTGACAGCCGACGGCTGACCGCGATGGATAAGCGGGATCTGGGCGACATCGTTGGAGAGCATGTCGTTCAGCTTTTTGGCGATTTCGGCACGCTTTTCGAGCTCGCCGGTCTGGCCGAGTTCCTTCACAAGCGCATCGTATTCCGGGTTGCAGTAGCGGACGATGTTTTCACCCTGCCAGCCATTGGCCGGGTTCGGGATCTTGTCGCACATCCAGCCCGCCATATACTTCTCCGGATCCGTGCCGTCGAAGTTGTTGGTGTACATCTGGATGTCGGCCATGAACTTCTGGAAGGTGTCCGGAGAGGCCGGGTCACCGCCGAAGAAGACGGAAGCCGAGATGTTGCGCAGTTCAACGGAGACGCCGATCTGGCTCCACATGTCCTTGACCAGCGCCTGGGTGCCCTGGCGGACCGAGTTGGTCGAGGTCTGGTAGAGGAAGGAGAGCTTGACGCCGTCCTTCTCGCGGACGCCATCCGAGCCCATGACCCAGCCGGCATCGTCGAGCAGCTTGTTTGCGCCTTCGATGTCCTGCTTCAGGCACCAGTCGACGGCGGTCGAGACATAGATATCCGGAGCGGGCAGGATGTTGCAGGTCGGCTGGCCGTTCGGGCCGTAGCCGGCTTCATCGATGATCTCGCGGTCGATAGCGATCGAGAGCGCGCGGCGCACGGCCGGGTCGGACAGTGCCGGGTGCGGGCCGGCTTCCTTGGTCGAGCGCTTGTCGCCGAGCGAGGGATCGACGCCGTAAGGGTTGATGTCGATACGTTCAACCTGGGTGCCGAAGGCGACTTCGATCTTGCCCTTGCCGGCAGCCATCATCTGGTCGAGGATTTCGGGCTCGACCTGCATGTTCCAGGCGTAGGCGAATTCGCCGGTCTCGAGAACCGAGCGCGCTGCGGAAGCGGCGTCACCGCCACCCTTCAGGGTGACCGAGGCGAAAGCCGGCTTGGCGGCGTCGCGGTAGTTCGGGTTGGCGGTGAAGGTCACGACGTCATTCGGCTTGAATTCGTTGACGACAAAGGGGCCGGTTCCAACAGGGCCAAAGTTTGCGGCCGTGCATTCCGGCGCCTTGGCGCCAAGGCAATCCTTGAACTGGGCTGCCTGGATGAGCGGAGCCTGTGCGCCGACAAAGGCGCTGTAGGGATAGGGCTTGGCATCGGCGAAGGATACCTTGATGGTGGAGGCGTCAACGGCTTCCACATTGGTCACGCCTTCGAAATAGGCGCCCTGGGCGCAGCCGCCGTCCGGTGCCGTGCAGTATTTCCAGGTGAAGATTGCGTCTTCGGCCGTAACGGCCGAGCCGTCGGACCATTTCAGGTCAGGCTTCAGCTTCCAGGTGATGCTCTTGAAATCGGCTGCTACGCCGCCGTTTTCAACAGTCGGGATTTCCGTGGCCAACATCGGCACCAGTGCGCCGGTCTCGTCGTAGCGGGCGAGCGGCTCGATGACCATCGAGGCTGCGTAAACTTCCTTGGTTCCCCCCGACAGATACGGGTTCATCGTCGAGACGGCCTGCCAGAAGATGATCTTCAGGTCGCCGTCCGTGCCGCGTTCGGCCATTGCCGGCGCTGCCGTCAGCGCGAAAGCGGCAGCCGACGCCGCCAGCATCATTTTGCGAGTGTTCATGTGCTCATTCCCCATTATTTTTGTTTGCAGGCATGATGGAAGACCGATCTGCCGGCCAGCGATGTGGCCAGCCCATTCGCGAAATGTCAACCACCTATCTTCTTGGTATTGCAGGAAAGTTTTCCAATCTGAGGCGCTCCGCAGAGTCGCGCAATGCGTTCCCGAACAGCGCAGTATCTGTCGGGTTGGCTAAAATTTAGGCCATGTAATCACAAGCCTATTTTCCATGCAAGACGGAATTTTGCGGCTTGCCAAAGCTGCGCATCGCGGCACAGTATGCGCGAAATCCTGCGGGGAACAACGACAAAAAGAGGTTACTTCATGCCAGTGCTCAACCGCGCCAGCGAACTCCAGCCCGAAGTCGCTGAGTGGCGCCGCCATCTGCACCAGAATCCCGAACTCCTGTTCGACGTGCATGGCACAGCGGCCTTCGTGGCCGAGAAGCTCGAGGAATTCGGCTGCGACGTAATCGAAACCGGGATCGGTCGGACCGGCGTGGTCGCGATCATCAAGGGCAATCGCGGCGATGGGCCGGTCGTCGGCTTCCGTGCCGACATGGATGCACTGCCGATCCACGAAATGTCCGGCAAGGCCTGGGCCTCCAAGACGCCCGGCAAGATGCATGCCTGCGGCCATGATGGCCACACGGCCATGCTGCTCGGTGCGGCCAAATATCTCGCCGAGACCCGCAATTTCCGCGGATCGATCGCCGTGATCTTCCAGCCGGCCGAAGAGGGCGGCGGTGGCGCGCGCGAGATGGTCGCCGATGGCATGATGGAGAAATTCGGCATCCGCCAGGTCTATGGCATGCATAACCATCCCGGCATGGCGGTCGGCACATTTGCCACCAAGAAGGGACCGGTCATGGCCGCTGCCGACCAGTTTGACATCGTGGTGGAAGGCCGAAGCGGTCATGCCGCCCAGCCGCACAAGAGCATTGATCCGGTGTTGGCGGCTTCACAGGTGGTTGTGGCACTGCAGTCGATTGCCGCCCGCGAGACAGATCCGCTTGGCTCAGTGGTTGTCACCGTGACGAAGATCCACGGGGGCGATGCCTATAACGTCATTCCCGATGCCGTAACCTTGTCCGGTACCGTTCGCACGCTGATGCCGGACATGCGCGACATGGCCGAGGCCCGAATCGGCGAGATTGCGTCCGGCGTCGCGATGGCCATGGGGGGCAAGGCGACGTTGCGCTATCACCGCGGTTATCCAGTCACCGTCAACCATGAACCGGAGACCGAGTTCGCGCTCGATATCATGCGCAAGGTGGCCGGGGACCATGCCGTCAGCGATGCCTTCCCGCCGGCGATGGGTGCTGAGGATTTTTCCTACATGCTCGAAGCGCGGCCCGGCTCGTTCGTCTTTATCGGCAATGGCAATACGGCCAACCTGCACAACTCCGCCTATGACTTTAACGACGAGGTGATTCCCTATGGCATCAGCTACTGGGTGACGCTTGCCGAAACGGCACTCGCCGCCTGATTGCACGACCACATCTCGACACAGATAAAAACAGGGGAACGGGATATGGCTGTGGTGGAACAGGCAACAGAAGCAAGCAGGGCGCCGGTACTGTCGGTGCGGGGTCTGACGACCTCGTTCAGGGTCGGCACCGAGTGGCGGTCTGTGGTGCGAAACATGGATCTCGACGTCGCCTCGGGAGAGACCGTGGCGATCGTCGGCGAATCGGGGTCGGGCAAGAGCGTGACCTCGCTGTCGATCATGCGGCTTCTGCCGGAATTGACGAGCCGCATCGCTGGGAGCGTCAAACTGGAGGGGCGAGAGCTTCTGACGCTCGATGCCGAGCAGATGCGCCAGGTGCGCGGCAACCAGATCTCGATGATCTTTCAGGAGCCGATGACCTCGCTCAATCCGATCTTTCCGATCGGCAAGCAGATAGCCGAGGCCATCACGTGCCATCGCGACATCTCCAATGCAGAGGCAAAGACCGAGGTCTTGCGGCTGCTCGACCGCGTCCGTATCCCGAACGCCAAGAACCGCTTCGATGAATATCCGCACCAGTTCTCAGGCGGCATGCGTCAGCGCGTGATGATCGCCATGGCGCTCGCATCCCGGCCGAAGCTGCTGATCGCCGACGAGCCGACCACCGCGCTTGACGTCACCATCCAGGGCCAGATCCTCGACCTGATCAAGACGCTTCAGGACGAGGAGGGCATGGCGGTGCTCTTCATCACCCATGACATGGGTGTGGTGGCCGAAGTGTCGGACCGGACCATCGTCATGTTCCGCGGCGAGGCCGTGGAAACGGGGACGACGGACGACATCTTCAATCGTGGCCAACATCCCTATACGCGCGCATTGCTGTCCGCCGTTCCGAAGCTCGGATCCATGGGCGGGCGGGAGCGGCCGATGCGTTTCCCGGTCATCGATATCAAGACCGGGGCCACGCTGGTGCCGGAGGCGGAAGCCGGAGTTCCGGAAAAAGCGAGCCAACCACTGCTGGAGGTGAAAAACCTCACCACCCGCTTCGACATCCGGTCCGGCCTGTTCGGGCGCAAGAGCGGCGCTGTGCATGCGGTCGAAAACGTCTCCTTCACCCTCAAGCCGGGTGAAACCTTGTCCCTGGTCGGCGAATCGGGTTGCGGCAAGTCCACAACCGGCCGCTCGATCACCCGGCTGGTTGAGCCGACTTCGGGTCAGATCACGGTCGACGGTTACAATGTTGGAAGCCTCGACGAGGCTTCGCTCCGGCGCATGCGTCGCAGCATCCAGATGGTCTTCCAGGATCCCTTCGCCAGTCTCGATCCGCGCATGAGCGTAGGGCAGGCGGTGATGGAGCCTTTCGTCGAACACAAGCTCGGTTCGAAAGCCGAAGCGCGCGACAAGGCCGCAGACCTCCTGGAGCGGGTGGGGCTCTCGGCCGACATGATGCCGCGTTATCCACATGAGTTCTCGGGCGGTCAGCGCCAGCGCATCGCGATTGCCCGCTCGCTGATGCTCGATCCGAAGATCATCGTCGCCGACGAAGCGGTCTCGGCGCTGGACGTGTCGATCAAGGCGCAGGTCTGCAATTTGCTGCTCGATCTGCAGCAGAGCTTCAACCTCGCCTATCTCTTCATCAGCCACGACATGGCAGTCGTGGAGCGGGTCAGCCACCGGGTCGCCGTGATGTATCTCGGCGAGATCGTCGAGATCGGTCCGCGTCAGGCCGTCTTCGACAATCCGCAGCATCCCTACACGAAAAAGCTGATGGCGGCGGTGCCGGTGCCGGATCCGGCGCGACGCAAGCTCAAGCGCAATCTGTCGACCGACGAGATCAAGAGCCCCATTCGGCCCGCGGGCTACCAGCCGCCTGCGCGCCAGTACCGGGAAGTGAGCGAGGGGCATCTCGTCCAGGTGTGAGAGACTGTTCCTGCCGGCCTTTTTCCCGTGTTCTGAGGTGGGTGCTTATGGGGAGGGCGCGTCGCCGAAGCCGACAAGGGTCACGTGTGCCGTCCAGTCATATTTCGTCGCATCGACGATCTGTGGACGCGGGTGGGCGAAGCCGTGGTAGAGCAGGGGGAAACACCGCGTGATGCTTTCGCCCGGCGCCAGAGCCTGATTATGACGGAGAGTACCGCGATAGGCGGTGCCGGCTCTTTCCGCCTGCTGTCCGATCAGGTCAAAGGCAATGCGGTTGACCATGTCGCCGGAAGAATTGGTGAGTGTTGCAGCCAGCGGCAGGGCCGGATCAAGGCAAGTCTCGCCGTCGGCTCCGACATCCACTGTGACGGCCGAGACAGCGCCTCTCTGGCTTCTCGACTGATTATCGCTGAAGATCCAGATCACGGTGCCGACGACAGCGATCACGCCGGTCAGCGCGATCGCCCAAGGGCGGCGCCTGAGATAAAGCTCTATCAGCAGCAAGGCTACGGCGGCCGTAACGACAAAAGCCATCAGGACAAGCCTGCTTCGATCACATGTTCCATTTCCTAAAGATAAGGTCCGAGACAAGAAAGGCAACCTGGCGCGGCTTGCCTTGGAGTTGCCGCTTGCCTCCGCTAGGCATGCAGCACTAACGTTCCAACCCAGACTCTGACGCAGACAGGTGCATCATGCTGATTTCGCTCTATCAAATGCAGCCGCTTTCCGGCGATGTTCCGGGCAATATCGGCAAGATTGCCCAAGCTGCCATGGCGGCGGCAGAAATGGGCGCGGAGCTTCTTGTCACGCCCGAACTCGGCACCAGTGGATACGCACTCGGTTCGCAGTTCAAGGAAGTGGCGGAAGGGCGCGATGGTTTGATCATTGGCGCCTTGATGGAAATTTCGGCCGATTGCGGGCTTTCGATCTGCGCAGGTTTTCCCGAGCACGACGGCAATCAGGTGTTCAATTCCTCTGTGCTTGTCCGGCCGGACGGCAGCACGGAATTCTACCGCAAGAGCCATCTCTATGGCGACGGCGAACGGGCGGCTTTCGTGCCAGGCTCGGAGGCTCCGCATGTCTTCGATCTCAACGGTATCAAGACCGGAATGCTGATCTGCTACGACGTCGAGTTCCCGGAGAATGTAAGAACGCTGGCGCTGGCCGGTGCCGAATTGATCCTCGTGCCGACCGCGTTGCCGGAAGGCATCATAAGCCGACGCGTTGCCGATACGGTTGTACCGACACGTGCCTTCGAAAACGGCGTCTTCGTCATCTATGCCGATCTCTGCGGCGAGGAGAATGGGCTCACCTATGGCGGTCGGTCGGTGATCCTCGGGCCAGATGGCGACGAGCTGGCGCGGGCCGGTATGCGGGAGACGCTGCTTGTCGCCGAGATCGATCCCGCCGCCTATGACGACGCCCGGGCGCAAAACCCCTATCTCACCGACCGTCGGCCGGGCCTTTATCGCCTCAGCTGAGATTGCGCATTGCAGCGGCAGCTTCGGCCTCCTACATCACGGCTGTTGATGAAGGAGGCCACCGATGATCTTTGACGCTGCCGTGCTGTCGCTGCGCAATCTTTTTGCCCCGGAGACCCGCACGGTCTTCTGGAAGACGCTCGGCCTGACGATCCTCGTTTTGATCGGCCTGTGGTTCGGTCTGCGCGAGACTTTCATCGCCTTCATCATGCCTCTGGTCCAGGGCGTCGTCCCGGAACTGCCGGACTGGGCGGGCTGGCTCACCTTCATCTTCGGCATTCTGGCCAGCATCGGGCTGGCACTCGGGTTGGCACTCTTGCTGTCGCCGGTCACCGCGATCATTGCCGGTCTGTTTCTCGATGATGTCGCCGAAGTCGTGGAGAAGCGGGATTATCCCACCGACCCGCCGGGCAAGGCCATGCCGATGGGACAGGCGATCGTTGCCTCGATCAAGTTCTTCGGCGTGGTCGTCGTCGGCAACCTGATTGCGCTGATGCTGCTCTTCATCCCGGGCATCAACATTCTCGCCTTTTTCCTTGTGAACGGTTACCTGCTCGGCCGGGAATTCTTCGAGTTCGCCGCCATGCGGTTCCGCAGTGTCGAAGAGGCGAAACTTCTGCGTTCCCGCCATTCGGGCACCGTATTCATGGCGGGTCTCGTCATCGCGCTGTTTCTGGCCGTGCCGATCGTCAATCTGCTCACGCCGCTGTTCGCTGCCGGTTTAATGGTGCATCTGCACAAGGCGCTCGCCGCGCGGGACGTGGCTCTCGCCCGTTGAGCCTTATTCGACGGCGCTGATCGCCTGCGGCGGCAGCTCGACCAACGGTGCTGGCACGTCGCAAGTCTTTTCCGGCGACTTGCAGATATCGGCGATCACGCATTTCTCGCATTCGGGGCGCCGCGCCTTGCAACAGTAGCGCCCGTGCAGGATCAGCCAGTGATGGGCGTGGAAGAGGTATTCTTCTGGGATGATCCGCATCAGGATCTCCTCGATCTCATCCGGCGTCTTGCCGGGCGCGAGCTTGATGCGGTTGCCAATTCTCAGGATATGCGTGTCGACGGCCATTGTGGGTATGCCGAAGGCCATGGACATCACGACGTTTGCGGTCTTGCGGCCCACACCCGGCAGCGTCACCAGCTCCTCGCGAGTGCGCGGCACGACGCTGCCGAAGTCGTCGACCAGCTTCTGGCTGAGCGCGATGACGTTCTTCGCCTTGTTGCGATAGAGCCCAATCGTCTTGATGTAATCGCGGACCTTTTCCTCGCCGAGAGCAAGCATCTTCTCCGGCGTGTCGGCCACCTTGAACAGCGCCCGCGTCGCCTTATTTACTCCGGCGTCTGTTGCCTGGGCGGAGAGAGCCACGGCAACGACAAGCGTGAACGGGTTGACGTGTTCCAGCTCGCCCTTCGGCTCCGGCCTCTGGATCGAGAAGCGGCGGAAGATCTCTTCCAATTCGGCCTTTGAATAAGCCGTGCGACGGCGTGCCGCTGGCTTGCGACGGGTCGCAGGATTTGACTTTTTCAAAGTTTGGGTGCTGGATTTCGGCTTCGCTTCAGTCATGGAAAACCTATAGTCGGGCGTGGTGATGGAAGGCAATCTCGAGCAGGCGGCGGACCAGCCGATTTTCGCAGCGGAACTGACACCCTACCGGTCGCTCGGTCGCAAGGGGTATCGCATCCTGTTTGCCATCACCGGGACCGTGTGTCTCGTCCATGCGATCTTTTTCATGGCGACCGGTGCCTGGCCGATCGGTATCTTCTTCGGCATCGACTTCCTGCTGCTGTATGGCGCGTTCTGGCTGAACTATCGCTCTGCGCGGGCACGTGAAGAGGTGACGGTGTCTCGGACCAGTCTCTCAATCCGCAAGTTCACACCCGCCGGCCGGATGACCGAGCACAGCTTCAAGACGCTCTGGGCGCGGTTTTTCGTGCATCGCCACGATGAGTTTGGCATCACATCGATGGTGGTGAGCGGCGAGGGCCGCGGGACCGATGTCGGCTCCTTCCTCAACCCCGATGATCGCGAGAGTTTCGCCAAGGCCCTCACCGGGGCACTTGCTACGGCCAAGCAGCGGATCTGAGTGCCAGACATTACTGCAAGAAACGGGTGGCGTCGAAGGATTGCCCGTGGTGAAGTCCTGTTCAGATTGAGGATTTCGCCATGACGCTTGCGCAACAAATAAACCTTTCCGGCTCCACCGACATCACGCCGTCAGGTTCGGACTATGAGACCGTGCGGCAGGTAGTCGAGATGCTGACGCTCGACTACCAGAGCCAACCATCGCTGGAGGTGATCGCCGAGCGGCTGGGCCAGTCGCCGACGCAATTGCAGAAGACGTTCACCCGCTGGGCGGGCCTTTCCCCCAAGGCCTTCCTCCAGGCCGTGACGCTCGACCATGCCAAGCGGCTGCTGGGGCGCGAGGAATTGCCGCTGCTTGAGACGTCGCTTGAACTGGGTCTTTCCGGCCCCGGTCGCCTCCATGATCTCTTCGTCACTCATGAGGCAATGAGCCCCGGGGAGTGGAAGGCGCGCGGCGCAGGGCTGACCATCCGCTACGGCTACCATCCTTCGCCCTTCGGGCTGGCGCTTGTCATGATCACCGAGCGCGGGTTGGCGGGGCTCGCCTTTGCCGATGTCGGCGGCGAAGTCGCCTGTTTCGACGACATGGCGCAGCGCTGGCCGAATGCGCATTACGTCGAGGATATCGAGGCGACGGCGCCTTATGCGGCACGCGTCTTCCATCCGGAGCGCTGGTCTGCGGAAGAGCCCTTGCGCGTCGTGCTGATCGGCTCGGACTTCCAGATCAGAGTCTGGGAAAGCCTTCTCCAGATCCCGCTCGGCAAGGCCGTCACCTATTCCGACATCGCCCAAAAGATCGGTCAGCCGACGGCCAGCCGTGCCGTGGGTGCTGCCGTCGGCCGCAACCCGATCTCGTTTGTCGTGCCCTGCCACCGGGCACTTGGCAAGAGCGGCGCGCTGACCGGCTATCACTGGGGGCTGACCCGCAAGCGGGCCATGCTCGGCTGGGAGGCGGGGAAGGGGGGACTGTGACGCTTTTCGAAATTGCGCTTCTGTGAGAGGATGGATCATGCGCAATACAGTTCAACTCCCTGAAGACATCAGCCGCCGGATCGACAGCCTGGTGGAGTCCGGTTGCTTCGATCATGCGGATGATGTGCTTCGCGAAGGACTTCGGCTTGTCGAGGAGAAGGCTGCCGGCGAAGCGGCCAAAGTAGAGGCTTTGAGACAAGCCGCCGACCTGGGCTTCGCAGATTTGGACCAGGGGCGTTTCACCGACGTGCCGGTCGAAAAGCTGGCGGACCATATCGCGAGGATCGGTCGCGACGCTATCCGCCAGGCGGACAAGCGGGTGAGGGGCGATGGTTGAGGTCCGGCTTTCGACAGAAGCCGATGCCGACATCCTCGATATCCTAACCAGAACCTATGCTGACTTTGGCGGCGGCGCTCTGCTCCGCTATGAGTTTCTGATTGTCACTGCTCTCTCGGATCTCGCCGTCTCGAACTGGCGAAATGGCGTCGTGTCACGGCCTGAGCTTGGGCCTGGGATTCACAGCTACCATCTACGCCACAGCCGCGATCGGGCGCGCCATCCAAGTGGAATTGTTCGCCGGCCGCGACACTTCATACTCTATCGACATGTCATGGCAGAATTGATCGGTGTTGGACGCATCCTGCATGATGCGATGGAGGTGGAACGACACCTGCCACTGATCTATGGCGACGAATAGGCGACTTACGCAGTCGCCAGCCCCAACAACTCCCGCGCCGCCGCCTCATCGGTGATCAGCGTATTACACCCAATCCGCCGGATCGTCGCCCTGATGGCCTTGGCGCGATGCGCGCCGCCTGAGGACAGCACGATGTGCTTTGACTTTTTCAGCGTGTCCAAATCGACCGACATCACCCGCTCGTTGATCGGATGGGCAACCGAGTTCCCGTCCGCATCGAGGAAGTTGAACATGGTGTCGCAGACGCAGCCTGCGTCGACCAGCTCCATCAGGGTCTGATGGCTGATGAAGCCTTCGGAGAGCGAAGTGGAATGCGGGCCGATGTCGCCGCAGGAGACGATGGCGAGGTCGAGGTTCTCGGCGAGGTCGTAGATCGCCTTCAGTCCGCATTCCTCGATCAGTGCCCGCTTCGTCGTAACCGAATCGACGAGCAGGGGTGCGAGGAACATGTAGCATTCGGCGCCGAGCTGGCTTGCCAGCCGCCAAGTATAGTCGATCGGGTTGGTCTGGCGGACTGCCACGATCCCGCCGAGCAGCGAGACGACCTTACAGTTCTCCCGGCCGGGCGACCGGAAACCGGCGAGCGAAGCCGTCATGGTGCGGCCCCAGCCGACGCCGATCGTCATGTCGTTGGTGATGGCTTCGGTCAGGAACTGGCCGAGGGCGAGACCGACGGCTTTGGCGATCGAGGTGGCATCCTGGCTGTCCGACGAGGGCACGACAACGGCCTCGTCGAGGCCGTAGGCCTTTTCCAGCCGCACGGCGAGATCAACGCAGTCGGCGACGCCATCGCTGATCCAGATCTGGACCTCTGCTCGCTTTCGGGCTTCCTCCAGCATGCGGATGACCGTCGATCGGCTGATGCCGAGACGGTCGGCCACGTCCTTTTGTGTCAGGCCCTCGTTGTAATAGAGCCAGGCGGCGCGGATGCGCAGCGCGGCTGCGTCCGAAAGGGTGGTGTGGGTCTCGCGTCGGAGCTTGGCCAAGATCTCTCTCGAATGGGGAACTTCCAGCGGGCACTATCCGTTCTCATGGTACTTATGTCAAATTCAAAGGACATATGTCTTGACTTTGCCGTCTGCGGATGGCGATAGTCCGGGCAACGAGACCGGCGTGCAAATGCCGGTCCCCAACTCTTTTCGCGCAGCCGAAGGATAACCCGATGACCTCGAAACTCGAACAGCTTCGTTCCATGACGACCGTCGTCGCCGATACCGGTGACATCGAGGCCGTCCGCCGTCTGAAGCCTGTCGATTGCACAACCAATCCGTCGATCGTTCTGAAGGCGCTCGGCACCGACGCGTTCCAGGATGCGTTTCAGGAAGCCATCACCTGGGGCAAGGCCAAGGGTGGCCAGGATGATGCCGTTATCGGCGCGATTGCCGACCGCATGGCAATCTCCGTCGGTGCTGCCTTGGCCGAACTGGTTCCGGGCCGCGTATCGACCGAAGTCGACGCCGACCTCTCCTTCGACACCAAGGCATCGATCGACAAGGCCCACCAGATCATCGCCGGCTATAAGGAGCGCGGCATCGAGAAGGATCGCATCCTGATCAAGCTCGCCTCCACCTGGGAAGGCATTCGGGCTGCCGAAGTGTTGCAGAAGGAAGGCATCGACTGCAATCTGACGTTGCTCTTCTCCAAGGCCCAGGCGATTGCCTGCGCCGAAGCCAAGGTCTTCCTCATCTCGCCCTTCGTCGGCCGTATCCTCGACTGGTACAAAAAGTCGACCGGTGAGGACTACACGTCCGAAACCGATCCGGGCGTTGTCTCGGTGCGCTCGATCTACAACTACTACAAGGCGAACGGCATCAACACGATCGTCATGGGCGCCTCCTTCCGCAATGCCGGTGAAATCGAAGCGCTGGCCGGTTGCGACCGTCTGACGATCAGCCCGCAGTTGCTTGATGAGCTGAATGCGGACCAGGGCACGCTTGCTCGCGCGCTGTCGCCCGATACGGTCAAGGCCGAGCCGCATGTCTCGCTCGACGAGAAGGCCTTCCGCTGGGCGATGAACCAGGATGCGATGGCGACTGAGAAGCTCGCCGAAGGTATTCGCGGGTTTGCCAAGGATATGGATACGCTGCGTGGCCAGATCGCCAAGGCACTGGCTGCCTGATCAGGGAGCCGATCCGATACTCCGGAGTTGGGAAATGGCCGTGGCGCAAGCTGCGGCCATTTTTCATGTGTTCCAGACTGCTGGTACGCCTCCAGGGAGGAAGACCATGGCGATCATGACGGGCGGTTGCGCCTGCGGCAAAGTGCGGTTCGAAGCGGAGGGCGAGCCGGGTCGCGTCGGCATCTGCCACTGTCTCGACTGCCGCAAATACCATGGAGCCCCGTTCCACGCTTCGGCTATCTATCGCGATCATCAGGTGACGATCACCCGTGAGGCGCAGCTGTATGACGGCCGCTATTTCTCCGACCTGCGGCTCGCGGGTCTTCAATCAGAGCGGCGAGGAGGTGGAAGTGAATCTCGGATCGTTCGACGACATCAATGAGTTTCAGCCGAGCTACGAGCTTTGGACGATCCGATATGAGGACTGGCTGCCGGCATTTCCGGTGGCGCACCGATACGAGCGGGACCGGCCGGAAGAGGGGCGCGGGAAAGAGTGAAGCACGGGTCTCCTCGCGATCAAGATGAGGGAAAGTTGTGCGGTTCGCCTGCTGCGGCAGCATCGCATCAATCGCGGGTAAAGCATGTTTGATCCGACTCTGGGCTGCAGAAAATTCTGCCTTAATGATTGACGAAGGGTTAATTTCTGCGCCATATCACACGAATGACGCGCCTCAGAATCCGCATCGGATTCGCCGGGGCGAGGGGCGGGATTTTCCGGCTAGGGTCATTTTGATGGCGAGGGAAGCAGAGATCAGCTCTGCTGCATGATGCCCAATCCAACGCCAGGCTCTGCAGAGCCATGTTTTCACTGAGATTGCGTCCGCAACAGTACTGCCAGATGTCGCGCGTTCTTCTATGCGCGCCTCGCAGGAACCGCGGGGCCATCGAGTCACCCTAAGGGGAGGCACGAGCCCTTTGTTTGGCCGCATTGCGTTTTTTTGAACAACAAGTCATTAGGGCGGGCGTTGATGGCTACGATTATTCCTTCAGTGAGTATCAGTCAGATCAGGACGCTGGCGACCTCGGCCATAGCGGCATTTACCAGCGAAGACGTCAATGCGCTCAGCTCCGCGCAGATCGCCGCATTGTCGTCGAAACAGATTTCTGCCTTCCAGACAGACGATTTTGACGGGCTTTCATCCAGTCAGCTGCGTGCGGTCTCGGTCGCTGCGGTGCGCGGCTTGACCATCGATCAGCTCGCTGTCATCGACAGTGCCAAGATCATCGGGCTCCAGAGCCGTCAGCTGGGTGCGCTTTCTTCCGCCCAGATTAGAGCGCTTTCGCCCGAACAGTTCGATGCCCTGTCGACGTCCCAGCTGGCAGCGCTGACCAGCGTGGCGCTTGCCAGTCTCGAAACGGAGGATATCGCGACCCTTACCTCCACAGAGCTTTCCGCTCTGTCCACGCGCGCTCTATCCGGTCTGTCCTCAGCCAATTTCGCCGTGCTCACAAGCAGTCAGCTCTCCGGGCTGACCACAGCTCAGATCGCGTCTCTGTCCACCACTGTGATTGCTGGCCTGACCAGTGGCCAGATCGACGGTCTCTCCGCGCTGCAGGTCTCGGGTCTAACCTCGCGCCAGATTCCGGTGCTGACCACGCATGTAATCGCCTCCTTCGATACTGACCAGATTGCCGCCCTGAAGAGCAGTGCGGTGGCGGCCCTGTCGTCGGGACAGGTGGCAGCACTTTCGACGCAGCAGGTCGAGGTGTTGACGACCGGCCAGCTTGCCGCGCTCACGTCCGCCGGGATCAAAGGCCTCGGTTCTGATGATATCGATGTGCTGTCTGCGGATGATGTCGCCGCTATCGCGACGCGAAGCCTGGCTGGCCTTTCGGTCGACGTCTTTGCGTCACTCGGTTCCGAACAACTTACAAGCCTGGCCTCAGGCAAAATCGCTGCCTTGACCACGGCGCAGATCGCATCCCTGACTTCTGACCAGGTCAATGGTCTGACCCCCGCCCAGCTTTCCGGTCTGTCGAGCGCTCAAGTGAACGCGCTCAACTCTGGTACACTGCTTTCGTTCAGCACACTGCAGATCAGCGGCCTGTCCACTCGCGTGATCGCCATGCTGGGGTCAGCCAAGATCGCTGCGCTCGACAGCGCGCAGGTCGCTGCTCTCTCGACCTTGCAGATTGCCGCCCTGTCCTCGGCGGGCGTGGCCGGGCTCGGTATCGATGATCTCGCGACCTTTTCCTCGACTGAATTTGCAGCCCTGAATTCCCGTGCGCTGCAGGGGCTGTCCGCAGTCCAGATCGCAAGCCTGCTATCGGCTCAGCTGAGTGCTCTTTCCACCGGTCAGATCGCGAGCCTGAAGACCGCTCAAGTGGCTGCGCTCGACAGCAATCAGATCGGCGCTTTAAGTACCGGCCAGATCGCGGCGCTTAACTCCGCTCAGGTTGTTGCACTCGGCAGCGTCAATATCACCACTCTTTCGACAGAGCAGGTGGCAGCACTGAACAGCCGCGCCGTCAGTGCGCTTACCAGCGCACAACTCGATGCGATGACGAGCGACCAGATCGAGGCGCTGACGTCCGCTCAGATTGCAGCCCTGTCGTCGAGTGACGTTGCGGCTCTGTCGTCCGACGACTTGGAAACGTTCTCCACCATCGAGTTTGCCGCACTCAGTTCCACCGCCATCACTGGCATCTCCACGGCTGTCATTGGTAACCTCTCGACCACGCTGATTGCCGCGATGAACACGCGCGCCGTTGCAGCACTCAGTTCAGCGCAGATTGCCGCCATGACCTCGGCGCAGATCGCCGTCCTGTCGAGCGCCCAGATTGCAGCACTGTCTTCGACTTCGGTCGCCGCGCTCGGGGCCGATGACCTCTCGACCTTCGAGTCTGTCGACATTGCCGCCCTGCAGCCCCGTTCGCTCGCGGGACTGACGACCAGCGCGTTCGCCGCATTGACCTCAAGCCAGCTCATTGCACTTACCTCGGCCCAGATTGCAGCCCTTTCGGCCGCCATTGTCGGGTCGCTGAGCGCCAGTCAGCTGGATTCCTTCACCACGGACCAGATCGCGATCATGTCTTCTGGCCAGATCGCGGCGCTTTCGAATGATGCCCTTGCGTCGCTCGACACGGCGCAGATCAGGTCGATTAGTACCCGTGGCATCGCAGCTCTGACGTCACAACAGGTGGCTGCCCTGAGCACGGCGACGTTCGATGCCCTGACATCCGCGCAATTGGGTGCGCTGAGTTCCTCGGCTATCCGCGCCCTGACGGTCGGCGCTCTCGGGACCCTGACGTCTTCCGAGATCGCCGAACTGCCCTCCCGTGTTATCGAGGCGCTTTCGACCAGCGGCATAGCGGCTCTCACATCTGACCAGATTTCCAGCCTGACCGGCGTCCAGGTTGCTGCCCTGACAACGGCGCAAATCGATGTCCTGACCAGCGATCAGATCGACGCCCTTTCCACGGAAGCCGTCGCCGGCCTCACCAGCACCCAGCTTCGGTCGCTGACGCCCGAGCAGTTCGGTTCTCTGTCCACCGACCAGATGCAATCCTTAAGCACGCGTGCACTCGCTGACCTTGGCAGCACTCTCTGGGCTGCGGTCGCCACTGCGGAATTTGCGGCCCTTTCGACCTCGCAGCTGGCAGCGCTCGGCAGCGCGGCGCTCGGTAGTGCCCAGCTCGATACGCTAACCTCTTCGGAACTCGCTGTACTGAGCACCCGGACCATTGCCTCCATCACACCAACATCTTTCACGACACTTGATACCGCCCAGCTCGCGGGGCTCACATCCGCGCAGGCCGCAGCGCTGACCACGGCGCAGATCGCCGGCCTGACCAGCGCGCATTTTGACGGTATGACGGCTGCCGCAATCGGTGCTCTGACCAGTACGCAACTGCGGGCACTCACGACGGATACATTCGGCTCGCTCTCCACAAGCCAGGTGGCCGCGATCAACACCCGCGCCTTTGCTGGCCTCGAGTCCGCGCAGATAACGGCGTTGTCCTCCGAGCAGATCGGTTCTCTGACCACAGCCCTGTTGGCATCGCTCTCCAGTGGGGCTATCGCCGGCCTCACGACAGAAGACCTTGATGTGCTCGAATCGACCGATATCGCCGCCATCAGTTCGCGAGCGATTGCGGGACTGTCGACGGCGAACGTCGCAGCCCTCGACAGCGCTCAGCTTGGTGGATTGACCACGGCGCAGGTGAGTTCGCTGACGACAGCTCAGGTCCGGGCCCTCACGTCGGACCAAATCGTCAGCTTCTCGAGCGGCCAGTTCTCAGCTCTGACGTCTGCGCAAATCCGCAACCTGTCGACTAACAGCATCGTCGCATTGGGCACTGATAAAGTCGCCGCGCTGAACTCGCGGATTATCGGTGCGCTGTCCACCGAGCAACTTGTTGCCATGACCACGGCACAGATCGAGGCTCTGACCCCTGCTCAGGTTGGCGCCCTCGGTTCGGCCGCGATCCGTGCCCTCGAAGGTGCAGACCTGCAGCTCTTCTCCACGGAAGACATAGCCGCCATTGGCACGTCGGCAATTTCCGGCCTGTCGACCGAAGATATCGATGATCTCAGCACCGCCCAACTCCTTGCTTTGACGGCTCCGCAGGTTCAGGCAATGAACGACTCCCAGCTGGCGGCGGTGATCGCTGCTTATCAGGAGATCTGAGCCAGTAGATCAGGAATTGCCGCTCAGGGCCTTCTCGGCCTCGGGAAGGGATCGATGATGATCTCCAGTTCGAAGGACGGATTTCGCACGTCGTCCGGCGGCGCGAAGCCGCTTTCCTCGAGCAAAAACCGTCCATCGACCCAGCCTGAAATGCGGGGACGGTCGACGGTGGCGATGCGGCACCAGTAGCCACCACGACTGTCGCGGCAAGAGAGGCGCTCGATCGGCTGGCCCTCGTCGAGCGCGTGGATGACCCGGAAATTCGGTCCGGCGCCGGAATAGACGGCAAGGCTCTGGCCAGGGGGCAGGCCGCGGACATGCCAGAGATAGGTGTCTGTCAGCGCTCCGCCGCCATCGAGGTTTGGAGCGGGGATGACTTGCGGTTCCTGAGCATGCGCGATCAGGTCGGCACCTGCCATCCAGGCGAATGCAGTCAGGATCATCATCGTGGCGCGGTGGTGCATGCGGGGCTCCCTGAAGTGCTCAGCACCATACCGGCGGCGGCGTGATGCCGCTACCGCTTTGCTGTGTCAGGGTAAATGCCAACAGCCAAAAGGGAAGGGGCCACCGAGATGACCCCTTCCCCTTATCGCCCTCAGGCCCCTGCAAAGCTCAATGCGCAATCATCACATGGCGGACGGTCGTGTAGTCTTCCAGCGCATAGACCGACATGTCCTTGCCATAACCCGACTGCTTCATGCCGCCATGGGGCATTTCGTTGCAGAGCATGAAGTGGGTGTTGATCCAGGTGCAGCCGTAACGCAGCTTGGCGGCAGTCTGCATGGCGCGAGAGATGTCCTTGGTCCAGACGGAGGAGGCAAGGCCGTAGTCGCTGTCGTTTGCCCAGGCGACGGCCTGTTCGGCTTCGGTGAAGCGGGTGACGGAGACGACGGGGCCGAAGACTTCGCGGCGGACGATTTCGTCGTCTTGCGTCGCGCCGGCAATGACTGTTGGCGTGTAGAAGAAGCCCTTGTCGGAGCCGAGCTTGCCGCCGGTCACGACTTCCATGTGCTTGTGTTCGGCGGCGCGGGTGACGAAGCTTTCGACGCGGTCGCGCTGGCGCTTTGAGATCAGCGGGCCGATCTCGTTTTCAGCATCGTCGGCCTGGTTGAACTTGATGGTGGAGACGGCGCTCGCGAGATCGGCAACGAAGCGGTCGTAGATCTTGTCGGCGGCGTAAATGCGGCAGGCGGCGGTGCAGTCCTGGCCGGCATTGTAATAGCCGAAGGTGCGGATGGCTGAGACGACGGCGTCGATATCGGCATCGTCATGGACGATGACCGGGGCCTTGCCGCCGAGCTCCAGATGTGTGCGCTTCACCGTCTTGGCGGCTGCCGTCATGATCTTCTTGCCGGTGGCGATATCGCCGGTGATCGACAGCATCTGGATTTTCGGATTGTTGATCAGCGCGTTGCCGACGCTCTCGCCGCGGCCGAGAATGACATTGACCACGCCTTCGGGCAGGATGTCGGCCATGACCTTGGCGAGCTTGAGGGCCGTCAGCGGCGTCTGCTCGGAGGGCTTGAAGACGATGGTGTTGCCGCCGGCCAGCGCCGGTGCGAGCTTCCAGGCCATCATCATCAGCGGGTAATTCCAGGGCGCAATCGAGCCGATGACGCCCACGGCATCGCGGCGGATCATCGAGGTGAAGCCTGGCAGGTATTCGCCGGAGACCGGGGCCTGCAGCGTGCGGATTGCACCGGCAAAGAAGCGGTAGCAATCGACGATCGCCGGGATTTCATCGTTGAGCACGGCGTTGATCGGCTTGCCGCAGTTGAGGCTTTCCAACGCTGCGAAGGCGGCTGCGTCTTTTTCGATCACGTCGGCGATCGCCAGCAGGTAGCCGGCGCGCTGGCCGGGCGTCGTCTGCGACCAGGAAACGAAGGCGCCTTCGGCAGCGTCAACGGCCGCCTCGACCTGAGCGAGCGAGGCTTCGGGGAGATCGACGATCAATTCGCCGGTCTTGGGGTTCAGGATCTTCTCGTCCGTCTCTGTGCCGGCTTCGAGCTTGGCGCCGATCAGCATCTGGGTGTCCATGTCGTTCTCCCTTGTATCAGACTTCATTTGCGAGACCGCGCGGCCGTTGCTGCACGGGTTCGATGGTTCATTTGCCGCTGCCCGCGATCTGGTCGGTATCGCGGGTCAGATAATAGGCTGCCAGGATCGGCAGGAAAGTGACGATCACGACGATCATCGCGACCACATTGGTCACCGGGCGCTGGCGTGGGCGGATCAGTTCTTCCAGCATCCAGATCGGCAGGGTCGACTGCTGGCCGGCGGTAAAGGTGGTGACGATGACCTCGTCGAAGGAGAGCGCAAAGGCAAGCATGCCACCGGCCAGAAGCGCCGTTGCGATGTTCGGCAGGATCACATGGCGGAAGGTCTGGAAACCATCGGCGCCAAGATCCATCGAGGCCTCGATCAGCGAGCCGGAGGTGCGGCGGAAGCGGGCGACGGCGTTGTTGTAGACAACGACGACGCAGAAGGTGGCGTGGCCGAGAATGATCGTCCAGAAGGTGAAAGGGATGTCCGCCAGCGAGAAGGCCGAGCGGAGCGCAATGCCGGTGATGATGCCGGGTAGTGCGATCGGCAGGATGACGAGCAGCGAGATCACTTCTCGACCGAAGAATTTCGTCCGCGCGACGGCTGCGGCGGCGAGCGTGCCGAGTACCATGGCAATGACGGTTGCGATGCTCGCGACCTTGACCGAGAGTGTAAGCGCTTCCCAGATATCCGGGCGGTTCCAGGCGACGGCAAACCATTTCGTGGTGAAGCCCGGCGGTGGCCACTGGAAGCTCTTTTCCTCCGTCGTGAAGGCATAGACGAAGATCAAGAGGATCGGCAGATGCAGGAAGGCAAGGCCGAGGCCCGCGGCGATCTTGAGCGACAGGCCCGCGGATTGGGAGCGGTCAGAGCGCATCGAAGGCCCCCATGCGTTTTGCGATGGTCAAGTAAATGCCCATGATGACGATCGGCACCACCGAGAAGGCGGCGGCAAGCGGGATATTGCCGGCGGTACCCTGCTGGGCATAGACGGCCTGGCCGATGAAGAGCCGCGAGGTGCCGACGATCTGCGGGATGATGTAATCGCCCATGGTCAGCGAGAAGGTGAAGATCGAGCCGGCGACAATGCCGGGCAGCGCCAGCGGAAAGAGCACATGGCGGAAGGTCTGGCGGCTATCGGCGCCGAGATCGCCCGAGGCTTCGATCAGGTTGCCGGGCACACGTTCAAGGGCCGCCTGGGTCGGCAGGATCATGAACGGCAGCCAGACATAGACGAAGACGATGAAGGTGCCGAGATAGCTGATCGACAGGGAATTGCCGCCGATGACGGGGATGGCGAGCAGTCCATCGAGTAGCCAGGTCAGATGCAGCTTGGCGAAGATCCAGGTGAGGATGCCTTCCTTGGCGAGGATCAGCTTCCAGGCATAGACCTTGACGAGATAGCTCGACCAGAGCGGCAGCATGATGCCGAGATAGAAGACGGCCTTCCAGCGGCCTTTGGCATAACGTGCGGCGTAATAGGCGATCGGGAAGGCGATGACGGCGGAAGCGAGCGTAACAGCGGCCGACATCAGCAGCGTGCGCAGGATGATGTCGAAATTGGCCGGGCGCAGCAGTTCGCCATAGGTCGCCAGCGTGAACTCGTAATTGATCAGGCCGGAGAATTCATCGATCGAGAAGAAGCTCTGCAGAAGCAGTGCCACCAGCGAGCCGACATAGATGATGCCGAGCCAGAGCAGGGGCGGCACCAGCATCAGCACCAGCAGCAGGTTGGGACGCCGCCAGAACAGATCCGAGAGCCGCCCCATCAGGCCCTGACGGCCAGGGGTGATGGCAGATGTGGAGATCGCCGTCATGCGCCGGCCTCCATGTAATGTGGGTCGGCAGGCGACCAGACGATGCGGATGCTTTCGCCTGTTTGAGGCGCGGCTTGGCCGGCGGGTAGCGAGATGGTGAGTGCGGCCACTGCCGTTTCGACGAAGAGCTTGGTCGAGGCGCCGAGGAAGCTGGTCGAGCGCACGGTCGCCTCGATGCCACCTTCCGAGACGATGCGGATGGCTTCGGGGCGTAGGCTTGTCCAGCGGGCCTCGCCGCCCAGCGCCTTCATCGCTTCGGGCGCAATCACATTCGAAGAGCCGACGAAATCGGCAACGAAGCGGGTGCGGGGGCGGCTGTAGATCTCGTACGGGGTGCCGGCCTGGACGATCTTGCCGTCATTGAAGACGGCAACGCGGTCGGCCATGGACAGCGCTTCGCCCTGATCATGGGTGACGAAGACAAAGGTGATGCCGAGCGAGCGCTGCAGGCTTTTCAGCTCCTCCTGCATCTGTTCGCGCAGCTTCAGGTCCAGCGCGCCGAGTGGCTCATCGAGCAGCAGAACCTTGGGCTTGTTGACGAGAGCGCGGGCCAGCGCCACGCGCTGCCGCTGGCCGCCGGAAAGCTGGCCGGGCTTGCGGGCGCCGTAGCCGGGGAGCTTTACCATCTCCAAGGCTTTCTCTGCCTCGCGGTGGCGCTCGGCTTTGGCGACGCCCTTGACCATCAGGCCATAGGCGACGTTGTCGAGAATGTTGAGGTGGGGGAAGAGGGCATAGTCCTGGAAGACCGTGTTGACGTTGCGCCGATAGGGCGGCACGCCCTCGGCAGTTTCGCCGAAGATCTCGATATGGCCCGCGGTCGGCTGTTCGAAGCCGGCAATCAGGCGCAGGCAGGTCGTCTTGCCGGAACCTGAAGGGCCGAGCATGGCGAAGAATTCGCCTGGCTCGACGGTCAGGTCGACGGCATCGACGGCTTTCACGCTGCCGAAATGGCGCGAGACCTTCGAGAAGGAGACGGCTGCGGTCATGGGGACTCCAGAGGTATGTGAGGTGTGCCGCCGACAGGCGGCCTCTTCTCCCCAGCGGGGAGAAGTGCCGAGCATAGCGAGGCGATGAGGGGGGCCGAAGGCCAGGAGGCCCCACGAGAGGCTAGAGGCTTCGCCTCCCCCTCATCCGGTCCTGCGGACCACCTTCTCCCCGCTGGGGAGAAGGGGAAACGATCACCGTCCGCCGATTACGCCGATATAGTCGGAAACCCAGCGGTGGTAGGGGACGCATTCGCCCTGGCTTTCGCACTTGGAGACCGGGGTTTTCCAGAACTTGATCTTCTCGAAGTTCTCGAAGCCATTGTTCTTGCAGCCGTCATCGGTCAGGAGCGCATTGCCCTTGCAGGCTGATGGAACCGAGGGAACCGTGCCGAACCAGGCGGAGACGTCACCCTGGACCTTGGGCGAGAGCGAATGCTCCATCCACATATAAGCGCAGTTCGGGTGCTCGCTCTCGGCATGCAGCATGGTCGTGTCGGCCCAGCCGGTGACGCCTTCCTTCGGGAAGACAGAGGCGACGGGCTGGTCGGCCTTCAGGAGGTTGACCTGGAAGGGCCAGGATCCGGAGGCAACCACGCCTTCGTTCTTGAAATCGTCGATCTGGATGAAGGCGTCGTGCCAGTAGCGGCTGACCAGCGTGCGCTGGACGCGCAGGAGGTCAAGGGCTGCCTTGTACTGGTCTTCGTTCAGCTCGAAGGGGTCCTTGATGCCAAGTTCCGGCTTGTGGAACATCAGGTAGTTGGCAGCATCAGCGACATGGATCGGGCCGTCATAGGCCTGGACGCGACCCTTGTTCGACTTGCCGTCGGCGAGCGTCATCTCTTCGAAGACGACGTTCCAGCTGTCGGGGGCTTTGTCGCCGAAGGCCTTGGTGTTGTACATCAAGACGTTCGGGCCCCAGACGTAAGGCGTGCCGTAATGGACGCCGTCCTTGGTGTGCCAGGGGGCGTTCTGCAGGCGCTCGTCGATGGTGCTCCAGGAGGGGATGAGGGCCGTGTTGATCGGCTGGACGCGCTTGCCGGCCACGAGGCGCAGCGATGCATCGCCCGAGGCGGTGACGAGGTCAAAGCCGCCTTCGTTCATCAGGGCGACCATTTCATCCGAGGTGGCGGCGGTCTTCACCGAGACCATGCAGCCGGTTTTCTTCTCGAATTCGGTGACCCAGTCGAAATTCTTGTCGGTTTCGCCGCGCTCGATATAGCCGGCCCAGGCGACGATGGAGAGTGCGCCTTCGCCGGCTCCGAGTGCCTGCAAAGGCTCCTGGGCGACAGCAGCGGTGGTCATACTCAAGATGGAGGCGAGGACAGTGCAAGACTTCAAAAGAGATTTCATCGCGAGGTCTCCCGGTTGTGAGGGCCGCGTTTTGCGGCTTTATGTTCCCGGAAAGAAAGTTGCCGCGAATTAACCGCATTCGCAAATTCATTCGTCAGAATGCCGGTATCGGTTTTTCCGATGGCGGCGGATTTTCTCCTGGTTCGTGGGGATGCCCCTCATCCCCCTGCCGGGACCTTCTCCCCGCAGGCGGGGAGAAGGGAGCACGACGCTGCCGCATCGGCCTTCTCCCCGTTCACGGGGAGAAGGTGGCGGCAGCCGGATGAGGGGCAATCACTACACTTCACCTGACCCGCCCACTGCGGCTCGCCTCAGCGATCCCCACGAAATCCCGCGCGGATTGCGGCAGGCTCGAGCCCTTCCGCCAGACCATGCCGACCTGCACCACCGGAAGCGCGCCGGAGACGTCGCGGCTTTCGATGCGGTCGCCTTCCAGCGACCAGGGGCGGTAGACGAGGTCGGGGAGGAGCGCCACGCCGGCGCCGGTGGCGACGAGACTGCGGACGGCTTCAACCGATCGGGTGCGGAAGGCAACATGCGGGCGGGCGCCGAGCGCCGACAGGAGCTTGCCGGTGTTCTCCTCGATTTCGTCCACTGTCAGCATGATCAGCGGTTCTCGTGTGATGTCGGCAATCGAGATGATGTCGGCGGAGACGAGCGGGTGGCCAATGGGCAGCCACAGACGGTAGGGCGAGGTTTCCAGGATCTCGGCCTGCAGCGCCATGCGGTCGCGCAGGTTGGAGATCACCATGACGGCGACATCGAGTTCGCCGCCGATCAGCAGGTGTTCGAGATAGGAGCCGTTGTCCTCGATCGCGGAGACTTCGACGCCCGGGCAGGCGCGGCGGTAGCGGGCCAGCAGATCTGACAGCACGTAGCCGGCGACGAGCGAGGTGACGCCGATGTTGAGCGTGCCGCCGGTGCTGTTCTGGGTCTCGGTGAAAACGTTGCGGGCATCGGAGACATCGGCCAGAATCTTCGTTGCGTGGCGCAGAAACTGGTGGCCGTTATAGGTGATCGTCAGGCCGCGTGGGTGGCGCTCGAAGAGTTCGACGCCGAGATCGCCCTCGAGTTCCTTGATCGCCTCGGTGACGGAAGACTGGGAGATCAGCAGGTTTTGGGCAGCGCGCGTCACCGACCCCTGTTCGGCAACGGCGACGAAATACTGCAACTGACGGAGGGTGAAGGCCATGAGCTTATGAAGCACGGCGCCCGTCTGGAGGCAAGCTGATCGAAAGGCGCCAGGCGAAGGGTTGTCAGGTTACACGGCAGCTTTGCAAAACTGCACTAGGCAACACGCGGCCAAGGTGTAGGATTGCATGGCCCGCGCCGTTGGTTCGCCCACGGATCCTTCCTCGTGCAAAGCATTTTCGTCCCATGAAATCGACGCCGCTCGGCTATCTCTTCACCTTTCTCGCATTTTCCGTCTTTGCCATTCAGGACGGCCTTTCCAAGCATCTCGGCGAGACCCACTCGCCGGTTCAGGTGGCCATGGTGCGCTACTGGGCCTTTGTCGCCTTCGCGCTGTTCCTGGCGATGCGGTCGTCCGGTGGCCTGAGCGTCGCGGTCAACACGAAGCGGCCGTTTCTGCAGGTCCTCAGGGGCCTCATTCTCTTCTTGCAGATCCTGATCTCGATCGTCGCCTTTACCCAGGTGGGGCTGGCGCAGAGCCAGGCGATCTTCGCGGCCGGGCCGATTTTCGTGGCACTCCTCTCCATGCCCATCCTCGGCGAAAAGGTCGGCTGGCGGCGCTGGACCGCGATCCTTTTCGGCCTTGTCGGCGTCGTCATCATGCTTGCGCCCAGCGGTGACGGCTTCAATAGCTATATCTGGCTGCCGTTGATCTGCGCCGTGCTCGGCGCGATCTACGGGATTGCCACACGTCTCGTCAGTCGCGACGACCAGCCGTCGACGAGTTTCTTCTATCTGGCGATCGTCGGGTTCATCGGCTCGAACCTGCTCGGTCCTTTCTTCTGGACGCCGTTCACGCCGGTGGGATGGGGCCTGATGTTAGCGCTGTGTTGCACCGGTATCATCGGGCATCTTTCGCTGATCAAAGCCTATGAAAACCTCGATGCCGTGATCGTCCAGCCGATCTCCTATTGGCAGCTTGTGCTGGGTGCTATGATTGCGGTCACCGTGTTTGGCGAAGTGCTGCGCTGGAACACGGTGGTCGGCGCCGTGATCGTTGTCGGCGCCGGCCTCTTCACGGTCTGGCGGGAATGGGTGGTGTCGCGCCGTGCCAAGCGCGCCGAGGAAGAGGCACGGGTATGATATGCTGCGGAGGTCTTATTCCTCCTCAGCGATCTCTTTCAGTTCTTCCAACCCAACCGGTGCGATCGGGCGGAAGTCCAGGCCATAGACACGGCTTGCGCAATCGCGCTTCACCCTTTCGATCTGCGCCTTCTCGCCCCGGATGCGGGCGCGCAGGAGCGGGTCGCGGGTGCCTGTGATTGCCATCGACTTGTTGACCACCCAGCCATAGGGCGCGATGCCTGCGCGACGCAGGTCGTCCTGCAGGGCTGATGCTTCCGAGACCGGTGTCGTCTCCGGCAGCGTGACGAGCAGGACGCGCGTAAAGGCGGGGTCCTGCAGGCGCATCAGCGGGGTCACCATGCGCCCGGGAGCATTGTCGTCCATGTGGCGTGTCATCTGGCGGTGATAGGCGCCTGTTGCATCGAGCAGCAGCAGCGTGTGGCCTGTCGGGGCCGTGTCGATGACCACGAAGTTAGAGCGCGCTTCGCCGACGACGCGGGAGAAGGCGTGGAAGACGGCGACTTCCTCCGTGCAGGGCGAGGCGAGATCCTCGCGCAGCAAGGCCTGGCCGGCGTCATCGAGATCCCGGCCCTTGGTGGACATGATCTTGTCGATGTAACGGGCCGTCTCTGCCTCTGGGTCGATGCGATCGACCGTCAGGCCGGGCATGGCGTTGGCGCCGACGACGAAGGACAGGTGGGCTGCCGGGTCTGTCGTGGTGAGATGGACCGTATGGCCGCGGGCGGCGAGCCCGACGGCGACGGCTGCGGCAACGGTGGTCTTGCCCACACCGCCCTTGCCCATGACCATCACGAGGCCCTTGCCGCTTGCCGCGATTTCGTCGACCAGCGTCGAGAGACGCGGGAGGTCTGGACTTTCGAAGGTGTCGTCTGCGGTATCGGCAGGAGGCGTGAGAGCCGTTTCGGACAGCAATCCGCGCAGGGCGTCGAGCCCCACCATGTCGAAGGATTTCAGCCCCACTTCGTCGCGGGGGAGCGATGCCAGTGCGGGCGGCAGGTCGGTCAGCGCCTTTGTCTGTTCTGCCGCGAAGGCTGTGGCCACAGGGTCTTTCGGATCTGATGGTGTGAAGCGGCCGTTGACAGCAAGCATCTGGTTGGAGAGGCCGAGTTCGGAGAGTTCTCCGGCGGTCCGGGCCGCTTCGCGGATCGCGCCGCGATCGGCGCGGGTGACGAGCACGATCGTGGTGCGGGCGGGATCGCCGAGGCATTCCAGTGCCGTGCGGAAGCGGTCCTCCTGCATTTTTAAGCCTGAATGGGGCCCAAGGCAGGAGGCGCCGCGTTCGTTGGCCTCCAGGAAACCGGTCCAGGCCTTGGGCAGGCTGAGGAGCCGCAGCGTGTGGCCGGTTGGGGCCGTGTCAAAGATAATGTGGTCGAAGCGTGGGTCGTCATCGGCGAGCAGGCCGACGAATTCGTCGAAGGCGGCAATCTCGGTGGTGCAGGCGCCGGAGAGCTGTTCGCGCACGGTGGCGCGATCCTTGTCGGTGGCTTCAGGTCCCATCTGGCTGAGTACGCGCAAACGGTAGTCTTCGGCCGCGGCTTCAGGATCAATGTTCATCGCGGACAGGCCTGACACTCCCGGCACCGGTGTCGGATCGCTGCCAAGGGTCACGCCCAGCATCTCGTCGAGATTGGAGGCGGGGTCGGTGCTCACAAGCAGGATCTTCAGTCCCTGATCGGCGAGCGCAATGGCGGTCGCGCAGCTGAGCGACGTCTTGCCGACGCCACCCTTGCCGGTGAAGAAGAGGTGGCGGGTGGGTTTCTGAAGCAGTTTCATCGTCGACATGGGTATCCATCCTCGCGTTGATGGAATGACCCTAGCCCGCCATCGCCCTTGCGGACTTGATCCATGCCAAGTGGCAGGACGATCAGGCGTCTTCTGCTGCGGCGATGGGGTTTACGCTCCTCGCCTGCCAGAGCGTGCGGAAGAAGGCGAGGATGAAGATGCCGCTCATGATCAAGACGATCGTCGGGGCGGGTGCGCTGTCGATGAAGAAGCTCAGATAGATGCCCGCCAGCGAGGACGAGACCGCGACGATCACAGCCGTCACCAGCATCGTTGCATAACGCTTCGTGAGCAGGAAGGCGATGGCGCCTGGAGCGACGAGCATGGCGACCGACAGGATGATGCCAACAGCCTTCAAGGCGCCGACGACGACCAGCGAGAGCACGGCGAGCTGGCCGTAATGCAGCAGGCGGACCGAGAGGCCGATGGCGCGTGCGTGCTGCGGATCGAAGGCATGGGCCAGAAGATCCTTGCGCAAGACGACGAGGAACGCCGTGGCGAAGAGGGCGATCAGGCCGGTTTCTATGAGGTCGGAGGTCAGCAGGCCCAGCATGTCGCCGAAGAGGATATGGTCGAGGTGCACGGAGCTCTGGACCTTGACATAGAGCACGAGGCCGAGGCCGAACATGCCGGAAAAGACGATCCCGAGCACCGTGTCTTCCTTGATGCGGCTGTTCTCCTTGATGAAGCCGGTGAGAAGCGCGCAGACGAGACCGGCTACAAAGGCGCCGATCGCCAGCGGAATGCCGGCGATATAGGCGATGACAACGCCGGGCAGCACGGCATGCGAGACAGCATCGCCCATCAGTGACCAGCCCTTGAGCACCAGCAGGCATGAGAGAAGCGCCATTGGAATGGCAATCATCAGCGTGACCAGGAAAGCCGTCTGCATGAAGGGCAGCTGGAAGGGGAGGATGGCCAGTTCGAGGATTTCGCTCATGCGGTCCGCTCCTCGGCTAACCGCTGGGGCTCTGCCGTCGATGCGGAAGGCATGGGCTCCAGCGCTTCGCGGGCGCGGCTGCGGGCTGCGAGCAAGCCGTGCTTCGGGGCGAAGAGGAAGGCTGCCAGGAAGATGATGGTCTGCAGGACGACGATGATGCCGCCGGTCGCGCCATCGAGAAAATAGCTCGCATAGGCGCCAATAAAGCTCGTGCCGGCACCGATGCCGAGCGCCATGAGTATCAGCCGCTGGAAGCGGTCTGTGAGCAGATAGGCGGTGGCACCTGGCGTGACGACCATGGCGATGACGAGGAAGGCGCCGACGGTCTGCATGGCGGCGACCGTGGAGGCGGCCAGCAAAGTGAAGAACATCACCTTGAGGCGTTCGGGTTTGAGACCGATGGAGCGGGCGTGGTTCTCGTCGAAGAAGGTGACCATCAGGTCCTTCCACTTCAGCGTCAGCACGATGAGGCTGACGCCGCCGATCAGCACGAGCTGTAGCGTGTCGGCCGGCGTGATCGCGAGGATGTTGCCGAGCACGATGGTCTTGATGTCGATCGAGACGGGTGAGATCGAGACCATGAACAGGCCAAGGCCGAAGAAGGATGTGAAGATCAGGCCGATGATCGCGTCTTCCTTCAGCTTGGTGCGCTGGTTGAGGAAGAGGATGGCCATCGCCGCCAGTCCGCCGGACATGAACGCGCCGAAGGCAAAAGGCAGACCCAGCATATAGGCGCCGGCAACGCCCGGCACGATGGCATGGGAGAGCGCGTCGCCGATCAGCGACCAGCCTTTGAGCATCAGATAGGCGGACAGAAATCCGCAGACGCCGCCCACAAGCGCAGACACCAGAATGGCGTTGCGCATGTAGTCGTAGGTGAAGGGCTCAACCAGGGTCGCGAGCATCGGCGGCTCCCGGTTTCGGCTGGCCATAGATGACGAATGGACGTTCGTCGTCGGTGATGACGGTGACCTCGCGGCCATCGTCGTCGTCGTGCAGGTCGCGGCCGGCGAGCACGAAGTGACGCAGCGCGCCGCCGAAGGCAGTTTTCAAGTTCTCTTCGGTAAAGGTGTCCTCGGTCTTGCCGGAGGCGATAACCGTTCCTTTCACGAAGATGGTGCGGTCGCAAAAGTCGGGCACGCTGCCGAGATTGTGGGTCGAAACCAGCATGACGCGGCCCTCTGCCCGTAGATCCTTCATCAAGCCGATGATCTGTTCTTCGGTGGTGACATCGACGCCGGTGAAGGGCTCGTCGAGCAGGATCACCTGGCCTTCCTGGGCGAGCGCACGGGCAAGGAAGACGCGTTTGCGCTGGCCGCCGGAGAGCTCGCCGATCTGGCGCTTGCGGTAATCGCCCATGCCGACGCGGGCGAGCGCCTCGTCGACCAGTTGGTGATCGCGTTTCGAGGGGATGCGCATGAAGTTCATGTGGCCGTAGCGGCCCATCATCACGACGTCTTCGACCAGGACGGGGAAGTTCCAGTCGACTTCTTCCGCCTGGGGGACGTAGGCGACGAGATTTTGTTTGAGCGCCTGTTTGACGCTCATGCCGAGCACGCGGATTTCGCCTGAGGCAACCGGCACAAAGCCCATGATCGCCTTGAACAGGGTGGACTTGCCGGCGCCGTTGACGCCGACAAGGGCAGTGATGGTTCCGGGCGGGATTGCAAAGCTCGCATGACGCAAGGCTGTGTGGCCGTTGCGATAGGTCACCGTCACATCATCTGCGGCGATGCCTTCGCGGCTGCGTCTTGCGCCCGATCCCATGATCATCCGGCAAATCCCTTCACGATGGTCGAAACCGTCACCTTCAGGAGATCCAGATAGGTCGGGACCGGGCCGTCGGGCTCACTCAGGGAATCCACATAAAGGATGCCGCCATAGCGTGCCCCGGTTTCGGCTGCGACTTGGCTGGCCGGCTTGTCGGAGACGGTGCTCTCGGAGAATACGACGGGGATCTTGTTTTCGATCACCTGGTCAACGACGGCCTTGACCTGTTGGGGTGTGCCCTGGCTGTCTGCATTGATCGGCCAGAGATAGAGTTCTTTCATGCCGAGGTCGCGGGCGAGGTAGGAGAAGGCGCCTTCGCTGGTGACAAGGAAGCGCTCGTTTTCCGGTATCTTGGCAATTTCCGCCTTCATCGGCTCGATTTCGGCGCGGATCTTGTCCGAATAGGTCCGGGCATTGGCCTCGTAGATCGCAGCATTGGCCGGGTCGATCTCTGTCAGGGCCTTGCGGATGTTCTCGACATAGATCAGCGCATTTTCCGGCGACATCCAGGCATGCGGGTTGGGTTTGCCGTCATAGGCGCCGCCGGCAATGCCGATCGGCTCGATGCCGTCGCTGACGGTGACCGTTGGCACATCCCCGAGATTGGCGAGGAATTTTTCGAACCAGGCTTCGAGGTTCAGGCCGTTGCGCAGCACCAGATCGGCGTCGCGGGCCTTCAGGATATCGCGCGGTGTCGGCTGATAGCCGTGAATTTCTGCGCCGGGCTTGGTGATGCTTTCCACCGTTGCCGCGTCGCCGGCAACGTTCTGGGCGATATCGGCAATGACGGTGAAGGTCGTGACGACCTTGGGCTTGTCGTTGGCAAGGGCCACCCCCGGCAGCATCAGCGCGAGGGCAAAAAGACGGCAGGCAAGCTTTGAGACCATGGTCCATTCCTGTTCTTGCAAGTCATTCTCATTAAAACCTATCGCGCTTCGCGCTGATGTCAACGCTTTTGCAAATCATTTGCAAAAAGCTTTCCGTGATCTGTCCCGGAACTGGAAAGCCGGGGTTAAAGGTTCCGCAAGGAGAGGGGCGTATGCTCACATCCAGTATTGCGTAAACAGTCGGGACGGTGTCATGGCGGAGTTCCAAGCGTGAAGGTGCCCAAGATCCACCTTTCACGAAAGCTCATGCTGATTTTGGGCGGGGTTCTCGTCACCCTCGGCGGCACGGGTGCAGCTGCCGTCTATATCGGCGCGGACAAGCTGCTCGGCCCCTCCTATGCGGAGTTGAACGGCCTCGAATGCACCGAGGTGAAGACCGTCGAGATCCATAAAAAGGATCGCTTCTGGGTGCGCAAATTCATCACCACAGATGAACCCGGTGACGGGCTTGCCCGTGTCAAGACCGCGCTTCGCGTGGCGAAGACCCTGCAGGAAACAAAGAAGGCCGACCTGGTTCAGGTGGTCGTGCTTGACACCAGCGGCCCAAAGGATCGCTCGGGCATGCGCGGTCGTGCGGTCGGGGCTGATATCATCTATGTGCCGGATCCGAGCCACGTGCCTGAGGAAATGTCAGCGCGTGTTCTGACGGCGCGTTATGCCGACGGTCTTGCCGCGCCGAATGGCGAGTTCTTCGGCGAGCGTGTCGACATGCTCGAAGCGGATATTCAGGCGCTCGTTGCCAAGCTCAACGACCAGACGGATTGCGTCAAGCCGGAAGGTCTGGTGACGGAGGCCGAGGGCCATGGCGAGAAGGCCGCCGATGGTCACGGTAAGGCGCCGGCGCATGGCGCCGAGGATGCCCATGGCGAAAAGTCGGCCGACGGGCATGGAGAGGCGGATGCCAAGGGTGATGCCGAAGGTCATGGCGATGCGCCTGATGGTGAGCATGGCGAGGAAACGCCGGTTGCCGAACATGGCGCCGAAGAGAGCAAGGGCTGGATGGCCTCGTTGATGGGCATGGTCGGTCTCGGCGGCGATGAAGCGCCAGCCGAAGGGCATGCCGCACCGGCGGATGGCCATGCCGCGCCCGCCGACGGTCATGGTGCCGTGGCCGACGAAGGACACGAGGCGGTTGCCGAGGATCATGCGGAGCCGGCTGCTGTCGCGCATGGAGACGCGGCGACCGATCATGCTGCATCGGATCCTGCTGCGCATGCTGAAGAACCGACTGCCGAGGCAGCGCATGCGGCTGCGCCCGAGCATGGTGCTGAACAGATCGCGCATACAGAAGAGAATGCCGCTGTTGTCGATGAGGCTGCGGCCCACAGCGCAGATGAAAGCAGCCACGACGGTGCAATCGAACAAGCCGCAGGCCATGACACTGCTGCCGGTGACACGTCTGTTGCCGAAGAGGCGCCCGCCGAAGGCGACGGCTGGTTCTCATCGCTGAAGAGCATGGTTGGGCTTGGCGGTTCCGAGGAGGAGGCGCCCGTCGCAGATGTCGCCGCTGAAGCCAAGCCCGCCGAGGCTTCGGATGGTGCCAAGAGTGACGACCACGGGGCTGCCTGGCTCGAGAAGATGCGGGCGCAGCCGATTGCACCAGAGGGTGCGGCTGCTGCCGCGCCGGCAACGAAGCCGGAAGAGCATGGTGCTGCGACTGATGCGCATCCACCCGCGGAAGACGAAGCAATCCTGCCGCCCAAGGCCAAAGCCGAAGGTGACGAGCATGCGAAAGCCGATCACTGAGGTTTGCTGGTCGGCCTTGCATTCCTGAATTTCTGCGCTGACGGGTCGTCATAGACCTCGAATCCTGTAGTCTCGCGTCGGAAGGTCCCACGCAACACGACCGGGAATCGATGGAACGCACGACCCTTATTCAGCATGCATCCGATTATGCTTCGGGTGGCGGTCTCGCAGCTGATCTCGCAACGCTTGTCGCGCGCCCTTCGGTCAGCCAATCGGAGGGGCTGCCGGAGGATCTCATCACCTATCTTACGGAGGATGTCAGGCCGATGCTCGAAGGCATCGGATGCGACTGCCGGATTTTCGACAATCCCCTGGCCGGTGGTGCGCCCCTTCTCGTCGGCGTGCGGATCGAGGATGCAGGCTTGCCGACCATCCTGATCTACGGTCATGGGGATGTCTGCAACGGCGAGGCGTCCCGCTGGCGCGAGGGCTTGCACCCCTTCCGGCTGACACAGGAAGGCGACCGGCTTTACGGCCGGGGCACCGCCGACAACAAGATCCAGCACCTGATCAACATCAAGGCTCTGGAGACGGTGATCAAGGCGCAGGGGCGCCTCGGCTTCAACGTCAAGCTCGTGCTGGAAATGGCGGAGGAGACCGGGTCTTACGGCTTGCGCGAGTTCTTCGAGCGCGAACGCGACCTGTTGTCGGCGGATGTGCTGATTGCCTCCGACGGGCCGAGGCTGCAGGTCGAGACACCGACGATCTTCATGGGCTCGCGCGGCGGCTTAAGCTTCGATCTCGTCGTGGATTTGAGGCCGGGGGATCATCATTCCGGCAATTTTGGTGGCCTGCTGGCAGATCCGGTGATCCTGCTCACCCATGCCATCGCCGCCATAGTCGATCGGCGCGGCCAGCTCCTGGTGCCGGAATGGCGGCCGACGAGCCTGACGCCGGATATTCGCGCAGCCTTGAAGGATTTGCCGCCGCGTCGGCATGATGCCGATTGGGGGGAGGCGGATCTGACGCCCTCCGAACGAGTCTTCGGCTGGAACTCGCTGGCAGTTCTCGCGATTTCGGCAGGGAACATCGCGGCCCCGCAGAATGCCATTTCCGGATCGGCGCGGGCGACCTGTCAGCTGCGATTTGTCGTCGGCACCGATATGGACGAGATCCTGCCGGCGCTCAGGCGTCATCTCGATGCCGCAGGCTTTCCGATGGTGGAGATCCGGGCCAAGGGTCCGGCCTTCAAGGCGACGCGCTTTCCGCCCGATCATCCCTGGGTGCGCTTTGTCGAGCAATCAATCACGGCAACGACCGGCAAGGCGCCGCATCTTTTGCCCAATCTCGCGGGTTCGCTGCCGAATGATGTCTTCACCGACGTGCTGGGCGTCCCGACGATCTGGATCCCGCATGCGCATGCAGACTGCGGCCAGCATGGGCCAAACGAGCATGCGCTCCTGTCAATTGCGGAGGAGGGCATGCGGATCATGACGGGGCTGTTTCTCGATATTGCGGAAAAGGGCGCGCCGTGAGCCGTGTGAGATTTTGGTTATGGCACGGAGGCGAAGATAAGTGCATGTGCCGGGTCGAATTAGGCCAGGCTGCGCACAAACGCGATGTCTGGCAGATGCCTCACCCGATATGCCGTGTCCTTCAGCGCATCGGTGGCGGAAACTCGGCAATGGCTCCGGTCAGCCATTCAACGAAGTGTTGGGTCTTGCGCCGACCCCTGCGTGTAACTTTGATGAAATAGCTATATTCGCTTTGGCGGAAGCCAAATGGTGCCAACAGTCGGCCCGCGATTACGTCCGTGGCGACAAGATGCCAGGGAGCGATGGCCGCACCAAGACCATTCAGGGCAGCCTCGATGGTCAGATGATAGTGGTCGAAAGTTCTTGACGCCCTTGCGCTGTCTGCACACTTTTCATCGATCAAACGTGCCCATTCCTGCCAGACATTTATGCGTGTCCGCGTTTCCAATCGAGGCAACTCGCTCACCCAGGCGATGGCGTCAGGTATGGGCCCGGTCGCAATCGACGGCGCGAAGATCAGCCCCAGTTGTTCCTGGAATAGCAGCGCATAGTCAGATTGGACCACCGAGCCCGGTGCCATGATCAGGATCTCAACATCTACCGGATTGCGCGGTGCTCGGTCATCGGTCGCCAGCCGCACATCGTAGCCGGGATGCCTGGCGGTGAAGTCATGCAGGCGTGGCACCAACCAGCGGATGGCGAAGGTGCTCAGACAGGCGACGTCCAGTATGCTGTCTTCGCCCCTGGAGATGAGGCGCAATGCATCTTCAATCTGGTCGAAGGCCGCCGTTAGCGCAAAACCGAAAACCCGGCCTTCGGGCGTCAGCCGAGGACGATTCCGTGGGCCTTCAAACAGTTGTGTTCCGATTGCCGCTTCCAGATGGCTGACATGCCGACTTATTGCGCTATGGGTCACGGATAGCTCCTCGGCAGCTTCCGTAAGGGTACCATGGCGCGAAGCTGCCTCAAAGGCACGGAGTGCTGCCACTGGAAGGTTCTTTCGGTTCTTCATGTGAGCGAAAGTCACAAACAACGGATCTAAATGTCAATATGTGCGGCATGGTCAGCGTGATAATTCGCAGTAATCTTCAATAAATCAGAGAGGTTGCATTATGCCCTTCATCAGAACCGCCTTGCCCCTTGGAACCGATGTCCTGCGCAGACGGCACATTGTCGAGGGCATTCACGATGCGCTGGTCGGGGCTATAGGCATGCCCCAGGACGAACTGTTCAATCTCGTCAGCGAGTATCGCGACGGCGAGTTTTTCTGTGATCGCGGCTTTAACGGTATTGCTCGTTCGGATGCTGTCATCGTGGTCGAAATCACCATGCGGCGCGGCAGAAGCGACGCCATGAAGCGCGCGCTCTATGCGGCCATCGCACAGAATTTGGAAACGCGGGCCGAGATTTCTCCGAAAGACATCTTCATCTTCATGCACGAAAATGACTATTCGGACTGGAGCGTCGGCAATGGTGTGTTTGCCATGGAAATCGCCCAGCAACGCGGCACCGATATCTGACACGAGACTAAAGGTGTTTAGGCTCGCCCATGCGCGCTCGCAGTCTTCCGGCTGCGAGCGTTCTCTGTCTTAGGAAAGATCATGGAATCCCGTCTTGCCCTGATCAGTCAGCCTTGTTGCGGCGGGCCGGGAAGAGGATGACGTCGCGGATCGACGGGGCGTTGGTCAGAAGCATGATCAGGCGGTCGACGCCGATGCCGAGGCCGCCGGCGGGCGGCATGCCCTGGTCGATGGCATCGAGGAACTCGTCGTCGAGCTGCTTGTCCTTTTCGCCGCGCGAATGGGCCTGTTCGAGCTGCTCGACCATTCGCTTGCGCTGCTCTTCCGGGTCGTTGAGTTCGGAAAACGCGTTACCGACTTCCCAGGCGTTGCAATAGGTCTCGAAACGCTCGACGAGGCGCGGCTCGCCCGGCACTTCCTTGGCGAAGGGCGAGATGTCCTTCGGGAAATGCGTCACATGGGACGGCTGGATCAGCGTGCCCTCGACCTTTTCTTCGAAGATGAAGGCGAGGCATTCGCCCCAGGTCCAGTCCTTCTCGACGGCAAAGCCGGCGGCCTTGGCGGCGGTGCGGGCTTCCTCGTCGGTCTTCATCGCGAGGAAGTCGATGCCGGTCGCTTCCTTGACTGCCTCGGGCATCGGCACGCGCTTGAACGGACCCTTGAAGGACAGCGTCTTGTCGCCATAGACAACGTCGGTCGAGCCGTGGATGGCAACCGCGAGGCTTTCGAACAGGCGCTCGACGAGGCCCATGACGTCGTCATAGTCGGCATAGGCCCAGTAGCATTCCATCATTGTGAATTCGGGATTGTGGCGGGTCGACACACCTTCGTTGCGGAAGTTGCGGTTGACTTCGAACACCTTGTCGGCAAGGCCCGACACCAGGGTACGCTTGAGGAACAGTTCCGGCGCGATGCGCAGATACATGTCCATCTTCAGCGTGTTGTGGAAGGTCTTGAACGGGTCTGCGGTCGCCCCGCCATAGACCGTCTGCAGCATCGGCGTCTCGACCTCGAGGAAGCCTTCGCCTTCCATGAAGCGGCGCAGACCCGAGATGATCTTGGAGCGCTGCAGGAAGCGGAGCTTGGAATCCTCGTTGCTCAGGATGTCGAGATGGCGCTTGCGGTAGCGCAGCTCGATGTCGGAGAGACCGTGATACTTCTCCGGCATGGGGAGAAGCGTCTTGGTCAGCATGGTGATTTCATGGGCATTGATGGTCAGCTCGCCACGCTTCGTACGACGCACCTGGCCCTTGACACCGATGATGTCGCCGAGATCGATCATCGGCAGAAGCGCGCGGGCTTCTTCCGGGGTCGTGTCCTTGTGGGAGAATATCTGGATCTTGCCCGAGGCGTCATGGATGTCCATGAACATGCCGGAATTGCGCGAGGAATAGACGCGACCGGCGACAGTGACGATGTCGTCAGAGGTTTCGTCCAGTTCCAGGCCCGCATATTTCTCGGCGAATTCCGCATTGGTCATCGTGCGGTGGAAATGCGCCGGATAGACGTCGCCCACCTGTTCGCGCAGCAATGCAAGCTTCTGGCGGCGGACTTCCGTCGGGTCGGAGGAGAGGGCGGTTTCGGTGGTCTGTTCGGTCATCGTGTATTTGCCTCAGGTCGGCCTGGAGTGTGTTTCACCCCCCTCTGTCACTTCGTGACATCTCCCCCACAAGGGTGAGAGTGGTCTCCGCCGGTTCGGGCTTGCCCGCTCTCCCCCCTTGTGGGGGAGATGCCCGGCAGGGCAGAGGGGGGTAGTTTCTGCGCCACCCGTAGAGGTGGCACTCATTCAAATCAGTTTTGCGCACCCGCCATCGCGGTCAGCACCTGGATCGCCACCTTCAGCCGCTGGCGCACGACCGAGCGACCGAGCAGCGCCATCGAGTCAAACAGCGGCAGCGAGCGCTGGCTGCCGGAGACGGCGACGAAGAGGGGCGGGGTGACGACGCGGAGCTTCTTTCCCATGCGCTCTGAAATCGCACGCAGCTCTTCCTCGATGGTCGCGACGTTCCATTCGAGGATCTTTTCGAGATCCGCCTGAACGGTGGTGACGATTTCGAGCGTCTCAGCCGGGCTGGTCTTCAACCCGCCGAAGGAGGCGGGCGAAAGACCGACGTCGTTGGCGAGCAGGAAGCCGGCGAGCGGCGGCAGTTCGCCGAGCTTGGTCACACGGCTCTGAGCAAGCTTCAGGCCTTCGACCAGGCGGTCGTTCTCCATCGACCAGTCGAGCACGCGGGCGACGAAGTCTTCCGGTGTCAGCTTTTCGCGCAGCCAGCGACCGTTCAGCCAGTCGAGCTTCTGGATGTCGAAGATCGCGCCGGCCTTGGAGAGGTTGTCGGGGTCGAACTTCTCGATCAGTTCTTCCATCGACAGCAGTTCTTCGCCTTCGGCGATCTGGATGAAGAACAGGCCGAGGAAGTTCATCAGGGCTTCCGGCAGGTAGCCGAGGGCCGAGTAGTAGGAGATCGAGGTCGGGTTCTTGCGCTTCGACAGCTTCGACTTGTCGTGATTGCGCATCAGCGACAGGTGCATGAAAACCGGCGGTTCAAGGCCGAGATGGCGGTAGATCAGGATGTGCTTCGGCACCGATGCCAGCCATTCCTCGCCGCGGGCGACGTGGGTGATCTTCATCATGTGGTCGTCGACGACGTTTGCCATGTGGTAGGTCGGCATGCCGTCGGCCTTCAAGAGGACCTGCATGTCGACGCTTTCCCAGGGGATCGAGACATCTCCATAGACGCCGTCATGGAAGTCGCAGGAGCCTTCGGTCGGCACCTTCAGGCGCACGACATGCGGCTCGCCTGCGGCAACGCGGGCGGTCACTTCCTCGGCCTTCAGATGCAGGCAGTGGCCGTCATAACCTGGCGGCTTGCCGGCGGCGCGCTGGGCTTCGCGCATGGCGTCCAGGCGCTCGGGCGTGCAGAAGCAGTGGAAGGCACCGCCGTTTGCGAGCATCTTGTCGACGAAGGGGCGGTAGAGATCCTTGCGCTCGGACTGGCGATAGGGGCCGTAGGGGCCGCCGACATCGGGGCCTTCCGACCAGGTGAGGCCGGTCCATTTCAGCGCGTCCAGCACCTTCTGTTCGAATTCGGCGGTCGAGCGCGTCGCGTCGGTGTCCTCGATGCGCAGGATGAACTCGCCGTCGAATTTCTTGGCGAAGAGATAGTTGAACAGCGCGATATAGGCAGTGCCGACATGGGGTTCGCCGGTGGGGGAGGGTGCGATGCGGACGCGGACGCCTGATGTGGTCATGAAATTCAGCTCGTGGTGCGTGCGGGGGACCTGGCGCCTTGGCGCTGGATCGAAAAATTGTGAGACTGCCGATGATGGCCTGCGATGGACAGGGTGGGGCCCAGAGGACCGCCTGTTCCACCGCGAGGCCTTAAGGCCATATTCATGGCCGTGCGTCAAGAAAAACCACGGAAACAGGCGCGTCAGAGGCCATTGCCGAAATTTCGAAATTTTTCTGCAAGCCCGGAACCGGAAGGCGTAAGCCGCGTTCTTATGACAGAGCGCAGGCCGTGCCAACCGGACGCGACGGGATATGGGGAACACGGGAGTTTTTCCGGTTTCTTTCCGTGGCCAACGAAATGGCAGACGAGCCCCTTAACCGTCCGGCCTGCGCTCTCCCCAAGTCCCCGCCCCCAAGGAAAACCTGCGTCCCGCCGACGCAGGTTTTTCTTTGTGTTAATTTTCCGCGCCCTGGCCGGATCAGCTGACCGGCCAGACCATCAGCAGGGTTGGCACCGAGACCAGTACGATGAGGATGGAGAGGGGTAGCCCAAGCCTCGGATAGTCCGAGAAGCGATAGCCGCCCGGACCCATGACCAGCGTGTTGCACTGGTGGCCGATCGGAGTGAGGAAATCGCAGCCCGCACCAATGGCAACTGCCATCAGGAACGCCTCCGGCTTGTAGCCGAGGCCAGTGGCAAAGCTTGCGGCAATCGGCGCCATCACGAGAACTGTCGCGGCATTGTTGAGGAAAGGCGTAACGGCCATCGCCGTCAGCAGGATCATCGCCACCGCACCCCAGACGGGCATGCCGCCGGCTGCGGCGTTCAGCCAGCCGGCGATCACGTCGCTGCCACCTGACGTGCGCAAGGTATCGGCCACGGGTATGAGCGCCGCGAGCATCACGAGGATCGGTCCGTCGACGGCGCGATAGACCTCGCTGACCGGAATGACACCGAAGGCGACCATGGCAAGGGCTGCGGCGAAGAAGGCGATCGCGACAGGGGCAAGGCCAAGCGCGGTGGCACCCATTGCGACCACCAGGATCGCGAGGGGGATGAAGATGTTACGGCTCGTTCCGAGCAGGATTTCCCGTTCGGCGAGCGGCAGGCAGCCGAGTTCGGTCAGGATGGAGGGCATCTGCTGGCGTAGGCCCTGAAGCAGTACCACGTCGCCGGAGCGTAGCGTCAGCTGGCCGAGACGTTCCCGGATGCGCTTGCCCTGGCGGCTGACCGCCAGAAGATTGACGCCATAGGTATGGACCAAAGACAGCTCGCTGGTTGTCTGGCCGATCAGCGGTGAGCCTCGACCGATCACGGCCTCGACCGACGAGATATCGCCACGCTTCTTGCGATCGCGCTCGGTGCTGCCGGAAAGGCTCAGATTGCCCTGGGACACAATGCGGTCAAGCGCCTCCGATGGTCCTTCCAGAAGAAGCGTGTCTTCTTCGTGCAAAAGCACGTCGGGGAAGGGCGAGAGGCGCGTGTGTCCGCGCAGGATCGCGCTGGCGGTCACCTCGCCATGCGCGGTCTGCAAAAGGTGATGCAGGGTCTTGCCGGCAAAGGGCGATTGCCGGGTGATCATCGCTTCCGTGGCAAAGCTCGAACTTTCCAGTGCTTCCTGCAGTGACGGGTTCTGGTTCTCACGACGGGGGACCAGCCAGTAGAAGAAGATCAGGAAGACGATGCCGGCGGCTGCAAGCGTCGCGCCGACCGGGGTGAAGTCGAACATGGTGAAAGACTGGCCGGTCAGCTCCTCGCGCAGCCGCGACACCGCGATGTTCGGCGAGGTGCCGATCTGTGTCATGAGCCCGCCAAGCAAGGCCGAAAAGGCCATCGGCATCAGAAAGACCGATGGTGGGACATTGGACCGGCGGGCGAACTGGAAGGCGACGGGCATCATGATCGCCAGTGCGCCGATGTTCTTGATGAAGGCGGACAGGACCGTTACCGTCACCAGCAGGAGCAGCATCTGGCCGTGCAGTGAGGTCAAGGCAGGAAAGAAGCGCTTGATGGCGAGGTCCACGACGCCCGACCGCGCGACGCCGGCGCTGACCACGAGAGCGCTGCCGACGATGATGACGAGATCATCCGAAAAGCCGGAGAAAGCCTCGCCTGCCGGCACCAGCCCGACGGCGACGGCGGCCACGAGGGCGCAGCAGGCGATCACGTCGTAGCGGAATTTTTCCCACAGGAAGGCCGCCATCATGATGGCGATGATGCCAAAGGCGAGGATCTGCTCGTAGGTCATGGCGCTCCGGCACGATGCTGGCGTGATCTGGAAGGCGTAGGAGCTTGCTTGAAGTCTGGCAAGGGCCGACCGGTTCCCGCGCTTAACGTTCGACAGCAAAATGGCCCATCGTCAGGACGGGCCATTTCTGTTCGAGCGTTCGGTTGCCGCTGCCAGTCAGTGCACGACGGCTTTCTGCAGGCGATCCCGCTCGCGTTTGCGTCGTGCAAACATGTTGAGCACCTCGACGAGTGCCGAGAAAGCCATGGCAGCATAGACATAACCCTTGGGCACATGGAAGCCCATGCCCTCGGCGATCAAGGTCATGCCAATCATCATCAGGAATGCCAGTGCCAGCATGACGATGGTCGGGTTCTTCTCGATGAAGTTGGCAAGCGGGGTCGCGGCAACCAGCATGACGGTCACGGCCGCAACCACGGCGACGACCATGATCGGGACATGCGGTGTCATGCCGACGGCTGTAATAATGCTGTCGATCGAGAAGACGAGGTCGAGCAGCAAGATCTGGCCAATGGCGCTCGCGAAGGTCGTGGATGCGGTGGAGGCGATGAAGTCCTCTTCCTTGTCGACGGGGTCGACGGCGTGGTGGATTTCTTTCGTCGCCTTCCAGACAAGAAAGAGGCCGCCGGCGATCAGGATCATGTCCTTCCAAGAGAAGCCTTGGCCAAAGAGCTCGAAGACGGGCGTGGTCAACTGGACGATCCAGGCGACCGTGCCGAGCAGGGCGAGACGCATGACAAGAGCAAGCCCAATGCCGATACGGCGCGCCTTTTCGCGCATCTCGGCGGGCAGCTTGTTGGTCAGGATCGAGATGAAGATGAGGTTGTCGATGCCGAGCACGATCTCCATGACGACGAGCGTCACGAGTGCGACCCAGGCGGCGGGGTCCTGGAGGAGAGCGCTGATATTGTCCATGAGTGGCTTCCGTGCTGATCAAGCGGACGAGGGAGCCCAGGACATGAGCCATATCCCGAGCAGTGGCAAGCAGCGAATTAAAGTCCGTGCGCGGAGAAAAGTTCCGTCGCAGATCAGCCCTGGGACTCGGGGCTTTTCGGGCCGTAGAAGTTCATGAACATACGAAGGCCGGATTCCACCACGCGTGCGATCTCCTTGTCGTCGGGTCGCACGGGGATGTCGTTGAACAGGCGCTTCTTGAAATAGCCTGCCGTTGACATGTCGATGAATTGGCGTGCTGCCAGATCGCTGTCTTCGACCGAGAGTTCGCCCTTTTCGTTGGCCGCAGCAATATAGTCCTGCAGCAGCACCTTGATGTTGGTGGGCGACGAAGCAAAGAAGCGCTGACAGAGCGTCGGCATCCGGTCGAGCACACCCATCAGGATACGCATCGTCGGGATCATCTCCGTGTCGAGAATGAAATGCGCGTGGGCGAGCGCGTAGCGCCGCAGGCCTTCCTCGACATGGGTGCTTTCTTCGAGGATCTGTCGGATAGCGGCATCAAAGGCGCTCTTCTCACGCTCGACCAGAGCGCCGAACAGATCCTCCTTGCTCTGGAAATAGACGTAGATGGTGCCTTTCGAGACGCCTGCCTCGCGGGTGACGTCATTCATGCTTGCGGCATCGTAGCCGAGCTTCATAAAGACCCGCTTGGCCCCATCCAGGATCTGTCCCCGCTTGACCGGATCAGCGCCCGCAGCGAAGCGACCCACCCCGGCGACGGGGTAGGAGGGCGGCGTCATGGCGATTTCCTGCTCTTGTTTCGACATTTCCTGACCGACAAAAAATTAACTGCGTTGCGCGGCCTCGTCTCCAAGGCCCGTTTCTGCCTCTTGATATGGGACAAAAAAGGCTCTATGTCAATCGAACCGAACGGTTCAGTTCGAGAGAGTTCACCAATCTCCGGTCCATATCATGTCAGCGACGCCAAGATCCACCGCCCTTCGTTCCACTTCAACTCCAGTCGACAGGAATGAGGCTGCGCCCCTGACGGAGATGGATGCAGGGGACCCCCATCCGCCGCAAGAAGCGGCTGCCTCCAAGTCGAAACGCCGCAGCACTGTGCTGCCGGTTATCCTTGCTGCAATGCTTGCAGGCGGTGCCTGGTACGGCTACCAATGGTGGACCGATGGTCGCTTCATGGTGTCGACCGACGACGCCTATATCGAAGGTGACATTGCGATCATCTCGCCTAAGGTTTCCGGCTATGTCGAGAAGGTCAACGTCGCCAGCAACCAGGTCGTCCGTGCCGGCGATCCGCTTGTGACCCTCGATGGCGGCGACTACCAGATCGCCTATGATCAGGCTGTTGCCGGCAAGCAGAGCTCCGAGCTTGCGATCGCCCGCATCGATGCGCAGATCGTCGGCGGTCAGGCGAGCGTCGCGCAGGCACAGGCGCAGCTTGGCTCTCTGGAGGCTGCGGTTCGGGGCGCCGAAATCACGGAAAAGCGCGCGAGCGAGCTTGCTGCCAAGAGTGTCGGCACCACCGCCGATCTCGACAATGCCAAGGTCGCCCTCGATCAGGCCCGCGCCAATCTGGTGGCCGGTCAGGCCGCAGTCGCTTCGGCCGAGGCCAATCTTTCGATCCTCAAGGCGCAGCGCGATGAGGCGGTGAACGCCGTGAAGGTGCAGGATCAGGTGGTGGCGAAAGCCAGGCGTGACCTCGATTTCACCGTGCTCAAGGCACCCTATGATGGCGTGATCGGCAACCTCTCGGTTCAATCAGGAGATCTCGTCTCGGCCGGCAAACGTCTGGCGGCTCTGGTTCCGACCAGCCAGCTCTATATCGAGGCGAACTTCAAGGAAACCCAGATCGCGCATCTGGTGCCGGGTTCCAAGGTGTCAATCCATGTCGATGCCTATGGCGACGATGCGCTCGAAGGTACGGTGACCTCGATCGCTCCGGCCTCCGGCGCCATCTTCTCCATGCTGCCGGCGGAAAACGCCACCGGCAACTTCACCAAGGTTGTCCAGCGCGTGCCTGTCCGCATTGCGCTGCCCAAGGAAGCGCTTGCCGGCGGCCATCTGCGTGCCGGCCTCAGCGTTATCGTCGACGTCGACACCCGCACGGCCCCCGAGGGCCAGGCGCTTGCCGCGAAGTAACACCACCGGCTGACGTTATCGAAAGGGCCGTGTCATGGCCGCAATCACCTCAACAGCCATCGCGCCCTCGGCACCTGCCGAGGAGCGGATGGATCCGAAACGCGTCTTCGCCTTCCTGGCGATGGTGTTCGGCATGTTCATGTCGATCCTCGACATCCAGATCGTTTCGGCCTCGCTTGCGGAAATCCAGGCCGGTCTCGGCGCTGGATCCGACGAGGTTGCCTGGGTGCAGACCTCCTATCTGATCGCCGAAGTGATCATGATCCCGCTGTCCGGCGTGCTGGCCCGGATCGTTTCGACCCGTGTGCTCTTCACCTTTTGTGCGGCGGGCTTCACGCTCGCCAGTGCTCTCTGCGCCACGGCCACCAATATCGAGCAGATGATCGTCTACCGCGCGATCCAGGGCTTCATCGGCGGTGGCATGATCCCGTCCGTCTTCGCGGCTGCGTTCACCATCTTCCCGCCGTCCAAGCGCAACATCGTCTCGCCGATGGTCGGTCTTGTCGCCACACTCGCGCCGACGATCGGCCCGACGATCGGCGGTTACATCAGCCATGCCATGTCGTGGCACTGGCTGTTCTTGATCAATGTGATCCCGGGGATCCTGGTCGCTGCTGCAGCCTGGAGCCTGATCGATTTCGACAAGCCTGATCTCAAGCTTCTGAAGAAGTTCGACTGGTGGGGACTGGCCTCGATGGCGGTCTTCCTCGGCACGATGGAATTCGTGCTGGAGGAGGGCAACAACAAGGACTGGTTCAACGACCACCATATCGTGCTCGGCACCGTCGCTATGGTGATCGGCGGGGCGATCTTCTTCTGGCGCGTCTTCAAGGTCGAGTTGCCGGTCGTGGACCTGCGCGCCTTCTCCAATGCCAACTTCGCCTTCGGCTCGCTGTTTTCCTTCGTCATGGGTGTCGGCCTCTATGGTCTTACCTATCTCTACCCCCTCTATCTCGGGCGTATCAGAGGTTACGACTCGCTGATGATCGGCGAGACCATGTTCGTCTCGGGTGCCGCGATGTTCCTCACCGCGCCGGTGGCGGGCGCACTGTCGAACAAGCTCGATCCGCGCGTGATGATGATGATCGGTTTTTCCGGCTTCGCGCTTGGTACCTACATGATGACCGGGATTACGGCAGACTGGGACTTCTACGAACTCCTGGTGCCTCAGATCCTGCGTGGTTGCTCGCTGATGATCTGCATGGTGCCGATCAACAACCTGGCGCTCGGCACGCTGCCGCCGGACCGCATCAAGAACGCTTCCGGCCTTTTCAATCTGACTCGAAACCTCGGCGGTGCGGTCGGGCTTGCGATCATCAACACCATGCTGACGCAGAGATCCGACGACCATTATGCGCGGCTTTCCGAGCAGCTTTCCTGGGGCAATCAGGCGGCTCTAGACTGGCTCGCCAGTGTCGGCGCCAACTATGACAGTTATGGCCTTGATGGCACGGCGGTGGCGATCAAGAAACTGTCGGGTGTGGTGACGCAGCAGGCCTGGCTTCTCTCCTTCATGGATGTGTTCATGGGGCTGACGGTGCTCTTCGTTGCGCTGGTCTTCATGGTGCTGCTTCTCAAGAAGCCGAAGGGTGCGGCACCCGCTGGCGCTGGCCATTGACACCACCATGCCCGGGTAAGCTTGCAGGTTCAGGCTCTCCCTTGATCTCCAAGGCTCAGACCGCCTCACATGTTGAGGCGGTCTCTTTTTTTCGAGCGAAAGAGGTACGTACGTCAAATTCTGATTTACGTACCTCATTCGTCGGTGTAGGACAGGCGCCGGAGGAGAGAATGAAGCCGACTGTCCATGACATTGCGAGCCGTGCGGGCGTCAGCCTTGCCACCGTCGATCGGGTTTTGAACCGTCGGCCGGGGGTGAGCGCGCGGACCCGGGAGAAGGTGGATCAGGCTGTCAGCGAGCTCGGCTTCGTCCGCGACGTGGCGGCGGCGAACCTTGCCAAGGGGCGTGTCTATCCGCTGACATTCATCATTCCCTCGAACGACAATTCCTTCATGCGGGGCTTGAGGCTTGCGCTCGAAGAGGCAAGCGCACGTGCCGGCGTCGAGCGCATCTCGATCCGGTTGGTCGACGTGCCGGCTTTCGATGCCGCAGCGCTTGCTGCCGCTCTCAGGCAGGCGGTAATGGAAGAGCCGGCGGGCATTGCCTTCGTCGCTGTCGATGCTCCCGAGGTTGCCGCGGCTGCGGCCGAGATTTCAGAGAGTGGCATTCCGCTTGTCACCCTGGTCTCGGATCTCTCGGGCGCAGAGCGAGATCATTATGCCGGGATCGACAATACGGCTGCCGGGCGGACGGCTGCGAGCCTGCTTGGACGGTTCGCCGGTGGTCGCAGTGGTACGGTCGCGGTGCTCGCGGGCTCCATGCTGGTGCGCGACCATCGTGAGCGCTGCGATGCCTTCGCCGCCGTGATGGCTGCGGACTTTCCCACGCTTGCCTTGCAGCCGGTGCTCGAAGGTCGGGACGATCCCGATGTCGTCGAGCAGTTGGTCGCCAACCTTTTTGCAAGCCGCAGCGACATCGTTGCACTCTACAGCCTGGGGGCCGGCAATCGGGGTCTCGTCCGGGCGTTGGACCGTCTGTCGCCTGAGCGCCGTCCGGTCGTGATTGCCCATGAGCTGACGGAGACGACGCGCGTGGCGCTCCAAGCGGGCCTCATCGATGCCGTGCTCAATCAGGATGCCGGCCACGAGGTGCGCAGTGCCATTCGTGTCTTGAAGGCCAAGGCCGACGGGTTGCCTGTCGTCGCCGCCCAGGAGCGCATTCGTATCGACATATTCTTGAAGGACAATCTGCCCTGAAGGCAGAGGATTGGAGGACACCCATGTATCTCGGATTGGATCTCGGCACATCCAGCGTCAAGGCGATGCTGATCGACGGCGACCAGAAGGTGGTCGGTGTCGGTCATGCCGGTCTCACCGTGCAGCGGCCGCATCCGGGCTGGTCGGAACAGGCGCCCGGCGACTGGCTCAAGGCGACGGAGGAGGCGGTCGCGGCGTTAAAGGCGTCGCATCCCAAGGAGCTTGCGGCGGTCAAGGGCATCGGACTTTCCGGCCATATGCATGGCGCGACGCTCATCGACGCCAAGGACCAGGTGCTTCGGCCCTGCATTCTCTGGAACGACACGCGCAGCCATGCGGAAGCAGCGAGCCTTGACGCCGATCCGCGCTTCCGCGCGCTGACCGGCAATATCGTTTTCCCGGGCTTCACGGCCCCGAAGCTTGCCTGGGTGAAGAACAATGAACCCGACATCTTTGCCCGGGTGGCGAAGGTGTTGTTGCCGAAGGATTACCTGCGGCTCTGGCTAACGGGCGAGTATCTCTCCGACATGTCGGATTCGGCCGGCACGAGCTGGCTCGATACGGGCAAGCGGGCCTGGTCGAGCGAGTTGCTCGAAGCGACGGGTCTGGCCGTCGAGCAGATGCCCGGCCTCGTCGAGGGCACGGATCGCGCCGGCACACTGCGCGCCGAGCTCGCCGAGAAATGGGGCCTTGGCTCCGACGTCGTCGTGGCCGGCGGGGCAGGGGACAATGCGGCCTCGGCCTGTGGCATGGGCACGGTTGCCGAAGGCCAGGCCTTCGTCTCGCTCGGCACGTCGGGCGTGCTCTTCGCGGCCAACGCCTCCTATCTGCCGAAGCCGGAAAGTGCCGTGCATGCGTTTTGCCACGCGCTGCCCAGGACCTGGCACCAGATGGGCGTCATCCTGTCGGCCACCGACGCGCTCAACTGGCATTCCGGCGTGACCGGCAAGTCGGCTGGCGAGCTGACCGCCGAACTGGGTGATACCTTGAAGGCGCCCACCGGGGTTACTTTCCTTCCCTATCTCTCGGGCGAACGCACGCCGCACAACGACGCCAAGATCCGCGGCGCCTTCATCGGTCTCGGTCATGAGAGCGATCGGGCCGTGCTGACCCAGGCGGTGCTGGAAGGCGTCACCTTTGCCATCCGTGACAGCCTGGAAGCCTTGAAATCCGCCGGCACCAAGATCGACCGGGTGACGGCGATCGGCGGTGGCTCGCGTTCCCGCTACTGGCTGTCTTCGATCGCCACCGCGCTTGATATGCCGGTCGACATTCCCGCCGACGGTGATTTCGGTGCTGCATTCGGGGCGGCACGGCTCGGGCTGATTGCGGCGACGGGGGCGGATCCGCTTTCGGTCTGCACGGCGCCCGAGACGGCGGAGACTGTTGAGCCGGTCAAGGCGCTGACGTCGGCTTACGAGACGGCTTACGGCCGCTACCGGGCGCTTTATCCGGTCATCCGTTCCCTCGGCAGCTGACGCCCCCTCATCCGCCTGCCGGCACCTTCTCCCCGCTGGGGAGAAGAGACAAGCGGCACGCGCTGACATTCTCCTCTCCCCAGCGGGGAGAGGGCAGGGTGAGGGGGAACCCCACCCGCCGCATCACCCCACCCCGGACCTTGCGGTCCGACCCTCCCCCTCAAGGGGAGGGTGGTTACAACACACCAAGGAGGACTACCCATGAGCACAGGTTTCTTCGGCAATATCCAGAAGATCAAATATGAAGGCGAAGGCAGCACAAACCCGCTGGCCTTCCGCCACTACAATCCGGACGAAGTCGTCCTTGGCAAGCGCATGGAAGACCATCTGCGCTTTGCCATCGCCTATTGGCACACCTTCGTCTGGCCCGGCACCGATCCGTTTGGCGGAAATACATTCGAGCGTCCCTGGTTTCAGGACACGATGGCCGCGGCGAAGATGAAGGCCGATGTTGCCTTCGAATTCTTCCAGCTGCTCGGCACGCCTTACTACTGCTTCCACGACGCCGACGTTCGCCCCGAGGGCGCGAGCTTCGTCGAGAACACCAAGAACCTGAACGAGATCGTCGACTACTTCGCTCAGAAGCAGGCCGAGACCGGCGTCAAGCTTCTCTGGGGCACGGCGAACATGTTCTCGCATCGCCGCTATATGTCGGGCGCTGCGACCAATCCGGATCCTGACGTTTTCGCCTTTGCCGCTGCGACCGTGAAGACCTGCATGGACGCTACGCTGAAGCTCGGCGGCGAGAACTACGTACTCTGGGGCGGCCGCGAGGGCTATGAGACCCTGCTCAACACCGACCTCGGACGCGAACTCGACCAGATGGGCCGCTTCCTCAACCTTGTCGTCGAATACAAGCACAAGATCGGCTTCAAGGGCGCGATCCTGATCGAGCCGAAGCCGCAGGAGCCGTCGAAGCACCAGTATGACTACGACGTCGCGACCGTTTACGGCTTCCTGAAGCGTTACGGCCTCGAAAACGAAGTGAAGGTCAATATCGAGCAGGGCCACGCGATCCTCGCCGGCCACTCGTTCGAGCACGAACTGGCACTTGCCAATGCGCTCGGCATCTTCGGCTCGATCGACATGAACCGCAACGACTACCAGTCCGGCTGGGATACCGACCAGTTCCCGAACAATGTTCCGGAAATGGCGCTGGCTTACTACCAGGTCCTGCAGGCCGGCGGCTTCACCACGGGTGGCACGAACTTCGACGCCAAGCTGCGTCGTCAGTCGCTCGACGCCGAAGACCTGTTGATCGGTCACATCGGCGGTATGGACTGCTGCGCCCGTGGCCTGAAGGCAGCGGCGAAGATGGTCGAGGACAAGGCGCTGTCCGCCCCGCTCGGCTCGCGTTATGCCGGTTGGGACAAGGCCGAGAACCAGAAGATGCTGCGCGGCGAAGAAAGCCTCGATGCGATCGCTGCCCGCGTCGAAGCCCAGAACGTCAACCCGCAACCGGTGTCCGGCAAGCAGGAGCTGCTGGAAAACGTGGTCAATCGCTACGTTTGATCTCGGGTATTTTCAATGAGAAAGGGGCCGGGGCGCGCAAGCGTCCTGGCCCTGTTCATTGAATGAGACAGACTGTTCCAGCACCCCGCAGTCACACTGGTCGCGCCAACAAAGGAGCTTGTCATCGACAAGCCTGCGCTCAAGGATCACGCGAAAAAAATCCAGGAGAGCGTACAGGCCGTAGACTGGGACTGGATGTGTGCGTTCCTTGGATTGGCCTGGTGAAGTGATATGGACGGTTTGTCTGATCTCATAAGAGAATACGGGACATGGATCTACATCCTGCTTTTTGCATACTGCATGTTGAAAAGCGGTAGTCTCCCCTTGTTCGCCGGCTATGCGGCCCAAACACAAGCTTTGGATTTGCCCCTTGTTTTGGTCGTGACTTTCGCGGGAGGTTACCTGGGTGACGAAGCACGGTTCTTCATCGCCAGACGATACGGGGACGCTTGGCTGAAGAGGTGGCGCTTTGCTGAAAAGGCCCATGCGGGCGCCACAGCCTTAATTGCAAAATACGGCTGGGCTTACATCTTCATTTACAGATATCCCAAGGGCATGCGCACCATCGGTGCGCTTCCGATTGGTCTCGGCTCAATGTCCTGGGCCAGATTTACCGTTCTCAACGCAGGATCAGCGATAGTTTGGACGATCTGCCTTGTGATGGCGGGCTTCGTTTTCGGCGCACAGGTTGAAGAGGCTGTCAAAACAGGCTGGGGCTTTGCAAGCGTAATTTTGCTTGCGGTTTTGATCCTTCTGACGGGTTTCGCATGGTGGCGGATCAATCAGATAGCTCGCTCGACGACCGCCCTTTAAGCTATCGCGGTGATCTCCAGTTCCTGGTCGCCGACCGTCACCACATCGCCGACACTTTTTCCCATCAGCTGGCTTGCGACCGGCGACACAAAGGAGATCGAGCCCGTCTTTGGGTCCGCCTCGTCCTCACCGACGATCCGGTATGTCTGCACGCGGCCGTCATCGCGTTCGAAGGTGACCTTGCTACCAAAGGCAACGACCGTGTTGTCGTCCGGGTCAGGGATTATCTGGGCGTTGTGCAGCCGTTCCGTCAGGTATTTTAGGTCACGATAGGGCACGGCCGACTGGCGTCGACGCTCGTTGATGTCCTCGATTGCTTGTGCTGCGAGATAGGCGGCGCGCGCCTCTTCTGCGTCGGTCTCCAGGAGCCGGAAGCCTGACGCCGTCACAAAGTTGGGATGGGGCGAGATCGGTCGATCCGGCAGATGGGTTTCTGCTGCGGTTTCCGAACTTTCTTCCTTGGTGAAGGCGACACTCATCTGTGACTTCCGATTGCTGGCTGGGGCGGGCTATGGAACCGCCAATGTAGGTGTATGTCGGTCAACGGCCCAGACCGAATATGGGTCCATGGGCAAAGGATGGCGGTGCGGCAAAGTTAACGCCTGGCCGGTCCGGCCACAGACCCCCGTACGATCAGGTCCGGCATCAGCAGGATTTCCTGGCGCTCGGTCGGGCGATCGGCGAGTGACTTGATCAGCAGCGACATGGCCTGACGGCCGATTGCCGTTCTGGGCTGGCGGATGGTGGTCAGTGCCGGGGTCACATAGGTCGCCTGGGGCACGTCGTCGAAGCCGATGACGGAGAAGTCGTAGGGCAGGTCGTAGCCGCGGGCGGTCAGGCCGTTGATCACGCCGACGGCTGTAGCATCATTGACGCACATGAATGCGGTCGGCAACTGATCGCGCATGAAGAGTTGTTCCACCGCAAGGCGCCCGCTTTCGATCGTGCCTTCACCCTCGAGGATGAAACGGTGTTGAGGCGGTATGCGGGCTGCATCGAGCGCAATGTCGAAGCCCTGGCGGCGGCGCTGGTGGCCAAGCCGCGTCTTGCTGTCGCCGATGAAGGCAATCGAGCGGTGCCCGGCCGAGAGCAGATGTTCGGCCGCCTTGCGCGCACCCGCCACGTCATCGACACCGACATAGGAGATCTTCGAGCCGAAGACGGGTTCGAAGACGGCGACTGAAGGCGGCAGCCGCTGGCCGATGACCTGGTGCCCGAAGGGTTCATGGCCGGTGAAGAGCACGAGGCCAGTCGCCTGGCCGGAACTCAGGAACTTCAGATATTCGAGCCCGCGCTCGGGATCGTTCTGGGTATGGCCGATAAGAACGCCGAAGCCATGCGCACGCGCTTCGTTCTCGAGACCGATCAGGGTCGAAGAGAAGTTGGGGTCGCCGATGTCGGGGGCGAGGATCAGGATCATGTTCGACCGGCCCATGCGCAGCGAGCGCGCCATGGCATTGGTCGTGTAGCCGGTGATGGCGATCGCCTGGTTCACGCGCTGGCGCGTCGATTTGGCCACCTTGTCGGGGGTGTGGATCGCACGACTGACCGTCGCGATCGACACTTCCGCGATGCGTGCCACGTCCTCGATCGTCGCTGGTGCTTGGTCCGGCACGCGGCTTTATCCCCTATCCGTCTGGAATCGTTGGAGACCTTACATTCACTGCTGCGGTTGCGAAAGCTGAGAGGGAACAAATTGTCCCTATGAGTGGATGATGTAAACCTTTACATCGACCATGTAAAGGTTTACAGAGAGGGCATAGCGGTTGAGGAGCCGCCGGGAGGATTACATGACATTGGCTGGGGACGAGGCGCGGACACCCGTGCTCGTGGCGGAGCGTATCTCCAAATCATTTGGCGACGTGCAGGTGCTGTTCAGCGTCGATTTCGACGTGTTGCCGGGCGAGGTTCACGCGCTCATGGGCGAGAATGGTGCCGGCAAATCGACGCTGGTGAAGATCCTCTCAGGCTTCGAGCAGGCGACGGCCGGTCGCATCCTTCTGGATGGTGAACCGGTCACGCTGCCGGCCAATGGCTCGGCCGAGGCGCTCGGTATCGTGCTCATCCACCAGGAATTCAATCTCGCCGACCATCTCACCGTCACCGAGAGCCTGTTTCTCGGTCGCGAAGTCACGCGTTTCGGTTTGCTCGATCGCAAGACGATGCGAGCGGAGGCGCGGCGTGTGCTCGATCAACTCGGCTCCAGGATCGATGAGAATGCGCTGATCAGTTCGCTGGCGGTCGCCGACAAGCAGATGGTCGAGATCGCCAAGGCAATCAGCCGCAAGGCGCGGATCGTTTTCATGGATGAGCCGACGGCCGTTCTCTCGCGCGACGAGACCGAAGTGTTGTTTGACCAGGTGCGTAAGCTGCGTGCCCGGGGAACGAGTTTCGTTTTCGTCTCCCACAAGCTCGACGAGGTCATGGAGCTCACCGACCGGGTCACGGTTCTGCGCGACGGCCAGTGGGTCAAGACCGCGCCGACCTCGGCGCTGGACAGCGAGGCGATCGCCCAACTTATGGTCGGTCGTGAATTGTCGAGCCTTTATCCAACGAAACATGAGCCCAATGTCGACGAGGAGATCGTTCTTTCCGTTCGGGATCTGACGACTGGTTTCGTCCGGAATGCCAGCTTCGAACTGAAGCGCGGCGAAGTGCTCGGGTTTTCCGGCCTGATCGGGTCGGGGCGTACGGAGCTGATGGAGGCGGTGGCGGGCCTGCGTCCGCGTCTGTCGGGCGAGGTCAGGCTTAAGGGTGCTGTGCTGGAGGCTGGAGATTTTCGCGAAGCGAACCGGCGTGGGCTCGCCTATATGACCAAGGATCGCAAGGGCAAGGGCTTGTTGCTCGGCGAGGGCATGACGGCGAACCTGACGCTGCAGTCGATGGATAACCATGTGCGTCACGGCTATCTCGATCCCGGCAGCGAGGCGAAGGCGATGGCGCGGGCCAAGCGACGCTTCGATATCCGGGTGCGCGACGAGAAGGTCCGCGTCGGGCGCATGTCCGGTGGCAATCAGCAGAAGCTGCTGCTTGCCAAGATCATGGAGGTCGAGCCTCAGATCATCATCATCGATGAGCCGACGCGCGGCATCGATGTCGGGACCAAGCAGCAGATCTATCATTTCATCGCAGCACTCGCCCGCGAGGGCCGCTCGATCATCGTCATCTCCTCTGAGATGCCCGAGGTGATCGGTCTGTGCACGCGGGTTGCCGTGATGCGCGAGGGCCGCATGGTCGGTTTGCTCGAGGGCGAAGACATCAACGAACAGACCATCATGCGCTACGCCGCCGGCCTGAAACGGCAGATGGCGAGCTGAGTGATTGCATCAGCCCGGCGGCAAGACCGGGCTTGAACACGAAGACTTCAGGGTGCGCGACCTCGAAACGAGGCGTGCGGGAGGAGACGGGAAGACCATGACTGCCGAGACTGAAACGACCACACCTGGCCGCTCACGCCGCACCTTTCGCGATGTGGACCTGCGTGCCGTTGCCCCCTTCGCCGCGCTTCTGATCCTCCTGATCGTCGGCGCGCTGGTGAACCCGAATTTCATCGGCCTCACAAACCTTGCCAATGTCGCGACGCGCTCGGCCTTCATCGCCATCATCGCCGTTGGTGCCACCTTCGTCATCTCCTCGGGGGACCTTGATCTCTCCGTCGGATCGATGGTGGCTTTCGTTGCCAGCCTGATGATCCTGTTCATGAATTCCGGCGCGATTGCCGATCCCGGCCTGATGATCGCGGCAGCCATGGCGCTTGCCATCGTCATCGGCTCGCTCTGCGGTCTGGCCAACGGGTTGATCACTACCGTCGGCAAGATCGAGCCCTTCATCGCCACGCTCGGCACGATGGGCATCTACCGTGGCCTGACGACATGGCTTTCCCAAGGCGGGGCGATCACGCTGCGCGATCCAGCCCAGCAGGAGATATACCGCCCGGTCTATTTTGGCTCGATCCTCGGCCTGCCGGTGCCGATCGTCATCATTCTCGTCGTCACCGCGATTGCCGCCCTCGTGCTCTATCGCACGCGTTACGGTCGTCATGTCGTTGCTGTCGGCTCGAACCGGGACGTCGCGCGCTATTCCGGCATTGCCGTCGACCGGGTGCGCACCATCGCCTTCGTCATCCAGGGGCTTTGCGTGGCCATTGCCGTGCTGCTTTACGTGCCGCGCCTCGGCTCGACGTCCGCCACCACGGGCATCCTCTGGGAACTGCAGGCGATCACCGCCGTCGTTGTCGGCGGTACGGCGCTCAAGGGCGGGGCTGGCCGTGTCTGGGGCACGATCTGCGGCGCCTTCATCCTCGAGCTTGTCGGCAACATCATGCTGCTCTCGAACTTCATCTCCGAATATCTGATCGGGGCCATCCAGGGCACGATCATCATCATCGCGATGCTCGTCCAGCGGTCGCTGGCGCGCAAGGCGTAAGGAAACGGCCGGGCAGGAGGGTCGCCCGGTCCGTTCAAACTCGACCCTCGTCACTTTGGGAGGAAACCAATGCACAAGAAACTTTTGGGTATGGCTGTCGCCATGACCGCGCTGGTGTCGATCTTCGGCGCGGCGCAGGCCCAGGATACCAAGACGATCGGTGTCTCGATCCCGGCCGCAACACATGGCTGGACATCGGGCGTCATCTATCATGCCGAACGTATCGCCAAGCAGCTGATGGAGCGTCATCCCGGCCTCAACGTGGTCGTCAAGACCTCTGCCGATCCGTCCAGTCAGGCGAATGCCGTGCAGGATCTGGCGACGCAGGGCATCGATGCGCTCGTCATCCTGCCGACGGATCCGGATCCGCTTGTCAACGCCATCCGCCAGATCAAGGACAGCGGCAAGTTCGTCGCGCTCGTCGACCGTGCGCCGTCGGTCAATGACAATTCGGTCCGCGATCTCTACGTGGCCGGTAACAACCCCGCTCTCGGCGAAGTCGCCGGCAAATACATTGCCGAAAACAATCCTGATGCAGAAGTCGTCATCATCCGCGGCATGCCGATCCCGATCGACCAGCAGCGCCAGGATGGCTTCGACAAGGGCATCGAAGGCTCCAACGTCAAGGTCCTCGACCGCCAGTTCGGCAACTGGAACCGCGACGACGCCTTCAAGGTCATGCAGGACTACCTCACCAAGTACCCGAAGATCGATGTGGTCTGGTGCCAGGATGACGACATGGCTGTCGGCGTGCTGCAGGCCATCGAACAGGCCGGCCGTACTGACATCCAGTACATCATCGGCGGTGCCGGTTCGAAGGACATGATCAAGAAGGTCATGGACGGCGACAAGATGGTGCCGGTCAACGTTCTCTATCCGCCGTCGATGGTCGGCACTGCGATGGAACTGACGGCTGCTGCCCTCTACGACAGCGTTCCGGTGCATGGCACCTACACGCTCGACGCGACGCTGATCACGCCTGAGAACGCGGAAGGCTACTACTTCCCGGATTCGCCGTTCTGATCTCCAGGACTGCGACGCCATTGTCTGCCCGGGTTTTTCCCGGGCAGATTTCCGCTGTAAACATCATTGCGGTTGTGTCGAAATTCCATCTCCTGTAATCGTTCACGGAAACGTTGCAGGAATACTCAGGGAGGAGAATTCATGAAGACGATCAAGGGACCGGCGATCTTTCTCGGCCAGTTTGCGGGTGATGCCGCACCTTTCAACACCTGGGATGGGATTACCAAATGGGCGGCCGAAAAGGGTTATGAGGGCGTCCAGGTTCCGACCTGGGCCGGCCAGCTGATGGACCTGAAGAAGGCCGCTGAATCCAAGGATTATTGCGACGAACTCGCCGGCGTGGCGCGCCAGAACGGCGTCGAGATCACTGAACTCTCCACCCACCTTCAGGGCCAGCTGGTCGCGGTTCATCCGGCCTATGACGAAGCCTTTGACGGCTTTGCGGCACCCGAAGTGCGCGGCAATCCGAAGGCGCGGCAGGAATGGGCCGTGAGCCAAGTGAAATACGCGCTGAAGGCCTCGCGCAATCTCGGCATCAAGGCGCATGCGACCTTCTCGGGCGCGCTCGCCTGGCCCTATATCTATCCCTGGCCGCAGCGCCCGGCCGGTCTCGTCGAGACCGCCTTCGACGAGTTGGCGCGCCGCTGGACGCCGATCCTCGATTATGCCGAGGAGCAGGGCGTCGATGTTTGTTACGAGATCCATCCGGGCGAAGACCTGCATGACGGCGTCACCTTCGAGATGTTTCTGGAACGGGTGAAAAACCATTCCCGCGCCAACATGCTCTACGACCCGTCGCATTATGTGCTGCAGTGCCTCGACTATCTCGACAACATCGACATCTACAAGGACCGGATCAAGATGTTCCACGTCAAGGACGCGGAGTTCAATCCGACCGGCCGGCAGGGCGTCTATGGCGGTTACCAGGGCTGGGTGAACAGGGCAGGGCGTTTTCGCTCGCTCGGCGACGGCCAGGTCGATTTCGGCGCGATCTTCTCGAAGATGGCGGCGAACGATTTCGACGGCTGGGCCGTTGTCGAGTGGGAATGCGCGCTGAAGCACCCGGAAGACGGCGCCCGCGAAGGAGCCGATTTCGTCCGGGCGCATATCATCCGCGTCACCGAGAAGGCGTTCGACGACTTCGCTTCCGGCGGCACGGATGATGCGGCGAACCGTCGGATGCTAGGTCTCTGAGGCTAGACTTGGCTGAGGGCGGCGATGTCGCCGCTCTCGAGGTAGGGCAGGGCGCGTTCGATCTTGTCGAGCGGCCAGTCCCACCAGGCGAGTGCCAGCAGGTCGGCGATCTCCTCGTCGGTGAAGCGCATACGGATCACGGTTGCCGGGTTGCCGCCGACGATTGCGTAAGGCGGCACTTCACGGGTGACGACGGCGCGGGCTGCAATGATGGCTCCGGAGCCGATCGTGACCCCCGGCATGATCGTTGCACCATGGCCGATCCAGACGTCGTGGCCGACAACGGTGTCCTGGAAAGGCAGATCCTGGTAGCCGCCGATGGTCTGAGGACTGAAGACGCGGAAGGGATAGGTCGTCACGCCCGACATGGCATGGTTGGCCGAGCTTGTTATGATGATTGCCTCCCGGGCGATCTGCACGAAACGGCCGATCACCAGTCGTTCCTGGCTGAAGGGGTAGAGATAGGGCGCGAGGATCGCTGCCGTTTCGCCCACTTTGCCGGAATGGGTGAAATAGCTGAAGTCGCCTATCTCCATGCGCGGATGGTGGATGACAACAGCAAGCTGGACAGTTTCGCGGTAGGGTGTGCCGTCGGCGAGCGTGATGGGATAGGCTTGTCTCGGGTCGAGAAAAGGCATGGTCGAGATCCTTGCAAAGGCGGAGTTATGGCGTCGCGTCGATTGCTGACACCGGCTCGGTTGCTTTGCCTCTGAAGAGGCGGATCTCAGTTGTTCACTGTCAGGGCATCCTTCTTCTCGGGTGCCAGTCTAACGGATCTGGGGCGTGAACTCCAGACGCAGCTCATGAAGGAGGACGCATCATGGCGATCGAAGCAAGCAAGTCGGGCGAACGGACACCAAAGATCCGGTTGGGCATGGTCGGCGGTGGCGCCGGTGCCTTTATCGGCGCGGTGCACCGCATGGCGGCCCGTCTCGACGACCAGTACGACCTCGTTGCCGGTGCTCTGTCCTCGACGCCGGAGAAGTCGGTGGCCTCCGGCCGCGAACTCGGGCTCGATCCGGAGCGTTGTTATGGCTCCTATGAGGAGATGGCGGAGAAGGAAGCGGCCCGTCCTGATGGCATTGAGGCCGTCTCGATCGTGACGCCGAACCATGTGCATTTCCCGGCGGCCAAGGCTTTTCTGGAGCGCGGCATCCACGTCATCTGCGACAAGCCGCTGACCTCGAACCTCGAAGATGCCAAGGCGCTGAAGGCGGTTGCCGACAAGGCGAAGGCACTGTTCATCCTCACCCACAATTACACCGGCTATCCCATGGTGCGGCATGCGCGCGAACTGGTGCGCTCCGGCGAACTCGGCGATCTCCGCCTGGTGCAGATGGAGTATCCGCAGGATTGGCTGGCAGAGCCGATCGAGCAGACCGGACAGAAGCAGGCTGCCTGGCGTACCGATCCGAAGCAGTCGGGCGCTGGCGGTTCGACCGGCGACATCGGCACGCATGCCTATAATCTCGGCTCGTTCATCTCCGGCCTCGAACTCGACGAGCTGGCGGCCGACGTGCACACCTTCGTCGAAGGTCGGCGTCTCGACGACAACGCGCATGTGATGCTGCGCTTCAAGGCCAAGGGTACAGAAACGCCCGCCAAGGGTCTGCTGTGGTGCAGCCAGGTGGCGACCGGCAACGAGAACGGGCTGAAAGTCCGGATCTACGGCACCAAGGCCGGGATCGAATGGACGCAGGCCGATCCGAACTATCTGTGGTTCACGCGTCTCGGCGAGCCGAAGCAGCTGATCACACGTGGCGGGGCAGGGGCGAATGCTGCGGCTGGCCGTGTGACCCGTATTCCGTCGGGTCATCCCGAGGGTTATCTGGAAGCCTTCGCGACGATCTACACGGAAGCCGCTGCCGCCATCAATGCGGCGAAGTCGGGTGCTGCTGTCGATCCGGCGGTGGTCTATCCGACTGTCGATGACGGCGTGAAGGGTGTGGCGTTTGTTGAGGCTTGCATCGAGTCCGGCAAGAAGAATGGCGGTTGGGTGAAGGTGTAACTCCACCTCCCGCTTGAGGGGGGAGATCGCCGGGTGTCTCCCTCTTCTCCCCAGCGGGGAGAAGGTGCCCGAAGGGCGGATGAGGGGGAGCGAAGCTCAGGCTGTCTGTTCAACGCTTCGCCGATCCGCCCCCTCACCCCGCCTCCGCTTCGCTCAGCGACCCTCTCCCCGAGGGGAGAGGAGGTCACGCAGGCGCTCTGGCAGCCCCGGAGTTACCCACCCCGGAGCTTTGCTCCGACCCTCCCCCTCAAGGGGAGGGTGTGAAAACTGTAACGTTGCAGTTTTTTGTTCCTGATGTCTTCACCGCGTCGCGCCTTTGTTCTAAACCGCTCATCGAAAGACCAGTGGCGCCCCCAGTTCGCCCTGATATGACGAAGGACATGTTTGATGATCGATCCCAAGGCTCTCGCCTCGCGTTTTCCCGGTGACTTCCTGTTCGGGGTCGCGACCGCCTCCTTCCAGATCGAAGGGGCGTCGAAGGCGGATGGGCGCAAGCCCTCAATCTGGGATGCGTTCTCCAACATGCCGGGCCGGGTCTTCGGGCGGCACAATGGAGACATTGCCTGCGATCACTACAACAGGTGGGAAAGCGATCTTGATCTGATCAAGGACATGGGCGTTACCGGCTATCGGTTCTCGATCGCCTGGCCGCGTGTCCTGCCCGAGGGGACCGGACCGATCAATGAGAAGGGCCTCGATTTCTACGACAACCTCGTGGACGGATTGAAGGCGCGCGGCATCAAGGCCTATGCGACGCTCTATCACTGGGATCTGCCGCTCTCCCTGATGGGCGAGGGTGGATGGACGGCGCGGTCGACGGCACAGGCCTTCCAGCGCTACACCAGGGTGGTGATGGAGCGCCTCGGTGATCGGCTCGATGCGGTCGCAACCTTCAACGAGCCCTGGTGCTCGGTCTGGCTCAGCCATCTCTACGGCGTGCATGCGCCGGGCGAACGCAGCATGGATGCAGCTCTCCATGCGCTGCATTACACCAATCTCGCGCACGGGCTTTCCGTTCAGGCGATCCGGGAAATTAGCCCCAAGGTGCCCGTGGGGTTGGTGCTCAATGCGCATGAGACGCTGCCGGGCTCCGACAGCGCTGAAGATCTCGCTGCCGCCGAACGCGCGCATCAGTTCCACAATGGCGTCTTCTTCGATCCAGTCTTCAAGGGCGAATATCCGGCCAAGTTCCTCTCGGCGCTTGGCCATCGCATGCCCAAGATCGAGGACGGCGATCTCGGCATCATCAACCAGAAACTCGACTGGTGGGGGCTGAACTACTACACGCCGATGCGCGTTGCCGACGATCCAACACCGGGTGCGGAATTCCCGGCGACTGTCAATGCGGCTCCGGTTTCGGATGTGAAAACCGATATCGGCTGGGAGGTCTATGCGCCGGCGCTGAAGTCGCTCGTCGAGCGTCTCTATGCCCGCTACGACCTGCCGGTCTGCTACATCACCGAGAACGGCGCCTGCTACAATATGGAGGTCGAGTCTGGCGAGGTCGAGGACCAGCCGCGGCTGGATTACTATGCCGAACATCTCGACAAGGTCGCCGACCTGATCGCCGAGGGCTATCCGATGCAGGGCTATTTCGCCTGGTCGCTGATGGACAATTTCGAATGGGCCGAGGGCTACCGAATGCGCTTCGGCCTCGTGCATGTCGATTACGACACCCAGGTCCGCACCATCAAGAAGAGCGGCAAGTGGTATCGTGATCTTGCCTCAGAGTTTCCGAAGGGGAACTTCAAGGCGGATTGACCGGGCAGGGGGCTCTGGCCCCCGTAATCCTGGTCAGCCGAGCTTGATCAGCTTGTTGCCGGCATCCACTTCGTTGCGCCGGTCGAAGTCGGCACGGGCCGACTGGATGCGGTCGTGATGGGTGAAGACCCAGCCACCTAGCGCCCGGATCGGCTCGCCGAAAGAACGGCCGAGATCGGTCAGAGCATATTCCACCTTGGGCGGCACGGTCGGGTGCACCGTGCGCTCCACGATGCCGTCGCGTTCCAGTGCGCGCAGTGTCAATGTCAGCATGCGCTGGGATATGCCGACGACGGAGCGCTTGAGATCGGAAAAGCGCTGCGGCCCGTCTCCTAGCATCATGATGACCAGAACCGTCCATTTGTCGCCCAGTCTCGCCAGCATTTCGCTGACGGTCTGGCACTTGGTCGGGTCATAGTTGTCGCACATCGTGGTTCCAATCGTTCCATCGGTGTAACCTGGTATCAAAAATGTGCCTTCTTGCACAAATTTTCCGGTTCCATATCTAGGCCTGGTTACGAATTTATACCAGACCCGACCGGCCGTGCCAACTCCCGTGGCGCCTTGAGGGTTCAAACAGGAGCGACACGATGTCCGCATTGATTGAAAAGCTGAACTGGCGTTACGCCACCAAGAAGATGGACCCTTCCAAGTCCGTGTCCGAGGACAAGGTCGAGCGCATTGTCGAGGCCGCGCGTCTCGCACCGACCTCCAGCGGCCTGCAGCCCTTTGAAGTGATCGTCGTTACCAACAAGGACGTCCGTGCAAAGATCCAGGAAATCGCCTGGAACCAGGCGCAGGTGACCGAAGGTTCGCATCTTCTCGTCTTCGCTGCCTGGGACAACTACACGGTCGAGCGCATCAACCACATGTTCGACCTGACCAACGAGGAGCGTGGCTTCAAGAACGAAGGCTGGGAGAATTATCGCCAGATGCTGCTCGGCATGTATCCGGGTCGCGATGCCGACGTGAACTTCGAGCATGCCGCCCGCCAGGCCTATATCGGCTTTGGCATGTCCGTTGCTGCTGCCGCCTTCGAAGGCGTCGATGCCACCCCGATGGAAGGCTTCGATGCGCCCAAGCTCGACGAGATCCTGGGCTTGCGTGAAAAGGGTCTGCGCTCGGTGACGATCCTGCCGCTCGGCTATCGCGCCGCCGAAGGCGACTGGCTTGCCGGACTGAAGAAGGTGCGTCGTCCGAAGGATGAGTTCGTCTCCGTCGTCGACTGACCATCCGTCTATCCGTGTCGGTTCCTCCAGGCCGACCTGCAAAGGGCTCCGGGAAACCGGGGTCCTTTTTCGTTGCATATCAGGATATTCGGGTAGTTGGTTATTCTGCATGCTCTTCAGTGTGTTAAGTCAAATTGAACACATTTCGACGCAAGGTGTGGCTTCAGCCTTGGGTAGATCGTATGCGGCTTCACCATTTCGACAGACGGCTACGGCCACTTGCCACCCGACGGGTGGCGGTCGCAGTCTTGCTCGTCGTTTTCGCGACCATGGCGATGATGGTTGCCTCGATCGTGATGACCGCGCTCGATCGTGTCGCAAGCTATGCCAACCATCTGGACGAGGAACGCTCGCGCGAAACGCTCGTCGGCGCCGTTCAGACCTTCGAACATCAGCTGGGCGCGACACTGATCGACTATACCGCCTGGGATGATGCCGCGACTAATGCCTATGTCCACAAGGACATGGCCTGGATGATCAGCAACTTCGGCGACATGACCTTCGATAGCGACCTCTTCGACGTGGCGATCGTGCTCGATGCCGAGGGTCGTCCGATGATGGCCTATTCTGACGGGGAGCCGGTCGAGGGCGATGCCCGCGGTTATCTGACACCGGCGTTGATGGAGCTCTTCGACAAGGTGCGCTCGGGCCAGAGCGGCCTCGTTCCACAGTCGCTCGGCTTCATCCGCACGCAGAGGGGGATCGGCTCTGCCGGCGTTGCCCTGATCCGTCCGAAATCAGGAGACGTCGGCGTTCCTCCGGGAGAGCAGGTCTATCTCGCTTTCATCCGGCATCTTTCGCCGCTTACGGTGGAGCGACTGTCCGACGCCTATGTGCTGCCCGGCCTCGTCCTCACGCCGCCATCCACGAACAATGCATCCGTCACGATTTCTGCCCCTTCCGGTCAGGCCATCGCCTCCCTGGCCTGGACCCCGCGTGCCCCGGGGGACCAGAGCCGCGAACAGGTCGCGCCCCTGATCAAGGCGGCGCTGGTGATCGTCACCATCTATGCCCTCCTGCTCGTCATCATCGGTAATGCCGAGTTGCGCCGGGTGCGGGCGGATGAAGCCAATGCCGTCAAACTCGCCCAGTCCGACCGCCTCAGCGGACTTCTCAATCGAGCCGGCCTGACCCAGTTGCTTGAGGATCAGGTGCGACGCGGGCGCGACATGAACGAAGATGTCGTGCTGCTCTATCTCGATCTGGATGGCTTCAAGGAGGTGAATGACGCCTATGGTCATGCGACGGGTGACCGGCTCATCCGCGCGGTCGCGGCCGGCCTCTCGGTTCTGGTCGGGGATGCTTCGTCCCTTGCCCGGATCGGTGGCGACGAATTCGGTATCGTGCTCACGGGCAAGGATGCGCAGGAACGGGCCCTTTCACTCGCAACTTCGATCATCGCCTTCTTCGATGAGCCGGTACTTCTGGGCGAACGGACCGTGGTTGTCGGATGCAGCATCGGCATCTGCGTTTCCGAGGGCGGTCTTGTCGATGGCGGCGAGCTGACGCGCCGCGCCGACATGGCCATGTATTCGTCCAAGGATGGTGGCCGGGGCCGCTGGACGGTCTACGACCCCCGCATGGATGAAGAGCGGCAAAACCGCAATCAGATGGAAATCGATCTGCGCGAGGCCATTGCACACGGTGAGATCGAGGTCGTTTACCAGCCGGTCGTCGATGCCAAGACCTTCACGCTCGTCAGTGTCGAGGCGCTGGCGCGCTGGACGCGCCGGGGCCATGGGCCGGTGTCGCCTGACGTGTTCATTCCGATCGCCGAGACCAGCGGCCTGATCGATCAGCTCGGGCTCTGCGTTCTCAGCCAGGCTCTTCGCCAGCTCGGCGATTGGCCTGAGCTGAAGCTCTCTGTCAACGTTTCTCCCGGTCAGTTCCGGGATCCGGCCTTTGTCGATCATGTCGCGGCGACCTTCGCGGAGGCGCGCATCGAGCCTGGTCGGGTCGTCATGGAGATGACCGAAACCTACTTCATCCAGAGCCCCGAACGGGCAAGGCTCGCCATGGACCGGCTGCGGTCGCTTGGCCTCAGGATCGCACTTGATGATTTCGGCGCGGGTTTTTCCAGTGTTGGCTATCTCCGGCAATTCGGCTTCGATCGGATGAAGATCGACCGGTCGCTCGTGCAATCACTCGATCGGGGTCATCGGGCCGTGGAAATGCTGCAGGCAACTGTGGCTCTCGCCCGCTCGCTCGGCATCCCCGTCACGGCCGAGGGGGTCGAGACCGAGCAGCAGGCCGTCATCCTTCGGATTGCTGGCTGCGACCAGTTGCAGGGTTATCTCTTCGGCCGTCCGCAGTCCCCAGAACAGATTGCCGCGCTGATGCTGAGACCGATGGAACTGCGGGCCAAGGCTGCCGAACTTGCCTTTGCCGGCGGCCGCGATGGTGGCCTGCCGGCCTGAGCATAGGAACGGATGATCGGGAACGATTGCCGGTCTTGCGCCTTCTCCTTTCAGAAAGGAGACATTCCATGTTCACCACAGATACCTGGCTTAAAATCGTCTGCGGCATGATGATCAATGCCGTGATCTTCGGAGTCGGCGCCATTCTCGTGCTGTCGATCCCGGCTTTGGCTGCTCACGCCAAGGTCCTGCTGCCGCTGGTCGTGATCGCCGCCTTTGCCGCTGCACCCTTCTTCGCGCTGGTGGTCGCACCGCGCATGCGGCTCAGAAACTGGGGTCGCAAAGGCTGGAAGCGCGGAGATACGATCTCCGGCTGATCAGGCCAAGCATTCCATCGGCGGCTTTCAGCCGCCGATGTGCTTTTCGCCACGCTTCCGTGCGAGCGCGATCTGCAACTGACGCTGACGATAGCGGTCCCGGTCGGCCTCGCTGCGTTCGGGATAGCAATGGCTGCAGGAGACACCTTCCTCGTAATGCGGATGGGTCAGTTCCTCTGCCGTGATCGGGTTGCGGCAGGCATGGCAGAGCCTGTGATCGCCCTCTTTAAGGCCATGGGTCACGGAGACCCGCTCGTCAAAGACGAAGCAGGCGCCATCCCAGAGGCTCTGTTCTTCCGGCACTTCCTCCAGATATTTCAGGATGCCACCCTTGAGGTGGTAGACCTCGTCGAAGCCCTGTTGCTTCATGAAGGCCGTCGCCTTCTCGCAGCGGATGCCGCCGGTGCAATACATGGCAATTTTCGGCTTGTTGTGCAGCCCGGGATTGTTCTTCACCCAGTTGGGAAACTCGCGAAACGTCTTTGTGTTCGGGTCAACGGCGCCGCGGAAGATGCCGATTGCCGTCTCATAGTCGTTGCGGGTGTCGATGACGACGGTCTCGGGATCCGAAATCAGATCGTTCCAGTCCTTCGGATCGACATAGGTGCCGACGATCTCGTTGGGGTCGATGTCCTCGACGCCCATGGTGACGATTTCCTTTTTCAGCCGAACCTTCATGCGCAGGAAGGGCATCTTGGAGGCCCGGCTTTCCTTGTGCTCCAGGTTCGAGAATTCCTGCTGACTACGAATGTAGGCAAGCACCTTGGCGATCGCGACGTCTGTGCCGGCGATGGTGCCGTTGATGCCTTCATGGGCAATCAGCAGCGTGCCCTTGACGCCTTCTGTTTTGCAAAGGGTCTCGAGGGGCTCCTGGAAGCTTTCGAAGCGCGGGAACTTGGCAAAGTGATAGAGGGCGGCGACGCAAAAGGCGCCGGTTGTCTCAGGGCGGGGAGCTGAAGTGTGTTCGGTCATGGTCTGCGAAATACCCCCTCGGCCCCTGCTGCGCAACGGATTTCCGTTCGCCCGGGTAAGTTTGAAAATCGTCAAGTCGATCGCCGATTATGCGTTGGTGCGTTGCAGCACTGGACAGCGCGAAAAGCTTTGAGTAGAGGGGTGTAACTTTATAACATTATAGGTGATCCTAATGTTCAAGAATATCTTCGCAGCCTCACTCGCGCTTCTGCTCGCCGGTGCGGCGCCCACCATCGCGGACGACGGCGTCGTCGGCATCGTCGCGCCCTTTGAAATCGGCGGTCTCGATCCGTCCAAGTCAGGCGACATCTTCCTACGCATGGGGATCGTCGAGACCCTGGTCGAGGCGGACAAGGACGGCAATCCGGTGCCAGCATTGGCCAAGAGCTGGACAGTCAGCGACGACGGCCTGAGCTGGCGCTTCGAGCTGCAGTCGGGCGTCAGGTTCCAGGACGGCACCGCACTGACGGCGGAGGCAGTCGCCTCTGCGCTCCGGACTGCCAAGGACAAGGCCGGACTTCTGAGCAAGGCACCGATCGCCGAGATCAAGGCGGACGGCGAGGGCGTGGTTGTTGTTTCCTTGTCGAAGCCCTTTGTGCCGCTCTTGGCCTTCCTTGCCGAAAGCCGCGCCCAGATCCTGGCGCCGGCTGCCTATGAAGGTGCTGACGTCAAGGCGATCATCGGCACGGGTCCGTTCAAGCTGACAAAGCTTGAGGCGCCGCAGAGCCTCGCCGTTGAACGTTTCGCCGACTACTGGGGCCAGAAGCCCGAGATCGAAAAGGCGACCTATCTCTCGGTCAGCCGTGCCGAAACCCGCGCCCTGATGGCTGAAAGCGGTGACGCCGACTATGTCTTCAACCTGGATCCGGCGAGCCGCACGCGTCTCGCCAAGAGCGACAAGGTCGTGCTGCAGTCGGTATCGATCCCGCGCAGCGTGCTCTTGAAGGTCAATGCCGGCCATCCCTTTCTCGGCGATGTGAAGGCACGCGAGGCGCTGAGCTTTGCCATCGACCGCGAGGGTCTTGCCGTTGCGATCCTGCGTTACCCGGCAGCCGCCACGCAGCTTTTCCCGCCGAGCCTGAAGATCTGGCACGATGCCGATCTGGCACCGCTCGGCTACGATCCTGAGAAGGCCAAGGCGCTGCTTGCCGAGCTTGGCTGGACGCCGGGTGCCGACGGCATCCTTCAAAAGGACGGCAAGCCGTTCGCGCTGATGCTGACCACCTATCCCGACCGCCCCGAACTGCCGCTGATCGCCGCTGTCCTGCAGGATCAACTGAAGGAAATCGGTGTGGCGCTCACCATCAACTCGACCAATTCCTCCGAGATCCCGGCGAAACATCAGGACGGCTCGCTGGAACTCGCGCTGATGGCGCGCAACTTCGCGCTGGTTCCCGATCCGATCGGCACCATGCTTTCGGACTACGGCCCAGGCGGTGGTGACTGGGGTGCGATGAACTGGACCAATGCCGGCTTCGAAAAGGCGCTGGATGATCTGACCCGCGTTGCGGACCCCGCTGAAGGCGAGGCGCTGCGCCACCAGGCCGTGGCCGCCATCCAGGCTGATCTGCCTGTTATCCCGATCGCCTGGTACCAGCAGACGGTGGCCTTCTCGCCGAAGCTGGAGGGTGCCACGATCGACCCGTTCGAGCGGACCTTTGGTCTTGAAACCATGCGGTGGGCGAAATGACCAGGGCGATCCTGAACCGCCTGATCCAGGCGGCTCTGGTGGCGTTCATGGTGGGTATCATCTGCTTCGTGATGACACGGTCGCTTCCGGGCGACCTTGCCTACCGGATCGCTGCCGGCCGCTATGGCTACGATGTCGTCGACAGTGCGGCCGCTGCCAAGGTGGCCGCCGAACTCGATCTCGGAAAGCCGGCCATCCTGGCACTCTTCGACTGGATGGCCGACCTCATGCGCCTTGATCTCGGCACATCGCTCATCAGCGGCAAACCGGTCATCGAAGAGATCGGCATTCAGCTCGGCCACACGGTCCAACTGGCGCTGGCCGCGATCGTCCTGTCGTTGTTCATCGGGCCGCCGCTTGGCATTCTCGCGGGTCTCAGGCCCGGCGGGGTGCTCGACCGCACACTGATGCTGGTGTCGACGGGGCTGCGTGCCCTGCCGCAGTTCGTTGTCGGCCTGGTCCTGATCATCATCTTCGGGATCACCTTCAATCTGCTGCCCGTGGCAGGCCACACCCATGGTGCGCATCTTGTCCTCCCGGCACTGACGCTGGCGCTCGGTCTTGCGGCCGTCTCCAACCGCGTGGCGCGGGATGCCATGGTCGCGGTTTCGCGCTCGCCTTACTACAGCTTCGGCCGCACGAAGGGGCTCTCCGAGTGGCAGGTGTTTTCGCGGCATGGATTGCGCAATGTTGCCGTCCCCATCGTCACCTATCTCGGTGTGCAGTTCGTCTACCTCGTCGAGGGGGTCGTCGTTGTTGAGACGCTGTTTGCCTGGCCGGGCATCGGCCATGCGCTGGTGCATGCGATCTTCGGCCGTGATGTGCCGATGATCCAGGGCACGGCACTGGTCATGGGATTGATGTTCGTCGCGCTCAATGCGCTTGTCGATCTCTTTTGCCATGGCATCGATCCCCGGAGGCGCAGCGCATGACCACGTTTGATTATGTGGCGCCGCGCCCGGCGCGCTGGCCGCTGCGCCGGCTCGCCGGTGTGGCGATCCTTGGCGGATTGCTGGCTTTCGCCTTTCTGCCGCTTCTGATCGGTGGCGCCGATCCGCTGAAACAGACGCTGCGCTTTAGCCTGCAGGGGCCGAGCACTGTTGACTGGTTCGGCTACGACCATCTCGGCCGCTCCATGCAGGCGCGGCTTGCGGGTGCCTTGCGCCTGTCGCTCGGACTGGCGCTTCTGTCGGTGTTCACCGCGATGATCCCCGGCGTGTTGCTCGGCGTGCTCGCCGCCTGGCGCGGCGGTTTTGCCGATCGCGCCGTGGGTGCGGTGTCGGAGGCGTTCCTCGCACTTCCGGGGCTGCTTCTGGTGCTGATGCTGACGGCGATCGTGCCTGATTATCCGGCGATGCTTTATGTCGGCATCTCGCTGGTCCTGTGGGTCGAATACTTCCGCCTGACGCGGGCCATGGCGCGACCGCTCTTGCTGTCACCAGCGGTGGAGGCCTCGCGTCTGCTCGGCTTCGGTCCCGCCTATATCCTGCGCCGGCATCTCTGGCCGGAGCTTGCGCCGATGATTTTGACGGTGGCCGCCTATGGTGCTGCCTCTGCGATCATGGCGATCGCGGCGCTCGGCTTCGTCAGCGTCGGCGTCCGTCCGCCGACCCCGGAGCTCGGATCGATGATGATCGAGCTTCTGCCCTATTACCAGGAGGCGCCGCATGCGCTTCTGCAGCCGATCGCCGTCATCTTCCTGATGGTGCTCGCCCTGCAACTGATCGCCGGAAAGGACAAGCCATGACCATTCTGCTTTCCGTCGATGGGGCTTCGGTCTCTGCCGCCAAGGGTGAAATCGTGGCCCCGGTCTCGTTTTCCCTCAAGGCGGGGCGGCCCTTCACCATTCTCGGCGAAACCGGCTCGGGCAAGAGCCTGCTTGCCCAGGCGATGATCGGCCTTCTGCCGCACGGACTGACGGCCACCGGCTCGCTGACCATTGATGGTGAGACGCTGCCGCTGGCCGAGCCGAAGCTCTTTCGGAAACTCTGGGGCCGGACAGTCGGCGTGCTGCCGCAGGAGCCCTGGCTGGCGCTTGATCCGACCATGTTGGCGCTCGACCAGGTGGCCGAGGGGCATCGTTATCTGGGGCGTCTCGACGAAGACGAGGCCGTGTATGCGGCCCGGAACGATCTCGAAGCTCTCGGCGTGCTTGATGCCGAGGCAAAGCTCCCGGGTCAGCTCTCCGGCGGCATGGCGCAACGTGTCGCCTTTGCAGCAGCAAGGGCCGGTGGCGCGCGCATCATCATCGCCGACGAGCCGACCAAGGGGCTCGATGTTGCCCGCCGCGACGAGGTGATCGCGCTTCTGATGCAGGAAGTGCAGGCGGGGGGCACGGTGCTCACCATCACCCACGATCTGGCGCTCGCCCGGCAGATGGGCGGCGATCTCGCCGTCATGCTGGAGGGCAAGATCATCGAAGTGGGCGAGGCGGCAGACGTGCTGGCATCGCCCTCGCACTGCTATACGCAGCGGCTGATCGCCGCCGAACCGGAGAACTGGGCGCAACGTGCTTCGGTAGTTCGTGACGATACCGACCCGATCCTGATCGCTTCCGGCCTGAAGAAGGCGCGTGGCGGCAAGCTGCTGTTTGACGGACAGGAAATCGCGCTTCGTCCCGGCGAGATCGTCGGGATCACGGGGCCGAGCGGATCGGGCAAGAGCTCCCTCGGAGACGTTCTGCTTGGGCTGTTGACACCCGATGCCGGCGAGGTCACCCGCCTGCCGCAGGCATCTGCCGTTCGCTACCAGAAGCTCTATCAGGATCCGCCCTCTGCCTTTCCGCAGAAGATCACGCTCGGCGAGGCGATCGCCGATCTGGTGCGGCTGCATCGGCTCGATGGGGCGCGCGTCCAGCCTCTGATGGAACGGCTGCGCCTCTCCCAGGTGCTTCTGACGCGCCTCCCGACGGAGGTCTCCGGTGGCGAGCTGCAGCGTTTCGCTCTTCTGCGCGTGCTGCTGCTCGATCCTGTCTTCCTGTTTGCCGATGAGCCGACTTCGCGTCTCGATCTGATCACCCAGCAGGAGACCATCGATCTCTTGACGGAACTGGCGCGAGAGCGGAACTGCGCGGTTCTGCTTGTCAGCCACGACGCAGCCCTGATCGAGAAGACCTGTGATCGTCAGGTGCGCATCGGCAGCGCCTAGGCCGTTGCCCGGAGCCAGAGGGTCTCGATGACACCGGCCTCGTCTTTGGCGGGGTCGGCGAAGACCTGACCGGCAAGTGCCACAGCTTCGCGGCGCAGGTCCTGCTGGCGGCGGATGATGATCGCCAGCAGGAAGGACTGGCCTTCACCATTACCGAAGATCTCGGGCTCATGGTCGAGCAGGGCCGTCAACACCGTCAAATCGTGTTCATGGCCAAGCAGGTCAACCAGTCTCTTGGCGTCCCGGCGTTTGGCGGCAAAGGCACTCGGCCAGAGTTCCCGCATCAGCGAGAGGTTCATCCAATAGGCCTGGGCCGCCTTGCGCAGGTCGTGATAGGCCTCGCCATGGCCTTGTCCTTCGCAAAACTCCAGTGCCTCCGCCGCACGCTGCAAACCCTTGCGCCAGCCTCTGGCCAGAAGGAGCGCCGCGTGTCCCGGTCTCGAGGGAAGTTCGAGTGCATCGAGCGCTGCATGAGCTGCGTGGCACTGATCGATCGCGTGCCGAACCTTGTCCTCGAGATCCGTCTCGGAAGAGGCAATGTCGTCGCGCCGGAGGACAAGGACGGTGCGGGCCGCATCCAGGGTCTCCGCTTCGTCATCGGTCAGGGTGTGCTCGGAAAGGTGGTCGACGGTTTCGATCAGGGCTGTCGCGTCACGGACAAGAGAGAGGCCGCGGGCGGTGTCGCTAATGCGGGCATTCTCCTGGCGCCGGAACGTCCTGTCGGCGGAGGCGACGAGACGGTAGAGGTTTCGGACCCTTTTGAACTTCTTGCGGGCCTCATGGATCGCCTCGTGCAAGCCGTCGGGTCTGGTCTCCAGAGCCGCGATGGCGCGCTCCAGCTGTTCGCGGGCGATCCGCCTGACTTCTGTCTCCAGTCCGGCGTCCGGGCTGATCCTATAGGGCATGCACCAGCCCCGTGCGGCTTCGCTGGGTCGCGAGGGACTGGTTGGAATACCGCTTGTCTCCCGTCACCTCACGGCCAAGCCATGCGGGCAGCTTGGGATCATCGGTCTCCGACTGCATCTCGACTTCGGCAATGACGAGGCCGCGGTGATTGCCGGCGAAGACGTCGACTTCCCAGGTGAAGCCGGCAAAATCGACCGTGTAGCGTGTCTTGTCGATCACATGGCCATCGGCAATGCCGATCATTTCGCGGGCGTCGTCTATGGGGATGGGGTATTCGAATTCGTCGCGGACCCGGAGGTTGCTGCCGAATTTGATCGTGACCTGGGCGGTCGCATCGTTCTTGGTGCGGATGCGGACCGAGCGGTCGCTTTCGGCGCAGATATAGGCCTGCCTGATCTGGGTCTCGGACGTTACGCCGCCCTTCCAGGCATCGTCCCGCACAAGAAACTTGCGTTCGATTTCCTTCGCCATACGCTCACGCTCCGAAAACAATTACGCCGGTGGACCATAGCGGAGGCGGCCGTGTTAGGAAACTGGAAAGATTCCGTGCTAGCTGTCGGTCTCGACAATCCGGTCGGCGCGGGTTAGTGAAAACCCGATCTAATCGTTTTAAAAAGAGGGTTCTGCCATGGGCGACAAAACCGAAAAGCTCCTCTCCACCTTGAAGCTTCAGCCGGTCGTGCCGGTTTTGATCGTTGAGGATGCCAAGACGGCGGTGCCGTTGGCGCGTGCTCTTGTCGCAGGCGGGTTGAAGGCGATCGAAATCACGCTCCGGACCGATGCTGCACTTGAAGCCGTCCGGCTCGTGGCTCAGGAAGTCGAAGGCGCCGTCGTTGGTGCCGGTACCATCCTCAACGCCGCCCATTATGCCGCAGCCGTCGATGCTGGCTCGCAGTTCATCGTCAGCCCCGGCACGACGCAGGAACTGCTCGACGTGGCACGGAGCTCCGACATTCCGCTTCTGCCGGGCGCGGCCACCGCTTCGGAAGTGATGGCGCTGCGCGAAGAGGGCTACAAGGTCCTGAAGTTCTTCCCCGCCGAGCAGGCTGGCGGTGCCGCCTATCTCAAGGCCCTGTCCTCGCCGCTCGCCGGAACGCTGTTCTGCCCGACCGGCGGTATCTCGCTGAAGAACGCCATGGACTACCTTTCGCTGCCGAACGTCGTCTGTGTCGGCGGCTCCTGGGTTGCGCCGAAGGAACTGGTTTCGGCCGGCGACTGGGCTGGCATCACCAAGCTTGCCAGCGAAGCGTCCGCGCTTAAGGGTTGATGTCTTCATCAGCGTGTCCAGCAGGCTCTTTGTAATGTCACGGTCGCTTCCTATCTAGGGGGCGACCGTTTTAACAAGGAGACCGCGATGTTTGACGCCAAGAAGCTGCTGGATCAATTCCTCGGATCGCAGATGCCGGGAGCATCCGGCTCGATCGGCCAGAAGGGGAACGATATCCTCGGTATGGCGAAGGCCAACCCCTGGAAGAGCGGCGCGCTTGCTGCCGTGCTGCTCGGCACGAAGACCGGTCGATCGCTCGGCGGCAACGCGCTTAAGCTCGGCGGCCTCGCCGTGATTGCCGGTCTCGGCTACCAGGCCTACAAGAATTATCAGACGGGTCAGAAACCCGAGCCGACACAGACCTTGCCGGAACTTCTGCCGCCGCCGCAAGATTCGCCCTTCAGCACCGAGCCCCAGGCCATCTCGAATGATTTCGCCCTGTCACTGGTGCGGGCGATGATCGCTGCCGCCAAGGCCGATGGCCATATCGATGCCAGCGAGCGCTCGCGGATCATGGACAAGATCCATCTCTCCGGCCTCGGTGCAGAAGCGGAAGCCTTCATTGAGGCCGAGCTTGCCAAGCCGATCGATCTCGATGCACTCGTTGCTTCGGCCAAGACCGAGGAGCAGAGGGTAGAGATCTACACCGCTTCGCGTTTGACCATCGAGCCTGATACCCGCACGGAGCGCGGTTACCTCGACATGCTGGCTGGGCGCTTGGGTCTCCCGGATGCGCTGGTCGATCATATCGAGGCGACCGTTGCCTCCGCGAAGATCAGCCTCTGACGTTTTGCTGCGGCATCCGGTCCGGGCTCGCGACTGCCCGGATGGTTGCCTTTGTCGGCTGTGTGCCCTAAGCCTCGGGCCATTATTTCGCCCGAGGCGTTTTCATGCGTGACCTGTCGACCTTCAAGGGATGTCCGTCACCCCAGCCTGTCAGGCTGGAGGGGCGTTTCGTCGTGGTCGAGCCCTATGATCGAGCCGCGCATCTCGCACCGCTCTGGAGCGGTCTCGGCGGGATTGCGATCAATGCGCTGCTCACCTACTTCACTCAGCCCGATTTCAACGGCATCGAGGATTTCGAGGCCTGGTTGGCGGCCGTCCAGAAAGGTGGCTGGGTCACGGAGGTCTTCCGAGATAAGGCGACGGGCAAGATCGTCGGCATGGCAAACTACATGCGACCCGATCCGGCCAATGGCGTCGTGGAAATCGGTGGTGTGGCGCATGGTCCTGCCATGAGCCGTTCGCCGCTTTCGACCGAGGCGCATTATCTTCTGGCCCGGCACGTCTTCGACGATCTCGGCTATCGCCGCTACGAATGGAAGTGCCACAACGAGAACGAGCCGAGCAAGGTGACGGCGAAGCGCTACGGCTTCAGCTTCGAAGGCGTGTTCCGCCAGCACATGCTGTCGAAAGGCCGAAATCGCGACACCGCCTGGTTCTCGATGATCGACAGTGAGTGGCCATTGATCCGAGCCGCCTTCGAGGCCTGGCTTTCGCCTGAGAATTTCGACGAGGCCGGCCGCCAACGGCGTCGGCTGGAGGATCTGCGGGCCGAGCTCGCGGCCTCAGAGACCTGATAGGAAAGCAAATCGTGAAGCCGAACATCTTCAGCATCATCCTTTATGTCGGCACGGCAATCACCGTTGCCGCACTTGCCTATGCGAGCTTCCAGAGCGCGACGGTCGCCTGGTCGGTCGGCATCTGCGTGGCGATCGGGGTCGTGGTCTACGCCTTCAGCAAATTGCCGGAACCGAAGAAGGTCGCGCGGTCCGAGGAAACGTCGAGCACGACGCGCTCGCCGGCAGCGCAGGCTGCTGTCGTTGTTGCCGTGATCTTCGGCCTGATGCTGATCGTTCCGACCGTTGTGCTCTGGCTGGGGCGCTACTCGCCCGAACTCGGTGCCTTCGTGGGTGGCGTCGCCCTGATGGCGATGTTTCTGATCCTGTGGCTCCGCTCACGCTATCAGCGCAGCCGGGACGGGGACCAGAGCTGATTTCTCTCAGCCGTTCAGGCTGGCTGCGAGAAGAAGGGCGCCGAGCAGGATAACGAGCAGTGCTGCGCCGACTTCGATCGAGCTTGCGACGACGCCTGCGCGGCGCGATCCAGGACCGGAGAGTTTCAGCGCAATGCCCTTGGCGCCGACCGCAAGGCTGGCGAGAATCGAAACGGTGATCGCGGTGCCGAGTGCCATGGCGAAAACCGACAGCACGCCGCCGAGCAGCAAGCCGTTCAGCAGCGAGAAGGTCATCACCAGAAGTGCGCCGGAGCAGGGACGCATTCCGACCGCGATGACGGCCGACCAGGCGTCCCGAAGGCTGAAAGCGCTGCCGCCGACGAGGCTCGGATCGGGCAGGTGGGCGATGCCGCATTCGTGGCAGACAGACCCTGGAGCCAGCGCATCGTGATCATGGGCGACCGCCAGGGCGCGGAAGCGTGAGCCGGTCGTCTCGCCAGTCGAGGTGGTCTCGGTCGGACCAGCAAACAGCGAGGCCGTGACGCTGCCGCCGGATGACGTGTCGGCACTCTCGAACAGGCTGCCCGTCGCCGCAGTCACCCGATTCGTTTGTGCGAAGGAGGCCTTCAGCTTGCGCACCAGCAGCCACAGGCCGAAGGCGACGATCATCGCGTAGCTCGCAATCTCCAGCGTTCGCGTCGCATCCGTCATGCTGATCGCGGTGCCGCGCAGCACGACATAGGCAGTGCCGACGACCGCGATCGCGACGAGACCCTGCAGGAATGCCGAGACGAAGGAAATCAGGATGCCGCGGCGCAGCTCGATTTCATTGGCGAGCAGATAGGATGAGATGACCGCTTTGCCATGGCCGGGGCCGGCGGCGTGGAAAATCCCGTACAAGAAAGAGAGGCCGACCAGCGTGACGAGACTTGCGGGATCCTCGCGCATGGCCTTCAGCGCTTCGGTGAGCGATCGGTAGAAGGTCTGCTGGTGGGCGTTGATCCAGACCAGCAATTCGGCGAAGGGGCCGCCCGAGGGCTGGTAGCTGGGTTCGGCCGTGCCGATGCCAAGCGGGGAGGCGGCATGGGCGAGGCCTGCGAGAAGCACAAGCGCCAGTGTCGCGGCAATGAGACCCGAAATGCGCAAGCGGCCGGCCGTCGTCAGCATGTGACCTCCATCCGGGTGGCAAACAGCTTGCCCATGTCATTGCCGGTCGGGTCGCTGAAGAAAGCCTCGGTGAGGTTGAGCTGGTTCTGGGCGATGACCTCGTCCGGATCGGGGCGGACGACCTTGTGGGTGCAGGCCGCGAAGGCCTTGCCCTCGACCACCATGTCCTCGTCCTTGGCGAAGTCGATCGCCGTGTAGAGCGTCGGATCGTAGACGCCGAAATTCATCCGCCCGCCGATCACGACCGGCGTCTTTGGCTTTGCGACGAAGAAGACCAGGAGCTGATTGTCCTTGAAGTCGACGTTGAAGACCTCGGGTTTCGCGATTTCGGAGGTGGCGCCATCCTTGGTGATGAAGGTGAAATAGCTGTAATCGCCCAGCGAATCGCGGATCGTATTGGCGATTTCGTTCAACTCGCTGTGGTCGAGCTTCAGGTCGCTGTTCTTGTCGAAGTCCATGAGAACGCTTGAGGAGAAGATGTCGTCGAAGCGCCAGACATTGCGCAGTTCCTTCAGCGTGCCGTCATCGGCCGCTACGATCTCGAGCCGGGCCTCGGCGAAGATATGCGGATGGGAAAGTGCCGGTGTGGCAAAGGCTGTGACCGTTGCGGCCGCCCAGTAACCGAGCCTCTTCAGCATGCTCCCAAAACCCTTCCCGATTTCCCGCTTGAGGTCTCTCCCTGTCCGATGAATGGGACAAAAGTGGGACCCGATGTGGCGCTCACGGCTCAGGAGTAGCGCTTGAACCATGCGTGAAGGTAGTCGACGAAGGCGCGGACCTTGGCCGGCAGGTAACGGCGGTGCGGATAGACGGCGTAGATGCCGCGGTCCTTGGCGATGAAGTCGTCGAAGAGCGAGACCAGTTCGCCCGACGCCAGATAGGGGCGGGCAATGAAGTCGGGGATCATGGCGACGCCCATTCCGGCCCGTGCAGCGCGCAGGGTCGCCAGCGGGCTGTTGACCTCGATGGGGCCCGAAACGTTGACCGAGATCATGTCGCCATCCGCCTCCATGAAGCGCAGGCTGTTGTGGGAGCGTGAATTGGTATCGATCAGGAAGGGGATGCGTGACAACTCGCTCGGATGCACCAGCGGGCCGTTTTCCGCGATGAAGGCGGGTGTCGCGCAGGCATAGACGCGGAAGTCGGAGAGCTTGCGGGCGATCATGCCGGAATCGTCAAGCTTGGTGATTCGGATGCCGAGGTCGAAGCCCTCCTCGATCAGGTCGACGAATCGGTCTTCCGCGACGATTTCGAGCGAGAGCTGCGGGTTCTCCCTGGCGAAATCGATCAGCGACTGCCCGACATCGGCATCGATGAAGGTGCGGGGAACGGTGACCTTGAGCTTGCCCTTGAGGTCGGCATTGTTCTCGCGCACCAGGTCTGCAAGGTTGTCGATCTCCTTCAGGATGTCAGCGGCGGTGCGAAAATAGGTGTGGCCGGCTTCGGTCAGCGAGAACTGCCGGGTGGTGCGATTGAGCAGGAGGGCGCCGAGTTCATCCTCCAACTCCCGGACATACTTGGACAAAAGTGCCTTTGAGCGGCCCGTCTTGCGGGCGGCAGCGGAAAAACCCTCTGCTTCCACCACGTCGATGAAGGCTCTGATGCGCGTCAGCGTGTCCATTCTCGTCCCATTCCCCTCGCAAAGTTGCCGGATTGTGAACAAAGCGCACGCTTCGTTCAATAGCTGCCGCAGAAACCGCGAAAAAACTTCCGTGCGGCCTCAAAAATTCTCTTGATTATGACAAGGACATTTCTTATCTCCTGCTCAGCCCAAAGTCGCACGTGCCCGTGTGTGTCCGCCGACCCTCGAACTGGGATTTATCCCTAAGGTGAGGTTATCGGTAAGGTACCTGGAACTAACCCCTCCAGTCGCTATTCCGGCCAACCGGAAAATGCGAGGACATACGAAGCAACGACGGTGCGGGCCTTTCTAGTCTCTTCCGGCTTTCCATCAGCTGGAGTTACTTCAGAGGCACACCATCATTGCCGGAAGTGCGGTAGGGTCTCCCTCCAATCCATGGCAGACAAAGCGGATTAATGTGCTCGTTCCAGAGTGCGTCGATCCATCGTTTCGCGCGTCGAGCGTTCGTACGGTACCGGTGTCTCCACCGACTGGTTTCGAGCGATGTCTCGCCGTCCTTTGTCCACCCGAAGCTTGGCAGCTTCGGACATCCTTGGAATTTTGGAAGGGTTAGACCGATGACCACTGCTCGCATCCTCGACTTCATCAACACCCGACGTCCCGAAGGTCCCTGCCTCGTGGTCGACCTCGACGTCGTGCGCGACAATTTCGGTGCCTTCCGTCATGCCCTGCCGGACAGCGCCATCTACTACGCAGTCAAGGCGAACCCGGCGCCGGAGATCCTCCAGCTCCTGGCCTCGCTGGGCTCGAACTTCGACTGCGCTTCCGTTGCCGAGATCCAGATGGCGCTCGATGCCGGTGCAGATGCTTCGCGCATCTCGTTTGGCAACACCATCAAGAAGGAGCGCGACATTGCGCGTGCCTTCGCACTCGGCGTCAACCTCTATGCCGTCGACAGCCATGAGGAAGTCGAGAAGATCGCGCGTGCCGCTCCTGGCGCTCGTGTGTTCTGCCGCGTCCTCACGGATGGTGAAGGCGCCGAATGGCCGCTTTCCCGCAAGTTCGGCTGCGTGCCGCAGATGGCCGTCGACGTGCTCGTCTATGCACACCAGCTCGGGCTGGAATCCTTCGGCGTCTCGTTCCATGTCGGTTCGCAGATGACCAAGGTCGATGCCTGGGACGGCGCCCTTGCCGATGCGAAGCGCGTGTTCAACTCGCTCGCCAAGCAGGGCATCGTCTTGAAGATGGTCAACATGGGTGGTGGTTTCCCGACCAAGTACCTGCGCGACATCCCGTCGGCAGAAGCTTATGGTCAGGCGATCAACGCGTCGCTGAAGAAGCACTTCGGCAACAACATCCCGCAGACCATCATCGAGCCGGGCCGCGGCATGGTCGGCAATGCTGGCGTGATCAAGGCGGAAGTCGTTCTGATCTCGAAGAAGTCTGACAATGACGAGCATCGCTGGGTGTTCCTCGACATCGGCAAGTTCGGCGGTCTCGCCGAAACCATGGACGAAGCGATCCGTTACCCGATCCGCACCGTCCGTGACGCCGACGACATGGCGCCATGCGTTCTCGCCGGTCCGACCTGCGATTCCGCCGATGTGCTCTATGAGAAGAACATGTATCCGCTGCCGATCTCGCTTTCGATCGGCGATGAGGTTCTGATCGAGGGTACCGGCGCCTACACCACCACCTACTCGGCGGTGGCGTTCAACGGCTTCGACCCGCTGAAGTCTTACGTCATCTGACGTCTCCCGCGCCGGCCAACCGGCGCGGACCCTCACAATTATCGTCATCGCTTGGGATGGGAGGCCAGAATGGCCGCTGTTCTGGAAAGCATGCGCGCGCTTTTTGCGCCGGCGCCTGCATTTGTCATCGATCATGAAACGCCGGCCGACGTGGTCGCGCGCGAAGCGCTGCTTGACCGCACCATGGGCCGCGACCGCCGCAAGAAGTCGTCGGAGAAGATTCGCAGTGGTCGCATTCCAGCCGAAGGGCTGGCACTCGTCGCCCGCGATCGGGCTGGCCACGTCATCGGAACCGTGCGTCTTTGGAGTATCGAGGCCGGCGTCAGCCGTGAAGGCCAGGCAATCGACGCGCTGCTGCTCGGTCCGCTTGCCGTCGACTGCGCCCATGAGGGCAAGGGGATTGGAGCGGCACTGATGCGGGCTGCGCTTCTTGAGGCCCGCAAGCGCGGCCATGGCGCCGTGCTTCTCGTGGGTGACGCGCCTTACTACGAGCGTTTCGGCTTCTTCGCCGACAAGACGCAGCATCTGGTGATGCCGGGTCCGTTTGCGCGTGACCGCTTCCTGGCGCTGGAACTCGTGCCCGGCTGGCTCGAAGGAGCTGCCGGCATGGTGGTCGCGTCCGGTCGCAAGCTGTCACAGCCGATGGTCTCGCGCCGCGCAGCCTGATTGAAGGTTCCCGGATGCTTGCTGAAGGGCCCGGCCGCGATTCGTCGCGCCGGGCCCTTTGCTTTGCGCTCTGCTCTGGCAGGGCCTCAGGTGGGTTTTCAATCGTCAACTCTGGTTGTGTCGCGCCGGTCACAGTCGCTGCGGCGATGGTTGTTTTATATAGTCGAGAGCTAACCTATTGATCTGGCTCAAGATACTCGTCTCTTCCGGGCTGCTAGTTGGCGTCGGCTCCACGCCACCAGTTGTTTCAAGGAGAGAATGATGACCACCGTCCGGACTGCCTCGACCCGCGCTCTTGCCACGACCGCCACACTGTTGCTGCTTGCCCCGGCAGTCTTCGCGGCGGACATAGCGCCGCTTATGGAGCCGGCACCGGAAGCGGCGACCGAGGCGTTGGCCGCGCCAAGCCCCTGGCAGGTCCGCGTGCGCGGTCTCGGAGTCATCACCAATGATTCGGGTTCGGTGAACGGCGTTGGCGGTTCGGATTTATCCTACAGTGACAGCGTGATCCCCGAACTCGACATCACCTATTATCTGACCGACAATTTTGCCGCCGAACTGATCCTCGGCACGACCTATTCGAACATCTACGCGGAGGGGAGCCTGGCTGCTGTCGGCAAGGTCGGCAAGAGCTGGCTTCTGCCGCCGACACTGACGCTGCAGTACCACTTTACCGATTTCGGCGCGTTCAAGCCCTATGTCGGTGCCGGCGTCAACTACACCATGTTCTACAGCCAGAAGGGCGATGCAGCGACCGCGCTCGACGTCAAGAACACCTTCGGCACGGCGCTGCAGGTCGGGGCCGACTACATGATCAACGAACATTGGGGCGTCAACTTCGATGTCAAGAAGCTGTTCCTGAAGGCCGACTTCGACGCGACCATCGGCGGTACCAATTACTCCGGCAAGGCCAAGCTCGATCCGTGGCTGATCGGCGCGGGTATCACCTACAGGTTCTGAACGGAAACCGCATCCGGTCCGGATGCGGCATCCTTGAAAAGGGGCGGGCCAGAGAGCTCGCCCTCAACACCCCAAAACGATCTCGCATGTCATCCGCAAATGTAGTCCGGGATGGGAGCCCTAGTGTCTGGGGCAGATCCGGTGGCGACTCCTGCGGAATTTGGTGTGGCAAAACGCACGCACTCCTCACACAGTCCTGACAAGAGCCGTCCTTTTTTCCGCCATGAGCGGGAACTATCTTCTCGTTCATCGCTTCTTGCTGCGGGGTCCGGCGCGAAAAATTTCGCACGGGCGGGAACAAATACGCCGGATAGGTTTAGGTGGTTATGTTGTATAATCATCACATACATTAACCAGAGATGGCGTTATAAGCGACCTTGTAACACAGGAGTTAAAAACATGATGAAGAGCATCCTTCTCGGATCTGCCGCCGCTCTGGCGATTTCGACCTCCGCTTTCGCGGCTGACGCCATCTACGAAGCTCCGGCTGAACCGCCGATGGCTGCCATCGAAACCGCGCCGCAGTTTTCCTGGGCAGGTGGCTATGCAGGTATCCTCACCGGCTACGGTTGGGGTGACGCGGACGTTGCCGGTGCCGGCAACGCTGATTTCGACGGCGCGCGCTTCGGCGGCTTCGTTGGCTACAACTGGGATCTCGGCAACCAGCTCGTTGTCGGTCTCGAGGGCGACCTGAACTACGACTGGAACGAGGAAACTGTCGCTGGCGTCGGTGACTTCGAAACCGGCCTGAACTGGTCGACCCGCGCCCGTATCGGCTACGCTATGGATCGCGCGCTTCTGTTCGCGGCGGGTGGTTACACCGGCACCAACCTTGAAGGCCCCGGCGGCGACGACACGCTCCACGGCTGGACCGTCGGTGGTGGCGTCGACTACGCCCTGACTGACCGCATGTTCACCCGCGTTGAATATCGTTACAATGATTTCGGCGATGGCAACGTTGGCGGTCGTAACGTCGACTTCAACCAGCACACGGTCAACGTCGGTCTCGCAGTCAAGTTCTGATCTGATCGATCCATTGATAAAGCGCCCGGCCGTTCCTTTGGACGGCCGGGCGTTTTTTGTTGGGGCTAGACCTCGCCGGCTCAAGCGGCCCGATGTTCGAGTGTCCTGGCGTTTGCGTCCCTGATTTCGGTGCGGCGATTGAGTTCAAAACGATTGACGAGGGTCGTCAGCAAGACCGCGCCGTCTGCCAGCGTATGACCGATGGCAGTGGTTTCCTCGACCATGGCGGCGTTCTGCTGCGTCATCTGGTCGATGCTGTTGATGGCTTGACCGATTTCCTGAAGACCGGTTGCCTGTTCCCGGGCAGCGGTTGCGATCGCATCGACATTGCTGTCGATACGGCTGACGAAATCGCCGATCTGATCGAGTACGTGGCCGGTTTCGCCGACCAGCTGGACACCGGAAGACACTTCGACGCTCGACTTCTGGATTAGCCCCTTGATGTCGCGTGCAGCGTTTGCCGAGCGTTGCGCCAGTTCCCGTACCTCCTGGGCGACGACCGCAAAGCCCTTGCCGGCTTCGCCTGCGCGCGCCGCCTCCACACCGGCGTTCAGCGCCAAAAGGTTTGTCTGGAAGGCGATTTCGTCGATGACGCCGATGATCTGGCCGATCTCGGCAGAGGCGGTTTCGATCCGCTCCATGGCAGACACGGCGGAGCGAACAACACCTCCTGAGGCCATGGCACAGTTTTTCGCCTCTCTTACCAGTTCACGCGTATCGCTGGTGCGCTGGGCGGAGAGACGCACGGTGGCGGTTACCTGTTCAAGGGCAGTGGATGTTTCTTCGAGGGCTGCCGCTTGCTGCTCGGTCCGGTTTGCAAGGTTGGCCGAGGCCTCTCGCATTTCCTGGCTGTTCTCCAGCAGGCGGCGGGTCTCCTCCATGACCTTTTCCAAGGTCGTCTGGAAGGTTGCGATGGAGTGATTGAAGTCGTGGCGGAGTGGCTCGAAGCGCGGATCGAAGGCATCGTCCAACGTCAGGCGAATGTTGCATTCGGCAAGGCGATGAAGGCCTGCGCCCAAGGCCTCGATGACAAAGCGCAGGGCCTCGGCCTCGATCATCCGGTCCTTGTCGCGCAGAGCCCGCTCGCGGTCCACCTCGGCGCGGGCGGTTTCGGTTTCGGATTGCAGGCGCTGATTTTCGAGGCCAGCCTGACGGAAGACCTCGACGGCTGCCGCGATATGGCCGATTTCGTCCTTTCTGCGTGCATGGGGAACGGTGGCGGTGAAATCGCCGCCTGCCATGTTGGTCATGAAATCGGTGATTTCCCCAAGCGGTTTCAGTGCGCGGCGGTGGATGAAGTAGACGCTGCCGAGCGCAGTCGTGATGAGCAGCAGGCCGAGCGTCAGCAGGAGAAGCTCACGGCTGGACGTTTCTGCGGCCGCATAGGATTCGCGACTGACAAGGTAATCGCTCGCCATTGTCACGAGCTGGTTTACGGAGGTCTCGTGATCGTGGAATTCGACCTTGAGTTTCGACAGGATCGGCGTGACAGCGCTGCCATCGGCGGCCGAAAGAGCGGGCTTCAGGTCATTTTGAAGCGTGCTCCAGTAGCGATCGCCCTTGGCGATGACTTCGTCGTAGAGCTTTGCGCGCAGTGCGTCTGGCAGGGTGGAGTTCTTCCAGTATTCGCGTCGCTCGTCGTAGAGCGCCTTCAGTACGTCGAAGCGGGGCACGTTGACCGCTGCAGTGTCGGGATGGATGAAGACCTCGTTGGCGAGCGCGTAGGATTCAATCAGGTATAGCGGCGGAGGAAGGATGTCGGCGATCAAGTCCTTGCCGTCGACGATCTCTTTATAGATCGGCCCGTTGACCTTGAGCGTCTGCAGCGTCTGTGCACCCACGCCAGCGACGGCGACGATGCCGGCGGCAAGGGCAAGACCCGCTGCCGTCACCACGATTTTTAGGTTGAGATACATGTTGCGTCCGTTTGCAAATCCGCCCGCCGGACAGGCGCATGCGTCTGCGCCTCGGCAGGATGCCGTGGTTGAAGAGAAATTGGGATGGGCTGCGGAGAATTGTTGCAGTCAGACGAGACGCGGCTTTGTTGTCTCTCGCTCGTCCTCCCCGAAAATAGGGAGGCAATTGCTACCGCATGGTTAAGGTAAGCGCATCGTGAACGGTATAGTGCGAATTTTCGCAAACTTTACCGCTAGGCGTGATTTTTCCCACGCGTACACGCAACTAAAGCGCTTTGAGGTGTTGCCTCGGCAATCAGCCGGTGATGTCGATGACGCCACAATCACCCGCCTCGGAAGCGAAGGCGAGGAGTTTGCCTGTGCTGCTCCAGGCAAGTGAGGTCACTGCACCCCTGCCGGGACGGCGCAACAGCGCCTCCTTGCCATCGGCGATGCGCACGGCAAGGATCATGCCGTCGATGAACCCGATCGCCAGAACCTCTTCGATTGGGTGGAAGGCGACCTGGGTAACGAGAATGTTGGCGCGGGTGCCGAGTTCGAGCGGAGCCTTGCCCATCGGGCCGTCCTTGCCGGAGAATGGCCAGACGATTGCAGCCGGTGCGCCTGACGAGGCGAGCCACTTGCCCTTCGGTGACCAGGAAAGGGATTTGACCTTGGCGGGATAGCCGGTCATTCGCATATGGCGGGTGTCGGCGGCTTTGCCGTCGAGCTTCCAGCCATGCAGCGCCGATTCCTGCATCATGGTGACGACGAAGCGGCCATCGGGCGAGAAGGTCACGCCCGTATGCGCGCCCTTCCAGTCGAGATCGACGGGCGCGCCTGCGGTCCCGACCCAGTGCAAAGTGACGCCGTTATAGCGGGCAACCGCGATACGCAGACCCTTGGGGGCGAAATCGACGGCCTCGACAGTACGCTCTTCGGTGAATTCCTTCGTCGTGCCATCGGCAAGCCGCACGAAAGTCGACTTGCCATAGGCATAGGCGACCGCGCCTTGGGGACCGGGTGCGACGACCGAAATTCACTTGCGCGGAACATGGGCGATTTCGGTAACCGTGCCGTCATGGGCGATGCGCAGCACGCGGCCGTCTTCGCCACCGGTGAGCAGGGTCTGGCTTGCCGAATCCTTGACGCAGGTCAGCAGTCCGGCATTCGCCTCCGTCACCTTCTCGCCGCCATCCAGCCGGTGAATGGCACCGCTCGCAGCGGCGAAGACCGGGATGTCACCGAGAAAATGGGTCGAGACAACGTGGCCTTCGATATCGAGCGGTGCAACAGTGGGCATACGGACAGGCTTTCTTTCAGGCAGAACGGTACGGACAGGCGGCGGGGCGTGAAAGCCCCGTTCAGGCAGAGGCGGCTTCGCAGGCCTTGAAGCTGGCTTCCAGCTTTTCGCGGTCGAGTTCACGGCCGATGAAGACAAGGCGGCTCTCCCGCTTCTCGCCATCCTTCCATGGACGCTGGTGATCGCCCTCGACGATCATGTGCACGCCCTGGACGACATAACGCTCCTCGTCGCCCTTGAAGGCGATGATGCCTTTCAGGCGCAGGATGTTCGGGCCTTGCGTCTGGGTCACCTTCTGGATCCAGGGGAAGAAGCGGTCAGGGTTCATCTCGCCGCCGCGAAGCGAGACAGAGACCACGGTCACGTCATGGATCGGGGAGGGGGCGTGATCGTGGTGGTGATGCCCGTGGTCATGACCATGATCATGCGCATGATGATCGTGGCCATGGTCATGATGGTGGTGGTCATGCCCGTGATCATGATGGTCATGGCCGCAATCCGGGCCGCAGACATGGTCCGGTTCGTCATGGTCGAGGAAATGCGGATCGTTTTCCAGCGCGCGCTCGAGATTGAAGGCGCCCTGATCGAGCACCTTGGCGAGATCGACGCCTGAACGGGTGGTCGAATAGATGCGGGCGGACGGATTGATTGCGCGCACGATGTGCTCGATCTGGTGCAACTCGTCATGGGTGACGAGATCGGCCTTGTTGATGACGACGACGTCGGCAAAGGCGATCTGATCTTCTGCCTCGCGGCTGTCCTTCAGGCGCAGCGGCAGGTGCTTCGCATCGACCAGGGCGACCACGGCATCGAGCTCCGTCTTGGAGCGGACGTCATCGTCCATGAAAAAGGTCTGGGCAACCGGTACCGGATCGGCCAAGCCCGTCGTCTCGACGATGATGCCATCGAAGCGGCCGGGGCGGCGCATCAGGCCTTCCACCACACGGATCAGGTCACCGCGCACCGTGCAGCAAACGCAGCCATTGTTCATTTCGTAGATTTCTTCGTCCGACTCGACGATCAGGTCGTTGTCGATGCCGATCTCGCCGAATTCATTGACGATGACGGCGTATTTCTTGCCGTGGTTTTCGGAGAGGATTCGATTGAGCAGCGTCGTCTTGCCGGCGCCGAGATAGCCGGTGAGCACGGTGACGGGTGTCGGTTTCGCGGATGCTTCGGTCATGAAAGCCTCTGGTGTCAGGGGGCGCCGGACGATGCGGCTGTAATGGTGTTACCCCCATATAGGCGTTCCGTCTTGCCAGTTCAAAGGCTTTCGTACGGCTCAGGCGGCGGCCAGCGCCGAGCGGACATCGGTGCGTGTGAAGTCGTCTCCGACATAGAGAAGCGGGCAGTCGAACTCCTTGGCGGTGGCATAGGAAAAGCAATCGCCGAAGTTGAGCGAGGCCGGGTGATGCCTTTGCCGAAGCGTTGGTAGGCTGCGGCAGCGAGCTCCGCGCGGGAAGCCGTCAGGTCGATGATCTCGACATTGAGGGATGCAATCAGTCGCGACAATTCATCCGTACAATTTTTTTGAAGAGCCACGATTTTCAGTTCGAGCAGCGTGCCAGCTGACAACACTAGGCGACTGTTTGGGGTTTCCAGAACTGCTGCACAGGCCTTAGCAGTCGCTTCATTCTTTATGATGGCAATCAGTGCAGATGTGTCGAGTGCGATCACGTCGGAAGACCGTTTTCATCGTACAGAAAGTCGTGACTCCTGTCAGCGAGCGGCTCACCTGGAACCGGGCGAGGGGCCTTGGCCATGATCTCTTCGAGAATGGCCCGTCGTTCCTCGAGAGTTAGCGCAGGACGTCGGCCGGTCGATTCGATCGGTTGCAAGACGACAGCATCCTGCCCGTCGCGGGTGATGATAACGGGCTCTCCGCGTTCGGCTCGCTCTACAAGTTCTTCGACCCGCGCGGCTGCCTGCTCCATGGAAACACGCATGCTTCTTCCTCACGCTCTCTCTTGACCAATATGCGCCTTCCCTGTCGGCCCTGCAAGCTCACGTCAATGTTGCAGTATCGAACCTGTGCACGTCATCCAGTAGATCGAGAAGGCCTGCGACCGAATGGGCCAGCAATCGTTCCCCCTTCTCTGCCGTCGCTGCCGCCGCATTGCCGGCCACACCCTGTGAGTTGAGATCCGACATCTTCCAGCCGAAGGCATGGGGACCATAGGCGCGCAGATGGCGGAAGCGGGCGGCGAAATCGGATTGCCGGGAGGGGAAGCTCTCTGCTTTCGTCATGTCCACCCGATCCGGTGCGAGCGCCAGCATTACCGATGTCTCGATGTCTCCGCCGTGGATGTCGACCGCCTTTGCCTCGGGTGCAATCCAGCCGTCCGGCTGGCCGAAGCGTGTCCAGCTTGTTGCGACCACCAGCATGTTGAAGCGAACCCGTGCTTCGGTTGCGACAATCGTCAGCAGCGGGGAATTGCCACCATGGGCGTTCATCAGCACCAGTTTGCGAATGCCCTGGCGGTTCAGATCTTCGGCGATCCCGAGCCAGCGGATGATCGCCTCGTCATAGGTGAGTGTTCGGCTGCCTTCGACATGCATGTGTTCGATCGAGTAGCCGACGGGCTCCGCCGGCAGGATGGTGACAGGCAGATGCGGAGGCAGGGCATCGGCGACACGGCGCATGATGCCTTCAGCGATGATCGTGTCGGTCTCGAAGGGCAGGTGAGGGCCGTGCTGCTCGTGTGCGCCGAGCGGCAGGACGGCAATCCAGTCGCGCCGGTCATCGGCTTTCAGCCGGGGATCGTTGTCCGCGAACGACAGGGCTGGCTTCGCCATCTGGTCTAACCTCATCATCTTCGTTATGCATGGCAGCCGTCGCGGCGGATTGCAGTGAGGGCCGTAGCGTTTGTCGACCGGGGAGAGTCATGGCGAAAAAGGACAAGGCCGACAAGGACCGCGGTGAAAAGAAGAAGAGCAAGAAGAAGGAGCCGCCGGCTTCGGGTGTGCTCAGTGGTGCCATGACCCAGGTCGCACGTGCTTTGCGAACCCGGCTTTCCCATGGGCTTGCCGAAAGCGGGCTATATCCGGGCCAGGATGGCGTTGTGCAACTTCTCGCGCAGGAGGACGGCCAGACGCCGGGTGCGCTTGCCCATCAGCTCGGTGTCAAAGCGCCCACCATGACCCGCACCATCGGGCGGATGGAGGCGCAGGGCTTCGTCATGCGCCGTACCGACGATCGAGACGGACGCCTGACCAAGGTCTATCTCACCGACGAGGGGCGCGGCAGCGTGGCTCAGATCGCGGCGGTGACGGTTGCCTGCGAGGCTCATGCCCTCCAGGGCCTGTCGGGCAAGGAAGTGAAGATCCTGGTCAAGCTGCTGGCGGCCATCGAGGGTAATCTCTCGGGTCAGAGCGGCATGCGGTCAGCTGATCATGCGGACGATGACGGTGATTGAAATCGCCAATTAAATTGTTTAATTAAATCTTTTAAGGGCGGTCGAGCGCCCACCGGCCTGCTGCGAGGGAGGAAACGTGGCACAAAAGGTAAAGCTTTCGACCATTGCGGAAACGCTTGGTCTCTCCACTGCGACCATTTCGCTTGCCCTGCGTGACAGCCCGCTCGTCGCGGCGGACACTCGGGAGAAGATCAAGGAGCAGGCGCGCGCTCTCGGTTATATCTACAACCGCCGTGCTGCGAGCCTTCGCACCTCCCGCTCCGGGATCATCGGTGTCGTCGTGCATGACATCATGAACCCGTTCTACGGCGAAATCCTGAAAGCCATTGAGACCGAACTCGATCGCAGCCGACACACCTTCATTCTTTCGAACCACTACGACAGCGTCGAGAAGCAACGCATGTTCATCGAGACGCTGCTGCAGCTTGGCGGCGACGGGGTGATCATGTCGCCAGCCATCGGCACGCCGCCGGAAGACGTGTTGCTCGCCGAGAATAACAGCATGCCGGCGATCTTCATCGCCCGCTCGATGGATGGGCTCGATGTGCCGATCTATCGCGGCGACGACAGTTACGGCATTTCGCTGGCCACCAACCATCTGATTGGCCTTGGCCATCGCTCGATTGCCATGATCGGCGGCACCGACCAGACATCGACGGGGCGTGACCGTTACCAGGGCTATGTGAACGCTCTCCGTAAGGCGGGTATCGAAGTCGATCCCGGCCTGCGCATCCCGGGCCCCCGCACCAAGCAGGGTGGTTTCGAGGCGGCGGTGAACTTTCTGTCGCTTCCGCAAAAGCCGACGGCTGCCGTCTGCTGGAACGATCTCGTCGCCATCGGGTTGATGAACGGCATTGCCCGTGCCGGTCTCATCCCCGGCCAGGACATCTCGGTCACCGGCTATGACGACCTCGAGGAAGCCTCGATCGCCACGCCATCCCTGACAACCGTCTGGAACGGTCAGGCGGAGGTCGGGCGGCTTGCCGCGCGGGCGCTGCTCGACAAGCTTGCCGGCAGTCATGAGCCTGACGGCATCCACCTGATCAAGCCCGAGATGCGCATTCGCCAATCGACCGGCCCGATCCGTCGGTGATCCCCGAGGCGGCTTCAAGGCCGCTCGTCCATGATCCTCGCCCTCCAAGGAGACAGCCATGTCCGGTCGCCCCCTCGTGCTCATTCCAGGCCGCATTCATTCACGCGTCCGCGCCCGTCTTTCGGATCGATTCGATCTTTTGGAAATCTCTGATGCCACTGCCGCCGAGGCGGATGCGGGTGAACTGGAGCGAGTGCGCGGCGCTGTGGTCTCCGGCCGATTTCCTGCTTCGCTGATCGAGCGTTTGCCGAAACTCGAGGTGATCGGCAGCTTCGGTGTCGGATATGACGGCGTCGATGTGAAGGCGGCCTCAGCTGCCGGGGTGATCGTTACGAATACGCCCGACGTGCTGAACGATGAGGTGGCAGATACGGCGATCGCGCTGCTTCTCAATACCATGCGTCAGTTCTATTTCGCCGAGCGTTATCTGCGTGACGGACGCTGGGAAAAGGAGGGGGCCTTTCCGCTCTCGCCGCTCTCGCTCAAGGGGCGCAAGGTCGGTCTTCACGGTCTCGGCCGGATCGGCATGGAGATTGCCAACCGTCTCCTGCCGTTCAAGGTCGAACTTGCGTACCATACGCGGCGACCCCGCACGGGTGTCGATTTCGTCTATCACGACACCCTGACGGGCCTCGCGAAGGCGGTCGATGTGCTCATTTCCATCGTCCCGTCGACGCCGGAGACCAAGGATGCACTCAACGCCGAAGTCCTTTCCGCGCTCGGACCGAACGGCGTGCTCATCAATGTCGGTCGCGGTTCGACGGTCGATGAGCCCGCGCTGATCGCCGCCCTTCAGGCCGGTACGATCGCTGCTGCCGGTCTCGATGTCTTTGCCGACGAACCTCGCGTGCCCCAGGCCCTGATCGACCTGCCGAATGTCTCGTTGCTGCCGCATGTCGCATCGGCCTCGGTGCCAACGCGTGACGCCATGGCCGATCTTGTTGTCGACAATATCGTCAGCTGGTTCGACACGGGACGGCCGCTCACGGCGGTTCCGGAAACGCCGTATCCAAGGAGCTGATTCGGCGGTCAGCCTTCCGCAAGCTTGCCGGTGCATCCTCTTGCCATATGGGGTCTCGAGCGGAAGGATGCTCCGATGAAGTCCTCTCTCGCCATCGTGGCGACAGTTCTCCTGTGTGCAGGTGTCTCGGTGGTCGGAGTCAGTATCTGGGCTCTGCCGCAGCGCTCCGCGCAAATGGCCACCGATCCGATCGTGCTCGGCACAATTCCACCTGCCGACCATACGCCGTCGGTCTTTGCCGCGAAGCTGCATGCGGGATCCGTCTCGCCACCGGCCCAGTTTTCCGTGTCCAACTTCACACGAAAGACGGTCTGTCTGGTGGAGCGGGGTGCGGCTCTCACCAGTCGCAGTCGCGATTTTTTCGCTCCACCCGATTGCGAAGAGGTCTGGCCTGGTCTGGTGCGTGCAACCACCTGGACCCAGCACGAAGATGGCAGTGTGACGATCAGCGATCCTGGTGGAGCCATCTTGCTGACACTGGTTCGAGGGCGGCACTTTTCTTACGAGGTGACGGATATACCCGGTGCAGATCTGGCGCTCCTGATGTTGCCTTGAGCATTTGCGGAGCGGGTCATAAAAATTGTAGCCTTGCGCAGTAGAGCGCTACGGTTGCGCACTTTCTTCCCTCGTTTTACATGTTCGCGCTAACATAGCGACTGCCCTCTACAGGCACGCTCAAGTGAAAGCTCTCATCCAAAAGAATAGAGTCCAAGCGCTTGAATCCCCTTAGACAAAATGGTTAGCTCGCGCATCGCTGCCGGGAGGGGCCGACGATGCCCGCCGGTGGGGCAACAAGTGGGAGGTAGTTCATGGATCGTCGTTCATTTATCAAGAAGGCTGGCGTCGCCGGTGCGGGCGCTGCTGCGTCCACCGTGCTGGCAGCACCAGCCATCGCGCAGGAAAACCCCAAGATCACCTGGCGCTGCTCGTCGGGCTTCCCCAAGGCGCTTGACACCATTTATGGTGCTGCCGAAGTGTTTGCGGCAGCCGTCAACGAAGCAACCGACGGCAATTTCCAGATCCAGGTCTTCGGGGCTGGCGAAATCGTCGGTGCGCTGGAAGGTGCAGATGCCGTTCGTGATGGCACCATCGAAATGGCGCATACCGCGTCCTACTACTTCTTTGGCAAGGATCCGAGCTGGGCATTCGGCACGGGCGTTCCGTTCGGCCTGAACCAGCGCATGACCAATGGCTGGCTCTACGAGGGCGGCGGTCTCGACCTGCTCAACGAATTCTATGCCGCCAACAACATGATCTCCTTCCCGGCTGGTAACACCGGTGCGCAGATGGGTGGCTGGTTCCGTAAGGAAATCAACACGGTCGCCGACTTGCAGGGCCTGAAGTTCCGCATCGGCGGCTTCGGTGGTCGCATCATTTCCGAACTCGGCGTCGTTCCGCAGAACATCCCGGGTGGTGACATCTACGCTGCTCTCGAACGCGGCACGATCGATGGTGCCGAATTCGTCGGTCCTTACGACGACGCCAAGCTCGGCTTCAACAAGGTCGCGCCCTATTGCTACTATCCCGGCTGGTGGGAAGGTGGCGTGACGCTGATGAACATGATCAATCTCGACAAGTGGAACGAGCTGCCGAGCAACTACAAGGGCATCGTCAAGAGTGCGTCTGCGCTCGCCAACGGTGTGATGATGGCGCGCTACGACAGCCTCAACCCGGCTGCCCTGAAGCAGCTCGTCGCAGACGGCACTCAGCTTCGTCCTTATAGCCGCGAGATCCTGGAAGCCTGCTTCGATGCGGCGACCAAGGTTTATGGGGAGATCAGCGCCGAGAACCCGCAGTTCAAGAAGCTGCATGACTCGTACATGGGCTATCGCGGCGACGGCTATCTGTGGTTCCAGCTGTCCGAATACAGCTTCGACACCTTCATGATGCTGCAGCAGCGCGGCGGCAAGCTCTAAGCTTTTCGCTTCAGACTGATCTAAGAGGCCTCGGGACGTCCATCCCGGGGCCTTATTTGTTTGTGTCGTGATCCATTCCAATTGATCATCGGCGCTTGGTCAAAGAAAAACCCGGCGTCTCCGCCGGGTCTCATTTTTGAGAGGCCTTCGCCTTCAGTCGAACCGCGGCAGGCCGCCGGCATCGCCAGGGCCTGGCAGGCCACCTGGGGCCGGAAGCGATGTGCCTCCTGCCGGTGGTGTGGCCGGCTGCGTTGTCGGAGCCCCGAAATTCGGCATCGCAGGCATGCCATCACCGGGTCCCGGAAGACCCAGCGAAGGTGCTCCATCGAGGCTCATGCCTGGCAGACCGAAGCCGGAACCACCTGCATCGTTGATCTGGCTGTTGATGTCCGTCTGGTTCATCTGCACGGGCGCGGCCTTGTAGTGGGTCACAAGACCGGGGAAGGCGATCAGAATGCCCAGCATGAGGATGTTGATCAGGATGAACGGCAACGTCCCTGTGTAGATCGACCGCGTGGTGATGGGTTCGATCATGCGATCGGTCGTCTTGTCGTGCCAGGCCTTGGTCGGTGCAACCGAGCGCAGATAGAAGAGGGCAAAGCCGAAGGGTGGCGTCAGGAAGCTGACCTGCAGGTTCATCCCCAACAATACGCCGAACCAGACAAGGTCGATGCCGAGCTTGTCCGCCACGGGTGCCAGCAACGGCACCAGAACGAATGCGATTTCGAAGAAATCGAGGAAGCATCCGAGGATGAAGACGATGATCGTCACGACGATCAGGAAGCCTGTCTCACCGCCCGGCAACGCCAGCATCAGTTCTTCAACCCAGATATCGCCCGAGATCCCATAGAAGGTGAGCGCGAAGACACGGGCACCAATCAGGATGAACATGACGAAGGTCGCTAGCTTCGCGGTCGAGTCCAGCGCCTGCATCAGGGTCTTCAGGTTGAGTCTGCGTTTTGCCAGCGCCATGATCAGTGCGCCGGCAGCACCCATGGCGCCGCCTTCTGTCGGCGTTGCGATGCCGAGGAAGATCGTGCCGAGGACGAGGAAGATGAGCGCAAGTGGCGGGATCAGGACAATGACAACCTGCTCTGCCATCTTCGACATATAACCCAGGTTCCAATGACGATTGGCCAGGGCAAACACGTATGGGATGACTGTTGCTGCAAGTGCTGCCCAGACCACGCGCGTCTCGTAGCGGAACTCCGTGAACACGAAGTAATAGCTGATGAAGTAGAGACCGATCGCAGCCAGAAGGATGAAATAGAGAGACGTCCCTCCTGAACCAAGTGGGCGGGCTTCAGGAGGAAGTGCGGGTGCCCATTCCGGTTTGATCAGTGTGACCGCGAAGATGTAGAGGCAATACATGCCAACCAGCATCAATGCTGGCAGCATGGCGCCGACATACATGTCGCCCACGGAGCGACCGAGCTGGTCGGCCATGACGATCAGAACCAGCGAAGGCGGAACGATCTGCGCCAAGGTGCCGGATGCCGCGATCGTACCCGCGGCAAGGCCTGGATTGTAGTTGTAACGCATCATGATGGGCAGTGAGATCAGGCCCATGGCGATGACTGAGGCTGCCACGACGCCGGTCGTTGCAGCTAGAAGCGCGCCGACGATGACAACCGCGAATGCCAGGCCGCCGCGCACTGTGCCGAACAACTGGCCGATCGTGTCTAGAAGGTCTTCCGCCATGCGCGACCGCTCGAGGATCAGGCCCATGAAGGTGAAGAAGGGAATGGCCAGAAGCGTGTCGTTGCGCATGATGTCAAAGACACGGTTCATGTTGGCCTGGGCCAGCGGCCAGGACAATCTTATCTCCGGCGAGATATGGCTGAGCTCCACACCGAAGATGAAGAAGTAGATGCCGCCGGCCGCCAGCGTGAAGGCAACCGGGTAGCCGATCAGCAGCATACCCATCACGATGATAAACATGATCGGCGCGAGGTTGTGTGCGAAAAGATCAAGCATTGTTGCCCCCCTTCGTCTGGCTCGCAGCGTCGTCGGCAGGCAGATCAGGTTTGCCATGTCCGGACGCGACCGTCGTGTCCTCGAGGTCGCCACGAATGATGGCAAAGCGCTTGATGATTTCCGAGAACGCCTGAAGGTTCAATAGAACGAAGCCCACAAGGATGCTGGCCTTGGCCGGCCAAATGATCAGGCCGCCAGCGTTGGAGGACATTTCGCCCGACATAAACGAGCGCCAGAAGAATGGCCACGCAAAATACGTCATCATTAGGCAGAAGGGCAGCAGGAAAAAGATATGGCCGAATAGGTCGATCCAGTCGCGTGTGCGCTTCTTGAAAGTGCCCGCCAGCACGTCAATTCGCACATGCTCGTTGCGCTGGAGCGTGTAGGCGGCGGCCAGCATGAACACGGTGCCGAACAGATACCACTGTACTTCCAGCCAAGCGTTGGATGACATGTCGAAGGTCTTGCGGATGACGGCGTTGCCGGCGCTGATCAGGACGGCGGCCAGGAGCAGCCAGGAAACCCAGCGCCCGATGGCCCCGTTGATCGCGTCGATCAGCCGAGAAACAGCCAACAGGATTGTCATTGTGTTTTTTCTCCCCTTGTCGCTTCGTGCTTAGAGCAATGGCAAACCACGTGCAACTGGACTGCACCGATCCGCCCCCAGGGGCAACGAAAGTTGAACTGGCGGCAGCTGCAGCCGAAGCTGGCGCTGGTTTCCGTCTGCGCGCATCGATTGTGTTTGCTTGCATTTTAATAGTTTCGATAGGCCGCCCTTAAGAGGTTCTCGCTTAGTGGTTTGCGTGTCACCTAGAAGCAGTGCAGTTTAGGAGTTGCTTCGTTTTGCGTGTTGCTGTGACGTTTTAGGACATGCTTTTTGCCGCAAAGCAGGCACAAGGATTGGAAGAGACATCATTTGAAAACTGAGGTTTCGCGTCCAACCTTGCCGGGAGGGCAGATCATGAATACCGAGAGGGGGCATGAGAAAAATGTGCCCACGGATGTGTATCTGTCGTTCGTGAGCTCTCTGTTCGACAACCGCTTCACGCTGTTTACCGGCATGGTTGTCCACATCCTGACATTCGTCACGGTCTATGTGCAGACGGGAGCGTCCTTCTACCTCTTCCTGTGCGCCTGCTTCGTCGCCGTCTTCTCGTTCCGGCTGAACTCCTTCTTTGTCTTCGATCGGGAAGACAAGTCGAAGCTCACTCGCCAGCAGATCGCGGCCTGGGAACGCCGCTATGTCATCGGGGGCGCCTCGACTGCTGCAATCCTGGGTGTCGGCAGCGGTTACGCGATGCTCGCCTTCGAAGACACATTCGCGGAACTTGCCTGCATAGCCGTGACCATGGCCTCGATGGTGTCCGTCGTCGGCCGCAACTATGGTTCAAGGCTTGCTGTCGATCTGCAGACTTTGGCGTGCTGCGTGCCCATGATCATCGGCAGCCTTCTTGCACAGGATCTCTTCAAGGCATTGTTGTCGCTGATGCTCGTGCCGTTTGGCCTCACCGTGCGGTCGATGGCCAATGGTGTGCGCGACTTCCTCTATGAAAATGTTCTGGCTTCTCGCGAAATGGCAAAAATTGCCGATCGCTTCGACACGGCTCTCAGCAACATGACACATGGTCTGTTGATGCTTGATCCGAACAATCGGATCGAGGTGGTCAATCGGAAGGCCTGCGAATTGCTCAACCTGGGGGACCGTCGCCGCCTCGTCGGCTGCGATCTCGACGTCGTTCTGCGCTACGGCGTCCGCCATACGTTTCTGGACGGATCCATGTCGAGCCTTCTGCAGAAACAGCTCGCCCAGCTCGTGCAAGGGCTCTCCAGCCGCGCACTCATGCATTTCTCTGAAGATCTGGTGCTGGAGTTCTCAGCCAAGCGGCGCGACGAGGGCGGGGTCGTGTTGATCTTCGAGGATGTGACGGCTCGTGTGCATGCCGATCGCAAGATCCTGCACATGGCACGTTACGATAGTCTGACGGGGCTGCCGCATCGGGGATACTTCATCGACCTCGTCCGCGAGCGTCTGGAGCGCTCCGGCGAGTTCGGGACGACTGTCGGCCTGATGATCCTTGATGTTGCCGATTTCAAGCATGTGAACGATCTCAAGGGGCATCTGACCGGCGACAAATTGCTGGTGTCCATCGCGTCTCGCCTGACGGAGTTTGCCGCAGGCAAGGCTGTTGTCGGCCGTCAGGTGGGCGATCACTTCATCTGCTTCTTTCCGAATGTCGAGGACCAGGACGACCTCGTAGACGTGATGCGTAACCTGCATCTCGCCGCCAGCGCCGATTATGATGTCGAGGGGATGCGTGTCCCGGTCGTTTTCTCCGCCGGGGCCGTGCTTGCCGAGAGTGCTGCATTCGACATGGATGACTGGCTGGTCAAGCTGGATATCGCGCTGTTCGAATCGAAGGCACGCAGCCGGGGCAGCTTTACGCTTTTCGTCAAGGAAATGGGCGCGCGTTATCTGGAGCGGCAGCGGCTGAAGGCGGATCTCAGAGCGGCCGTTGACCAGCAGGCCATCACCGTCGTCTACCAGCCCATGTTCACTCCGGATGGTCGCGGTCTCGTCTGTTGCGAGGCGCTTGCCCGATGGCATCACCCGGAAAAGGGGCCGATTGCGCCGAACATCTTCATCCAGATCGCAGAAGAGATGGGCATTGTCACAGAGATCACGGAGCAGGTGCTGCGCCGAGCCTGTTTTGATTGCCAGACTTGGCCGGAAGCGATCGGTGTTTCGGCTAATCTTTCTGTCCACGATCTCAGGCAGGGCGATCTCGCCGCCATGATCGAACGGATACTCTCGGAGACTGGGCTGTCGGCCAAGCTGCTGCATCTTGAGGTCACGGAAAGCAGCCTGATCGAAGAACTCACTCCCGCCCGCGCCGTTCTGGACAGGCTACGCGGGCTCGGGATCACGATTTCCATCGACGATTTCGGCACCGGCTTCTCGAGCCTCAGCTACCTGGATACCCTGCCCGTCGACGTGGTGAAGATCGATCGCTCCTTCGTTCGCAACATCGGGCAGGACGCCCGCCGATTGAAGCTTCTGCGGGGGATCGTCAGCCTGACGCGCGGTCTTGACATCGGGATCGTGGTCGAAGGCGTTGAAACGCGGGAGCAGCTGTCGCTGATCAAGAAGCACAACTGCGCCGATCTCATTCAGGGCTACGTCTTCTCGATGCCGATCGCCGCTCACGCCATCGCCGCTCTCGCGGAGGAGGCAGAAGTCCACGGGATCGCTGCCCAAGCCGGCGTGGCTTGACGCACCTGTTCTGCTGCCTGTTTCCATTTCCAGTCAGATTTACCGCGTGTCGCAGAGATGGTTGCGGATGCGACGGTTAACCTTAACCTATCGCATTTTAATATCTTATTAATTTTCAGGGGGGCGAGGTGGACCGATAGGTGATACCCCATGCCATCGGTTGCAGCCGGCGGGGTATCAGTATGGAACTGGAAGGCTTTTCGGAACGATTGATGCGCTACCTCGATTTCATCGAGTATCGCCGGATCGAGACTCAAGAAGATTTCGAAGATATCGAGCAACTGCGTTACAAGGCTTACAAGGCAGCGAACGTGCTGCCGGTCGCGGCGCCAAGCATGATTGATGACGCTGATTTCGACAGGCACGCCTATGTTTTCGGGATCTATTATTTCGAAGAGCTTGTCAGCACGATACGGCTTCACCACGTGACCCCAAGACATCCCCTATCACAGTCGGCAGGCGTCTTTCCCGACGTGATGGAGGCTTATCTGGATGAGGGACTGACCTTGATCGACCCCGCGCGTTTCGCTGTCGATCCAGATGTGGCAAGCGAGTTGCCCATTCTCCCCTACATCACTCTTCGGACGAGCATTGTCGCTGCCGCCTATTTCAGGGCGGACCGCGTGCTGCAACACGTTCGGCCGCATCATACTGCCTTCTACAAGCGCGTCTTCTATGCGGAAACTGTCGTCGAGCGGCGGATGACCGAGATCTATGGTCTTGAGCTCACACTCATGGCCACCAATACCCACACGACGGGCGCGAAACTGCTCAAGCGCTATCCGTTCTTCGATTCCGGGGTGCACGAGCGCCGCCTGATGTTCGGACGTGGGGAGGGGGCGCTGTCGACCACGCCGCTGACGGTCCTGCCTTCGGCGCGACTCGTGGCGGCGGGAAAGGTCACGGGCGCTGTCGCTGGTCGGGATTATTGACCACAAACGTCGGATCCGATTGCGCTCCGCCTGCCGTTTGTGTATGCGGGAAAAAGATACATTTCTGCCCATGGTTTCGTCAGATGTGATTCCGCCGTGGTGCCGCTAGGCTTAAGATTTGGGAGATCGAACATGAGCGAACATCATTCCGGTCCGGTCGAAACCGGTGCTTCTATGGACTACAAGGAGCACGAGAAGACCTATGACGTCTTCATCGCTGGCACCAAGTATGGCACCGTCATCCTGGTTGCGCTGATGATCGCCATGGCTGCCGGCTTCTTCGGCGGTGCTGGCCTGCTCGGCGGGTTCTTCATCTGGATCGTGCTGTCGGTTGCCGGCGTCTTCATGATGCGCTGATCGGCGATAGAGCATTGATTGACGAGAGGCGGTCCGGCAACGGATCGCCTTTTTCTTTGCCCATCGTCCGCATCAATCCATGGCCATAAAAAAAACGGCGGATCACCCCGCCGTTTCGATGTCTTGCAGATGGTTCTGGCCTCAGCTTGTCGTGCCGCGCGTGCGCGCCAGGCCCTGCTTGGCGGGCTCGTATTTGGGATCGAGGCGCAGCGCATGGCTGTAGGACTTGGCTGCACGGGCCTTGTCGCCGCGACGCTCATAGATCAGCGCCTGGTTGGCCCAGCTCTCGGCGATGTTGTTGTTCAGCTCGATCGCGAGGTTGAAGTCGGCGAATGCGTTGTCGTCATCGTTCAGCGCGACATAGGATACGCCACGGCCATTGTAGGGCTCAGGCGCCCGCGGCGAAAGCGAGATCGCCTTCGAGAAGTCATCGATCGCCTTCGCATGGTCGCCGCGCACCTGGTATATCAGGCCACGATTGTGGAAGGCACGACCATCGGTCGTATCGAGCTGGATGGCGCGGTTGAAGTCGCCGAAGGCCTCGTCGATGCGGCCGGCCTGACGATAGATGTTGCCGCGGCCGATATAGGCGACGTCGTAATTCGGGTTGATCTTGAGCGCCTGGTTGTAGTCGGCGGCGGCTTCGACCGGCTTGCCCATGTTGCGGTAGACCAGCGCGCGGTTGGCATAGGCCTGGAAGAACTGCGGGTTGAGCTGCAGGGCGGTGTTGAAATCGTCGAGCGCCTGGCGGAACTGGCCTGCGCGACCATAGGCCGAGCCGCGCACGTTGTAGCCTTCCGGATCACGCGGGTTGGACTGGATGACTGATGTCAGAGAGGCGATGTTTTCCTCGGAGCCCTGGGCCCGGTCAAGACGAATAACATCCGTGGTTTCCGTCGTGGTGGCGCAGCTTGCCAGGGTCAGAGTGGCGAGCAGAGCTGCCGCAGTGGCCAGTCGCGGCAAGCGCGAAGCCTGGGAGGCGGAGAGGAGCACGGAGGTTTTCGTCATGAGGCGCATCATCCGGCGGCCGCCAGAACCCCTCGTAGGCGTCGGACAGCACAAGTTCGTGTTTCATATCAAAAGGGCGGCGGCGATTCGTCTCGCCCCCGCCCTCATTTCATAGGAAAACGTCTAAATCTAGGCTGATCAGCGCGCGCGAGCAGGGGCCGGCAGAAGGCCTTCGCGCTGCATCTTCTTGCGGGCGAGCTTACGGACGCGGCGAACGGCCTCGGCCTTTTCGCGCGCACGCTTCTCGGACGGCTTTTCGAAGAAGTCGCGCATCTTCATTTCACGGAAAATGCCTTCGCGCTGCATTTTCTTCTTGAGAGCGCGGAGCGCCTGGTCAACGTTGTTGTCGCGGACTAGTACCTGCACGTTTATCCCGTTCCTTTGGTTTTAAGTGTTGGTCCTTCCGTCGATGGAGGTCGCATCTTCGGAAACAGCGTAATGGTTCGCGCGGCCACTGAGTCCGGCGATTGGGTTGCGAGATACCAGAAGACCCTGGTGAAGTCCATATGGCGCAAGGCTTCCCGCCAATAATTTTGCGCCCTACACTGCACTTCTTCTGGGGTGTCGAAAGACGGATGATAATGCGTCGCAAAACGGACGTCATGTCGTGGGTTGATCTGCGACCTGTATCATCCTACCCACATGCCTGAACCACAGGAGTTTAAGGCGAATGCGCAAATATTCGGTCTTTGCCGTTGTCCGTGAGGCCATGCGTGCCCACAAGGGATGGGAGGCTCAGTGGGTCTCTCCCGAGCCGCGGCAGTCCTATGACGTGATCATCATCGGCGCCGGCGGCCATGGTCTTGGTGCGGCCTATTATCTCGCCAAGGAACACGGCATCACCAATGTCGCCGTGATCGAGAAGGGCTGGCTCGGCGGTGGCAATACCGGCCGTAACACGACGATCATCCGGTCCAACTATCTCTATGAAGAGAGCATGGACATCTACGAGCATTCGCTGAAGCTCTGGGAGGGCCTGTCGCAGGACCTCAATTACAATGTCATGTATTCGCCGCGCGGCGTGATGATGCTGTCGCATAATGTGCATGATCAGCAGTCGTTCAAGCGCCATGTGAATGCGAACAATCTCTATGGCATTGACAATGAGTGGCTGACGCCGGAGCAGGCCAAGGCCTTCTGCCCGCCGCTCGATATCTCGAAGACCGCCCGTTACCCGATCAATGGGGCTGCGCTTCAGCGCCGCGGCGGCACGGCGCGTCATGATGCGGTTGCCTGGGGTTATGCGCGTGCGGCATCCGATCGCGGCGTGCATATCATTCAGAATACCGAAGTGACGGGGCTCCGTCGCGGCCCGAATGGTGAAGTGACCGGTGTCGAGACGACGCGCGGTTTCATCGGCGCGAAGAAGGTCGGCGTTTCCGCTGCCGGCCATTCCTCCGTGGTCATGGGCATGGCGGGCGTGCGCCTTCCTGTTCACTCCACGCCGCTGCAGGCGCTCGTGTCCGAGCCGCTGAAGCCGATCTTCCCCTGCGTGGTCATGTCGAACACCGTGCACGCCTATATCTCGCAGTCGGACAAGGGCGAGCTGGTGATCGGTGCGGGCACCGACCAGTACAACTCCTACAGCCAGACCGGCGGCATGCAGATCATCACGCACACGCTGGATGCCATCTGCGAGCTTTTCCCGATGTTCCGTCGTGTGAAGATGATGCGCCAGTGGGGCGGGATCACCGACAACACCGCCGACCGTTCGCCGATCCAGAGCGTCACGCCGGTTCCGAACCTCTTCGTCAATGCCGGCTGGGGCACGGGCGGCTTCAAGGCGACGCCGGGCTCGGCCAACCTCTTTGCTCATCTCATTGCCAAGGGCGAGCCGCATCGGCTGGCCCAGGGCCTGACGCTCGACCGGTTCCGCACCGGCCGCCTCATCGACGAGGCAGCCGCTGCTGCCGTGGCGCACTGAATTAGGGATCGTCCAACATGCTGGTCATCAAATGCCCCTATTGCGAAGAAGAGCGTGCAGAGCTCGAGTTTCGCGCCGCCGGTGAAGCGCATATCGCGCGTCCTGCCGACATTGCCTCGATTACGGACGAGGAATTCGCCGACTACTTCTTCCTGCGCGACAACCCGAAGGGCATCATCTTCGAGCGCTGGCGCCATATCCATGGCTGCGGACGCTTCTTCAATGCTGCCCGAGACACGATCTCTGACAAAATCCTGCTGACCTACAAGGCCGGTGAACCCATGCCCGATCCCGCAACACTGGTTGCCCCGTCTGCATCGAAGGGAGAAAAGGCATGAGTGCTGCCAACCGTATTCCCGGCAAGGGCCGCCTGACGCCGGCGCTGACCGCCCGCTTCACCATCGATGGCCGCACGCTGACCGCTTACGAAGGCGACACCGTCGCGTCTGCGATGATCGCCAACGGCATGCATCTGGCCGGTCGCTCGTTCAAGTATCACCGTCCGCGCGGCATCCTGACCGCAGGTCCGGAAGAGCCGAACGCACTGCTCGACGTCTCGCGTGATGCTGCCCGCCGCCAGCCGAATGTGCGGGCGACCGTGCAGGAAGTCTTCGACGGCATGAAGATCGAGACGCAGAACCGCTGGCCGTCGCTGTCGCTCGACATCGGCGAGGTCAACAATCTGCTGTCGCCCTTCTTCGCCGCCGGCTTCTACTACAAGACCTTCATGTGGCCGAAGGCTGCGTGGCACCAGATCTACGAGCCCTTCATCCGTCGTGCGGCCGGTCTCGGCCATGCGCCGAAGGAAGCCGATCCGGACCATTACGCCAACCGCTATGCCCACTGCGACGTGCTGGTGATTGGCGGTGGTGCCGCCGGTCTCGCCTCTGCACTGGCTGCTGCCCAGACGGGCGTGCGCGTCATGATCGTTGACGAACAGCCGGAAATGGGCGGTGCCTTCCACTTCGACACGGGCGCCACCGTCGATGGCCAGAGCGGCTGGGACTGGGCGCAGGCGACCGTTGCCAAGCTCAAGGGGATGTCGAACGTCACCGTGCTCTCGCGCACGACCGCCTTCGGCTATCACAACCACAATTACGTGGCGCTGGTTGAACGAGTCACCGATCATGTCGCCAAGCCGGACAAGAACCAGCCGCGCGAACGGCTGTGGCAGGTGCGTGCCAAGCGCGTTGTTATCGCCAGCGGCGCGATCGAGCGCCATATGGTGTTTGCCAACAATGACCGCCCCGGCATCATGCTGGCCTCTGCAGGCCGCACCTATCTCAACCATTTCGGCGTCGCCGTCGGTGCCAAGGTCGCCGTCTACACGGCGCATGACTCGGCCTATGAAGCGGCGATCGATCTGAAGAAGGCTGGTGTTTCCGTGCCCGTCATCGTCGATGCGCGCGAAAACCCGGGCGAGGGTGTTCTCGCCCAGGCGCGTGCGCTCGGCATTGAAGTGCTGACCGGCCATGGTGTTGTCGACACGGCTGGCCGTCTGCGCGTCCGCTCGATCACCGTGCGCCGCAATGGCGGTGGCGCCACCCGCAAGATCGAGGTCGATGCGCTCCTGATGTCGGCCGGCTGGACGCCGTCCGTGCATATGTTCTCGCAGTCGCGCGGCAAGCTGAAATACGACGCGGCCAATGACCGCTTCTTACCCGACGTCTATGTGCAGGATTGCGTCTCCGTCGGCGGCTGCAACGGCACTGACGACCTGCAGGCCTTGCTCGACGAGGCAACGACTGCTGGTCTCTCCTCGGCCAAGGCCGCCGGCGCGACTGAAACGCCTTCCATCTCGCTTTCCGGTGCCAATGCACACGCCTGGACCGGCGGCATGATCGGCGCTGCCGAAGGCGCTGGCCGCGAGGACAACGTCAAGGCTTTCGTCGACTTCCAGCATGATGTCTGCGCCAAGGACATCCGCCTCGCCGTGCGCGAGGGCATGCATTCGATCGAGCATATCAAGCGCTTCACGACCAACGGCATGGCCTCTGACCAGGGCAAGCTCTCCAACATGCATGGTCTGGCGATTGCCGCCGAAGTGCTCGGCAAGGAGATCCCGCAGGTCGGTCTCACCACCTTCCGCGCGCCCTATACGCCCGTCACGTTCGGCACGCTGATCAACCATTCGCGTGATGCGCTGTTTGATCCCGTGCGCAAGACGCCGATGCATGCCTATGAAGTCTCACAGGGTGCCGTCTATGAAGATGTCGGCAACTGGAAGCGCGCCTGGTATTACCCGAAGGCGGGCGAAGACATGCATGCCGCCGTCAACCGCGAATGCAAGACGGTGCGTGACGCAGCCGGCGTGTTCAACGCCTCGACGCTCGGCAAGATCGAGGTTGTCGGTCCCGATGCTGCCGAGTTCCTGAACCTAATGTATACCAATGCCTGGGACACGCTGAAGCCCGGCAAGGCGCGCTACGGCATCATGACGCGCGAAGACGGCTTCATCTATGACGACGGCGTCGTCGGGCGTCTCTCCGAGGACCGCTTCCACGTGACCACCACGACGGGCGGTGCGCCGCGTGTCATGCACCACATGGAAGACTATCTGCAGACGGAATTCCCGCATCTGAAGGTCTGGCTCACCTCGACCACCGAACAATGGGCTGTCATCGCCGTCCAGGGTCCGAAGGCCCGTGACATCATCGCGCCTTTCGTCGAGGGCATCGACATCTCGAACGAGGCCTTCCCGCATATGAGCGTGGCCGAAGGCAAGTTCTGCGGCGTGCCGACGCGCCTGTTCCGCGTGTCGTTCACCGGCGAGCTCGGTTTCGAAGTCAATGTTCCCGCCGATTTCGGCGCTGACGTCTTCCAGAAGACCTGGGAGCGTGCCCAATCGCTCGGCGCTTGCCTCTATGGCACCGAGACCATGCACGTGCTGCGCGCCGAAAAGGGCTATATCATCGTCGGTCAGGACACCGACGGTACGCTGACGGCTGATGATGCCGGCCTCTCCTGGGCGGTGTCGAAGAAGAAGACCGACTTTGTCGGTATTCGCGGCATGAAGCGTCCGGATCTGGTCAAGGAAGGCCGCAAGCAGCTCGTCGGCATCTTCACCAAGGATCCGAACGAAGTTCTGGAAGAGGGCGCCCAGATCGTCGCCAATCCGAACCAGCCGAAGCCGATGACCATGCTTGGCCACGTCACCTCGTCCTACTGGTCGGAAAATCTCGGTCGCTCGATTGCGATCGCCATGGTGGCCGGTGGCCGCGCCCGCATGGGCGAGACGCTTTATGTGCCGATGAAGGACAAGACCATTGCGGTTGAGGTTACCGACATGGTGTTCGTTGACAAGGAAGGAGGCCGCATCCATGGCTGATATGTCTGTTGCAGACCGCAAGACCGTTCTTGCCGGCTTCCACGGCGGCAGCGCCAAGGTGCGTCTCACACCGGCACTTCCCGCCACCCGCGTCTCGCTGCGCGCTGGTGCGGACGCCGTTGCCGGGCTTTCGAAGTCGCTCGGCCTGAAGCTGCCGACAAAGCCCAAAACGTCCGCCTCGGTCAAGGGCCGCACGGCCTTCTGGATCGGTCCGGACGAATGGTTCCTGATCGACGAGAAGGGTGCAGAGCTGATGGCCGACTGCGCCGCCTCCGGCGTGGTTCATTCGGCCACCGACATCTCCCACCGCAACACCGCGATTATCGTCTCGGGTCCGGCTGCCGCCGACACGCTTAACGCTGCCTGCCCGCTCGACCTCTCGCTCGCCGCGTTCCCTGTGGGGGCCGTGACGCGCACGGTGTTCGGCAAGATCGAGATCATCCTCTACCGCGTCGAGGAAGAGACGTTTCGCGTCGAATGCTGGCGGTCGTTTGCGGAATATGCGTTCGGCATGCTGAGTGAAGGCGCGGAGGATGCCTCGCTCTGAGGGGCGGTTGTCTGAAGGAGTTTGAGGAGGCCGGGGTGACCCGGCCTTTTTGCGACACACGACACCTTGCCTAGTCAGGGTTGCAAAAGCCTCCTCTCACCTCCGCACTCTCAATCGCAAAGGCTCGCAATCTCTGTCGGCTCATGATAGGTTACATGTAACCCGATCAAGGTTGTGAAAACAATGATGCAAAGCAGATGGAGCCTGTCATGTCCTCTATCGCCAAACCCAAGCCATCCCGCCTGAAGGTGAGCGAACATCGCGCGCGCCTGCGGTCGCAAGGTTTGCGCCCGATCCAGATTTGGGTGCCGGATGTACGTTCTCCGACGTTCAAGGCCGAAGCGCACCGTCAGTCACTTGCCGTTGCAACGAGCGCGGATGCACTGAGCGATCAGGCATTCATCGATGCTGCCTCCGACATCGACTTCGAAGATGGTGAAGGCGCGTGAGACGCGGCGACATATGGACGGTCTCTGGCGGCAAGGATTATGCGGGAAAACCTCGCCCCGTAGTCGTGGTGCAGGACGAGGCGTTTGACGCCACGGATTCCATCACCATCTGTGCCTTCACCACAGATGAAACAGACGCACCGCTATTTCGCCTGCCGGTGACACCGAATGAACGAAACGGGTTGCATTCGCCTTGCCGCCTAATGGTGGACAAGATCACGACAGTTCCGAAGTCCAAGATCGGAACAAAGGTCGGACGGTTGGATGACGCCGATATCCTGCGGCTCAACCAGGCTGTTCTTGTCTTTCTCGGTCTCGCAGGTTCGCCAAGAGTGAGCGCCTAGCTGGCGAACGGCCCGCGTGACCGACGAGAACTGCCGGCGTTCACATTCATCTTGTACTGACGCCGAAACTACGCGGCTCTGTTCAACTCAGGCGGTTGAACCCTCCTATCCCACCCATTTCACCCAGCGCCCGTGAAAATCCGCCCGGCCGATCTCGCGGGTTTCGCCTGTCGGCCAAAGCGTGAGCAGGATTGCTGCCCCTTCCGGCTTGCCGTCGGCTTCCAGTTGCAGGCGGGCCAGCGGTGCGGCATCCGTCGCGCGGCTGCCGGCGTCGGCGATCAGGTCTTCACCCTCGGCCTTCAGCGCGGGTGGCAGATATTGCCAGGCGATGGTGTGGTAGATCACATGGGCCAATCCTGGGCGCGTCGTTGCCAGACGCTTGCGCAGCCAGTCGATCGCATCAGCCTTTTCGACCTTCAGGCCGCTTTCGGTCGCCATTTCAAGGGTTGCTGCCGTGCGGTCGAGGCGGTCCTGCTGGTCGGCCCAGATATAGGAAAAGAGCCGCAGGCGGTCGTCTTCTGAAGATGGGTCGAGCGGGTTCAGGTCGCAGCCGGCGCGTTCGGTGATCTCGATTGCGGCGTCTGGCGGCGGCGGGCCTTCCCAGTGTGGGGCGAGTTCGACGGCGGAGGCCTGGCCCCAGCGGAAGTCTCCCAGTTGGTAGCTGTAGCGATCCCATTGCAGGTTGAGGCCGGCGCTGGCGCCGACTTCCGAGAGGATCAGCGGCTTGCCGGTTAGCGCCGCAATGGTCAGGAAGCCGGGGAGCAGGGCGGAGGAGCGGCGCACCTCGTTGGTCTGCGGGGCGGATTTCAGGCGCTCCAGCATGAAGGCTTCGTCCTGGCGCAACGCAGCCTCGACGGCGGCCCAGAGGGTGTCGTTGTCGGCGTTATGGGGCGGGTAGACGGCTGACAATGCAGGGTCCTGGCCAGATCGAACAAGCGCATGCAGCGTGCCGGCGAGCCGCAGGGCAAGCGCATCGCCGGTGCCGTCGGGATTGCCGGGCCAGCCGAGGATCATGGCGCCGACCCTCGTCTCTTCCGTCAGCCGTTCTGCCGCCAGCGTGCAGAGGCGGGCGGTGAAGGGTGAGCCAAGATCGTGACAGGCCTTGGCTTGCCGAAGGAAACTCTGGCGGATCGCTTGGCTGCGCTCGTCGGTCATGGCCGCATCCGCCTCTCGTTTCAGACGCCTTCCGGACGGTCCTTGGGGTCGAACTGGGAAATGGTGATCCAGTCGGCTGTCAGGGCTGCCTTGCGTTCGTCCTCGATCTCGACGGTCACCTCATAGGTGTTCATCAGCATGCCCGCGCCGCGAAAGCGGGCTTCGGCGAGCTTGAAGGAGCCGCGAATGCGCTTGCCCGTCCGGACGGGCGACATAAAGCGGACTTTCTCGAAGCCATAATTGATGCCCATGGTCTGTTCGAGGATCTTCGGCAGGCAGTTGTAGTTCATCGCTGACAAGAGCGAGAGCGTCAGGAAGCCGTGCGCTATGGTGCCGCCGAAGGGCGTTTCGGCGGCGGCGCGCACCGGGTCGGTGTGGATGAACTGGTGGTCCATGGTGGCGCCGGCAAAGGCGTCGATCATCGGCTGGTCGACGGTGATCCAGTCGGATACGCCGACCACGGTTCCAACGAGGCCCGGCACGTCCTTGAGCGAAATCTCTTGCGGCATGAAAAGAACCTGATCCTTCAATAATTCCCGCAGGCTACAGCCGCTTGATGTCATGAGGAAGAGGCTAAAGTCACTGCTGGGGAAAAACTCAAGTTTCGATCCAGAAATCGACACTGCGGGCCTTCACCGTCAGCTTGGCGGCACTGCGGCCCGTCTCGAGGCGGCGCCATTTGCGCTTGTCGTGTGATGGGAGCGCGAAGTCCCTTGGCTCAGATGAGCGATTGAAGAGCACGGCAACATGGCAGTCCTTGGCCGTTTCCCGATCGATGGAGGCAAGAACCATGGCGAAGGCGCCGAGATCGGGTGTTTCCCAGTCGGAGACCGTCATGGGCAGACCGTCAGTGTTCAGCCAAGCGACGTCATCTTCGCCGGTCAGGACACTCGTATCCATGAAGCAGGAGAAGCGCTGGCGCATGGCGGCGAGGCGGGCTGTCGTTTCGATCAACTCCCCGTCCACCTCAGACCAGGCGAGCCAGGTGAGCGCATTGTCCTGGCAATAGGCATTGTTGTTGCCGCCTTGGCTGCGGCCGAACTCGTCGCCTGCCGTCAGCATCACGGCGCCCCGGCTGGCGAAGAGCGTCGAGAGCAGGGCTTCGACATCCTGGCGGCGCTTTTTCAGGATCGCCTTGTCTGAGGTTTCGCCCTCGACGCCATTGTTCCATGAATGGTTCTCGTTGTGCCCGTCGCGGTTTTCCTCGCCATTCGCCTCGTTGTGTTTGTGCGCGTAGGAAACGAGGTCGTAGAGCGAGAAGCCGTCATGGGCTGCGATGAAGTTGACGCTGCGGGTCTGGCCGTGGCCGTCATGGGCGAAGAGATCAGACGAGCCGGCAAGCGCCGTTGCGAGATCCCCGGTCGTACCAGTATCGCCCCGCCAGTGGCGGCGGAAGGTGTCGCGGGCGCGGTCGTTCCATTCGAGAAAGGCGGGCGGGAAGCGGCCGAGTTGATAGCCGCCGAGCCCGATATCCCAGGGTTCGGCGATCAGGATGCGATCTTCCAGCACTTCGTCTTCGAGGATGGCTCGAAGCGTTGGCGCGTCGTGATGAAAACCGTCCCAATGGCGGCCCATGATCGGGGCGAGGTCGAAGCGGAAGCCGTCGATACCGGCCGAGAGAACGAAGTGGCGGAGCGTATCGACGATCAGCTGTCGCACGAAGGGATGGTCGCAGGCCAGCGTGTTGCCGCAGCCGGTGTCGTTGACCAGCGTGCCCGGATCATCGGCCACATGGCGGAAGAGAGACCGGTTGTCGATGCCGCGCAGCGAGAGCGTCGTGCCATGCACGTCGCTTTCACCGGTGTGGTTGAAGACAAGGTCGAGGATGACGCCAATGCCCTCGGCATGCAGGGCGGCGACCGTGTCGCGGAGTTCCTTGACACCACCGGGTACGAGACGGGGATCGAGCGCCATCATGGCGACGGGGTTGTAGCCCCAGCTGTTGGTGAGGCCGAGAGGTGGCAGATGCCTCTCATCGATCCAGGCGGTGATCGGCATCAGCTCGACCATATCGACGCCGATGCGGCGCAGATGCGCGAGGACGGCGGGATGGGCGAGGGCCGATAGCGTGCCGCGTTGAGCTTCGGGTACGTCCGTATGCAGCATGGTCATTGCCTTGACGTTGACCTCGTAGATGAAGCCGGTGCGCTCGCCGAGCGGCATCATGGGCTTCAGCGGCTTGTGCGCCTTCAGGATGGCTTTCGGCATCAGGCCGGCGGTGTCGACGCCGAACTGACCGAGGCGTGCGTCGTAAACGAAGGGCCGGTCCAGCTCGGTGGCGTGGGGATCGATCAACAGCTTGGATGGATCGTACCAGTGCCCTTGCTCGGGGTCATAGGGGCCGTGGATGCGGAAGCCGTAGCGGGCGCCTTCCTTCAAACCCTCGACGAAGACATGATGCACATCGCTTTCGCCACGCACCATCGAGAGGCGGGCCAGTTCGGTCTCGCCCCTGATATCGAAGAGGCAGAGCTCCACGCGTTCGGCATGATGCGACCAGAGGCGGATATCGGCACCCGTCTTGCCGATGATGGCTCCGAGCATCGGCTTGGTCATTTGGTGCCTCGTGGTCCGGTTGATTCGCTCGCCTGATGGAACAATAGCAGGCGAGCGATCTTCGGCCAGAGCGGTTGCGCTTACATGGCCTTGAGGTTCACTGCTTTCACGGCCTCTTCCTTGCGTTCGCTGTAGCGATCGGTGAGGTAGTCCGAGATGTCACGGGTCAGAAGCGTGAACTTTATCAGTTCCTCGCAGACATCGATGACGCGCTCGTAATAGGAGGAGGGCTTCATACGGCCTTCGCCGTCGAATTCCTGATATGCCTTCGCAACCGAAGACTGGTTGGGGATTGTGATCATCCGCATCCAGCGGCCGAGCAGGCGCATGGCGTTGACCGCATTGAACGACTGCGAGCCGCCGGAGACCTGCATGACGGCGAGCGTCTTGCCCTGGGTCGGGCGGACGGCGCCGACGGACAGGGGAATCCAGTCGATCTGCGCCTTCATGATGCCGGTCAGCGTGCCGTGACGCTCGGGGCTCACCCAGACCTGGCCTTCCGACCATTCGGAGAGGTCGCGCAGTTCCTGCACCTTTGGATGGCTGACGGGTGCGTCGTCCGGCAAAGGCAGGCCGGAGGGATCGAAAACCCTCACCTCGGCGCCGAAATGTTCGAGCAGCCGCTTGGCTTCCATCGCCAGTAGGCGGCTGAAGGAGACCTGACGCAGCGAGCCGTAGAGGATCAGAATACGCGGCTTGTGGGTCGAGAAGGGGCGGCGCAGCGCCTCCAGATCCGGCATGCGCAGGTGTTCGAGATCGGCGGCCGGCAGGTCAATCTTTGCATCAGACAATGCGCTTGCCCTCCGCATCGAGCACGGCCTCACCATCTTCCTTGACGAAGCCAGAGGTGAAGGCGTCTGATGGCAGAATGTCGAGCACGACTTCCGACGGGCGGCATAAGCGCGTGCCCATGTCGGTGACGACGAGCGGGCGGTTGATCAGGATCGGGGTCGCGATCATGGCGTCGAGAAGCTGGTCGTCCGATAGGGCAGGGTCGGCAAGGCCGAGTTCCTCATAGGGCGTGCCCTTTTCGCGGATCGCCTCGCGGACCGAAAGGCCGGAATCGGCGATCATCTTCGCGAGCTGCTCCTTGCTCGGCGGGGTCTTCAGGTATTCGATGACAGCTGGCTCGATGCCGGCATGGCGGATAAGATCCAGCGTGTTGCGCGAGGTGCCGCAGGCCGGGTTGTGATAGATGGTGACGGTCATGGACGTTCCGTTCCTTCGGGTATGATCGGTGGGATTTGATTGCGGCTCTCGGCGAAAAGCCAGGCGGCGATAGCGGCAGCGATCAGGGCGCCGGCAATCTGTGCGAAAATGAAACCGGTGAGGTCGATCGGGCGGATCCCGGCGAAAGTATTGGTCAGGCTGCGGGCGATGGCCACCGCCGGATTGGCGAAGGACGTCGAGGCGGTGAACCAGTAGGCGGCCGTGATGTAGAGGCCGACCAGCATCGGGATGGCGTCCGTCTTGAAGCGCAACCCGCCGAGGATGGTGAGGAGCAGGCCGAAAGTTGCCACCGCTTCTGCGCTCCATTGCGCCGATCCAGTCCGCACCGTTTCGGAGATCTGGAAGACGGGCAGGTCGAACATCACGTGGGCGATGAGCGTGCCGGCGATGCCGCCGAGGATCTGCGCGAGCATGTAGGGCAGGATGGCGGAGGCCTCCAACTCCTTGCGAAGAGCGAAGACCATAGTCACGACCGGGTTGAAATGGGCACCGGATATCGGCCCCAGGATCGTGATCAGCACGAAGAGGATCGCGCCGGTCGGGATCGTGTTGCCGAGCAGGGAGACGGCAACGTCATCGGAAAGCCGGTCGGCCATGATGCCGGAGCCGACGACGGTTGCGACCAGCATGGCGGTGCCAAGCGCCTCGGCTGCGAGGCGGCGGGAAAGATCGGCCATGGTCTTCAGCCGGCCGTCTGTGTGCTGCTGCCGATCTCGTTCAGCCGCTTCTGCAGGGACAGCTTATCGAGGCTCGCCATCGGCAGGCTGACGAAGATCGAGATGCGGTGATTGAGCATGCGATAGGCCTCGGCGAAGGCGAAATGCTTTTCGCTGTCCGTGCCTTCGGCAGCGGCCGGATCCGGCACGCCCCAATGGGCGGTCATCGGTTGGCCGGGCCAGACGGGGCAGGCTTCGGCGGCCGCGTTGTCGCAGACGGTGAAGACGAAATCGAGTTCAGGGGCGCCGGGGACTGCGAACTCGTCCCAGTTCTTCGAACGGGCGAAGCTCGTGTCGTAGTTCATGCCCTTGAGGAGCTGCAGCGTGTAGGGGTGAACTTCACCCTTCGGCTGGGAGCCGGCGGAATAGGCCTTGAACTTGCCCTGGCCGAGCCTGTTGAGGATCGCTTCCGCGATGACCGAGCGGGCTGAATTGCCGGTGCAGAGGAAGAGCACGTTGTAGATCTTGTCGGACATGGCCGGTCTCTCAGTTGGGGCGGGTGACTTCGAGGGTGGGTGAACAGCAGGCGAGATCGTCGATTAGCGGCTGGCAGAGGCTGGCATTGCCGCCGCAGCAATCCTTGAGTAGGTAAAGGGCAACCGCGCGGAAGCGGTCGAGATCGGCGCGGTAGATGATCGATCGGCTCTGGCGCTCGCCCGTGACAAGGCCGGCCTGGGCGAGCGTCGCGAGATGCGCCGACATGGTGTTCTGCGGCACGCCGATCAGTCGGGCGAGTTCACCTGCGGGCACGCCGTCTGGCTCATGCGCCACCAGCAGGCGAAAGGTCTGCAGGCGCGTCGGCTGTGCCAGGGCGGCAAGCGCCGCGATCGTCGATTTTTCATCCATATATCCAGAATAGTGGATATGATGTGGGAGTCAATCGCCGCTGTGGTCCGTCACAAACAAAAACCCCGGAGCCGAAGGCGCCGGGGTTCTAATGCGTGAGCGAAGGTCTCTAGGGGATCAGGTAATAACCGTCGGCTCGTTCATGCCCGTGTAACGCTTGATCTCGGCCACTTCCTCGGCTGCCGCGATCAGGTCGGCCAAGGCTCCTTGCGTCTCGATGCCGTGGCGGCTGGCGTCGGGCTCGTAGCGCTCGACATAGAGGCGAAGCGTCGCGCCCGAGGTGCCGGTGCCGGACAGGCGAAAGACGATGCGGCTGCCGCCGTCAAAGAGGATGCGGATGCCCTGGTTCTTCGAGACGGAGTGGTCGATCGGGTCGTGATAGGCGAAGTCGTCGGCGGCGCTGACTGTCAGGCCGTTGATCTTGGTGCCGGGCAGGCTGTCGAGCTTGGCGCGGAGCGCTGCGACAAGGGCGTTGGCATTGTCGGTGTCGACGCCTTCATAGTCGTGGCGGGAATAGTAGTTGCGGCCGTATTCGGCCCAGTGGCTTTCCACGATCTGCTTGACGCTCTGCTTGCGGGCAGCGACGATGTTCAGCCAAAAGAGCACCGCCCATAGGCCGTCCTTCTCGCGCACATGGTCAGAGCCGGTGCCGAAGCTTTCTTCGCCGCAGACGGTAACCTTGCCGGCATCCATCAGATTGCCGAAGAATTTCCAGCCTGTCGGGGTCTCATACATGCCGATGCCAAGTTTTTCGGCGACGCGGTCGGCGGCGGCACTTGTCGGCATGGAGCGGGCGATGCCTGCGATGCCTTGTCTGTAGCCGGGCGCGCAGGTGGCATTTGCGGCGATCATCGCGAGGCTGTCGGAGGGCGTGACGAACATGCCCTTACCGACCACCATGTTGCGGTCGCCGTCGCCGTCCGATGCCGCACCGAAGTCCGGACCATCGGCGCTCATGACATCGTCATAGAGCTCCTTCGCATGGACGAGGTTCGGGTCCGGGTGGTGGTGGCCGAAGTCGGGCAGCGGGATTTCGTTCCGCACGGAGCCTGAAGGCGCGCCGAGGCGCTTTTCTAGGATCTCGACGGCATAGGGGCCGGTGACGGCGCTCATACTGTCGATCACCACGCGGAAGCCGCCAGAGATCAACGCGCGGATCGCCGGGAAGTCGAAGAGGGTTTCCATGAGGTCGGCATAGTCGGTGACCGGATCGATCACCTCGACGGTCATGCCAGCCAGATCGAAACTTCCCACCGTGTCGAGGTCGATGTCGGCGACGTCGGCGATCTTGTAACTGTCAATGTTGCGGGTGCGGGCAAAGATCGCGTCGGTGATCTTCTCCGGTGCCGGGCCGCCATTGCCGATATTGTACTTGATGCCGAAGTCTTCGGTCGGGCCGCCGGGATTGTGGCTGGCCGAGAGCACGATGCCGCCAAAGGCATGGTATTTGCGGATGACATGCGAGGCAGCTGGCGTCGAGAGAATGCCGCCCTGGCCGACCATGACCTTGCCGAAGCCATTGGCGGCGGCCATTTTCAGCGCCACCTGGATGACTTCGCGGTTGTAATAGCGGCCGTCGCCGCCGATCACCAGCGTCTGGCCTTCGAAGCCTTCCAGGCTGTCGAAGATCGCCTGGATGAAGTTCTCCGCATAGTTCTCCTGCTGGAACACCGGAACCTTCTTGCGCAGTCCCGATGTGCCGGGCTTCTGGTCCGCATAGGGTTTCGTGGAGACGGTCGAGATCATCGATTACTGGCCTTTCGAGACGAGGCGTTGATAAAGGTCGGCATAGGTCGTGCCGCTCCTGTTCCAGGAGACGTCGGATTTCATGCCTTGCTTCTGCATTTGCGACCAGAGACGCTGGTCACTGTAGAGGCGAAGCGTGCGGCGGATGGCGCGGCGGAGGGCATCGACTGTCACCGGCGCAAACTGCACGCCGGTTGCAACACCAGCAGCCAAGGCCGCTTCATTGGCGTCGATGATGGTATCGGCGAGGCCGCCGGTGCGGGCAACAAGCGGAACACAGCCGTAGCGCAGGGCGTAGAGCTGTGTCAGCCCGCAGGGCTCGAAGCGCGAGGGCACGAGGATGATGTCGGAACCGGCCTGCATGATATGCGACAGCGCTTCATCATATCCAAGTATCATGCTGACACGGCCGCGATGATGGGCGGCGGCGTTCTGAAGTGCGGCCTCGATGCCGCTTTCCCCGGAACCAAGGATCGCCAGCCTGCCGCCGGCATTGACGATTTCGTCGATGACGTCGGGCAGCAGGTCGAGTCCCTTCTGCCAGGTGAGGCGCGAGATGACGCAAAAGATCGGGCCATCGTCGCCATCAAATGCAAAGCGTTCGACCATGGCCGCACGGTTGCCGGCGCGCTTCTTCAGTGCTGATCCGGAATAGTGGCTGGTGAGCAGTGGATCGCTGGCCGGGTTCCAGACGTCGGCATCGATGCCGTTGACGATGCCGTAGAGGTCAGCGGCGCGGCTGGCGATGACGCCATCAAGACCCATGCCGAATTCGGGTGTCAGGATTTCCTCGGCATAGGAAGGGCTGACCGTGGACAGCGCATGGGCGGTCAGAAGACCGCTCTTCAGATAGCTGATCGTGCCGTAATATTCGAGCGCCTCGTGCCATGCATGTCCAGGCAGACCAAGATAGGGGAAGAGTGTGGCGCCGAACTGCCCCTGGAAGGCGATGTTGTGGATGGTGATGAGGCTCGGCACTTCCGGCGCCTCGGCGTAACGCATGTAGACGGGAACCAGAGCACCCTGCCAGTCATGTACATGGACGAGGTCCGGTTTGAAGCTGGGCAGCACGCCCGCCGCGATCTCGGCGCCCACCTTGGAGAGGACGGCGAAGCGCTTCCAGTTGTCGGGGTAGTCCCGTCCCTGCGTATCGAGATAGGGACCACCCGACCGCTCGTAGAGTGGCGGGCAGTCGATGATCAAAAGTTCGAGGCCCTCGTGTTTTACCTCGAGAAGTGTCGCCCGTTCATCGAGAATATCCTCGAACTCGTGGACCTTCTTGGCCTTCTTCACCGCTTTCATAACGGCCGGATAGCCGGGGATCAGCGTCTTCGTCTCGACGCCATGGGTGGCGAGCGCGATGGGAAGCGCGCCCGCAACGTCGGCGAGGCCTCCGGTCTTGATCAGCGGATAGAGTTCGGAGGCGACCGAAAGGACCTTCATGGATGCGGCTAACCTAGTTTGTCGATCATCGACTGCGTGATGAGGCAGATCCCGTTTTCGCTGCGACGGAAGCGCTTGGCATCCATTTCCGGATCCTCACCGACGATCAGCCCCTCCGGGATCACCACGCCATGGTCTATCACGACATTTGTGAGACGCGCATGACGGCCGATCTGCACCTTGGGCAGGACGACTGCGCCTTCGAGTCGGGAATAGGAATTGGCGCGCACGCCGGTAAACAGCAGGCTCTTGTAGAGCGCCGAACCGGAGATGATGCAGTCGCCTGAGACCAGCGAGGAGATCGCCGAGCCGCGACGACCCTCGTCGTCATGGACGAATTTCGCCGGCGGGGTGATCTCGGAATAGGTCCAGATCGGCCAGGTCTTGTCGTAGAGATCGAGTTCCGGAACGATGTCGGTCAGGTCGATGTTGGCCTGCCAGTAGGCGTCGATCGTGCCGACGTCGCGCCAGTAGGGCGTGCGTTCGAAATCGGAGCGGACGCAGGACTGGGCAAAGCGGTGGGCCACCGCTTTGCCGCTCTTGACCACGTAGGGGATGATGTCCTTGCCGAAGTCACGGCTCGAATCCGGGTCGGCCGCATCGCGGCGCAGGAGTTCCATCAGGAACTTGGTGTGGAAGACATAGATGCCCATCGAGGCGAGGGCATGGTCTTCGTTGCCGGGAATGCCCGGCGGGTCGGCCGGCTTTTCGACGAAGTCGATGATCCTGTCGGTGGCATCGACATGCATGACGCCGAAGCCGGTTGCTTCCATGCGCGGCACTTCCAGGCAGCCGATGGTGACGTCGGCGCCCGAGGTGACGTGCTGCTGCAGCATCAGCTCGTAGTCCATCTTGTAGATATGGTCGCCGGCCAAGATGACCATGTATTCGGGGGCGTAGGATTCAATGATATCGGCGTTCTGGTAAACGGCGTCGGCGGTGCCCTCGTACCATTGCGTTTCGGAGACGCGCTGCGAGGCCGGCAGAATGTCGAAGCTCTCATTGCGCTCGGGGCGGAAGAAGTTCCACCCGAGCTGCAGATGGCGGATCAGTGAATGGGCCTTGTACTGGGTGGCCACGCCGATACGGCGGATACCGGAGTTCAGAGCGTTGGAGAGGGCAAAGTCAATGATGCGGGCCTTGCCGCCGAAATAGACGGCCGGCTTGGCGCGCCGATCCGTCAATTCCTTCAGGCGGCTGCCGCGCCCGCCGGCCAGTACATAGGCCATAGCATCGCGCGACAAGCTTCTTGCCGTTTTCTCGGTCATGTATTTCCTCCCCTTACTGTTCCAATTCCAGCATGATCACGGCCAGCGGCGGCAGGGTCAGCCCTGCTTTCGCCCATCCGCTTCCCGTGGCATGCGCCTCCACGCGGCCACCATTGCCCTTACCGCTACCACCATAGATTTCGGCATCGGTGTTCAGTATCTCACGCCAACGGCCGGCCGCAGGCAAGCTCAATTCGTATTGTTCGTGATAGTTCGGCGTCAGGTTGCAAATCACGGCGATCGGCTTTTCGCCGGGTGCCTTGCGCAGCCAGGCGAGCACCGAATTCTCCTGATCATCCGCATTGATCCACTCGAAGCCCTCGCCCTCGCAATCGCGAGCATGGAGTGCCGGCTTGGAGCGATAGGTGAAGTTGAGGTCGCGGACCAGCCGGCGCATGCCTTCATGCGGGGCATAATCGAGCAGGTTCCAATCGAGCGAGCGGGCCTCGGACCACTCACTCCACTGGGCGAACTCCTGGCCCATGAACAGCAGTTTCTTGCCGGGATGGCCCCACATATAGCCGTAATAGGCGCGGAGATTGGCGAACTTCTGCCAGTCGTCACCGGGCATCTTCGCGATCATCGAACCCTTGCCGTGTACCACTTCGTCGTGGCTGATCGGCAGAACGAAGTTCTCGGAAAAGGCATAGAGCAGGCCGAAGGTCAGCTCCTGATGATGGTACTTCCTGTAGATCGGATCCCGGGCGAAGTAGCTCAGCGTGTCATGCATGAAGCCCATGTTCCACTTGAAGCCGAAGCCGAGGCCACCTTCATGGACCGGCTGCGAGACCTTTGGCCAGGAGGTGCTCTCCTCGGCAATCGTCATGATGCCCGGATGGCTGCCATAGGCGTGGTGGTTCATCTGTTGAAGGAAGCGCACCGACTCCAGGTTTTCCCGCCCGCCGTATTCATTGGGGATCCACTCGCCTTCCTTCCGGGAATAGTCGAGGTAGAGCATGGACGCGACAGCATCGACGCGCAGGCCGTCGAGGTGGAATTTCTCGGCCCAGTAGAGGGCGTTGTTGATCAGGTAGGACAGAACCTCCTGACGACCGAAATTGTAGATCGCGGTGTTCCAGTCCGGGTGAAAGCCCTGGCGGGGGTCGGCATGTTCGTAGAGCGCCGTGCCATCGAAGTTGCGAAGCCCGTGGGCGTCCGTCGGGAAATGCGCAGGCACCCAGTCGAGGATGACGCTCAAGCCCACCTTGTGGCAGCCGTTGACGAAACGGGCAAAACCCTCCGGCTCGCCGAAGCGGGCGCTTGGCGCGTAAAGCCCCGTCGTCTGATAGCCCCAGGACGGGTCGTAAGGGTGCTCGGTCACCGGCATGAATTCGATATGGGTAAAGCCCATGTCGACGCAGTAGGGGATCAGCCTTGCGGCCATCTCGTCCCAGGTCAGCATGGAGCCGTCGTCGCGGCGCTGCCAGGACCCGGCATGGACCTCGTAGATCGAAATCGGCTGGCGGCGCTGGTCGATGCTTGCCCAGTGCTCGCGGTGGGCCTCGTCTTCCCAGTCCTGTTCGAGCTCAGGTGTCGTCACCGAGGCGTTCTTCGGCCGCATCTCGGCGCGGCGCGCAAAGGGGTCGGCCTTCAGCGGCTGAAGATCGCCATGCGGCCCGACGATTTCGAACTTGTAGCTGGCACCGGCCCGGACATCGGGCGCGAAGATTTCCCAGATGCCGGTGTCGCGGCGCAGGCGCATGACGTGGCGACGTCCGTCCCAGTCGTTGAAATCGCCGACGACGGAGACGCGGCGGGCATTGGGGGCCCAGACGGCGAAGTGAAAGCCGTCGACACCCTGATGCTTGATCGGATGGGCGCCCATCTTGTCGAAGAGGCGCAGATGCGACCCTTCCTTGATGAAGTAATCGTCCATCGGCCCGAGGATCGGCCAAAAGCTGTAGGGGTCGGTCACCGTCCATTCGGCATCGCCGCGGGTGGCGCGGTAGCGGACCGGCAGAACACCATCGAGCTTGACCGGGCCTGAAAAGAAGCCGGCATCGTGCAGACGCGCGAGTTCGCCGACGTGGTATCCGGCCAGATTGTAGGCAATCACCGTCTCGGCGCCCGGGATGAAGCAACGTGCAACATGGCCCGCGCCTGCCTCGTGCACGCCGAGAAAGGCGAAGGGGTCGCCATGCGTCCCGTGGATGATCGCTTCGATTTCTGCTGCCGACGGTGTGTCCGGCTTCGCTACGTCACCGCTCCTCTTCGGTGATTTTGCCATCAAGCTCTCCAGATATCCGCGTTGTATTGCCGGATGGTGCGATCCGACGAGAACCAGCCCATGCGGGCCGTGTTGCGGATGGTCTTGGAATACCAGGCCGAGGTATCGGTCCAGATGTCGTCCACCTGACGCTGGGCCTTGGCATAGGCGTCGAAATCGGCGGCAACCATGAACCAGTCATGCTGGTAAATGCCCTGCATCAGATCGGCATAGCGGTCACGATCGTCAGGCGAGAAGACGCCGGATGCGATCGACGAGAGGGCCTGCTGCAGTTCGCGCGAGGCATCGATTGCGGCGCGCGGATTGTGTCCATCCGCCCTCACGCGTCCGACCTCGTCTGCGGTCATTCCAAAAATCACAATGTTCTCCTCGCCCACATGATCGCGCATTTCGACATTGGCGCCGTCGAGCGTTCCAATGGTCAATGCACCGTTCAACGCGAACTTCATGTTCCCGGTTCCCGACGCTTCCATGCCGGCGGTGGAAATCTGTTCGGAAAGATCGGCGGCGGGCACCATGACTTCGGCGAGAGAGACGTTGTAGTTGGGAATGAAAACGACCTTCAGCAGACCGCGCACCGAGGGGTCGGTGTTGATGATGCGGGCGACGTCGTTGGCCAGTTTGATGATGAGCTTGGCGTTGTGGTAGCTGGGCGCTGCCTTGCCGGCGAAGAGTTTTACGCGCGGGACCCAGTCGCGTTCAGGATGAGACCGGATCTGGTCGAAGAGCGCTACCGTCTCGATGATGTTGAGAAGCTGGCGCTTGTATTCATGGATGCGCTTGATCTGGATGTCGAACATCGCATGCGGATCGAGCTTGATGCCCATGCGGCTTGCCACGAGGCTCGCCAGCTTCTGCTTGTTGGCGAACTTCACCGCCGCGAACTTCTGCTGGAAGGCCGGATCGTCGGCGAAGGCGTCGAGACCCTTAAGCTTCGTTGCGTCGTCGAGGAATTCCGGTCCGATCGCTTCCTTGATGAGGTCGGTCAAGTCGGGATTGCACTGCATCAGCCAGCGGCGTGGGGTGATGCCGTTGGTCTTGTTGTTGATGCGCGTCGGATAGAGCTTGTGGAGATCGGAGAAGACCGTTTCTTTCATCAGCTCCGTGTGCAGCGCGGAGACGCCGTTGATCGAGTGCGAACCCATGAAGGCCAGGTTGCCCATGCGCACGCGGCGGTCGCCGCTTTCGTCGATCAGCGAGATCTGGCGGATCTCATGGTCGTTGAAGCCGCGCTTCTTGCGGGCGTCGAGCAGGACCTTGGCGTTGATCGCGTAAACGAGCTGCATGTGGCGCGGCAAAAGGCGCTCGAACAGCGGCACCGGCCAGCTTTCCAGCGCTTCCGGAAGCAGTGTGTGGTTTGTGTAGGAGAAGGTCTTGGACGATATTTCCCAGGCCTCGTCGAATGCCACGCCGTGCACATCGACCAGCAGGCGCATCAGTTCGGCAACGGAGACGGCCGGATGGGTGTCATTGAGCTGGATCGCCACCTTATCCGGCAGCTGGGCGAGCGTGTTGCCCTGCTGCAGGTGGCGGCGGACGATGTCCTGCAGCGAGGCCGAGCAGAAGAAGAATTCCTGGCGCAGGCGCAGTTCCTGGCCGGCGGGCGTGGCGTCGGCCGGATAGAGGACGCGGGTGAGCGATTCGGCCTTGTTGCTCTCGCGCAGCGCGCCAATGTGGTCGCCGGCGTTGAAGGCGTCGAGCAGGATGGGGTCGATCGGCTGGGCCGACCAGAGGCGCAGCGTGTTGACGCGCTCGCCGCGCCAGCCGACGGCCGGGGTATCAAAGGCGGTGGCGATGACGCGCTCGCCCTGCTTCCAGACGTAACGCGGCTCGCCATCCGGACCATCGACGGTTTCGACTGTGCCACCAAAGCCGACTTCGTAGGAGCTTTCGCGCCGCTCGAATTCCCAGGGGTTGCCGTGGGCGAGCCAGCTTTCCGGCAGTTCGACCTGCCAGCCCTCGGCCATCTGCTGGCGGAAGAGGCCGTGAACGTAGCGAATGCCATAGCCATAGGCCGGAATGTTGACGGTTGCCATACTCTCCATGAAGCAGGCGGCGAGACGACCGAGACCGCCATTGCCGAGCGCTGCGTCAGGTTCGAGGCCTGCGATCACGTCGAATTCGACTGACAGAGAGGACAGCGCCTGGCGGATGTCATCGATCAGGCCGAGGTTCGACATGGCGTCGCGCAGGAGGCGGCCGATGAGGAATTCGAGCGATAGATAATAAACCCGCTTGCCGTTGTTCATGTAGGTGGTGCGGGTCGATTCCATCCACGTGTCGATGATGCGGTCACGCACCACGAGGATGGTTGCTGTCAGCCAGTCATGCGGCGTTGCCACCTTGGCATCCTTGCCGATGCTGTAGGTCAGCTTGTCCATGATCTCGGCGGCCAGGGCGTCCGGATCGGAAACTCCGCGCTTGGGAAGGGGAAGGTCGACTTTGTGGGGAGTCTTGATCATCGGTCCGCCTGGCGTTGTTCGTGTCTCCGGGCGGCGCCGATGCGATAGCGGTGCCGCTTCCGTGAATGCCAGTTTACGCATCGAAATGAGACAGTTGCAACAGGCGGGAAGCTGCGAGGAGAACTTTTGTTCGGAGCGCCGTCTTGGGCCTCAAGGCCCTGATCTGATTATATTATCTGAAAAGCGTGAAGAAGCGATAAGACCGCAGCCATGACGGCTGCGGTCGAATTGTGGGAGAAATCCAAAACGTTTTGGATCGTGTCAGTTGGTCAGGCGGGTCGAGGCCGCAGCCGCAGCCTTGCCGATGTCGCCGAAGGCCTTAACAAGACCGGCCATGTCGGTCGGTTCTTTGTAGTGGTCGTCAGACGTCGCGCATGCTAGCAGCAGCTCTCTGCCTTTCTGAGGGGCCATGAAGGCAACCGTGAAAATCTCGATGCCTTCCTCTTTTGCAGCTGTGCACTGTTCCAGGACTTTTGTGTCGATAGCCGGGTTCCAGGAAGCGCTGTTGCCGGTCATTTCGCCATCGGTCATCAGGACAATGTAGCGAGCAAAGTCCGAATTACCTTTGGCGGAGTGCGCACTCTTCTCGGCGTCGTTGTCTTCTGTCAAAGCCTTGAAGGCAAGCTCCATACCGCCCGAGGCGTTGGTGCCGCCGGTCGGCACGGATGGAAGCACGGTGATGTAGTTGGTCGCGGTCGTGACGCCCCATGCCATGCCGGAGGCTGGCTGGGTGGCGTCGTTGTAAGACACTGCGCCAACACGGATGAGGTCACCCTTCGGATCAGCCTTCACCAGCTCGTTCATCATGACCGCCGAGGCCGTTTTCAGAGCCTGGATCTTCTTGACGTAGCAAGGGCTTGACGGATTGAGGTAGTTCCTTCGGCCGGGCAGGATGTCCTTGTAGGCCCAGTTTGCGGCGCTGTAGTTCACGCAGCTCGTAACCGAGGTATCGACCGTGTTCGTGGTGAAGGACATCGAGCCGGAACGATCCAGCACGACATACATCGACACGGCTGCGCCGCTTTCAGGCGTGGCTTGTGCCGTTGCCGTAACGCTGACGGTTACTTCCTTCCACCCGAGCAGGGCGGTCATGCCATTGGTTGTCAAGGTATAGGTCGGTGACAGACTGACTTCGACGGTCTTGCCTGTCTTTCCGAGCTTTCGCTCGACATTCCCGACTGCGCCGGCCAATGGGTCTTCTTCCGCTTCCTCGTCGGTCTGGTCGCTTGCGCCGCCTGGAAGCACGTTGTTTAGCTGTGCCTTCATGAATTTGCGCGCGAATTCGAGAACGGCGTCGTCGGAGAGTTTATCGTCTTTCGCCAGCGCATTTGCTGCAGACAGGACGGCCGAGTCGGCGGCGTCCTGCAACGTGGCGCGCACCTGGACCATCCGGTTCAAGTCGATTGCCACACCAGCGGTGGCGGCTGCTACGGGGAGCAGGATGGCCGTTGCCAGGCCGAAATTGCCGGCGCGGTCGCGCCAAAGACGTGCGAAGAGCGATTTGCGCGGGCTGTCAGGGGTAGTCATCATGTCCATCCAAAATCAGCGTTTGGAGGGTTATAGACTGCGTCCCATTGCGATCCGTTTAATGGGATCAATAAAATTCGATGTAAGAATGCACTATTGGCGCACCGGGATGACATCCACGGCCTGGTCCGTCTGATGCGAGCCATAGCTTTTCAACACGCCGATGACGGGTGCGACGTCGGCATAGTCCCGGCCGTAGCCGACCACGATGTGATCGGTGCCGGCCGCGATGTCGTTCGTGGGGTCGAGTTCCAGCCAGCCGGTGAGCTTGCCGCACCAGATGCGGACCCAGGCATGCATGGCGTCTGCCCCTTCCAGGCGCTCCTTGCCCGGCGGCGGGATGGTGCGCAGGAAGCCGCTGACATAGCCAGCGGGGATGCCGAGGCTGCGCAGCGCCACGATCATCACATGGGAGAAGTCCTGGCAGACGCCGCGCTTCTTGTCGAAGGCTTCCGCCGGCGTCGTGTCGACGGTCGTTGCTTCGGCGTCGTATTTGAAGTCCTCGTGGATGCGGCTGCAGAGCGTCTCGGCGATCTGGCGTACTGTCATGCTGGGTTTCAGCATGCTGCGCACATAGGCCGCGATCGCCTTGTCCCGGGGTAGCCGCGGGCTTGTGCCGAGAAAATGATGCGGTGATTCCGCATCGAGCGACCAGGTTTCGCCGATCTCCTGCGGAAGTCGGTCGAGCAGCGGTGAAAAGTCGGCAGCCATCGGCTGGGCCTGAACCATCACCCGGGCCTGCATGCGGATGTCGAGCTTCTCATGCGGACCACGCAGGATGGCGTGGCTCGTCGGATGGCGAAAGAAGTCGTTGAAGGTCGAGATCTCGTCTGGCTCCGGGCTGACCGTGATCGCACCGGCGACGAGTCGCTGACGGTCGGGAAGCGAGAGCGGCAGAAGCCGCAACATGTGATGGGCGCCGGTTGCCGGAACCTCGTAGCGGTAACCGATATGGAGCGAGAGGTCGTAGAGCATCGCGTCAGCTCAAATAGGTCTGGGCGAGGATATCGGAGAACTTCTCCAATTCACGCTCCAGATTGGTGTAGACATCCGCCGACATGGCTTCCGGCGTCATTACGGCAAGCCCCGAATGCAGGCGCATTGCCTCGCGGAAGAGGCTCGACATCTGGCCGTTGACCATGGCGTTCGGCAGTTGCTCGACCTCGATGCGTATCTCGTTCAGCTGGAAGAGGATCGATCGCGGATTGAGCGGGTCGAGTGCAAGCAAGTCGGTGACAGTGAGGCGCGCGGTCGAGACATTGTAGCGGCGGCGATGGGTCATGACGTTGTCGCCGATCTCGAGCAGCATGTCGAGCGAGCCATCGGGGGCATCGGGGCCGGTCATGTGGCCAAGCAGGCGTGTCATGTGCAGGCCGCGTTCCAGGAGGCGGCCGATGGTCAGGAAGCGCCAGCCGGTGAAACGGTACATATTTTCATGCACAAGACCGGCAAAGCCTGCGAGCTTGCGCAGGAGGATGGTCATGGCATGAGCGGCATCGTCGCCCGGCTTCACCTTTTCGTGGAAGCGCTTGGCGGTCTTCGATAGGTCGTTCAGCGCCAGCCAGCCGTCCGGCGAGAAGCGGTCGCGGATGTTGCTCGCCGAATAGACGGCGCTGTCGATGTTGCGCAGCAGGCTTTCCGGCACACCGGACTTGGTGTCGACGTCGATGTTCGAAAGATATTCGCTGACGAAGGCGAGCAGCGGCTGGTCCGGATTGGCGCTTTCGGCATAGCGCGCATGCCAGGCGCGCAGGATGCGCAGCACCCCTTCGGCGCGCTCGATATAGCGGCCAAGCCAGAAGAGATTGTCGGCCGCCCGGCTCGGCAGGCTGCCGGGCATGTTGCGGGTGAAGGTCTCCTCCGCCGGCAAAAGCGAGGTGCGGTCAACGGGCTTGTCGGAGACGATCCAGACATCGGCCGCACTGCCGCCGGACTGCATGGCAATCGCCGAGACATCCGATCCGCTGCCGATCCGGGCAAAGCCGCCTGGCATGATCTGCCAGCCATTCTGGGTGCGGGCGGCGAAGACACGCAGCGACATCGGCCGCGGCGTGAGCTTGCCGTCGATCATGGCAGGCGTGGTCGAGAGCGTCACGACTTCCTGGCCCACCAGGTTGCCTGCTTCTGATTCCAGCCATGCGGCAGTGGTTCTGCCCTGCGGGTCCTTGTAGCGCGAGCCCATGACAGAGCGTCCGCCGTCATCGAAGAACGGCAGGCGCGAGAAGGCGGAGCCGATGACCATACGGTCGAGATGGGCCGCGACGTGTTCGCGCTCGGCCTTCTGGCCGCACCACCAGGTGGCGATCGAGGGCAGCTTCAGTTCCTCGCCGAGCAGGTGGCGCGAGAGGGTGGGCATGAAGGCGAGAAGCGCACGGGTTTCGAGAATGCCGGAGCCGAGCGCGTTGACGAAGGTGACGGCGCCGTTGCGCAGCGCCTCCACCATGCCGGGCGTGCCGATATAGGAATTCTGATCGAGCTCCAGCGGATCGGCAAAGGCCGCATCGAGGCGGCGCCAGAGGACGCTGACGGGCTTGAGGCCGGCGACAGTGCGGACCATGACCTTGCCGTTGACGATGGTGAGGTCCTCACCTTCGAGCAACATGATGCCGAGATAGCGGGCGATGTAGGCATGTTCGAAATAGGTCTCGTTGGCAGGACCCGGAGACAGAACCGCGATGCGCTCGTCCGAGCCGCGGGTGCGCGCTTGCAGCGCCTTGCGGAAGGCGCCGAAGAAGGAGGCCAGCCGGTGGACGTGGGTCTCCGCATAGACATCGGAGAAGGCGCGGGCGGTCGCCACCCGGTTTTCCAGCGCAAAGCCCGCACCCGAGGGCGCCTGGGTGCGATCGGCCAGCACCCACCAGTTGCCGTCGGGTCCGCGGCCGATTTCGAAGGAACAGAAATGCAGGTAGTGGCCGCCGGCCGGCTTGATGCCGACAAGCGGGCGTAGGAATTCCGGATTCGAGGCGATCAGCTGCGGTGGCAGGAAACCTTCCTGGACCAGCCGGTTTTCCGAATAGATGTCCGCGACGACCGCTTCCAGGAGATTCGCGCGCTGGACCAGCCCCTCGGCCAGCACCTGCCATTCCGCATCCGAGATCATCACCGGGATGTGGGAGAAGGGCCAGGCTCGCTCGCTCGATCCGCCAGAACCATAGGCACGGTAGAAGACGCCGGCATCGCGCAGGTAGCGATCCGCACGGGCAAAGCGCTCGTGCAGATCCTCTTCCGGCATGGTGTCGATCGCCGAGACCAGGGCCTGCCAGACGGGACGGACATTGCCCTTGTTGTCGATCATCTCGTCGGCGGCGCCCGCCAGCGCACGATAGCCGGCCGTGCGGGCCTTGCTTTTCGGCGCGTCTGGCGGGGAAAGCTCCGCTGCCGTCTTCTGTGCCATCAGATCAGATACCTTGCGGTCGTCTCAGGTCCAAAGTGTGCGGGAATTCCGGCGACACGGTCTCGGGCCATAGGGGATAGGAGCCGGCTGTATGGCCCCAAGGCTCGAAACGTGCAAGCCGACGGGCTTCCGCTTCGTTCCCATTCACAGGGAAAGTGTCGTAGGTCCGGCCGCCAGGATGCGCGACGTGATAAACGCAGCCCCCGATCGACCGGGCAGACCATGTATCATAGATGTCGAATGTTAGCGGTGTGTTGACGGGCAGGACCGGATGCAGACCGGAGGCCGGCTGCCAGGCCTTGTAACGCACGCCGCCCACAGCAACGCCATTGACGTCAGATTTGCGCAGCGGCACCTGGCGCCCGTTGCAGGCCACGACGAAACGTTCGGGATTGGCTGTCTCCAGCTGAATCTGCAGGCGCTCGACGGATGAGTCGACATAGCGGACCGTGCCGCCAATCGCCCCTTCTTCTCCCATGACATGCCATGGTTCCAGCGCCTGTCGCAGTTCCAGCTTCGAGCCCTCGTAGGTTACTTCGCCGACGAAGGGGAAGCGGAATTCCAGCTGGGCGGCGAACCACTCCGGCTTGAAGTCGAAGCCGTGTTCGCGCAGGTCCGCGAGCACTTCGAGGAAGTCCAGCCAGAGGTAATGCGGCAGCATGAAGCGATCGTGCAGGCTTGTGCCCCAGCGGACGAAGCGGCCGCCGATCGGGTTCTTCCAGAAGCGGGCAATCAGTGCGCGGACCAGCAATTGCTGGGCAAGCGACATGCGCGCGTTCGGCGGCATTTCGAAGCCGCGGAACTCGACAAGGCCGAGGCGGCCCGTTGGACCGTCCGGCGAAAACAGCTTGTCGATGCAGATTTCCGAGCGGTGGGTATTGCCGGTGACGTCGATCAGAAGATTGCGGAACAGCCGATCGACGAGCCAGGGCAGGGGGGCTGCAGCACCACTGGCCGGCATCGGCACCTGGGCCATGGCGATTTCCAGCTCATAGAGGCTGTCGTGGCGGGCTTCGTCAAAGCGCGGCGCCTGGCTGGTCGGGCCGATAAACATGCCGGAGAACATGTAGGAGAGCGCCGGGTGGCGCTGCCAGTGCAGGATCAGGCTCTTCAACAGGTCGGGACGGCGCAGGAAGGGGCTGTCGTCAGGATTGGCGCCGCCGACCACGACATGGTTGCCGCCGCCGGTGCCGGTGTGGCGGCCGTCGATCATGAACTTGTCGGCGCCGAGGCGGGTCTGGCGCGCTTCCTCATAGATGGCGTTCGTCGTCGCGACGCAGTCATCCCAGCTGGAAGCCGGGTGGATGTTGACCTCGATGACACCCGGATCCGGGGCAACGCGGATGACGTTGATGCGCTCGTCCTGAGGCGGTGCGTAGCCTTCGATATGGACCGGCAGGCCAAGCCCACGTGCGGCAGTTTCTGCGGCCGCGACCAGTTCGAGATAGTCCTCGACAGCCTCGACCGGTGGCATGAAGACGCAGAGGCGGCCATCGCGGGCCTCGACGCTCATGGCTGTGCGCACGGCGCCCCTGATATCGCCGGCAGAGCCGGTGATGTTCTGCTCGTTGCGATCCTGCTGGGCCTCACCGGTTCTGCGGGAGGCCTCGGGCAGGGCGCGACCCTCGCGGACCTGCGGGCCAAAATCCGGCAAGGGTGAGCGCGGAATCGAGGGATCTGTGGTGTGGATATAGGGATACTGCGACGGCGGCACATAAGGCAGGGTACCGAGCGGCATGCGAAAGCCGATCGGGCTGTCGCCGGGGATGAGGAAGATCTTGCCGCGGCGGGTGCGCCATTTCTCGCTGACCCAGCGGCGGCCGCCGGCCTTGGCGTTCCAGGCCTGGACCGGCAGGATGTAGCCGGTCGGGGTTGTCAGGCCGCGTTCGAAGACCTTGGCGATGCGGGCCCGCTCTTCCGCGCTTTCAAGCTTGGAGTTCGAGGGGTCGACGTTTTCCGGCAGGCTGCCTTCCTTGATGATCCACTCGGCCGGATCCTCGAAGGCCGGGATGATCATGTCGGTTTCGATCTCGAGCTCGGCCGCGATCCCGGCCATCAACGCTTCGGCCTGTTGGTGTGTGACGCCGGTATCCTTGTGTTCGGCGGCGATTAGCGCCGGGTCATGCCAGATCGGCTTGCCGTCCTTGCGCCAGTAGAGCGAGAAGGTCCAGCGTGGCAGGCTTTCGCCCGGATACCACTTGCCCTGGCCGTAATGCAGGAAGCCGCCGGGGGCGAATTTTTGGCGCAACCGGCGAATGAGCTGATCGGCGAGGTCGCGTTTGGTCGGGCCGACGGCATCGGTATTCCATTCTGCGGACTGGAAGTCATCGATCGACACGAAGGTCGGCTCGCCGCCCATGGTGAGCCGCACGTCATGGGCTTTCAGGTCGGCATCGACTTTCTGTCCGAGCGCATTCAGGGCATCCCAGCTGTCGTCGGAGAAAGGCTTGGTGATGCGCGGATGTTCGGCAACGCGCTTCACCTGCATGTCGAATGCGAATTCGGTATTGGCCTGTCCGACATAGCCGCCGGAGATGGGGGCGGCGTTCTTGTAATGCGGGGTGGCCGCCAGAGGGATGTGGCTTTCGCCGGTCAAGAGGCCCGAGGTCGGGTCCAGGCCGATCCAGCCGGCGCCGGGAATGTAAACTTCCGTCCAGGCATGCAGGTCGGTGAAGTCGACCTCGGTGCCGGAGGGACCATCGAGCGCCTTCAGGTCCGGTGCGAGCTGGATGAGATAACCGGAGACGAAACGGGCGGCAAACCCGAGGCGGCGCAGGATCTGGACAAACAGCCAGCTCGAATCACGGCAGGAGCCGCGGGCCGATGTCAGCGTATCCTCCGGCGTCTGGACGCCGGGTTCCATACGAATGACGTAGCCGATCTCCTGTTGCAGGCGGGCATTGAGCCCGACAACCATATCGACCGTCCCCTGACCTTCCGTCGTGTCGATAGTCGCCATGAAGGCGTCGAGCGCCGGCGACGCCGGCTCCGGCGTCATGTAGATCTTGAGGTCGTCGCGCAGATCTTCCGGATAGTCGAAGGGCCATTTGACCGCGACTTCCTCGGTGAAGAAGTCGAACGGGTTGTAAACCGTCATGTCGGCGACGAGGTCGACCTCGATCTTGAATTCGGTGACCGGGTCCGGGAAGACGAAGCGGGCAAGGTAGTTGCCGTAGGGGTCTTGTTGCAGATTGACGAAGTGGTTCTCGGGCGTGACCTTCAGCGAATGGGAGAGAACCTTGGTGCGGGAATGGGCGGCAGGCTTCAGCCGGATGATCTGCGGTCCGAGCTGGACCGGGTTGTCATACTTGTAGTGGGTGAGATGATAGATGCTTGCCTTGATCGCCATTCTTTACCGCTTCGCTGTTCGCCCTGCCGCTTTTTCCGGCTTGCGTCGATCTTGTGCAATGCAGCGCCATAAAGCAAGCGGCCCGGACGGTGGAAGCCGCCGGGCCGCGCAGATGCGGTGTATGGCCTGAACTCAGCTCCGACCGAATTCGTCGACCAGGCGGATGATGTCGTCTTCGCCGAGATAGGAGCCGGTCTGGACCTCGATCACTTCGAGGCGGATCTTGCCGGGATTGGCGAGGCGGTGCACGGATCCTTGCGGGATGTAGATCGACTGGTTCTCGTGCAGGACAGTGACCTTGTCGTCGATGGTGACCTCTGCCGTTCCCTTGACGCAGACCCAGTGTTCAGCACGGTGATGATGCTTCTGCAGCGAGAGTTTCTTTTCCGGATGCACGAAGAGGCGCTTCACCTGGAAGCGATCGCCATTGAGGATCGAGGTATAGCCACCCCAGGGGCGAAGGGCCGTTGGGTGGTTTTCGGTGAGATGCGCCGTCTTCTTGTCGGCGGCGAGCATCTTGACGAGATTGCCGACATCCTGGGCCCGGTCGAGGCGACCAACATAGACGGCGTCTTCGGAGGCGACGACGGCGACACCTTCCATGCCCTGGACGGCGAGATGGGCGTTGCGCGACATGACGAGCGAATTGGTGGTGTCGGAGACGGTGGCGTTGCCACTGACGACATTGCCGTTTTCATCGCCTTCGGCGAGCTTCCAGATCGCGTCCCAGCTGCCGAGGTCGGACCAAATGATGGGCGAGGGGACAACCGCCGCATTCGGCGTCTTCTCCATGACTGCATAGTCGATCGAGATGCTCGGGCTTTGGCCAAAGCTTTCCGCATCAAGGCGGGTAAAGTCGAGATCGCCCTTGGCCTTTTCGATCGAGGTCCGGACGGCCGCGAGAACTTCAGGCGCCAGTGTCTCAAGCTCCGCAATCATCTGGCCGGCGGAGAAGACAAACATCCCGGAGTTCCAGGCATAGTTGCCGCTCGCCAGCATCTTTTCGGCGACCTCTGCCTTCGGCTTTTCGACGAAGCGCGTGACCTTGTTCACCCCATTGTCGAGGTCGTCGCCGATCTCGATATAGCCGTAGCCGGTTGCTGGCTCGGTCGGCGTGATACCGAAGGTGACGATCTTGCCGTCGCGCGCCGCACGGGCCGCCTTTTGCACGCAGCCGCGATAGGTATCATCGACGGTGATCTCGTGGTCGGAGGGCAGGATCTGGATCAGCGTCTCGCTGCCATGGCGCTCACCGACGATCAAAGCGGCGGCGGCGACAGCGGCCGCGGTGTTGCGCGCCTCCGGCTCCAGGATGATGCCATCAAGCGCGACACCGATCTCGCGGGCCTGTTCGGCGACGAGGAAACGAAAATCCTCGTTGGTCACGATGACAGGGGCTTCATAGATCGTCGCGTCGGAGACTCGGGCCAGCGTCTTCTGCAGCAAGGTCTCATCGCCGAGGAAGCGGATGAACTGCTTCGCAGCGGCTGCGCGCGACAGCGGCCAAAGCCTTGTTCCCTTGCCGCCGGCCATGATGACCGGCACGATCTTGATGCTCATGTTTTTATGCCTTTCGATGTCTTGCCGGGGCGGATCCGTCCCGGCTGATGTCGGAGCGAGCACGATGCCCTAAGGGCAGGTGAACGCAGCTGCGGCGGTTTTGTTACATGTTTGGCGGTATGTTCCAAGCCCGGTCGACCATTCAACCTTGCCAATCAAGCCGGATGCATTGCCGCGCTCAGGCGGGTATGCTGGTGATCCCCGCTGCCAGTCTTGGCGGGCCCGAGCCTCATCAATCCAGAGAGAATGTCCTTGTCTGTGACCCGTCCGCTGTTTTCCGTTCCGACCGCCCCGCTTGTCCCGATTCATGGCCGGCAAGAGGGTTTCCCCATTCACCGCATTTTTTGTGTCGGGCGAAACTACGCCGCCCACGCCGCCGAACTCGGCAACACCGTCGATCGTGTCGCGCCCTTCTACTTCACCAAGCCTGCAACGGGTCTCGTCCTCGAGGGGGGCGCGATCGCCTATCCGCCAGGCACCGAGGATTACCATCATGAGATCGAACTTGTGATCGCGATCGGGGCGCCGGCTTTCCGGGTCTCGACCGATGACGCGATGGAGGCGGTATTCGGCTATGCCGTCGGGCTCGACATGACAAGGCGGGATCTACAGAACGCCATGAAGGAAAAACAGCGTCCCTGGGATATCGCGAAAGCCTTCGAGGATTCGGCCGTCATCGGCGCGATCACCGCGGCTGGCGACTTCCAGCCCAATTCGCAGCGCATCTCGCTCACCGTCAATGACGGCCTTCGCCAGGAGGGGCATCTCAACGAGATGGTCTGGTCGGTGCCTGAAATCATCAGCCATCTCTCGCGCTACTATCACCTGACGCCGGGCGACCTGATCTTCACCGGCACGCCTTCGGGCGTCGGCGCGCTGCAGCCGGGTGACCGGCTCCTGGGCGCGGTTGAGGGCCTCTCGCCGATCTCCGTCACCATCGGTCCGGCAGCCTGAGATGACTTTATCTGGGCAAGGGCAGGGCTCGGCGCTGGTGCCGGGCCGCGATTGCGGCAGCTGTTCGCTCTGCTGCATCCTTCCCGACATCGCCGAATTCGACAAACCGGCAAACGAACCCTGTCGCCACTGCCTCGTCGGCGGTGGCTGCGACGCCTATGATGTCAGGCCTGCGACCTGTCGCGACTTCTTCTGCCTCTGGCGCACGGACCCGACACTCGGGGACGAATGGGAGCCGAGCGTCAGCCGCATGATGATGTATGCGCAGGGGCCGCAGCTGACGGTGCTGGTGGAGCCCGAGGCAGGGGAAATCTGGCGGGAGGAACGGTATCTCAGCTGGCTCGAAGAGCGGGCACAAGCGCTGAAGCCGCAGGGCGGATATGTAGTGGTCTATGCGGGGGAAGAGGTTGCGGTGGTCAAGGGGTGAGGCCGCCTGATTCGCTGCCTCGTGCAGATCGCAAACCGCAAATTCAAAAGGGCTCGCCGTTTCCGGCAAGCCCTTGAAAGAATTCGAATGGTGGGCGTGACAGGGATTGAACCTGTGACCCCTACGATGTCAACGTAGTGCTCTCCCGCTGAGCTACACGCCCATCCGATGAGCGGCTTAAGACCACAAAACCTGTTCGCCCGTCAATAGGCATTTTGCAGTTTTGTGAAGAGATTTTTTCAATCTCTCAAGAAGGCCTTATGCCGCAAGGAGTTTGTTCACTTCGTCGACGAGATCGCGAAGGTGGAAAGGCTTGGACAGGACCTTTGCGTCCTTCGGAGCCTTCGAATCGGCGTTCAGTGCAACGGCGGCAAAGCCGGTGATGAACATGACCTTCAGGTCCGGATCGAGTTCGGTGGCGCGGCGCGCCAGCTCGATGCCGTCCATCTCCGGCATCACGATGTCGGTGAGCAGAAGGGAGAAGGGTTCTTCCCGCAGGCGGTCATAGGCTGAGGCGCCGTTGTCGAAGGAGGAGACCTTGTAGCCTGCCTTTTCGAGCGCCTTTACCAGGAACCGGCGCATGTCGTTGTCATCTTCGGCGAGAAGGATTTTCTGAGTCATTTAGGGACCGCTGTACTCGATTGCATGGGTAAGCTTGCAGCCGCTCACTTTAGGGTCGGCTCAGTAAAGAACCGGTGAACAACGAGAAAGTGAGCCTGCTCCGCCATTTCCGGGAGTATGGACTTTGCAACGGGCGACTGGCAACATGAGACACGCAACAAGTTTGTGACTTGGTAAAGAAGAGGCCCTGGAAAGCGGATGACCAACGAATTCGACCTGTTCGAGGTTCGAGAGCCCGCGACCCAGACCATTCCCTTTGTCTACAACTCCCCCCATAGCGGTCGTCGATACCCCTCGGCCTTCCTCGGTGAGTCGCGACTCGACGAGATTTCGATTCGCCGTTCGGAGGATCATTACGTCGATGAGCTGTTCTCGGCGGCGCCCGGCTTCGGTGCGCCGCTGCTCGTCGCGCATTTCCCGCGCGCCTATGTCGACGTGAACAGGGAGCCCTACGAGCTCGATCCGCGGATGTTTTCCGATCCGCTGCCGCCTTTTGCCAACAGCAATTCAGCGCGTGTGGCGGGCGGGCTGGGCACGATCCCGCGCATCGTTGCCGAGAACATGGAGATTTACGAAAGGCGCATGCCGCTTTCGGTCGCCATGGAGCGGATCGAGAGCTGCTACAAGCCCTATCATGCCTGCCTGCGCCGGCTGATTGCCCGGACCCATGCGATGTTCGGCTTCGGCGTCTTGATCGACTGCCATTCGATGCCCGGCAATATCCGCGTCGCGGGCAGCGGTCTGAAGCCGGATTTCATTATCGGCGACCGTTATGGGACGAGCGCGTCAACCGAGCTCAGCCAGGCGGCGTTGCAGTTCCTGGAGGACCTCGGCTTTGCGGCCGTGCGCAACAAGCCCTATGCCGGGGGCTTCATCACCGAGCATTACGGCCGACCGGCCCGCGGGCTGCACGCTCTGCAGATCGAGGTCAATCGTTCGATTTATATCGACGAGACGACGCTCGAAAAGCGTTCTGACTTCGATGTCCTAGCCGGCTCGCTCGCCGTGTTCATGGAGCAGATGGCAGATTTCGTCGCCGACTATGCCGGCGACCGGGCGCTGGCGGCCGAATAGTTTTTTCCGATTTCCAGATGTTGCGGCCCTCGGCGCTCTGTGCCGGGCAAAAAAAACCGCGCTCGTGGCGCGGTTAAGTCTAGGGAGGAAACACCCAAGGAGGGTATTTACAGTCAGAAGACTGTAAGTGAGACGTTAGATGTTGCGGTGCACCATTGTCAAGTCGAAAATTGGTGCATTTTTGAGCAAGGCCAAAATTTACGCAATTTCGCGCTCTGAGGCCGGTCGGCGGGCGTCCGGTGAGGGCGAAGAAGGCGGCCGGCGGTGGTTTTCTTTCCTTGCGACTGGCGCTAAGACGGAGCTCCCTCCAGACGACGGATCTTTCCATGCGCCCAGATCGTGATTTCTTCTTTCGCTTGGCCGATGCCGCCAAGGCCGAGACCCTTCCGCGCTTTCGCTCGGGCCTGTCTGTGGTCAACAAGGAGAAAGCCGGTTTCGACCCCGTCACCGAAGGCGACCAGGCGGCCGAAATTGCCATCCGCAAGCTGATCGAAGCGGAATTTCCGACCCATGGCATTCTTGGCGAAGAGCACGAGAATATCCGGATGGACAGCGATCATCTCTGGGTCATCGATCCGATCGACGGCACGCGGGCCTTCATTTCCGGCGTTCCCGTCTGGGGCACGCTGATCGGCTTCCAGGAAAAGGGCCGCTCGGTCATGGGGCTGATGGAGCAGCCCTTCACAGGCGAGCGCTATTATGCCGATGGCGAGCGCTCCTGGTACTCAGGTCCCGATGGCGAACGGCAGAATCAGGTGCGCGATTGCGGATCGCTCGAAAACGCGATCCTCTTCACCACTTCGCCGCATCTCTTCAAGGATTGGGAAGTCGAGCGTTTTCAGGCCGTGCAGGACAAGGTCAAGCTCTTCCGCTACGGCGTGGATTGCTATGCCTATTGCCTGCTCGCAGCCGGTCATGTCGATCTGGTCATCGAGACTGTCTTGAAGCCCTATGACGTCGGCGCGCTGATCCCGATCATCGAGCAGGCGGGTGGGATCATCACCACCTGGGACGGCGGGCGACCTGAGGCTGGCGGTTCGATCATCGCGGCCGGCTCAAAGGCCGTTCATGCGCAGGCCATGGACATGCTCAAGCGCGGCTAAGCCCTTTCGCTCAGGCCTCCAGGGTGGAGACTGTCAGTTCTTCGGCGGGATCTGCCTCGTCGGGCTCGCCGCCCGGCATGAAGGCAAAGATGGCGGCTAGCGCCTGTTTGCGATAGCGATCCTGCTCCTGCAGGATCTCGTGGCGTGCGCCGGCGACCGGCACCAGCTGGCCGGCGCGGAAATATTGTGCCATGGATTCCTGATAGTGATACGGCACGATCGGATCATTGCCGGGCGCTATGATCACCGTCGGCACCGTGATCGATGCGAGATGGCCCGGCTTGCGGATGGCGTCGATCGCCTTCTGGCTCTCGTAGAGCCAGCGCGCCGTGGGTGGGCCAAGTGCCAGTTCCGGATGGTCGAGCATGATCCGCTGGTTGCGGGCAAAGCGCAGGGCATCCGATGTCAGCGGATTTCCCTCAAAGGGTTTCAAGGGCTCGTCCTTCGTCAGCGAAATGCCGCCGAAACCGGTAAAGCTTGCGAGGGTCGCAATCCGGCGGATATTCTCCGGCGATGTCTTCTGGCCGCCGAGGCCGACGAAGGGGGCCGCCAGCACCATGCGCTCGATGCGGTTGGAAAGACGCGGAGCCGCCTTCAAGGCGATCAGGCCACCGGTCGAGTGGGCGAGCAGGAAAAAGGGCAGACGGGTGTCCGGCAGCACGATCTGTTCGAGGAAGATCTCGAGGTCGCGGACATAATGGTCGAAGCGGCCGACATGTCCTCGGCGCGGATCCTTCTTCAGCAGCCGTTCCGATCCGCCCTGGCCGCGAAAATCATAGGTCGCAACCCAGAAGCCGCTTTCATTGAGCTCGCGGATAGTCTCGAAATACTTTTCGATGCTTTCGTTTCGTCCATGCAAGAGGACGATCGTGCCCTTGATCTTCGGGGCACTCGACCGGAAGACCGCGTAACGCAGGCGGATACCGCGATGGCCCTCAAAGAAGCCTACCTGTGGCCTGCCTGGAATCGGGTTTCCGGGGGTGGCGTGAAGAATGGCGTCCATGCCTGCAACTGCCTGTCGGTTGAAGCCGCGTCTCGTCTCTTGGGGATAGGCTGCAGCCCGGTCGCAAGTCAAAGAAAAAAGCCGGAACCGCAGACGGAGGGCTGCGGTTCCGGCGAAGTCCGGCCGAAGTGGAAGGGACGATATCTCCGGCCCGGTCGGTCGAGACAACCGATGATCCAAACCTAGATGAGTATGCTTGAACCCGGCTTGAACCAGGCGTTCACCCGCAGTTCATCGCGGGATGAGCGGCGCTGGGACGGAAGATCTTGAATTCGATCGCGCCATTTCCCACATCGGTTCTGCGGACGCCAGAAGGGTCCGCAGACCGCCGCCAGCATCGCCCCAAGCGGGATGCCAGCGGACTCAAGAGAACGCCAACGTCGCTTCAAGGAGGACACAATGCGTCACGTCGATTTTTCCCCGCTCTATCGTTCCACCGTCGGTTTCGATCGCCTGTTCACCATGCTGGACAGCCTCGGTCAGCCGGAACAGGCGCAGAGCTACCCGCCCTATAATATCGAACGCACCGGCGAGAACCTCTACCGGATCACCATGGCCGTTGCCGGCTTCGACGAAAGCGAGCTATCGATCGAGGCGCATGCCCATGTGCTGACCGTCAAGGGTGAGAAGCTCGAGGACGAGAAGGCCGAGCAGAGCGAATTCCTCTATCGCGGCATTGCGAAGCGCGCCTTCGAGCGTCGCTTCCAGCTTGCCGATCATGTGGAAGTCACCGCCGCTTCGCTGAAGAACGGCCTGCTGCACATCGATCTGCTGCGCAACATCCCCGAAGCGATGAAGCCGCGCCGGATCTCGATTGCCGCAGAGCCCCTCGGCAGCGCGCCCAAGGCGATCGAGGCGCATGTGAACTGATCGTCTTCTAGACGATCTGGCCCCCAGTCAGGCGGTCGGCGAAAGCCGGCCGCCTTTTTCATGTCCGGCCATCCGTTTGGTCCAGATCGTGCAGAGCAGCTTGTCGAGAGAAAGCATCCCTGCGCCCTTTACGACAAGGTAGGCGAGCGGGAAGATCCATAGCAGGCGCTGATCGAGGATGACGCTGTCGGGAAAACGGTCAAACAAGGCGCCAATCGTGCCGGCATCGACATTGTGGACGAGGATGTCTGTCAAACTCTGCACGGCGATGAAGGCGATCATGCCGAGGGCGGCGATGCGGGTGAAGAGGCCCACGACGAGCAGCAACGGCAGGATTATCTCGCCATAGGAACCTAGGAAGACCGTCAGCCCCCAGGGAAAGAAGGATACGGCCGATACATCGCCGCCGGCGGCATCCACGGCCGGGAGGGCGATCTGGTAATAGGCACCGTCGGAAATCGAGAAGGGACCGTCAAACTTGGTCAGCGCCGAATTCAGGTAATAGGGAACGAGCACCGCCAGAAAGACCAGCCGCGCAAAGAGCCCGAGAAACCATCGATCAAGCATGGGCTCCATCCGACGGATCGTGCGGCGGTAGAATTCGATGATTGCGATGGCAGCTGTCATGGTCTTTCGCTTTCCTGGAGAAGGTCGATCGCGGCAAATGCGCCCGAGGTGAGGGCAAGGCCGATAAGGGCGGGGATGTCAGCGGCCTCCTCTCCGGCCGCAAGACAGGCGTCGCCGAGTGCATGGCCGCTGAGAAGCCTTTCAAAGAAGGGAGCTCCGCCCGAGGGCAGGATTTCGATCGAAACATCGAAGGCCGGACGTGTGACGAGCACGGCCTCCGGCAGGAGCGGGTTAACGCCTTCGAGCGACATGCCGGCCCGGTCAAGGCGGCATATGGTGCCGGCGGCGTGACGGAGGCGGCTCATGCGAGTCGCGGGCTGCGGCCGAAAGCGTATGTTTACCAGTTCCTCGGCCGGGATTTGTGTAAGCGCTGCCGGATCGAGCGGGACTGCGTCCGCTGCATGATATGCATCGAGCCAGAGGCGCTCGACGCGGGCGACATCTGCGAGGAAGGGTAGGTCCGCCGCTGGCGGGAAGGACTCGAGAAACGCGGGAAAGCTCTCGCCGTAGGTGAAGAGCAGGGGGGAGGTGGGCGGATGGGCGGCCACATAGAGGCGGGCCATGGCGCGGAAAAAGTCTTCGCCAACAAGGTTCTGGACCGTCGGGAAGATTGAAGCGAGAGCATCGACCAGCGAGACGGTGACATTGTTGCGGTAGACCGAGAAGCGGCGTTGCGGTCGCGTCTCTTCGCGACCCGTCAGTCCTTCCGGCGAAGGCAGGTCCGGTGCGAAAAGCGCTTCGGCGAAGGCGCCGCTGGAGACCGGGTCAGGACGCATGGCGAAGCCCCAGGTCGGCAGCGACATGGCGGTCGAGGATCGCGTCGGCCAGTTGCGCCTCTCGTTTGAGGACGGACCAGTCAGGCACTTCATTGTCCCATTCGATCAAGGTTGGGAGGGGGCCGAGCTTGCCGATGACATGGGCATAGAGATCCCAGACGAGATCGTCCACCGGGCGGTCATGGCTGTCGATCAGCAGCGGGAGACCGGCATCGTCGATATCTGCCGCATGGCCGGCCAGATGAATCTCCTCGACGCAGAGGAGTGGGAAATCGGCGAGATAGTCGCGGGCGCCGTAACCGTGATTGGTGGCCGACACATGAACATTGTTGATGTCGAGCAAAAGGCCACAGCCGGTACGGCGCGCGATCGCCCGGATGAAGTCCGTCTCTGACATGGTCGAGGCTTCAAAACCAAGGTAGGTCGACGGGTTCTCGAGCAGGATCCGGCGTCCTAGCGTCTCCTGTACCTTGTCGATATGGTCGCAGACCCTGATCAGCGTCGCTGCGTCATAAGGTACGGGTAGGAGATCGTTGAAGAAGTGGCTGTCGTGGGTCGACCAGGCGAGATGTTCGGAGATCTGTTCCGGCTGGTAGCGGTCAACGACTATCTTGAGGCGAGCGAGATGTTCCGGGTCCAGGCCTGTCGGGCTGCCGATCGAGAGGCCAACGCCATGGATCGAGATCGGGAAGTCCTCGCGCATGCGGGTCAGGATGCGGTGCGGATGGCCGCCGGCGCCCATGTAGTTCTCGGCATGGACTTCGAGAAAGCCAATTCGGAAATCGTCCGCAAGGATCTGGTCGGCATGCTGAGGCTTGAAGCCTGCGCCTGCTCGGCGGGGAAGACTGGCGGCAGCGCCTTGGCGGCTTCTGTCGGCAAAAGCGATCTCTACGGCGGGATGGATAGACACGGCCGGCTCCTCAAGCATTCGTCCTGGAAAGGAAAGCGGGACGGCACCTGCGGACGAGCCGCAGGTGCCGTGCTGTCTCAAGCCTTCGGAAGGTCGCGGTCGAGGGCTTCGAGCGAACCCATGCGGCCATCCGGAAGGGCCATCGCGGTGCAGGTGCCCTTGGCGACATAGGTCCAGGCATTGCCCTGGAAGTCGACCTTCGAGGTGCCGGCGCAGGTGGTGCCGGGGCCAGCTGCGCAATCGTTCTTGCCGGCCATGGAAACGCCGAAGCACTTTTCCTTCTCCTGGGCGACGGCCGGGCCGGACAGGAGGGCGGCGCTGCCGATGGCCATGGTGACGGCAGCGGCGAGTGCGACGGTGTTGATGTTGGTCTTGGTCATGAAAAGTCTCCTCGGATCGTGATGCGTGGTGTCGTTGAAGCCCTCATCGGGGCTGGCAACTGCATCATGTCGAGGAGTGGGCCGTTTGAAAAATCAAGGTTTTTTGTGTAAAACGTGCGCGCTTTATCTGTAAGAAACCTTCGGCTCACACGACTTCTATGAATTGATCAACGTCTTCTACTGTCGTTGCAAAGCTCGTCACCAGTCTAATTAGGACCTCGTTGTCGGTCGGCAAGGGAAGCCATCCGTGCGGGGGTTGCCATTCATGGAATTTCGCCCCCTTAGCACGGGCACGTTCGGCAGAGGATTTTTCGATGACGGCAAAGACCTCGTTCGCCGTCGTGTCCCAGGCGAGGCGAGCGGTGTTCTTCAGTGCCAGACCCGATCGCAGGCGGTCGGCCATGGCATTCGAATGGCCCGCGAGGTCCAGCCAGAGGTTGCCGTCGAGATAGGCCTCGAGCTGGGCCGAGATGAAGCGGCTCTTGGAAAAGAGCTGGGCGGAACGCTTGCGGATGAACGGCATATCGGCCGCCATGCCGGGATCGAAGAAGACGATGGCTTCGGCGCACCAGCAGCCGTTCTTGGTGCCGCCGAAGGAGAGAATGTCGACCCCGCGCTTCCAGGTCATCTCTGCCGGCGTTGCATCGAGGGCGACGAGGGCGTTGGCGAATCGCGCCCCGTCCATGTGCAGCGGCAGATTACGCGCCTTCGCGATCGCCGCGATCCTGTCGAGTTCGTCGAGCGCGTAGACGGTTCCGACCTCCGTCGCCTGGGTGACCGTGACGGCCATGGCGCGACCATGATGGGGAGAGGCCGGCTCGAAGCGGGCTATCGCGGCCTCCAGTGCCTGTGGGTCCATCCTGCCCTCTGCGCCCTCGACGCCAAAGAGCCGGGTGCCGCCGGTCAGGAACTCCGGCGCGCCGCCTTCGTCCGCATTGACGTGTGCATCGGCGTGACAGAAGCTGACGCCTCCGGCCCTGGCAACACTTGCAAGCGCCAGAGAATTGGCCGCCGTGCCGGTTGCCACGAAGAAGACGGCGACGTCGCGTTCAAAAATGGCGCTGAACCGGTCTTCCACCGCCTTGTCGAGGTCGCTCGTGCCATAGGCGGAGGCGAAGCCCTGGGCATGGCGGGTCAGGCTTTCGGCGATCCTGGGATGGGCGCCGGACCAGTTGTCTGAAGCGAAGTGCATGGCATTATCCTGAGGCGGGAGTGATCCCAGGGACTTTATCTCTTTCCGCATGGCTATCAATGTGGCCCGGCTATAACGCCGATAAAGAGTGTCGACTGCGCAAGAAGGTGATGCAGTTCTGGGAATTGACGTAATAAAATTTCACCCGTTGCCCCTGTGTCGTAATTTCGCATCCTTCGCCCGGTTAATTTTCCTGGGCAACTCTTGCATGAGCGTTTACTTTCTGTCATAGGAACAGCAGAAATTAGGTCAGACTAGTTGACCTAATTCCGGTTTCGAAGGCGATATGTTTTCGGGCGTCATGGGGTGGTCAAGCGATCCGCGTAGGATTGGGTGACTGTCGCTGGCGCCCATCGGTGCCTGAGATGGGTCCAATCAGCCCGGCCAGTCCGGCTTCAACGGAGGTAAAGGTCATGACGAAGGTTCCGTCATCCGAAGAGATCATGCGGTCCGCCAGTGCGGAAGCAGTCGCCGAGACGGCGATCGCGCGCACCGGTCTGCCTCCCAAACAGGGTCTCTACGATCCGCGCAACGAACATGACGCCTGTGGCGTTGGCTTCATCGCCCATATGAAGGGGCAGAAGTCGCATCAGATCGTCAAGGACGGGTTGTTCATCCTCGAAAACCTCACCCATCGCGGCGCCGTCGGCGCTGATCCGCTGATGGGCGATGGTGCGGGCATTCTTGTGCAGATCCCCGACCGTTTCTTCCGTGAGGAAATGGCGGCCCAGGGCATCACCCTGCCGAAGGCGGGCGAATATGCCGTCGGTCACTTCTTCTTCCCGCAGGACGAAGAGCAGATCGCGCATTTCAAGCAGGTCATCGCCGAAGTCTGTCAGTCCGAAGGTCAGCACCTGATCGGCTATCGCGACGTGCCTGTTGACAATTCTTCGCTGTCCAAGGCGCCTGAGATTGCTGCAACCGAACCGCGCCAGATCCAGGTCTTCATCGGCGCCGGTCGTGATGCCGCAACCCAGGATGCATTCGAGCGTCGCCTGTTCCTGCTGCGCAAGGTGATCTCCAACCGCATCTACGACCAGTATGGCGGCCAGGAAACCGGCTTCTATCCCGTTTCGCTGTCGTCCTCGACGATCGTCTACAAGGGCATGTTCCTCGCCTATCAGGTCGGTGCCTATTACAAGGATCTTGCCGATCCGCGCTTCGAGTCTGCCGTTGCCCTCGTGCACCAGCGCTTCTCGACCAACACCTTCCCGTCGTGGAAGCTGGCGCACCCGTACCGCATGGTCGCCCATAACGGCGAAATCAACACGCTGCGCGGCAACGTCAACTGGATGGCGGCGCGCCAGGCCTCGGTTTCCTCGCCGCTGTTCGGCGACGACATCTCCAAGCTCTGGCCGATCTCCTATGAAGGCCAGTCGGACACGGCCTGCTTCGACAACGCGCTCGAATTCCTGCAGCGCGGCGGCTATTCGCTCGCGCATGCGGTGATGATGCTGATACCGGAGGCCTGGTCGGGCAACCAGTTGATGTCGAAGGAGCGCAAGGCGTTCTACGAATATCATGCAGCCCTGATGGAGCCGTGGGACGGTCCGGCTGCGGTCTGCTTTACCGACGGCCGCCAGATCGGCGCGACGCTCGACCGTAACGGCCTGCGCCCGGCCCGCTATATTGTCACTGACGACGACCGCGTCATCCTGGCTTCCGAAGCCGGCACCCTGCCGGTGCCGGAAGAGCGCATTGTCAAGAAGTGGCGTTTGCAGCCGGGCAAGATGCTGCTCATCGACATGGCGGAAGGCCGCATCATTTCCGACGAGGAAGTGAAGTCGTCGCTTGCCGGCAGCCATCCCTATCGCGAGTGGCTGGATCGCACGCAGCTCATCCTCGAAGACCTGAAGCCGGTAGAGCCGCGCGCGCTTCGCCGCGATGTGTCGCTCCTCGATCGCCAGCAGGCCTTCGGCTACACCACTGAAGACACCAAGCTCTTGATGTCGCCGATGGCCACCACCGGTCAGGAAGCGATCGGCTCGATGGGGACCGATACGCCGATCTCGGCGATGTCGACGAAGTCGAAGCTGCTCTACACCTATTTCAAGCAGAACTTCGCCCAGGTCACCAACCCGCCGATTGATCCGATCCGCGAAGAGCTCGTCATGAGCCTCGTCTCCTTCATCGGCCCGCGCCCGAACATCCTCGACCATGAAGGCATGGCGAACGCCAAGCGCATGGAAGTGCGCCAGCCGATCCTGACCAATGGCGATCTGGAAAAGATCCGCTCGATCGGTCATGTCGAAGATCGCTTCGATACCAAGACGCTCGACTTCACCTATGACGTCAGCCGTGGCGCCGAGGGCATGCCGGAGATGCTCGATCGCCTCTGCGAGCGGGCGGAAGCGGCTGTGCGTGGCGGGTACAACATCATCGTGCTCTCCGACCGTCAGATCGGCCCTGACCGCATCGCCATCCCGGCGCTGCTCGCGACCGCTGCCGTTCATCACCATCTGATCCGCAAGGGGCTGCGTACCTCGGTCGGTCTCGTGGTCGAATCCGGCGAGCCACGCGAAGTGCATCACTTCTGCTGTCTCGCGGGCTTCGGCGCCGAGGCGATCAACCCCTATCTCGCCTTCGACACGCTGCTCGACATGCACAAGCATGGCGAGTTCCCCAAGGAAGTGTCGGAAGACGAAGTCGTCTACCGCTACATCAAGGCTGTCGGTAAGGGCATTCTGAAGGTCATGTCCAAGATGGGCATCTCGACCTACCAGTCCTATTGCGGCGCCCAGATCTTCGACGCTATTGGTCTTTCGTCCGAACTGGTCGACAAGTATTTCTTCGGCACTGCGACGACCATCGAGGGCATTGGCCTCGAGGAAATCGCCGAGGAAACCGTCGCCCGCCACCTCTCGGCTTTTGGCAAGGATCCGGTTCTCGCCAGCACGCTCGATGTCGGCGGTGAATATGCCTACCGCATGCGTGGCGAAAACCATGCCTGGAGCCCTGATTCGATCGCGTCGCTGCAGCATGCCGTGCGCGGCAACAGCCAGGACCGCTACCGCGAATTCGCCGAGATGGTGAATGACAGCAATTTGCGGATGAACACGATCCGCGGCCTGTTCAAGATCAAGAAGGCTGAAGACCTTGGTCGCAAGCCTGTTTCGATCGATGAGGTCGAGCCTGCTGTCGATATCGTCAAGCGCTTCTCGACCGGTGCCATGTCCTTCGGCTCGATCAGCCGTGAGGCGCATACCACGCTCGCGATTGCCATGAACAAGATCGGCGGAAAGTCGAACACGGGTGAAGGTGGCGAGGAAAGCGATCGTTACCTGCCGCTCGCTGACGGTTCCTCGAACCCCGAGCGTTCGGCGATCAAGCAGATCGCATCGGGCCGCTTCGGTGTGACCACCGAATATCTGGTCAATGCCGACGTGCTGCAGATCAAGGTCGCGCAGGGTGCAAAGCCCGGCGAAGGCGGCCAGCTGCCCGGCCACAAGGTCGATGCGACGGTTGCCAAGACGCGTCACTCGACCCCGGGCGTCGGCCTGATCTCGCCGCCGCCGCACCACGACATCTATTCGATCGAAGATCTGGCGCAGCTCATCTACGACCTGAAGAACGTCAATCCTGTGGCCGACATCTCGGTCAAGCTCGTCTCGGAAGTCGGCGTCGGCACGGTTGCTGCCGGCGTTGCCAAGGCACGCGCCGATCATATCACGGTCTCGGGTTTCGATGGTGGCACGGGCGCGTCGCCGCTCACCTCGTTGAAGCATGCGGGTAGCCCATGGGAAATCGGTCTTGCCGAGACCCAGCAGACGCTGGTGCTGAACGGTCTGCGTTCGCGCATCGCGCTGCAGGTTGATGGCGGGTTGAAGACCGGCCGTGACGTCATCATCGGCGCGCTGCTTGGCGCCGACGAATTCGGCTTTGCGACCGCACCGCTGATTGCGGCCGGCTGCATCATGATGCGCAAGTGCCATCTGAACACGTGTCCCGTCGGTGTTGCCACCCAGGACCCGGTCCTGCGTAAGCGCTTCAAGGGTACGCCCGAGCATGTGATCAACTACTTCTTCTTCGTTGCCGAAGAAGTGCGCGAGATCCTCGCCTCGCTCGGCGTGACCAAGCTCGACGAGATCATCGGTGCTTCGGAACTGCTGGAAAAGGACGAGATGCTCGCCCACTGGAAGGCCAAGGGGCTCGACTTCTCGAAGATCTTCCACAAGGTCGATGCGCCGAAGTCCGCTACCTACTGGACCGAACGCCAGAACCATCCGATCATCGACATTCTCGATCGCAAGCTGATTGAGAAGGCGATGCCGGCGCTCGAAGCCAAGCAGCCTGTCGTCTTCGACGTTGATATCAAGAACGTTGACCGCTCGGCCGGTGCCATGCTTTCGGGCGAAGTCGCCATGCGCTACGGCCACAAGGGCCTGAAGGATGATACTATTCATGTCACGCTGAACGGCACTGCCGGTCAGTCCTTCGGCGCTTTCCTGGCGCGTGGCATCACCTTCGATCTCGTGGGCGATGGCAATGACTATGTCGGCAAGGGCCTCTCGGGTGGTCGCATTGTCGTGCGTCCGCCGGAGAATGCCCGCATCGTTGCCGAGAACTCGATTATCGTCGGCAACACCGTTCTCTACGGTGCGATCTCCGGCGAGTGCTATTTCCGCGGCGTGGCCGGCGAACGTTTCGCTGTCCGCAACTCGGGTGCTATCGCCGTCGTCGAGGGCGTGGGTGACCACGGCTGCGAATACATGACGGGCGGCGTGGTCGTCGTGCTCGGCGAAACGGGCCGCAACTTCGCAGCCGGCATGTCGGGTGGTGTCGCTTACGTGCTTGACGAGAGCGGCGATTTCGCCAAGCGCTGCAACATGGCCATGGTCGAACTCGAGCCGGTTCCAGAAGAGGACGACATGCTCGAGAAGCTGCACCATCACGGCGGCGACCTCATGCACAAAGGCCTTGTCGACGTATCCGGTGACATGACCCGCCACGACGAGGAGCGCCTCTACCAGCTGATCTCGAACCATCTGCACTATACTGGCTCGAACCGCGCCAAGCAGATCCTCGACAGCTGGGCGGAGTATCGCCCGAAGTTCCGCAAGGTCATGCCGGTCGAATACCGCCGTGCGCTTGAGGAAATGGAACGCATGCGCATGGGCGTGGCTGCGGAGTGAACCGCAAGGGACGTTTTGTCCATATCGGAATGGCCGTGGTGATTGCCGCGGCCGTTCCAACGGTCGCCGCACTGGTCAATGGTGCGCTTGTTTTGGAATTCGTGGTGCTGGGGGCGGTAATCGGTTTCGCCTACTGGTACTGGGGGCCGCAATGGCCGCCTCTGTGAGCTGAGGGAAAGAATATGGGCAAGGTTACAGGTTTCATGGAAATCGACCGGCAGGTGGCGAAGTATCAGCCGGCCTCCGACCGCATCCGCCATTTCCGCGAATTCACGATCCCCATGTCGGATGCCGAGGTGACGAAGCAGGCGGCACGCTGCATGGATTGCGGCATTCCCTATTGCCATGGTCCGACCGGCTGTCCGGTGCATAACCAGATCCCTGATTGGAACGACCTCGTCTATAACAACAAGTGGGAGGAGGCGATCCGCAACCTCCACTCGACGAACAACTTCCCTGAATTCACGGGTCGCGTTTGCCCGGCTCCTTGCGAGGAAGCCTGCACGCTGAACCTCGAGGATACGCCGGTCGCGATCAAGACCGTCGAGCAGGCGATTGCCGACAAGGCCTATGAACTCGGCTTCATCGTGCCGCAGCCGGCGACCATCCATACCGGCAAGAAGGTCGCAATCATCGGCTCCGGCCCGTCGGGTCTCGCCGCTGCCCAGCAGCTCGGCCGCGCGGGGCATGAGGTGCATGTCTATGAGCGCGAGTCGAAGCCCGGCGGCTTGTTGCGCTACGGCATTCCGGACTTCAAGATGGAAAAGAACTTCATCGATCGCCGCGTCGAGCAGATGCAGGGCGAAAATGTCACCTTCCATTGCGGCGTCAACGTCGGTGTTGACGTGACCGTCGAGAAGCTGCGCGCGGACTATGACGCAGTCCTGTATTGCGGTGGTTCGGAAACGCCGCGCGAGGCCGGCATTCCCGGCGTCGAGTTCCATGGCGTGCATGATGCCATGCCCTATCTCGTGCAGCAGAACCGCCGCGTTGGTCGCGAAAACATCGACAGCATCGGCTGGCCGGCCGATCCGATCCTCGCCGGTGGCAAGCATGTCGTTGTCGTCGGTGGTGGTGATACGGCGTCTGACTGCGTCGGCACGGCCTTCCGCCAGGGCGCCGTCAAGGTGACCCAGCTCGACATCCGCCCGCGTCCGCCGCAGACGGAAGACAAGCTTGCGATCTGGCCTTTCTGGGCGACCAAGATGCGCACCTCGTCCAGCCAGGCCGAAGGTGCCAACCGCGAATTCCAGGTGGCAACGCTCGAATTCGTCGGCGAAGACGGCGTGCTGACCGGCGTGAAGTGCTGCCAGGTCGACGAGCGCCGCAAGCCGATCCCGGGCACCGAGTTCATCATCAAGGCCGATCTCGCCTTCATCGCCATCGGCTTCTCCGGTCCGTTCACCGACAGCGTGCTGAAGGATCTCGACGGCAAGCTCGAACTCAATACCGACCGTCGCGGCTCGACCAATGTCGTTGCCAACGACAAGGATTATCGTTCGTCGGTCGACAAGGTCTGGGTCGCAGGTGACGCCCGTCGCGGCCAGTCGCTGGTCGTCTGGGCGATCCGCGAAGGACGCCAGGCCGCGCGCGCCATCGACGAGGCGCTGATGGGGGAGAGCGTGCTGCCGCGCTGATCCTCGGCAAAGTCGAGATAGTTTAAAAAGGGGCCGCTTTCGAGCGGCCCCTTTTGCGTTGGATGTATTGACGGGATCAGGGTGTCGCAATGACCGGTGTGGGGGGGGCTGAAGGTGTCGACTCAGCTGGCCGCTTCACATAGTCCACCCGCCCGGCCGGGGGATCCGGCAGGCGACCGTTCTGGACGAGCTGGTCGCGCGGTGTCGGGAAGGTCGAGGAGGCCGGCACGGTTCCGCCCAGCAGTTCGTCGGCGCCGTCGAGCTCAGGGTCGAACAGATCGATCGGCGGGGTGGTGACGATCGCCTTGTTCTCCGATGGCGACAGGGTCACCAGCTCGGGCAGATTGCTGGCGTCGAGGCGGACGAGATCCGGGCTCGTCATGTCGCCGAGATAGCGGCGTACGGATTTTTCGACATAGAAAGCGAGCTTGCGTTTGCCGGGGCCGGTAAAGCCGATGCCGTCATTGCCGCGCAGGCGGACCGGCTGGCCATTGATGTCGGAGCCGGTAACGATGAAGCGCCCTTCCTGGTCGACGAATCCTTCCCAGATATCGACGAATTCGCCGTTCACCTTCTCGATGCTCGATCGATAGATGGTGTTGAGGCGCAGGGCGTCCGCAGTCATGTTTTGCGGGCGGAAGGCCGGCAGCCCGACCCAGATGATCGGGACACGCGTTTCCGCAGCGACGCTCGCCAGGCGCGCGACCCGGTCGCCATAGGCGGTGAACCAGGGATCGGTCCGGAAGTCGAGGCGGCCGGTCGGGGTTACCAGTTGCTGGCGGTCGTTGGCGCCGATCTGGATGACCACGACGCTCGGTTTGAGATCGCTGACGAGTGCTGGCAACTGGCCCGGCCAATCGTAGAAATCGTCCCGCACCAGGCCGGAGGATCCATTGGCGCGGTTTTCTACAACGACGCCGGGTGAGTCCTCGAAGGCGGTCTTCAAACCGTCGCCGAGTGCGCTTGCAACGAAGTCTCCGAGGACGAGGACCGTCTTTGCATTGTCGAGCTTTGGCGGCGGCGGGGGTGCTGCGACCGCGCGGGTGGATTGCGGCCGGGTGTTGATCGTGGTCACGCTGCCACTGGTCTTCTTGCGGGTATTGGTTTCCCGCGGCCGCTGGACGTTCTGTGGCGGGACATAGGTCGGCTGGCGTTCGCCGAAGAGCAGGTCGAGGAGAGTGCGGCGGCGTTCCGGCTGCTGGGCTTCGGCAGACGTGGTGATGAATGCGGTCGCGACGACTGTCAGCGCCAGACCGAGCGTCATGAGGCGGGCGAAGGTTCCGCGCGGGCTCGTCAAGTCACACTCCATGGGCGAAGGCGGCAGGCTCAAAATGCATCCGCCGCGCTCTCTTGTTTCTGGAGCGCGGCGGATGCCAAGTCAACAGGTGCGCTTGCTGCGGACCCGTATCAGTTACGCAGCTTGTCGAGCAGGACGCGTGACGGCTGGCCGTCCACGGACATGCCGAGCCGCTGCTGGATGGCGGTGATAGCCGCCTTCGAGCCTGAGCCGAAATTGCCGTCGATCTTGCCATCGTAATAGCCAAGCGCCTGAAGACGGGTCTGGAGCTCGAACTTTTCCTTGACGTCGAGCGAACCGTCGGGGCGCGGCCAGCGCTGCTGCATGCCGCCATAGCCGGCAATCTCGTCCGCCAGCAGGCCAACGCCCAGGGCGTAGCTGTCAGCGGCATTGTAGCGCTTGATGACGAAGAAGTTCTTGGTCATCAGGAAGCCCGGGCCGTTGGCGCCACCGAGCATCTTGAGCTCGGCGCGTTCGCTGCCGTTCCTGAAACCCTTGCCGGATGGACGGGCGAAGCCCAGCGCCTGCCACTGGGCCACCGTCTTGGTCTGGCCAGCATATTTGTTGCCCCCTCTCGGGACGGCGATCTCGTAGCCCCAGGTACGGCCGGTCTGCCAGTCATTCTTGGCAAGCAGATTGGCGGCGGTGGCGAGTGCGTCAGGAATCGAATGCCAGATGTCCTTGTCGCCGTTGCCGTCGGCGTCGATGCCGTAGAGCAGGTAGCTTGTCGGAATGAACTGGGTGTGGCCCATGGCGCCGGCCCAGGAGCCCATCAGGTTCTTGTTGGTCACGTCGCCGTTCTGCAGCATCTTGAGCGCGGCAATCAGCTGTGTGCGGGCAAACTTTGCGCGCTTGCGGTCGGCATAGGCAAGCGTGGCCAGCGAACGCGGCACATTGTGCAGGCGGTCCGGACGCTCAAGAGCTGCGCCATAATTCGATTCCATCGACCAGATCGCGAGCAGCACATGCTTGTCGACGCCGAAGTGGTTTTCCAAGGCTGTCAGCAGGCGCCCGTGCTTGGCCAGCATCTCCTGCCCGACCTTGACCGTGTACGGGTTCACGCGGCTGTCAAGGTAATCCCAGATCTGGTGCTTGAACTCCGGCTGATAGGCCGCCTTTTCCAGCACGAACTGGTCAGGCTCGGTCACGCCGGTGAACGCCTGGCGATAGGTGCGCTCCGTAATGCCGGCCTTTGCGGCGACAGGATAAAAGTCGCGGATCCACTTCTGGAAACCGGCGTCCGCGAAGGCTTCCATGGGCATGAGCGCTGTCGTCAGCGTCAGGGCAATGGCGCCGAGCAGGCTGGGGCGGTGTCTTTTCATGGGCATCTCCCGTGCATTCTCGTGTTGGCAGCCGGAACAAGGCTGTTCACCACAGGTTAATGCTGTTCAGTCAACAAACCCTTTACCATGTTGTCCGCCCAAGCTTTGTCTTTGCCATTTTGAAGCAATTGTATGTTACTGGGCGTGACTGCGTTATGAAGACGTTAATCGATTTAGATCCTCGAGGAGGAATGAGTGGTTCAGACTAAAAAGCTCCGTAAAGCCGTTTTTCCCGTGGCCGGTCTCGGTACGCGTTTTCTCCCCGCCACCAAGGCGGTCCCGAAAGAAATGCTCACCGTCGTCGACAAGCCTGTCATCCAGTATGTGGTTGACGAGGCCATCGAAGCCGGGATCGAGCACTTCGTTTTCGTGACCGGCCGCGGCAAGGCGGTCATCGAGGACTATTTCGACATCCAGTTCGAACTCGAACAGACCCTGAAGGCCCGCAACAAGAACGCCGAACTTTCAATGCTCGACGAACTCCAGCCGACAGCGGGTCAGACCAGCTTCACGCGGCAACAGGAGCCGCTGGGTCTCGGACATGCCGTCTGGTGTGCTCGTGACATCGTGGGGCATGAACCTTTCGCCCTTCTCCTGCCTGACATGATTATGCGCGGCGAAAAGGCCTGCCTCAAGGGCATGGTCGAACTTTATGAAAAGACCGGCGGCAACATTGTGGCGGTCGAGGAATGTGCGCCGGATCAGGCCCACAAATACGGCATCGTTGGCGTCGGTGACGCGCTCGAAGGCGGCTTCAAGATCACGCAAATGGTCGAGAAGCCTGCCAAGGGCACGGCACCTTCCCACTTCTTCATCAACGGCCGCTACATCCTGCAGCCTGAGATCTTCGAGATCCTGTCGACCCAGGAGCGTGGCGCCGGCAACGAGATCCAGTTGACCGACGGCATGCTGAAGCTCGCCAATGACCAGCCGTTTGCCGGTTACCACTTCAAGGGCCAGACCTTCGACTGCGGTTCCAAGGACGGCTTCATCCTGGCCAATGTCGCCTTTGCCATCGAGCGCGCCGACATTCGTCCGGCCATCGAGGACCAGTTGAAGGCGCTGCTCGCCGCGCTGAAGTGAAATGATATCCTGACCGCCGGGCTCAGCGCTTGGCGGTCAGGCCTACCAATGCCGTCACCGTGCTGTTGTCGGTGCCGGTCTTGTAGTTGGTGCGCTCGTAAGCGAGATCTGCCGTCGCATCGAGATAGCGATTGACCTTCCACGTCAGGCCGGCGCCCGCAAGATAAGCGGTCGTATCGCTCGCATTCGCATTTCCGTCGTAGTTCGTGAAGGTTGTCCCGCCGGTCAAGCGCGCCACGAGGTTCGTGCGCAGGTCGTGGGACAGCGCAGCGGTGACGCGGTGGATCGTTGCGCCGTTGACACCGGCCGTGGTCGATGGATCGATGCTGGTGTCGAGCGAGAGATCGATGCTGGTGCCGTCCTGCGGCGACCAGAAGATGTTGCCATCCACCGTCATCGCTGACAGTTCTGCCAGACGCGCGTCCTCGAAAGTCTGATGTTCGTAGCCGAGGGCGATTTCGCCGCGCAGCTTCTCTCCCAGATCGACTGCCACCCCGACCTTGGCGCCATAGAGATCCGCCGAGCGCCGGTATCCGGACGAATCGACGGCTTCGTCATAGTCGATCCGCCCAATCGTGCCTTCGATGAAGGGGGTGAGGGCAGGCGAGATCTCGTATCCGAGGCGGCTGCTGAGCGTATAGCGATTGCGGTCGCGATCGCTGCGTTCGAGGATGCTGCCATTGGACAGCTTGGCATCCGAATATTGAAAGCGGGTGAAATCGCCGGCGATCGAGCCGCGGATCACACCGAAGTCGCGTTCGACCGACAGGCCAGTCCCGAACTGGTTGACACCCGACTGGACCCGGGCGCCGGATACGGCGTTCGGGTCGTCGCTATCCTCGCGGCTGAAATTGTAAGACCCGGAAAGCGTCGCGATGGTGTCGTCGGCGAGATCGAGACGCAGGCGCGCGTCGATATTGGAGCGAGGCTTGTCGTTGTCCGTGCCCGACAGCGTTTCCTGCCATGCGCCTTCGGCTCCGACATTCAGCTCATGTCTCGACCAGTCCGAGGTCAAAGTACCCTTCAGTCCGGTTTCCGAGAATGTGCGGTTGGTTTTGACGTCGCCGGACTTCTCCCGCTCGGTGCCCAGTTTCTGGCTGATCGACGGCCGAAGGATCATGCTGCCAAGGCGAATGCCGGTGCCGTCTTCGGCGTCCAGGGCATCGCGGCGAATTCGGGCGGCCGTCGGGTCGTCGAGGCGGGTCTCGCGCAGGTTCTGGCGGCCGATGTCGTCGTCCAGCGGCAAGACATCGGGATCAGCAAGCGGGTCCACCGGGAATGTGTTCGGGGCAATCGTGGCCGCCGTGGTCGGATCGCTCGCCACGGCAGGTGCCGATGTCGACGTTTCGCCCACGCGAGTCGCGATGCCTTCCGGGCCGATTCCGGGCGTTGGCGTGCCGCTTGACGCAGCGCCTGTCGAGGATTGCGGCGTGGGGCGGGTCTCTTGGGCTACGACCAATGACGGGTGCACGAGTGCCGACAGCGCGAGTGCGCCGGCAAAAGCGCGCAGTCCCAGGCGGCGTGCGCCGCGCGTGTCCCGATTTTCGACTGAAGTCATGCTTGCGCCCGGCGATCTGTAATGCTTACCCAATCGTAAAGCCTGGTGGTTAATGTTTGGTTTCGCCGGTGAATGGCGATCAGGCAGGCGTTGCCGAAGATGCGGCATGCACCACGAGAATTTACAGCAGCCGACAAACGCAGTATGGGACGACATGATCAAGCGCGCAGTCAATCTCGTTGAAGCCAGTGCCACCGAATCCGCTCTTCGCGTCATCTCGACCGAGCGGGAGGGGCTTCGTGTCCTCGAAGAGGCCTTGGCCGGGCCCTTGGCCGCACCCTTTTGCAATGCCGTCAAGACGATCGGCGGGATCGGCGGTCGCGTGATTGTCACCGGGGTCGGCAAGAGCGGGCATATCGGTTCGAAGATTGCCGCCACCTTTGCCTCGACCGGCACGCCGGCCTTCTTTGTCCACCCATCGGAAGCCAATCACGGCGATCTCGGTATGATCGCGCAGGATGATGCGATCCTGGCGATCTCCTGGGGGGGCGAAACGACGGAACTTCAGGGCATTCTGAGCTTCTCGCGCCGTTTCTCGATCCCGCTGATCGCCATTACGGCGGGTGAAAATTCCACGCTCGCCCGCAATGCCGATGTCGTGCTGTTGATGCCGAAGGTTCAGGAGGCCTGCCCGCACGGGCTCGCGCCGACGACCTCGGCTGTGCTGCAGCTTGCCATCGGCGATGCGATTGCGATTGCCCTTCTTGAAGCCCGCGGGTTCTCGCCGTCGGACTTCCGTACCTTCCATCCAGGCGGCAAGCTCGGTGCGGCGCTCACCCATGTGCGCGACATCATGCATACCGGCGATCGCCTGCCGCTGGTGGCGCTCGGTACGCCCATGCCCGAGGCGGTCAAGACCCTGTCTCACAAGCATTTTGGCTGTGTGGGCATCGTGGACGACGCCGGCAAGCTCTGCGGCATCGTGACGGAAGGCGACATGGCGCGTAATCTCGCCCGGGATCTGTCTATCCTTGACGTCGATGATGTGATGACCCGCAATCCGAAGGTCATCAAGGGCGACGCCCTCGCGACGACCGCCGCGGCGATGATCAACAAACATGGCATAGGTGCGCTGATCGTCGTCGATGACGAGAACACGCCCGTCGGCCTCATTCACTTCCACGATCTGCTCAGGATCGGTGTCGCCTAAGCGGGCCTCAAGAGAAGCTCTCAGGCCAATCTCGTGCGCCATGAATGATCGCCAGGATTTCCACGCGCGCGCCCACTCTGTAAACGACGATGTAGGGTGTGCGGGAAACCACGAGTTCCCGCGTGCCGCTCACCCTGCCTAGGCGGCCGACGTTCGGATTTTTAGCCAAGAGCGCCTTCGTTTGATCGAAGATCCTTTTGGCCAGACGTGTCGCTGCCGCTGGTCGCCTGTCTGCAATGTAATCCTGAATCGCTTCCAGATCTTGGATCGCTGGAAGTGTCCAGACCACCAGCGTTAGCCGGGCCGATACTTGTTCAATACCCGGTCTATTTCCGCCTCAGACGCGAAGTCACCCCGATCGGCTGCTTCGATTGCAGCCTTAACTTTGCCGATGAAGTGCTCCTGCCAGGCAATCGAGTGACCCTGCTCCAGGGCATCCTGGATGATCCTTGAACGCGATACGCCCGCGCGCGCGGCAAGCGCATCGATCCTGGCTGCGAGATCCGGCGTGATGTCGAGTTCGATTGTCATGGACCCACTATGCCATGCTTTGCCGCGCATTCAAGCGTGGACCGGCTCAAGCCTCTTCCACTGTCAGATCGCGACCGTCGCTTGAGACGATCCGCACGCGGGCGCCGCCTGGCAGGTCCGGGCCGGAGACCAGCCAGAAGGTGTCGTCCAGCCGGATACGGCCGCGGCCCTCGCGGATGGGCTCGGCCAGCACAGCGGTGCGGCCGACGAGGCTTGCGCCACGCTGATTGAGGAGTGGTTCGTCACTCGACGTCTCGAGGCGGGTGAAGAGACGGCGACCGGCAAGCGTGAAGGCGACGGCGCTTGCCGCAAAGACCAGCGACTGGATTTGCCACGACCAGAAGCCCGCATCCCAAAGCAGCAGCGACAGCACACCTGTCAGGATGGCGCCGAGGCCGATCCAGACCAGGAAGACGCCGGGCATGACCAGTTCGGCCGCAAGCAGCAGCATGCCGAGGACCCACCAGCTCCAGGGACCGAGTTCGGCGATGATCCGCGCCAGCATGGCGATCACTCGCCGTTCGGGTTGAAGGAACTGATCGGCGGCGTGGTGCGCGGCGCGGCGGTCGGGCGCGTCGGTGCCGGGCGCTTGTCGTCGCCGAAGACCTCGCGCGCAATCGCGCCGATGCCGCCGAGCGAACCGATCAGCGACGTCGCTTCCATCGGCATCAGAACCACCTTGGAATTGCTGGAGGTGCCGATCGCGGCCATTGCTTCTGTGTATTTCTGGGCGACGAAGTAATTGATGGCGTTGACGTCGCCGGCGGCGATCGCTTCCGAGACGAGGCGGGTGGCCTTGGCTTCGGCTTCCGCCAGACGCTCACGGGCCTCGGCCTCGCGGTAGGCTGCCTCACGCTCGCCTTCGGCCTGAAGGATGGCGGCCTGCTTGGCGCCTTCGGCCCTCAGGATCTGGGCATTGCGGAAGCCTTCCGCTTCCAGGACCTGGGCGCGCTTCTCGCGCTCGGCCTTCATCTGGCGGCCCATGGCGTCCACCAGGTCGGCCGGCGGCTGGATATCCTTGATCTCGACGCGCGTGACCTTGATGCCCCAGGGGCGGACGGCCTCGTCGACAACGCGCAGCAGGCGGTCGTTGATGACCTCGCGGTTGGAAAGCAGTTCATCGAGATCCATCGAGCCCATGACCGAGCGGATATTGGTCATCGTCAGGTTCAGGATGGCATTTTCGAGGTTCGAGACCTGATAGGCGGCTTCTGCAGCGTTCAGCACCTGATAGAAGGCGACAGCATCGGCAGAAACCGAGGCATTGTCCTTGGTGATGACTTCCTGGGTCGGCACATCGAGTACCTGCTCCATGACGTTCATCTTCGCGCCGATCCGCTCAAAGAACGGGATGATCAGGTTAAGGCCCGGCTCCAGCGTGCGCGTGTAGCGGCCGAAACGCTCGATCGTGTAGCGGAAGCCCTGCGGTACGGTCTTGATGCCGGCAAAGAGGACCAGGATCACAAGCAGTACGAGTGCGATGACGACGATGTCCGGACCGGTAACGGGCATGAATTCCTCCAGCATTGGCGCAAACGGAAATTGCGCCCCTATGGTCTAACATCGTGGCGTGACAGGGTAAATGCAAGGGATCGCGGTCACACACGACGTGGTTTACCATCCAGACTGGTGGGCCGCGAGAAAAAGAAAAGCGGCGGGATTTCTCCCGCCGCCTCGGTTTTCAGGCTGATCGACCTGAGCTTAAAACTCTTCCCAGTTGTCCTGGGCCACTGCCGCGTTGCCGTGGCTGCGTGGCGCCGGGGCGGCGCGCCGGGCAGGCTCGGCCGCACGCGGTGCAGGAGCGCGGCTGGGCGATGCCGTGGGTTGTGCCATCGCACGTGCCGTTTCGCGCAGCGCCGATGCCTGGGTTTGCTGCACGCCGTCGATGCTGAAGTGCGAGATCAGTTCGCGGAGCTTTGCAGCTTCGCTCGCAAGCGCGCCGGAGGCCGCGTTGGATTCCTCGACCATGGCGGCGTTCTGCTGGGTCGTCTGGTCCATCGAGTTGACCGCATGGTTGACTTCCGAAAGGCCGGTCGCCTGTTCCTTGGCGGAAAGGGCAATCGCATCCATGTGGGTGTTCATCTCGGTGATGAAGCCGCCGATGGTGCGCAGCGCTTCGCCGGTCTTGCGGACGAGATCCACGCCGCCAGCAACCTCGGTCGAGGAGTTCTGGATGAGAGCCTTGATCTCCTTCGCAGCATTGGCAGAACGCTGGGCCAGCTCGCGAACTTCCTGGGCGACGACGGCAAAGCCCTTGCCGGCTTCACCGGCGCGTGCTGCCTCGACGCCAGCATTCAGGGCGAGCAGGTTGGTCTGGAAGGCGATTTCGTCGATGACGCCGATGATGTTCGAGATCTGCTGCGAGGAGTTTTCAATCCGGCGCATGGCTTCTTCGGCGCGGGAAACGACTTCCGACGACTGGTTGGCGGAGGTGTTGGCATGTGCCGCCACACCGCGGGCCTCTTCGGTCCGCTTGCTTGAGTTGACGACGTTGGCGGTGATCTCTTCGACTGCGGCTGCCGTCTGCTCAAGGGCGGCTGCCTGCTGCTCAGTGCGCTTCGACAGATGATCGGTCCCCGAGGCGATCTCGCGGGTGCCGGTCTCCATGGTCGCGACGCTGTTGTTGATCGAGGCCATGGTCTGGTTCAGCTGGCGGATAGACTGGTTGAAGTCGTGGCGGAGTGCCTCGAAATCAGGGGCGAAGGCTTCGTTGATCTGGAATGCGAGATCGCCGGCGGCGAGGCGCTTCAGACCGGCAGCCAGGCCCGACGTGGCGATGCGCAGACGTTCGGCGGCATCAGCTTCGGCACGCTGCTGGGTCGCGATGCGATCGGCCTCTGCCTGACGACGGTTACCGTCGGCCTCGGCTTCCAGCCGCTTGTTGGCGATCGCTGCCTCACGGAAGATCTGCATCGCAGCGGCCATGCGCCCGATTTCGTCCTTGCCACCCTGATCGATCGTGACGTCGAGGTCGCCGTTTGCGAGGCGCGTCGTGTTGTCGGCGAGCTTGCCGAGCGGACGAGAAACAAGTTGGAAGTTCAGGAAGCCGAGGAGAGCAGCAGCGATGCCAACGATGATCGAAGCGGCGAGGCTGACCGTTTCCACAAGCGAGAGGGCTGCTGTCTGGTTTTCACCCGCGGTGACGGCACGCGCCGAGAGAGAAGACTTGATCTCGCGGATTCGCACTTCGAAGGCCTGGACTAGAGCCTCTCCTTCACCAGTTACTTCCATGGCGCGGGCAAGTTCAACCGTTTCCGGGTCGCGCATCAAGAGGATCTGGCGGTCCATGAAGTTTGTCTTCCACGCGTCGAAGGCAACCACCGCGTCCCTGAACTTCGTAAGTTCTGCAGGTGCCGATGCCGACAGCATTGTTTCGATGTTGGGACGGTCCGCGCTCATTTCCGCAGCCATCTCTTCTGCGCCAGCTGCGTAGTCGCGGTTGCCGGTCAACAGGAAGGTCTTCAGCTTGAGGTCCGCAACATAGAGATCGGCGGAGAATTCTTCGATCACCGCAACGGCGCGATTCATCGTCGCGGTTTCCGCGACCTGTTCACGGGCCATAATGGTGCGATTGTGCATGAAGGTCGAGGCTGCGATCGCGATGGCGGCGAGGAGTCCGAAAGCGATAAAGCCTTTGGCGCTTACGGATAAATTCTTGAGCATAGTAAAATCCTGTCCCGGTCGGGGTCGAATTGGATCATGGTTTACAGGACGGCCGCCATCATGGGGGTCGTGTCGACGGATCAGCTGCCGGCCAGCGCCCGGCGCTCGAGTTCCGTCAGGTTGAGTTCGACGGTAACGGCACCAATCTTCTTCTTGGCGCTGTCGACCAGCGTCAGGCTCACCTGGTTTCGCCAGATCTTCATGTCGTCGTCCCACTCGGCTTCATCGATGAAGATCGCGTCCTCCGAGACGTCATAGGTCTTCTGGAACTTGGCCTCGTCGCCCTGCCAGAAGTCGCTGGTGATCGAGCTCTGGCCGACATTCAGGCCGTTCTTGTCCATCACGAAGATTTCAGGATAGAGGCCGAGCGATTTACCCTGGATGCGGGCGAGATAGACGGAGAGCGGGCTGGAGAGCGTCGCGGCGATCAGCGGCTTGTCGGCTGCCTCGCGCTCGGCCTTCCATTGATTGTCCAGCTCGTCGATCTTGTCCTGGGACAGGTCTGTGAGCCGAGCGTTCTGTGCCTCGACCGATACGGTGACAATCTCGGCGGACACGAATTCCTGGATCTGCTTGATGAGCTCGGGCGAGACGAGCTTGGCGATATCAGGCTGGGCCGGTTCTGCATGGGCAGTGGCGAGTGACGCGACGATGAACGTCGATGCCAATGCTGTCGTGACGAATTTCATGATGGTCTCCTTCAACTCCCCCTAATTCTAGGGATCATTACTAAACGGACCATTAATATAAGAAATTGCCTATCTAGAATTGTAATTAAATCCAATGATTTAAGTAGGCTTTTCCGTCTCGGATTTGCGCTTGTGGGCAGCTTGAGGTTGTCTTTTCGGTTGTGTTGTTTCGGAGCCCGGCACGCTAAGCAAATGAAAAGATGCATTAAAGTTGGGCATATGTACCGAAGATTGGGCTTTTTCTCATTGGCTCGCCATGCGTGTTCGCCGTCTCGGTTGTACCGCTACCGTAGCTCAAATGCCCCTCCGGAAGGCACGGTGCGACGCGAAGCGACATTGATATAAATGAAAAAAGGACCGCCTTCCGGCAGTCCCTTGGTCATGTTGCATGTAGCTTAGCCTATTGAGCTTCAGGCCCAACCCTGGAGCTCCCGGCGGACGACGTTCTCGATCACGCGCATGCCGTCGTCGCTGTCGTTGAGGCAGGGAATGTGGGTGAACTTCTCGCCGCCATTGTGCAGGAAGTCCTCGCCGGCTTCACCGGCGATTTCCTCCAGTGTTTCCAAACAGTCGGAGACGAAGCCCGGGTTCATGATGGCGATGCGCTTGACGCCTTCCTGGGCCAGCTTTTCGACCGTCTTGTCGGTATAGGGCTGCAGCCATTCCTCGGGCCCGAAACGCGACTGGAAGGTCACCATCAGCTTTTCCTTCTCCCAGCCGAGATGCTCGCGCAAGAGACGCGTCGTCTTGTGACACTGGCAGTGATAGGGGTCGCCCTTCATGAAGTAGGACTTCGGAATGCCGTGATAGGAGGTTATCACCAGTTCAGGCTCCCAGTCGAGGGTCGCCAGATGCTGGTTGATGGAGTTGGCAAGGGCGGCAATGTAGACCGGATCATCGGCATATTGCGGCACGGTGCGCAAAGCCGGCTGCCAGCGCATCTTCAACAGCGCCTTGAAGGCTTCATCGTTGACGGTCGCCGTGGTTGCCGCCGCATAGTGTGGGTAGAGCGGATAGACGAGAATTTTCTCGCAACCCGCCTTCTGCATCTCGTTCATCTTCGCCTGGATCGCCGGCTGGCCGTAGCGCATGGCCCAATCGACATGCACGTTCGGCAGATCCTTCAAGGCAACCGCGAGCTTTTCCGCCTGGCTGCGGGTGTAGGTGCGCAGGTAGCTTTCGTCGAGATCCTTGTTCCAGATCTCTTCATAGGCCTTGCCGACCTTCTGTGGGCGTCGGTTGAGAACAATCCCGTACAGAATGGGGTACCAGAACCACCGTGACCACTCGATGACGCGCTTATCCGTCAGGAATTCCTCGAGATAGCGGCGCATGGACTTGTAGTCCGTGCCATCGGGCGTTCCAAGGTTGACGAGCAGGACGCCGACCTTGCCGAAATTGACGGGCGGATGGTCGGAGGGCCAATGGGCAGGCATTACATTCATCTTGATATCCTGGTGATGAGATCTCGACCGATACGTGGCGAAGGCCAGTTGAGATCATCTGATAAAAGCAAAAGCCGGCCCGGGGAAGCCCGGACCGGCTTTTGTCATGCGTCAAACGGTCTTACTTCGGCGGAAGCTGCAATTCCCGGCCGATCGAGAGCGCGTTCGGATTGCGCAGCGTGTTCGCCTCGGCGATCTTGCTCCACATCATGCCGTCACCATAGGTGGCCTCGGCGATCTTCCAGAGGCTGTCGCCGGCAACCACCTTGTAGACGGTTTCGGCAGTCGCCATGGCCGCATCCGCGGCGGTTGCCGCCGGAGCTTCTGCGGCAGCCGGAGCCTCGGTTGCTGCCGGAGCCTGAGCGGGCGCTTCGGTTGCCGGCGTGGTCGTGTCGCCTGCCGGCGGTGCCGTCGCGGAGATCACGGTGATGCGACCGTCGGTGTAAGGCCTGTAGGGGCTGTTCTTGGCGATGTAGTCGGCCACGACAGTTTCGAGGCCCGGGCCGAAATCGTAGGCGTTCTGTCCGCCGCTCTCGAACACGCCATAGCCATCACCACCGGTGCGCATATAGTTGTTGGTGGCCACGCCGTAGACCTTCTCGGGGTCAATGGCGACGAAGGCGTCACCTTCCTTGACCTCGACGGAGGAGATGCGGCTGCCGGCCGGCTTGGTCAGGTCGGCGGTGTATTTCAGACCGGATACCTGCGGGAAACGGCCGGCCGCTTCCTCGACCTGGCTCACGCCGTTCTCGAGGGCGGCCACGATGTCGGAGCCCTTGAGCTGGAAGGAGGCAAGCGTGTTCTGGAAGGGAAGCACCGTCAGGACCTCGCCCATGGTGACGGTGCCGGCGTCGATCGACGCGCGCAGACCGCCGCCATTCTGGATGGCGATGGTGATGCCCTGATCGCTGAGGCGATCGACCATGGCGTCCGCCACCAGATTGCCCATGGTGCATTCGACTGCACGGCAGGTTTCACGCGAGCCGTCGATGGCTTCGGCGCTCTCGCCGATCTCCTTCAGTTTCAACTCCTCGATCGGGCCACCGAGTTCGGCCACCTTGGCGACGAAGCCTTCATCCGGGGTCACGGAGGCGTCTAGCAGCTTCGGTTCGCCAGTCGCGGTCTTGACGACGCCTGCGTCATCAAAAACGACCGTCAGGTCGCCGAGATACTTGGAATAGGCATAGGCCTGGACGATCGGCACATCCGCGCCGGACGGGTTCTTCACCAGGGTCGGGTAGGGGCCCGCTGCCTTCTCGTCGGTATTGGACAAAAGCGAATGGCTGTGGCCGCCGACGATCACGTCGATGCCGTCAACGGCTGCCGCGATTTCCTGATCCTTGACGTAGCCGACATGCGAGAGCAGCACGATCTTGTCGATGCCCTGGCCTTCGATTTCGGCCACGGCTTCCTTCAGATAGCCGATCTCGTCGGCAAACAGGATGGTGTCGCCAGGCGAGGAGGTCTCGTCCGTGTCGGTTGCGAGGACCGAGACAATCGCGACCTTCTCCTCGCCGAATTCCTTGACGATGTAGGGCTTGAACTTGTCGGCGACCGGAGAGTTGAGGCCAGCCAGCGTGTTGCCGGAGATCATCGGGAATTTCAGCGCGTCGATGAACTTCGCCAGCTCTTCCGGGCCGTCATCGAATTCGTGGTTGCCGATGGCCATGGCGTCGAAGCCGATGCCGTTCATGAAGTCGGCAATCGGGGCGCTCTTGTAGGTGGTGTAGAAGAGCGAGCCCTGGAACTGGTCGCCAGCGTCGAGTGTCAGCACGTTCTTGCCCGTGAGTTCTGCGCGGCGCGCATCGATGGCGGCCTTCACGCGGGCGATGCCGCCGAAGCATTCGTTGGCGGCCGCATCTTTTGCCGAGCAGGTCGAATCGGATTTGCTGATGGCCTCGATGCGGGAATGCAGGTCATTGATGTGCAGGATATTGAGTTCGAAATCGGCCAGAGCTGTTCCGGCGGTCAGGGCCAGCACCGAGGCGCTGAAAAGGCCAATCTTCAAATGTCTGAACATCTTATCTCTCCTGTTGCAATCGATCACCGGAAGTCTGGCACGGATTGATGACAGTCACGCGCCAGAATTCGGATGGCGGATGTTTTCATCAAGGCCGGAACAGGGCAAGCAAAATTCACTTGATGTCCGCATGTTCGCGGGGCCAGAAACGAAAGAAGCGGCCGCTTGGGCCGCTCCTCGATCAGTCTGTCCTGGCGCCGGCTCAGCCGCGTCGGGCGAGCGAGAACTGGGCGCCGCTGTCGGAGGTGCAGTTCAGCTGTGTCGGCGTGACGAGGGCGCAATTCACCTTCTGCTGCGTGTTGCGAACCAGAGACGTCATGTTGATCTCGACCAGGCGGTCATTGACCAGCGTGTAGGTGCCGGATGCGAGGATCTGGTTGGAATCGGTCGTCCGCGTGGTGAAGGTGCCGCCCTGGAAGGTCGAGGCGATGCCATTCGGATCAACCCAGGCGCCTTCGATCGACGGACCCTGCTGAACGGCCGGCAACTGGCGGGGAGGGCTGGAATAGCAGGACGAAAGGGCGAGGCTCATCGCCGTTACAGCCACCAGGGATCTGATTTTCATTCTTGTCTCCCACCATCTCGGCGGTTCGGTCCGGCCGCCCACCGTTTGCGTTGTCATCGAGAACATGCCGCGAAGCCTCGGCCAAAGCAAGGCGAAAGCCTTGTATTGCCGGGGTTATCCCGTCCTTGCTTGCAACGAGAAAGGCCCGCCGCGAGCGACGGGCCCCAAGCTCTGGCCTGAAACCGTTTATCGGACCAGGATGTTCCGGAACTGCCACGGATCCTTTTCATCGAGGTCTTCCGGGAAGAGGCCCGGGCGACCATCAAGAGGCGTCCAGTCGGTGTAGTGGCCTTCGACCGGGCCGAGATAGGGCGACTGCACTTCCAGGCAGCGCTTGTAGTCCATCTCGTCGGCTTCGACGATGCCGGCCTTCGGGTTCTCGATCGCCCAGACCATGCCGGCGAGCACGGCCGAGGTCACCTGCAGACCGGTTGCGTTCTGATAGGGCGCGATGCGGCGGGTTTCTTCGAGCGACAGGCGCGAACCGAACCAGTAGGCGTTCTTTTCGTGGCCGTAGAGCAGCACACCGAGCTCGTCGACGCCGTCAACCAGTTCGTCTTCGTTCAGCACGTGCAAAACAGGCTGCTGCGTGCCGCCATTGCCGAACATCTCGTGCAGCGAAAGGACGGCGTCGTTGGCCGGGTGGTAGGCATAGTGGCAGGTCGGACGATAGACGACTTCGCCGTCCTTCTCGACGGTGAAGTAGTCGGCGATCGAGATCGACTCGTTGTGGGTTACGAGGAAGCCGTATTGCGGGCCGGGCGTCGGGCACCAGGTGCGGACACGGGTGTTGGCGCCCGGCTGCTCCAGATAGATCGCGGCCTTGCAGCCCTTCTTGTGCTTCTTGGCGTTCTTCGGCATCCAGTTTTCATGGGTGCCCCAGCCGAGTTCGGAGGGCTGCAGACCTTCCGAGATGAAGCCTTCGGCCGACCATGTGTTCCAGAAGACGTTGAGCGGCTTCGGGTTCTTGGTGCGCTGGGTGTCGCGTTCGGCGATGTGCACGCCCTTGACGCCGACCTTCTTCATCAACTTGGCCCAGCCGTCACGATCGTTCTGGTCGGGCTCTTCGAATTTCAGGCCGATTTCATGGGCGAGGTTGACGAGGCCCTGCTTTACGAACCAGGACACCATGCCCGGGTTTGCGCCGCAGGTGGACACGGCCGTCGTGCCGCCCGGGTTCTTCGCCTTTTCCTGGCGCACGGTTTCGCGCAGCGCGTAATTGGTGCGCTCGGAATTCTTCATGTTCTTGTCGAAGTAGAAGCCGAGCCAGGGCTCGACAACCGTGTCGATGTAGAGCACGTCGAGCTTGCGGCAGAGCTTCATCAGATCGAGCGAGCCGGTGTCGACCGACAGGTTGACGCAGAAGCCCTGGCCTTCGCCTTCGGTCAGAAGCGGCTTCAGGAGCTTCTTGTAGTTGTCCTTGGTGACATGCGCCTGGATGTGCTTGATGCCATGCTTGGCAAGCAGGTCGGCTTCGTCATTGCGGGGATCGATGACGACCATCCGGCTCTTGTCGAACTTGAAGTGGCGTTCGATCAGCGGCAGGGTGCCGCGGCCGATCGAGCCGAAACCGATCATCACGATCGGGCCGGTGATCTCGCCATAAACCGGGTAGGTCATTTCGCTCATTTCCGTCTCCTTGGAGGCCCGGTCGTTGTGCCTGGGCCATGTTTCCGGCCTGTCTTGTGCGGCCGGAGCGATACTGGCGGTTCTAGATCACAAAAATCTGACACAATAAAGGGTAGGGGCATGGGGGTGAGGGGCCTCACCGCTGATTTTCGAGTGCTGTATCTTGCCGCAGGTGGGCGACGAGCCGGTCACGCTGGGTGTCGAGGCCCTTGTATCGGAGCTGATCGCCGGCGAGGCCCTCCAGCTGCTCGGCCAGGGCGGCGCCGAGCCTTCTGCCGTCAGGATGGTTCCTGAACGCTGTGACCGGATCCAGATATATGCGGATCGTGAAGACGATAGCGCCTGTCACAGGCAGTTTCGTCAGCGTTTGGCGCTCGACGCGTACCACGGCCTCATGCGGTTGGGCGTCGTCGTTGCGGCCGGTTTCCGGGTGAAAGAGCTTTTCCTTCCAGTTGATCGACCAATTGAAACGCTCGGCGGGCAGGCCGGGCGCCAGATTGTCGAAGATGCGGTTGATCATGGCAGCGTTGCGCGTGCCGCCCTGGAACCCCGGCACATGCTCGTGGACCTCCTCCATCGGTCGATCGAACTTTTCCGCAAGCGACCAGGAGGATGGGAAGGAGAGATGAGCAGCGGCGATGGACCAGCCGGCGTCGCGCTTCATCATGATGACGAGGTCGTCCTGTACCAGCATCCCAGCGCGCATGAGCGGGGGCAGGGTGTCGTCGTTCATGGACGGCGCATGCTTGTGTTGCGGATGATGGGCTTTGAGATGGGCGACGAGGGCTGCCAGACATTCCTCCTGGGCGGGGAGACTGTCTTCGGTCGCCCGGAAGACGTTCTCGTGCCGTGCCGCTGCCAGCGCGCGCTTTTCGTTCAGGTAGCGATCGCAGTCGGCATCCGGTTCGATCCAGCGGGTCGGGTCGAGAGCGGACAGGCCGATGGTGAAGGGGCGCGTCGGGCCGGCGTATGGTGTGTGGGTGAGTTTCGGTCGCGCCTTGATCACGCCGAGCGCTCGATCTCTTTGCGAGCGCAGCTTGCCAGGAAGGCCGACCGGGTGAGGCCTCGCTGCTTGGCTGCCTGGTCGATTGCGGCCAGCGTTCCTGCTTCCATCGTGATGTTCGCCCGGACAGTCCGTGTATCGTCTTCGATGAGGGGCACGCGGATGAGGAATGCGCCGGCAGCCAATTCGTCACGAACATCGGAACGCTCGACGATATCCTGATGAGAGGAGGGGACCGGAAGCTCTTCATCCTCTGCCCAAAGCCTCAAGGCTTCGATTGCGTTGATGACAAGGTCTTCATCGCGATCCGCTGCCGAGAATACGGTTGGCAAATCGGGGAAGCTGATGCCGTAGGCACTCTCCAGGTCCTTATGGACCAAAGCCACGTAGTATCGCATATGCCGATTTCTCTTGCTCTTCAGATCCAGCCCGCCTGTTTCGCAATCGCCCGGGCGGTGCCAAGCGGGAAATCCTTCTTCGGATGGGGCACGATGATCGTCTTGCCACCTTTCCGAAGCTTGTGATGGGAGCCAGACACCGAAACAAGTTCATATCCCTCGGCCTTCAGGCGCTGGATGATCTTGCGCGAGTCCTTCTCCATTACCTGTCTCCATGCGCAAATATATGCGCATCACTTCTTTTCTTCAAGGGATTAACCTAGTCCTTCAACCCTTCCAGCCCCGCCGCCGTCCGCGTCACCGCCACTTCCGTCACTTCATAAATCGCCACGCCCTCGACCGCGAAGGGATCGGTCGCGACATAGGCGTCGATCTCAGCTCGATCGCCCCGGGCTAGGATCATCCCACCAGTGCGCGGGTTCTTGCGGCCCGACGCCAGAAACAGGCCGTTGTCATAGCCGGCGTTCACCCAATCCATATGCGGGGCCATGAACCGATCGGCCTCTTCGGTGGGCTTTACATAGGTGAGGGAGAGAATGAACATGTGTGGCCCTAATCAATGAGCTCTGCGCGGATCAGGCCGCGCAGGGAATTGCCGACGAAAAGCTTGCGCTGGTGAAGGTCGTTGAGTTTCAGCACCTCGCCACGCGCCTTGCGCTCCCGGATGAGTTCGGCCCGCAACACGCCGGGCAGGAGGCCGCTGGCAAGCGGCGGGGTGAGCAGCATGCCGTCGGCGGCTTCGGCGAAAATGTTGGTGATCGTGCCTTCACAGACCTCGCCACGCTCGTTGAGCAGGATCACTTCGTCGACCTCATCCCTGGAAAACTCGGCGCGCGCGGCCTCGTAAGGCTCGCGGCGGGATGTCTTGTGGCGGAAGAGGCTGTCTTCGGACTGCAGACGGGTCTTGGCGACCTTCAGGCGCCAGACCGTTTCCTCCGGGATCGGCTCGAAGGGTGTCGCCGTCACCTCCATCTTGCCGCGATAGGTCATGACGAGGCGCACACGCAGTGATGTATCGCCGGAGACTGCCTTCTCCAGCTTGCCCTTCGCGTCCTGCGGCTGCCGAAAACCCAATGCATCGGCAGACCGGGACAGACGACGCAGATGCTGGTCGAGCCGCAGAAAGCCTGCGTCCGGCTGCCACCGCATCGTCTCGATCAGCGAGAAATCCATTGGTCTCCTAGGGCAAAACGCGCCTTCAGCAGGCATTCCTCGTATTCCGCCTCGGCCTTCGAATCGAAGACGATGCCGCCGCCGACATTGAAGACGGCGCGTCCGCCGTTGAAAAGGGAGATGGTGCGGATTGCCACTGAAAATCGCATGGGGCCTGCCGGGTCGCACCAACCGATCGCGCCGCAATAGACGTCACGCGGACCGGCTTCGAGTTCATGCAGGATGCGCATCGCCCACATTTTCGGTGCGCCGGTCACCGAGCCGCAGGGGAAGAGGGCGGCCATGATCTCGGGCAGGCCGATTTCGGGCATGAGCTTGGCGCGCACATAGCTCACCATCTGGTGGACCGTCGGATAGGTCTCTATGGCGAAGAGTTTGGGGACCGAGAGGCTGCCGACCTCTGTGATGACGGAGACATCGTTGCGCAGAAGGTCAACGATCATCCGGTTCTCGGCCTGGGTCTTTTCGTCGGCGAGCATCGCTTCGATGATTGCCTCGTCCTCCTCGGGGCTTGCGCCGCGCGGTGCCGTGCCCTTCATCGGGCGGGTTTCGATCCAGCCATCCTCGTCGACCGAGAAGAAGAGTTCGGGCGAGCGGGACAGTATGACAGGGCCGGTGCCGTAGTCGATCAGCGCGCCATAATGCACGGGCTGGCGACCGACGAGCGACCAGAAGGCGGCACGGGGATCCCCCTCCCAGCGGGCTTCCACCGGCATGGTCAGGTTTGCCTGATAGCAGTCACCCTTGCGCAAGTGATGATGCAGGCGATCGAAGCGGGCGCTGTAGGCTTCGAAATCCCAGCCGGCCCGGGGATCAGTCAGGAGAGGCGCATTCGGGATGTTCGAGGGCGCCTCAGCCAGCGGGTGTTCGGCCGGTGCTGGGGCGGCGAAGACACCCATCGCGATCAACGGTGTTTCGCGCCCGTCCTCAACGAGCGGCCTCAGCTTCGGTTCGAATACGAAGCCCGCCTCATAGGACAGATAGCCCGCCAGCCACTTGCCGGCCTTCCGGGCTGCCTCCAGTCGGGCAAGCGCCGGTTCGACCTCGTCCGCCGTCCGGGCGACGACGAGCGTCTCCGGTTCGGCAAAGACGAGGCTCGTCCCCGCGCGGTCGTCGCGGAAGAGCGCATAGGGCGCGTGGTCATGCATGGATGTCGGCTGCTCCGGTTCAGGCGGCCTTATCTAGCGCTTCCAGCTCGTCGATCAGCCCCTCGATCATCGACAGTCCCTTGGCCCAGAACGACGGATCGGTGGCGTCGAGGCCGAAGGGAGCGAGAAGCTCGGAGTGATGCTTGGTGCCGCCGGCCTTCAGAAGCTCGAAATACTTGTCCTGGAAGCCCTGGTCGGCGTTCTGGTAGACGGCATAGAGCGAGTTCACCAGGCAGTCGCCGAAGGCATAGGCATAAACGTAGAAGGGCGAGTGGATGAAGTGGGGGATATAGGCCCACCAGTTCTCATAGCCTTCGGAGATCTTGATCGCCGGCCCAAGGCTTTCCTGCTGAACGGAGAGCCACAATTCGCCGATTTTCTCGGCCGTCAGCTCACCTTCCTTGCGAGCCGTGTGGATCTTGCGCTCGAACTGGTAGAAGGCGATCTGGCGGACGACCGTATTGATCATGTCCTCGACCTTCTGGGCGAGCATGGCCTTCCTCTCGCGCTTGTCCGTCGTCTTGTCGAGGAGGGCGCGGAAGGTCAACATCTCGCCGAAAACGGACGCGGTTTCAGCCAATGTCAGCGGGGTCTGGCACATCAGGGCACCCTGACCGCCGGCCAGAACCTGATGCACGCCGTGGCCAAGCTCATGGGCAAGCGTCATGACATCGCGCGGCTTGCCGAGGTAGTTGACGAGAACATAGGGGTGAGCCGAAGGCACCGTCGGATGGGCAAATGCACCCGGAGCCTTGCCGGGGCGGGCGGGGGCATCGATCCAGCCGCCGTCGAAAAAGCGCCCGGCGATGTCAGCCATTTCGGGCGCAAAGCCGCCATAGGCCGAGAGCACCATGTCCTTGGCCTCGTCCCAGGAGATCAGGCGGTCCGGTGTTTCGGCAAGCGGCGCATTGCGGTCCCAGAAGTTCATCTGGTCCATGCCGAGCCACTTTGCCTTCATCTTGTAATAGCGATGCGAAAGGCGCGGATAGGCTTCGCGCACGGCTTCAGCGAGCGCATCGACCACTTCCCGTTCCACGCGGTTGGCGAGATGGCGGCTGTCAGCGATGTCGTCGAAACCGCGCCAGCGGTCGGAGATGTCCTTGTCCTTGGCGAGCGTGTTGGTCACCAGGGTGAAGATGCGGATATTGTCCTTGAAGGTCTTCGACAGGGCTTCGGCGGCGAGCTTGCGCTTGGCCGGGTCGGCATCCTGCAGAAGCGTCAGCGTCGGCTCCAGCGGCATCTCGTCTTCGCCCACCTTGAAGCGCAGCGAAGCCAGCGTTTCGTCGAACAGGCGGTTGAAGGCGGCGGCACCCGTCTGCGACTTTTCGAGGAAGAGCTGCTCGATCCGGTCATCGAGCTGGAAAGGCTTGTCCTTGCGCAAGTCGACGATCCAGGGGCGGAAGTGGGCGAGAGCGGGATCGCGGTCCATGGCGGCATCGACGGCGTCGTCGGGCAGGCGGTTGAGTTCCAGCGGGAAGAAGAGCAGGCGCGACGACATGTCCGTCAGCGTGGCCTGGATATCGCCGAAGAACTTGCCGTTCGCCGGATTGGTCATGTCGGAATAATAAGTGAGGCCCGCATAGGAGGCGATCCGGCCGAGCAGGTCTTCCAGTGCCTCCATCTCGCGCAGCGTTTCGGCCAGAGAGCCGTCACCAACGGTTTCGAGAGACGCTGCCAGTTTGCCCTTCCACTTCGTCTCAAAGGCAAGCGCATCGGCGCCGGCCTTTTCCACGGCGCCGAGAAATTCCGGCGAGGTCTGGCCGCGATAGAGGTCGTCGAGTTTCCAGACGGGAAGGTCGCCGAGATATTGATCCCTGCTCGCGGAGGCCTGGGTGACGGGGCTTAAGGCGGTGCGGCGGTCGATCATCATGGTGACGTCCTTTCTCTCGTTCTTTGCGGAGATGTAGTCAGTCGCCCGCCGATGGGCAAGCAGCCGGGTGTGTCGGAGTGGTGCGACCTGAGCGAGCCGATTGCCGCAGCGCCTCTGTGGATTGTGCCAGAAACGGTTAAGGACCGTTAAAATGCTAGGTTTTCTCCCAAGAACATCTTCAGGCCTTTCTGCCAGTCTCCCTCGCGATAACCCAGGAGCGCGAACGCGCCGAAACAGCCTCGGGGAGCGCAAGTTGACCGCACAAATTCTACTCATCGATGAAGATGCCGCCGAGCGCCGCAGCATGAAGGCTGCGATAGAAGCGCACGGCCATGCCGTTCATATCGCCGACACCGCGCCTGCGGGCCTCGAACTCTTCCGCCGCCAATCCGAGCAAATCGGTGTTGTGGTGCTCGACGTAACATCCGCAGACGGCCCAAACCCCAGCGTCATTCCCATGCTCGCCGAGATCAATCCGAGCGTACCCGTCATCGTCTGTACCACGGAAGGCGCGACCGAAACCGCGCTCAACGCCGTGCGTGCGGGCGCCTTTGACTTCCTCGTCAAGCCGATCGCCCAGGAAAGGCTGATCGGCGCCATCGAGTCGGCACTGAAGATCCATCGTACCAGCCTGCAGGGCCGCGCGCCGCGCCGGGCCCGGAGCGGTTCGGTCAGCTTCTCTGACGTCGTTGCCGCGAGTGCGGCCATGTCGCGCGTCGTGGAACTCGGTCGTCGGGCGGCACAGTCGATGATCCCCGTGATGCTCGAAGGGGAAGCCGGCGTGGGCAAGGAACTCGTGGCGCGCGCCATCCATGCCGCCAGCGATAGGTCGTCCCGTCCGTTTGTTTCGGTCAACTGCAATGCCATCACGCCTGGACAGATCGAAGATGTGCTGTTCGGCAGCGAAGCCCAGATGGGCAAGGTTGCCGAGGCTGAAGGTGGCACGCTTTTCATCGAAGAAATCAGCGAGTTGCCGCCCGTTGGCCAGATGCGCTTGCTTGAGATCGTGCAGTCCGGCGAAGTTCATCGCAGCGGACATGCCAAGCCTTTGAAGGCCAATGTGCGGCTGGTTCTGGCGACCAACAAGGATCTGATCGAGGAAGTGAAGGCCGGGCGTTTCCGCGAGGATCTCTACTACCGGGTCAACGTCTTTCCGATCACCATTGCCGCGCTCCGCCGCCGCAAGGAGGACATTCCGCATCTCATCAGGGCCTTCGTCGAGCGCTTTTCGCTCGAGCAGCGCCTGCCGCGGACCCTGCCGGTCGAATCTTCCGCCCTCGCCTTGCTGACCTCCTTCGACTGGCCCGGCAACACGCGCCAGCTTGAGAACGCGATCTTCCGCGCCGTTGTTCTGGCCGAGGGCTCCAGTCTCAAGGAAAGTGACTTTCCGCAGATCGCAGCGCAGGTCACCAGTCATCGAAGCGCGACTGTCGGTAGCGAGGCGCAGGCCGTCGTTTATGAGCCGAGCCCGATCGCCAAGGTTCAGGCCGCTCTTGCCGAGCGTGCTGCGGGCCTGGTTGGCGGCCAGTCGGCTCCATCCACAGGTTTTCAGGGATCGGCCTCCGGCAATGTCATCGTCAGCACTGACGAGGCCGGCAATGTGCGCAAGCTGGCGGAGATCGAGGAGGAACTGATCCGCTTCGCGCTGAAGTTCTATCGCGGCCAGATGAGCCAGGTCGCCCGGAAGCTCGGCATCGGGCGGTCCACGCTCTACCGCAAGCTCAAGGATTACGGAATCGATCCCGACGATCCGCAGAAGGATGCCGCTTGATTTACCTCAACCGTTCGATGTTAACTCTGGGGTAAGCTTAATCGCTTACCCAAGGGCTAAGCATTTGTTAGGCAAGCGTTCACCATAAAGGGATAGCTTGTGCGGATGTGGCAAATTTGCCATGGTATGACCGCATTTGACGTTCAATTCGGTTGGCGTGGGACGTAGTCTTTCGGACGGGGATTGCATTGCAGGCATCGCAGGACATCAGCGCGCTCTCTAGACGAAACGAGCGCAAAATCCGGCTTGCGTCTGCACAGTCGGTAAACCGGCTGTTGTCTCCGCTGTTTGCCGCAGTTCTGATGAGTTTCTGCTTCTTGCTTGGCAATGCCGCCACAGCGCGCGCCGAGAGCCGCACCCTCAACATCGAGTTCGTGCATACCGGCGAACGCGCTTCGATTACCTTCAAGCGCAACGGACGCTATGACCCCAAGGGGTTGAAACAGCTCAATTATATTCTCCGTGACTGGCGCCGCAACGAGCCGACGAAGATGGACCCGCGCCTCTTCGATCTCGTCTGGGAGGTTTATCGCCAGTCGCGTGCCAAGGGTTACATCAAGGTAGTCTCGGCCTATCGTTCGCCTGCTACAAACAACATGCTGCGTTCGCGCTCCAAGGGTGTCGCGAAGGAAAGCCAGCACATGCGCGGCACCGCGATGGACTTCTACATTCCCGGTGTGCCGCTGAAGACGCTGCGCGAAATCGGCGTGAAGATGCAGGCCGGTGGTGTTGGCTATTATCCGAATTCCGGCTCGCCTTTCGTCCACATGGACGTGGCCGGTGTGCGTGCCTGGCCGCGCATGAACCGCCAGGATCTCGTCCGTCTCTTCCCCGACGGCAAGACCGTCCACATTCCTTCCGACGGCAAGCCGCTGCCCGGCTACCAGCAGGCGCTCGCCGAATACAAGCGCCGTGTCGCATCCGGCAACACAGTGATGATCGCCGAGGAAAAGTCATCCGCGCGTCCGCGCAACTTCCTCGCCATGCTGTTTGGCGGTGGTGATGAGGATGAGGTCGAGGATGTGCCGGAACCTGCCGCTCGCCCGGCAACGGCCCAGCCGCAGCCGGTACCCGCTGCGCCGCGCCAGCAGCCGGTCGGCGCGGCACAAGACCCGGTCATGGTCGCCAATGCGCTCCCGGGCGTCGATGCGGCCGATGCGCCTGTCCCGCAGGCCCGCCCTTCGCTTCGCCCGGCTGACAACAGTCTTGCCGTTGCGCTCTATCAGCCGCCGCGCAATGCCGCCGAGGACGCGCTGCAGCAGGTCGCAAGTGGCGTGCCCACGCCGGCCAGCGCGCCGTCTGATGAATTTCCTGATCTCGCCTCGGTGAACGTGCCTGTACCGACGCTTTTGAATACGCGTCCTGGTGCTGGTCCCGAGGAAGGGGTGATGACGGCATCGATCGATCCGAGCTCGGAAGCCATGCTTCTGGCCGAGGGAATGGCCGTGCCGGTTCCGGCAGCCCGTCCCCAGGTCGCCGAAGCACTGCTCGCCTCCGCCCAGGCGGAAGCCGAAGCGGAAGTCGACGAAGTCGAGCAGGCGATCCTGTCGCCTGAGGCCGCTGCCGCCCTTGAAGATAGCACCATGCCGGAAATGGCCGCACCGATCCCGGCGAGCCCGCCTGCCCAGGCTGAACTTCGTGCCGCACCGGCACCGGCTGCAAAGCCTGTCGAGGTGGCCGCAATCCCGCCGCAGCCGGAAACCGTGGTGGAGTCGACCACGCAATTTGGCGACATGTTCGATGCGCCGTCCGAACCCGTGGCGGATGCCGATGCGGCGCTGCCGAAGAAGGGCGGTCGTCCGGGACAGGAAGATGCGGAGCGCGCGCATATGGCCATGTATGGCGGCACCCAGCTGACCAAAAACATGATCGAGCAGTGGGCGCTGAACCAGGGCAAGTTTGAATCCGTCGCCAAGCCGGTGAAGGCCCCGCGCGTCGTGTCCCGTTCGCTCGTGGCTCCTGCGACTGCCGTTCCGGATGGGTTCCGCCTCGATGCGACCACGGTCGATCCGAGCCGCTTTGGCGCTCCCTGATCTCAGGCTTTTTCCGCAGCGCAGACAAAAAGAAACCCGCCGGATCGGCGGGTTTTTTGTTGGTCGCAGCGAGGGTGCCTCAGCCTTCCGGCGGGCTCTCGATCATGCCGAGCGCGTGCAGGTAGGTGTCGAGGATCAGATCCTCTTCCATGCGCTCCTGGTCGTCCTTCTTGCGAAGCGCGATGACCTTCTTGAGGATCTTCGTGTCGAAGCCCATGGACTTGGCTTCGCCGTAGACATCCTTGATGTCGTCGGCGATGGTCTTCTTTTCTTCTTCCAGGCGCTCGATGCGTTCGACAAAGGCACGGAGCTGGTCGCGGGCGACGCCGTGAGCGGCATCAGACATGGGCAATCTCCTTCATTGCGGGGATGGCATTCTCGGGATGGTTTTCGTGGCGTCCACGTGCCGCGAAGCAGCGTCCGCGTCAAGTCCCAAAGCTTGTGGGACGCGTCATTCCTTCGGGCGGTTCTCTTCGAAGGCTTGCTGCTGATCGGCGCTTGCCTCGCGCTGATTGAGCGACTTCCACGCGTCATAGGGCATGCCGTAAACGATCTCGCGGCTTTCGTCCTTGGTGAGGTCGATACCGCTTTCCTTGGCGGCGTCGAGATACCAGTTCGACAGACAGTTTCTGCAGAAGCCGGCGAGGTTCATCAGGTCGATGTTCTGGACGTCAGGCCGATTGCGCAGATGGGAAACGAGCCGGCGAAAGGCGGCCGCTTCGAGTTCGGTCTGCTGGTCCTTGGTCGGGAGCGTCATGCTGTCCTCCTTCAGGGCGCGATGGGTTGAGCGGGGTAGGGGCCGGTGCGCGAGGCGTGGATTTCATATTCGTGCAGCTTCGGGTCGGCATTGAGGCGTTCGAAGATCGGCGCGAGGCGATCGGTCCACGCGGTGACGCCGGCCTCGTCGGCGATCAGATCCTGACGCACTTCGAGAAGCGCATGTGGAATGCCCGTGATCATGCAGTGACGATACATGGTGTCGCCCTTCAGGGCGCCGTCATAGGGCTCGTTATCGCCGACGAGGATGTCACCCGATGCCTGCAGACCCTCGATCAGCGGGCGGACGGCGCGGGCGTCGGTGTCCCAGAGAACGGCGGCGTGCCAGGGGCGGGGCACGCCCTTCCAGGCGGGTGTATAGGAATGTAGCGAGAGAACGAGCGGCGCCTTGCCCGAGGCGTCCGCGACCTTGGCGATCACATCGGAGACCGCACGGTGGTAGGGCCGATGATAGGTCTCGATGCGGTGCTGCCATTTGTCTGCGGTGATCGGATGATTGCCAGGCACAATGGCGCCGTCGGAGATGCGCATGATGATGGTCGGATCATCCTCGCCGCGATTCGGATCGATCAGCAGGCGGGAGAAGCGCGACATGACGGCGGGGACGCCAAGACGGGCGGCCAGCTGCCGGGTCAGCGGCTCGATCCCGATGTCATAGGCAATGTGACGGCCGAAGGCGCTGTCGGGCAGGCCAAGCTTTTCGTAAGGCTCGGGCACGATATTCGTCGCGTGGTCGGCGAGAAGCACCAGGCCGGCGTCAAAACGGCCATCCAGAATCTCAAAAGCGGGGGAAACATTCATCAGTTTGAAGCCATCGTCTGGTACAAGTGCTTGATCGCATGGGGAATGGGGGAGCGCAAGCTTTCATGGCTGTCACGTTTGTGCCAAGATCGGACATATAGGTTTTGAGACTGGCCAAAGGCAGAAAATATAATCGATTAGAGTTGCGTTGACATTCTCTGGTCAGCATCGCAAGAAGGCATCCCATGCGCATTTTTGGAGTTCCGGCGGCAATCGTGCATCAACCGATCAGACAGACTTTCGACCGTGCTGCGGCACGTTTTCTGAAGCCCCTCCTGATCGCGGGTGCGCTGTTTTCGCCCATGCTGGCAGCCTCTGCCGCCCATGCCGAGTTTCGTGTCTGCAACGGCACGCAGAACCTGGTCGGGGTCGCGGTCGGCTACCGGGCTGAAGAGGGCTGGATCACGGAAGGTTGGTGGCAGGTCCCTGCCGGCACCTGTGCCACGCTCATCGAGGGCGAGCTCCAGTCGCGCTATTATTATCTCTACGCTGAGGATGCCGCTCGCGGTGGTCGCTGGACTGGTGACATCAACATGTGTGTCGCCGAAAACGAGTTCAAGATCGTTGGTGTGAAGGACTGCTTCGCACGCGGCTATCAGCAGATGGGATTCAAGGAATACGACACCGGCAGGCAGGGGAGCTGGATGGTCCAGCTGTCCGATACGTCGGGCACCCAGGAAAGCCAGAACTGATGAAGCGAAACCGCAAAGTAAAGATCCTCGCCACGCTTGGTCCCGCCTCTTCCGATGAAGCGATGATCCGGAAGCTGCACGAAGCAGGGGCCGATCTTTTCCGCATCAACATGAGCCATTCGAGCCATGAGATGCTGCGGACGCTCATTCAGCGCATTCGTAGCGTCGAGGCCGCCTGTGGTCGCCCGATCGGGATCCTCGCCGACCTGCAGGGTCCGAAACTGCGCGTGGGCAAGTTTGCCGAAACGACCGTCGAGCTGAAGCCCGGCCAGACCTTCACGCTGGACAGCAACGAAGCGCCCGGTGATGCAAGCCGCGTCTACCTGCCGCATCCGGAAATTCTCGAATCGGTCAAAGTTGGTGACCGTCTGCTCATCGATGATGGCAAGCTGCACCTGAAGGCTGTCAAATGCGACGGCAAGACGATCGTCACGGAAGTCGTTTCGGGCACGAAGATCTCTGACCGCAAGGGTGTCAGCCTGCCCGACACCATTCTCGCGACGGGTGTTCTCACCGACAAGGACCGCGCCGACCTTGATGCCGTGCTCGCCACCAATGATGTCGACTGGGTGGCACTTTCCTTCATTCAGCGCCCGGAAGATCTGGCGGAAGTCCGCAAGATCGCCAAGGGGCGTGTTGGCCTGATGTCGAAGATCGAAAAGCCGCAGGCCATCGAGCGTATCGACGAGATCATTGCGCTCTCCGACGCTCTGATGGTCGCCCGTGGTGACCTTGGCGTTGAAATGCCGCTCGAGCGCGTACCCGGCATCCAGAAGCAGCTGATCCGCGCCTGCCGTCGCGAAGGCAAGCCGGTTGTCGTCGCAACCCAGATGCTGGAATCGATGATCACGGCACCGGTTCCGACCCGCGCCGAAGTCTCTGACGTCGCGACCGCTGTCTTCGAAGGCGCCGACGCCATCATGCTTTCGGCCGAGTCGGCTTCCGGCCAGTATCCGGTCGAGGCCGTCGCCACCATGGCTTCCATCGCCCACACGGTCGAGCGCGAGCCTCACTATCCGGGCATCATCTATGCCCAGCGCGCCCAGCCGGAAGCGACCGGCGCCGATGCCATCTCGCTGGCTGCCCGCCAGATCGCCGAGACGCTGCGTCTGCAGGCGATCGTCTGCTACACCTCATCGGGCAATACCGGTCTGCGCGCCTCGCGCGAGCGTCCCGAAGTGCCAATCATCGCGCTTTCGCCGGTGATCCAGACCGCGCGTCGCCTGTCGGTCGTCTGGGGCCTGCACTGCGTTGTCTCTTCCGAGCCGACGGATCTCGATGACATGGTCAACCGCGCCTGCCGCATCGTCGTCGAGGAAGGTTTCGGCAAGCCGGGTGACCGCATCATCATGTCGGCCGGCGTGCCGCTTGGTACGCCCGGTTCGACCAACATGCTGCGCATCGCCTATATCGGTTCGGACGGTCAGTCGGGCGTCTGAACTCGACCGCATCCTTGATCTGGAAAAGCCGCCTTCGGGCGGCTTTTTTCATGGCGGCTACTGGCCAGCCTGAAGGGAAGGGGCGGCTCCCGTCGGTACCCCGCGTGTCGCGGCGAGCCTCGGCTCTGCTGCGCGCGCCATGGCTTGCAGATCGCGTGTTTCGCCTGCGATCTTCTCCAGGGCAGCGATCGCGATATCGGTCACGATGTAATCCGGCTTATGGCCGAGGCCTTCGATCCAGACCAGTTCAGAGCCCGAGATGTCGCGAGCGAGGCCCTTCGAATGGATCTCCTCCAGTACGATTTCGTCAGCGTCGCCGGTGATCACTACCGTCGGCTTGGCGATCTCCCGGTAGCGCGGGGCGAAGGTGCTCACATAGGCATGGAGGCCGGCGACATCCTTTGCGTTGGATCGGAAGGTTGAGGGGCGCAAGACGAGGGCCGGGCCGGTATCTTCGAGATAGGTGTCAGGGCGTGGATTGGGTGCGAAGACATGATCCGTCGCCGGCTCGATACGCATCATGCCCGCATGCAAAGCCAGCGTGTGGCAGAAGATCGGTCCGATCACCGGCGCAGAGGCGAGGTGGTAATACCAATCGACGCCGCCCGGCCAGGGGTGCGTGGCCGCTGCCAGGAAGACGAGGCCTTCGACCTTGTCGGGATGCAGAACGCCGAAACTTGCGGTGATCGCGCCGCCGAAGGAGTGGCCGACAATGATCGCCCGCTCGATGCCCTTTTTCTCCATCAGTCGCGCGATGGCGTTGGCCTGTCCGTCCGGCGTGTCGTTCTCCGGCCCGCCGCGCTCCGAATAACCGTGTCCCGGGCGATCGACGAATAGAAGCTCGGCGCGACCGCGCAAGGGCTCCAGGAAGGCGCCCGCTTGATCCCTGAGGTTGCCGGAGGCGCCATGGATGAACACGATCGGCGGCAGGTCGGCATCGGCGCCTGCGGTGATATGCAGGGCGTTCAAACGAAAACCGCCGACATCGGTGAGCTCACCGATATTCGGCGTCTTCGCCTCAATGGCGCGGGCACGAAGTTGCGTGGCGATGGCGAGCGCCGCCAGCACGGCGATGAGGATGAGGAGGATGACGAGCAAGACGAAACCGATACGGGGGAGGAGCAAGAGCGAAGCTTCCGAGCTGGACGATATGGCAACAAGATCGTGCTGCAGTGCCGTTCGTCAAGGTGACGTTCATGGTGGCTGTCCTGGATCGCCGATCGAGTCTTGCGTGGTATGCGGGATTTCCGTATAATTCCATATGGCTGAACGGTTCGATCCCGCGAAGGACCAGATCAACAATGCGAAGCATGGTGTTTCGCTGGCGTTTGGAGATCGTATTTTTGACGATCTCGATAACCTTGTTGTCCCGTCCATACGCGAACGCGACGGCGAGGAGAGATACAAGGTGATTGGTCTGGTGGATGACAAGTTATTCACCGGAGTTTTCGTTTGGCGCGGACAGGAGCCGCGCTTCATCTCGGTCCGGAGAAGCAATCAAGGAGAAGAGCGTGCCTATCGTGATACCGGCTGATCCGACCGACAACGATGATTTCGACGTATCGACGGCAGCGCTTGACCGTGCGCAGAGGTCGCGATTGATCCGTCGGACGCGTACCGCTCTTGGTCTGTCACAGACGGAGTTTGCGTCTCGGTTCCGCGTGCCTGTAGGTACGCTCCGCGACTGGGAGCAGGCAAGAGCGACACCGCCCGATTTTGCGATTGCCTATGTGCGGGTGATTAGCGAGCATCCCGATCTCGTCGCGAAGGTGGTCGCCTGAGCGGCTACTGCATCGGCCTTGGTTGGCTCACGTCCGCTGGCCGGCCAGTTCTTCTGACAGCTTGGCGACGATCTCCTGAGCCTCGCGGTCGGCGGGGAAGACTTCGAGGTAGCGTTCCCAGGCCTTGAGTGCGGCATCCTTGCTGCCGCGTTCGGTGAGAATGCCGGCAAGGCCAGCGATGGCGCCGAAGTGCCGGGGCTCCAGCTCCAGCACCTTTTCGATATCGGAGACGGATTTCTTGTAGTTGCCCATGGTGAAATGCAGCGTGGCACGCTGATTCCACGCGCCGACGAAATCCGGTTTCAGGATGATCGCCTGGTCAATGAAGTCGAGGGCGGCCGCGTTGCGCTTCTCGGCGGCGGCCTTGGCAGACCACTGCATCAGGAGGTTGACCGTCGGGCTGGACGAGTCGCTCCAGGTCGCCATCGTGGAATTGGCGATCTGGCGGGCCGCCTGCGGATTGCGCTCTCGTTTCAGTTCGGCGAGCAGATCCTCGACAGTCTTTGGCTTGGCTGGCGGTCTCAGTGGGATCTGTTCGACAGGCATCTCAGTCGCCTGCGTGCCACCTTGCTCTTCCGGCGCCTGTGCGACGACGTTCCCCGCGAAGAGCAGGGCGGGCAGAAGAGGGAGGGTGAGGGCGAGTCGCAAAGAAAAACGGCGCATGAAGGGAAGGTAGTCCCTCAGCGCCGTCTTTCAAACTCAAATTTCCGATATCAACACGCCGAGGATGCGGCGGGCAGTCCGTCTGGCTCATGGGATCCGGAGATCCCGGGGCATCAGCCCTGGCGAGCCTTGAAGCGCGGGTTCTGCTTGTTGATGATGTAGATGCGGCCCTTGCGGCGAACCAGACGGTTGTCGCGATGACGGGCCTTAAGCGCTTTCAGCGAGTTCTTGATCTTCATTTTTCTGGTCCACAACGATTGTCGGGGAATGTGTCATTCACCCACTGTGTTCAAACAATCAAAAGCGCGCCGCTGGGCGCGCCCCTGAAGAGTTGGCGGCAATTAGCCCGAGGGAGGCCTTGATGTCAACATGCCCGGCGGAAAATGCGGGACACATCAGGCTAAAAAACCGGGAAAATCAGTCGCGAAACGGCAGGATTTCGGTGACATGGCCCATCTTGCGACCGGGGCGAGCTTCCGTCTTGCCGTAGAGATGGACGAGCACGTTCGGCTTTGCGAGCCAGGCGGGGACAGAATCGATGTCGTCGCCGATCAGATTCGTCATAACGCAATCGGAGTGGCGAACGGTGTCACCGAGCGGCAGAGAGGCAACCGCGCGGATGTGCTGCTCGAACTGTGAGACGATGCAGGCAGCCTCCGTCCAGTGGCCGGAATTGTGCACGCGCGGGGCGATCTCGTTTGCGATCAGGCTGCCATCTTCGAGCACGAAGAACTCCATGCCGACGACGCCGACATAGCCTAGGGCGTCCAGCAGCTTGGTCGCGGCCTCGCGGGCGGCGGTTGCTGTTTGTGGGGTAATGGCCGCGGGCTGCGTCGAGGTGTGCAGGATGCCGTTGCGGTGAACGTTCTCGGTCGGGTCGTAGCAGCGGACTTCGCCATCAGTGCCGCGGGCGGCTATCATCGAGATCTCGCGGACGAAGGGCACGAAGCTTTCGAGAATCAGCGGGACCGAGCCGAGTGCCTGATAACCACCGTCTGAGCTGTCACCCTTGCGATAGACCTTCTGTCCCTTGCCGTCGTATCCGAGGCGGCGGGTCTTCAACACGCCTTCACCGCCGAAATCGGCGAGGGCTGCTTCGAGGTCGGCCTGGCTGTCCACGGCGTGGAAACGGGCGGTCTCGATGCCGGATGCGTTGAGGAAACGTTTTTCCGTCACGCGATCCTGGGCAACCTCGAGAGCCTTTGGCGGCGGATAGACGGGCACGCTGGCAGCCAGCGTTTCGGCGGCCGAAACGGGCACGTTTTCAAATTCGTAGGTAACGACGTCGCAGAGGCGGGCGAGTTCGGCGAGTGCTGCCGGATCGTCATAGGCGGCCGTGATCTGCTGGTTGGCCACCTGCTCAGCGGGGCTGTCGGCCTGCGGCTCGAGAATCACTGTGCGGAAATTCAGTCGGGCGGCGGACATGGCCAGCATGCGGCCAAGCTGGCCGCCACCGATGATGCCGATGGTGCGGATGGTCATGGGGCCTCGTCCACGGGGTATTCAGCGACCGATGCCGTTTGGCGTTCGACCCATTCGTCGAGGCGGTCGGCCAGTTCTTCGTCGAAAGCGGCCAGCACGCGGGCGGCGAGCAGGGCTGCGTTGACGGCGCCAGCGCGGCCAATGGCAAGCGTGCCGACGGGAATGCCGGCGGGCATCTGGACGATGGAATAGAGGCTGTCGAGGCCGGACATCGTTTTTGACTGAACGGGCACGCCGAAGACGGGCAGGTTGGTCATCGAGGCGACCATGCCCGGCAGGTGGGCAGCGCCACCGGCGCCGGCGACAATCACCTTGAAGCCCTCGTCGCGGGCGCCCTTGGCAAAGGCCACCATGCGGTCGGGCGTGCGGTGTGCCGAAACGATGCGGGCTTCATAGGAGACGCCGAGTGCGTCGAGCGTGTCTGCGGCATTCTTCATGGTTTCCCAGTCGGACTGGCTTCCCATGATGATGGCGACGGGCGGGCACTCAGCTGTCATCTCGTATCCTTATGCCTTCAGGCGATGATGTCGGGGATGATCTGGTCTTCCAGCGCGGTGATCTTGTCCTTGATGGACAATTTCTTCTTTTTCATCCGCTGGATCCGCAGGGCATCACAGCCAGTCGTGATCATCGCGTTGATCGCCGCATCATAGTCTTCATGTTCCTGGCGAAGCCGTGCCAACGAGAGCCTGACGTCGGCCTGTTCCTGATCGGCCATGCTTGTTCCCCATTATCGCCGTGTGGCCCATCCTTTAAGGATGCCCGGAAGATTCGCGCAAGCTCCTATCACCAAATACCGGTAACGGGAAGTTATCCTTGTCTCCGATTTTCGAGGTCGTTTTTGGCCAATTCGCCTTCGACAAACCGCATTTCTCGTGTCACATTATCTTCGCAAAGCCTGAAACTCCAGCGGATGAGGGCTGGAGGTAGGCGATAAGGAAGGACGCATCAAATGACCATACAGGCTCATCTTGAATCGCTGCAGAAGAAGCATGGAGCCCTCGAGGAAAAACTCCATGACGCGCTTGCATCCCCCTCCATCGATGACCGGCACATTGCCGAATTGAAGCGCCTGAAACTGCGTCTCAAGGATGAAATGGAACGCCTGAGGGCCTCCACACGCCACTGATCCACCCTTCCGGCTGCGCCGGGATCTGGCGGACCCAAAGACCGATCCCGATGTATTCATCAAGCAGCCAAGACACTACCTTCAGCCCCGGAGTTCACATGACTTCGGGGCTTTTGTTTTGCCTTGCCGAGTGTTTTCTGAGTTTCAGGACCAGAACTGGTCGAGCCACATGTTCATGCGGTCGAAGCCGGGTCGATTGATCACATAGATCCGACGCGTGCCTTCGGAGCGGACATCGACAAGGCCGCTGTCGAGCAATGCTTTCAGATGTTGCGAGACCGCAGGGCGGCTGATCGGCAGCTGCGCGGCAAGTTCGTTCACGGTCTTTTCCCCCCGACGCAGATCCTCGAGGATATGCCGCCGGTTCGGGTCTGCGATCGCCATGAACGGGTCTGCGTTCGTCATGCGAGAAAGGTTATGTCAAAGGCCCCTCCGCGGCAAGCGCCGATGTGCGCTGCAGCAAGCTGCGGCCGAACACGAAATCGCGCGTCAGATGCCGAAAAGCCCCCGGGTGCCGTCCCAGGTCAGCTTGCTGCCGGCGATCAGGACCATGCCGTACATCAAGGGATAAAAAATCGCCGGTTTCAGGTAATGCACGAGGCGTGCGCCTGCGAGCGTCGACACCAGCGCGATGGGCAACAGGGCCGCCGACAGGCTGAGATTGGTCGCATCCAGCTCTCCGAGCGCAAAATAGGGGATGACCTTGATCGCATTGAGGATGGCGAAGAAGCGCGTCGAGGTTCCGGTATAGGTCAGCGGATCGAGCTTCAGCGGCAGGACATAGATCTGGAAGGGCGGGCCGCCGGCATGGGCAACGAAGCTCGCATAACCTGACAGGGAGCCCCAGAAGCTGCCGGCGATCGGGCGTTGTCCGACGGGTACCGTTTCCTGGCCTTTGTAGGCCGCCCAGCTTTCCAGAAAATACTTGAGCGAAAAGACAATCGAAATGCCGCCGAGAACCAGGCGCATCGCATCGGCCGAGACATAGGTGGAGTTTGCCCAGCCGAGCCCGATGCCGATCACCGCACCCGGCAGCATGGCAATGAGGGTCGCTCGGTTGTTGTGGTGACGCCAGGCCCAGAGTGCGACGGCATCCATGACGAGAAGGATCGGCAGAAAGATCGCCGCGGCCTGCATCGGCGGTACGGCAAAGGCGAGGAGGGGCACGCCGATCAGCGCGAAAGCGCCACCGAGACCACCTTTCGACAGGCCGACAAGAGCAACAGCGGGAATGGCGACGGCATAGAAGTTCGGGTCTGTCAGCATTGCGCGGTTGATCCTTTCGGAAGAGCGGTCTATCGGATTTGTCTAGAGAAAACGAGGACGAAATCCTGAGAAACGGACCTGTCCCGCACACGGAAACACCGCGCATGATCGAAAATCGCTGCCGCCTGGTCCTCATCGTTCCCGATATGGCGGATCCCGCCGAACGCGCCGAGGTGCTCCGCAATGCGCTGCGCGGCGGCGACGTCGCATCGGTCGTCATCCCGCAGTACGGGCTCGACGACACCGTCTTCCAAAAGCATGCCGAAATGCTCGTTCCGGTCATCCAGGAGGCGGGTGCCGCTGCGCTCGTCGTCGACAACAGCCGCGTCGCCGGTCGGGTGAAGGCCGATGGATTGCATGTCACCGGCAATGCCGAAGCACTGGCAGAGGCCGTCGAGAAGCATGCGCCGAAGCTGATCGTCGGTGGTGGCAATGCGATGGACCGGCACCACGCGCTGGAAATGGGTGAGGTTCAGCCCGACTATATCTTCTTCGGCAAGATCGACGGGGACATCAAGCCGGAGGCGCATTCGAAAAATGTCGCGCTCGGCGAATGGTGGTCGTCGATGATCGAGATCCCGGCCATCGTCATGGGCGGCTCGGATCCAGCCTCGGCGGTCGTCGTTGCCGAGAGCGGCGTCGAATTCGTGGCGCTCGGCAAGGCCGTCTTCGCCGACCCTGCACAAGCTGCCGCGATTGTGACCCGTGTGAATGCCGAGCTTGACGAAAAAGCGCCACGGTTTGAGGATTGAACCGCCTCATGCGTTCAATCTCGTCCCATCATCGCCTGATTCTCGCCGCGCTCGCCGGGGCATGCCTTGCCTTGGCCAGCCCGGTGCTGGGACAGGAGAGCGAGGATGGTCTCGAGATCGGCGACGCACCGGCCATCCTGCCGGCCGATCCCGATAACGCAGGCGAGATCGAACGCGGGGCACGGCCCAGCAGCAGCACGGGTGATGCCAACACGCTCGACCGCGGCGACAGGGATTCCCTGCCTCCGGTAACCAAGGGCGCGAAGCCGACAGCCGACGACAAGTCGGAGGAACTGCAGGGCATCAACATCTACCTGCGCATGGGCGCGCCACTGCCGGAAGTGCCGCCGGAAAAACCCTATGATGGAAAGCCCGACGAGGCCTATGGCGCATTCCAGCGCGGGCTGTTCCTGACGGCCGTCGACAAGGCGCTGCCGCGCGCCCAGCTCGGCGATCCGGCTGCCCAGACACTGCTTGCGGAAATCATGTCGCGCGGGCTCGGCGTCAAGCGCGATCTGAAGGGGGCTGCCTTCTGGTATGGCCAGGCTGCCCAGGGCGGCGATCCTTCCGCCATGTTCAAATATGCGCTTCTCCTGATGGAGGGCCGGGAGGTCCCGCAGGATCGAGCCAAGGCCGACGAGTTCATGCGGCGCGCGGCCGATGCCGGCAATGCCTCGGCGCAGTTCAACTGGGCGCAGATCCTGGTCTCGGGGACGCCCGGCGTGCGCGGCCTGACCGCCGCCATGCCCTATTACGAAAAGGCCGCCGAACAGGGAATTGCCGACGCGCAATATGCGCTGGCGCAGGTCTATTCCGCATTGAAGGACGTGCCGCCGGAAAAGAAGGCGCGCGCTCGTGAATGGATGATGCGGGCGGCTCGTGCCGGTTTCGACACGGCCCAGCTCGACATGGGGCTCTGGCTGGTCAACGGCTACAACGGCCCCCGCGATTACGAGGCCGGTTATCGCTGGCTGAGCATTGCGGCTGCACGTGGCAATGTGGTTGCCCAGAACCGGATCGCCCATCTCTATATCAATGCACTCGGTACCGGGCCCAATCCGGTCGAAGCCGCCAAGTGGTATGTGCTGTCGCGTCGTGCGGGTCTCAAGGATCCGGCGCTTGAGGACTTCTATCTGGGGCTCAACGAGGAACAGCAGAAGCAGGCGATCGATCTCGCCAACCGCTTCCGTCGGATCTGACGCAACCGCGTTCTGCGGCTGTATACCAAGTCTCGATGATGGGAACCCACAGGGTCTGGAAGCCGACTGAAGGTGGCTTATCGAGATTTGGTATCAAGGGGAGGGCGGCGGCATGGATCTGATCGATGTCTTTCAACGTCTCGGGCTTGCTATCGCCATCGGCGCCGCTGTCGGCGTCGAGCGGCATTGGCGGGAGCGTGACGAACCCGAGGGTGCACGCATCGCCGGGATCCGGACCTTCACGCTGATCGGAATGACCGGTGGGATCAGCGGCCTCCTGGATCAAGGCATGGCGCCGTCCGGACTGTCCGGGCTGATCATTGCGAGCTTTCTGATCGTCATCTCCGTGGTTCTCCTGCGCTTTGGCCTGATGGAGGCGCGGGCCGAAGGCTCGTTCAGCGCGACGACCGTCATTGCTGGCATCACCACGTTTGGCCTCGGTGCGCTTGCGGTTGCGGGAGATATGTCGGTTGCCTCTGCGGCGGGCGCTGCCACGGTCACGATCCTTGCCAGCCGCGAATTCCTGCATGCCGCGATCCGGCGGCTGACCTGGATCGAACTGCGCTCGGCGGTCGTGCTGCTCGCCATGGGCTTGGTGCTCTTGCCGCTTATTCCGGCCGATCCCTATGGTCCGTTCGGCGGGGTGTCGCCTCGCAGCCTTGTCATCCTGGTGATCACGCTCGCCTCCATTTCCTATGTCGGCTATGTCGCGGTCCGGCTGATCGGTGGCGGGCGCGGTGATCTTGTCGCCGGTGCCGTGGGTGGGCTCGTCTCTTCGACGGCAACGACGCTCGCCATGGCGCGCCAGAGCCAGAACACGACGGCAGCCGCCGGTCCTGCGGCCGGTGCGATCGCGGCAGGGAGCATCTCGCTTTTCCGCACGGCGCTTCTCCTCCTCGCACTGGCTCCGGCGCTCGGCTGGCGCCTGTTGCCCGGCCTGCTCGTTGCCGGTGGCGTAATGCTTGCGGGTGCCATGACGGCGATCGCTCGCGGCGACACGGCGTCAGAGGCAGACCTGCCCGGTAATCCGTTCGAGCTGTCGCAGGTCATCAAGATGGCTGTTCTGATCACCGTCATCGCCTTCATCGCGCGTGCGGCAAGCCAGATCTTCGGTGACGGCGGCCTTTACGTGGTCTCGGCTCTGACGGCTCTTGCCGATGTCGATGCGGCAACGGTCACCGTTGCGGGGATGCTGCCTGCGCTTCCCATCGACGTGGCGCTCATTGCTGTCGGGATCGCCGTGAACGCCAACATGGCGGCTAAAGTGGTCTATGGGGCGGTCGCGGGTAGCCGTGGTTTTTCGCTGCGGCTTGCAGCCGCCTCGGTGGTTGCTGTCGCCGGCGGCCTGATCGTCACCTTCGCTGCAGGGCACATCTGAGCCGCATGCATGGGCCGAAAGGGCCAAGCCCCTTGAATTCCGGCGGCATTTGTGGTCTTGAACCGGCCAAACACCGCCGCCGACGCGCGCTCGCCCGTCGCCGCCTCCCGGCGTCTCCCAGTTTCAAGGAATTCGATCTATGGCCCGCTCCGCCCTTCTCAATGTCATGGTCCAGTCTGCCCTCAAGGCCGGCAAGTCGCTGTCGCGCGATTTCGGCGAAGTGCAGAACCTGCAGGTCTCTGTGAAGGGCCCCGGCGACTTCGTCTCGCAGGCCGATTTCCGCGCCGAGAAGATCGTGCGTGAAGAGCTGCTCAAGTCCCGCCCGACCTATGGCTTCCTCGGCGAGGAAGGCGAAGAGATCAAGGGCACCGACGGCGCGCATCGCTGGATCGTCGACCCGCTCGACGGCACCACCAACTTCCTGCACGGCATTCCGCAGTTCGCCGTGTCGATCGCGCTTGAGCGCAATGGCGAGATCGTCGCGGGCGTCATTTTCAATCCGGCGACCGATGAACTCTACACGACGGAAAAGGGTGGCGGCGCCTTCCTCAACGACCGTCGCATCCGTGTCGGCGCACGCAAGGTGTTGTCCGATTGCGTCGTCGGCTGCGGCGTGCCGCATCTGGGACGTGGCCAGCACGGCAAGTTCCTCGTCGAACTGCGCCATGTCATGGGCGAAGTCTCCGGCGTCCGGCGCATGGGTGCTGCTGCCCTCGACCTCGCCTATGTCGCGGCCGGTCGTCTCGACGGCTTCTGGGAAGCGCAGCTCAATGCCTGGGACATCGCAGCCGGCATTCTCTTGATCAAGGAGGCCGGTGGCTTCGTCTCCGACATGAAGGGCGGCCAGGACATGTTCGAGAACGGCACGGTGCTTGCCGGCAACGAATATATCCGCAAGGCTCTCGAAGAGGTCGTGAACCGTCCGGTGCCGCAGGCCTGATTTCGGCCTTAGGGAAAATTTTCCCAAAGTCCGCGGCTTCAATTCGTCTCAATTTTGCACTAGCCTCCGGGTCCAAGATTCCCCGGAGGTTGAGCGTACCATGGCGAAAGTGAAGTTGGAGGATCTCGAGGTGGGCGAGACCCGTCCGGGAGCATACGGCCAGAAGCTCTCCAGCCCGATGCCCTTCTTCACGACGATGGTGATCTTCCTGATCATCGTGTGTTTCATCGCGGCAATCCTCTACCGACAGGCGCATGCTGCCTTCATCACCAATCCCGGCCTGAACGGCCTGATCCTCGGCGTTCTCGTCGTCGGCATCATCCTCGTCTTTGCCCAGGTGCTGGCGCTTCGACCTGAAGTCCGCTGGTTCAATTCCTTCCGCGCTGCCGGCGACAATGCCATGCTGGTGGGCCGTGATCCGAAACTGCTCGCCCCCATGCGGGCGCTGATCGGTGGCCGCCGCTCGATGGCGATTTCGACGGCCGCCCTGCGCTCCATTCTCGATTCGATCGGCACGCGGCTCGACGAGTCGCGCGACACCACTCGATATTTGATCGGTCTGCTTGTCTTTCTCGGACTTCTGGGAACGTTCTGGGGACTGCTCGGCACGATCGGCTCGATCAACGAGGTCATCGGTTCGCTCGATCCTGCGTCGGGAGACAGCAATGACATTCTGCAATCGCTGAAGACGGGCCTGACGGCGCCGCTTTCCGGCATGGGCACGGCCTTTTCCTCGTCGCTGCTCGGTCTTTCAGGCTCTCTGATCCTCGGCTTCCTCGATCTGCAGGCCGGCCGTGCGCAGAACCGCTTCTACATCGAACTCGAAAACTGGCTTTCCTCCGTCACCGATCTCGACTCGGAGCGCCCCGTGGCTTCGGAATCCAACGGCGGTGTTGCGAGTGACGATATCCGCCTGCTGGTCGAGGAGATCCAGAAACTCGCCAGTCGCGAGGGCAATGATCGCTCGGTTGCCGCGATTGCCGGCCTCGCCGAGGGCATCCAGGGGCTGGTCAAGAACATGCGCAACGAGCAGCAGATGCTGCGCGACTGGATCGAGGCCCAGCAGGAAGATGCGCGCGCCATGCGCAAGACGCTGGACCGGTTGAACGACAAGATCGGCGGGGCGAAGTAAATGGCGCTCGGGCGCAACCGCCGCCGCGAGCGCGGGGTCGATTATTGGCCGGGCTTTGTCGATGCCCTGTCGACGCTCTTGCTCGCCATCATGTTCCTGCTCACCGTCTTTGTCGTCGCGCAGTTCATCCTGGGACGTGAGATCTCGGGAAAGGACGAAGTGCTGAACCGGTTGAACAGCCAGATCGCCGAACTCACCCAGTTGCTGGCACTGGAAAAGAGCGGCAATCAGGATCTCCAGGATACACTGGCTTCACTGCAATCCTCTCTCTCCTCGTCCGAAAGCGAGCGCAGCCGGCTGCAGCAGTTGCTCGATAGCGGTGCGGGCTCGGCAGACGTCGCCAACCAGAAGGTTGGCCGGCTGACCGATGAACTCGATGCCGAAAGGCAGGTAAGCGCGCGGGCAATGAGCCAGATCGAGCTCTTGAACCAGCAGATCGGCGCGCTTCGTGCACAGATCGCCGCCATCGAAGGGGCGCTCCAGGCCTCCGAAGCCAAGGATCAGGCCTCCCAGGCGCGGATCGCGGATCTTGGCCGCCGCCTCAATGTGGCGCTTGCCCAGCGTGTTCAGGAACTCAACCGGTATCGCTCGGACTTCTTCGGACGGCTGCGCGAAATTCTCTCCGATCGCGATAACATCCGGATCGTCGGCGACCGCTTCGTCTTCCAGTCGGAAGTGCTCTTCCCCGTCGGCGGCGCCGATCTCGATGCGGCCGGGCAGGGGGAAATGGACAAGCTCGCTGCGGCCATTCTCGAACTTGCCCAGGAGATTCCTGAAGAAATCAACTGGGTGCTCCGGGTCGACGGGCATACCGACGCATCGCCGCTCACCGGCACCGGCCGGTATCGCGACAACTGGGAGCTCTCGTCCGCGCGCGCGACATCGGTGGTGAAATACCTGATCTCCAGAGGCGTTCCCGCCAACCGCCTGGTCGCTGCCGGCTTCGGCGAGTTCCAGCCGATCGCGGAAGGCGACACGCCGGACACCCTGGCACAGAACCGTCGCATCGAACTCAAGCTGACCGAGCGCTGATTTCGTTCGCAATTGTTTGTGTGCCAGACAACTTGCGGCCTTGCTTACGTGCGCGTAAAGGTAAGAAAAGGCTTGTCGGGAGGAAGGCATGCGAGAATTCGATGTACTCGTCATCGGGGGAGGGTTGGCCGGTCTCGTTGCTGCAACCGAGGCTGTCGATCGCGGTCTGAAGGTCGCGCTGATCGATCAGGAAGGAGAGCAGAACCTCGGAGGGCAGGCTTTCTGGTCCTTGGGCGGCCTGTTCTTCGTCGACAGTCCCGAACAGCGGCGGATGCGCATTCGCGACAGTCTGGAACTCGCACGGCAGGACTGGTTCGGATCCGCCGCCTTCGACCGCACGGAAGATTTCTGGCCTCGCCAGTGGGCTGAGGCCTATCTGCAATTTGCCGCCGGCGAAAAGCGCAGCTGGCTGAAGAGCCAGGGTGTCAGCTGGTTCCCGGTGGTGGGCTGGGCCGAGCGCGGTGGCGGTCATGCCGACGGGCATGGCAATTCCGTGCCGCGTTTCCACGTCACCTGGGGTACGGGCCCCGGCGTGCTCGCGCCCTTTGTGCGCCGCGCCAAGGGTGCATCGGATGAGGGCAAACTTACCTTCCTGTTCCGCCACCAGGTCGACCGTCTGACCGTGACCAACGGCGCGGTGACCGGTGCCACCGGCGTTCTTCTGGCCGGTGATGCGACGCCGCGCGGCGGATCGAGTTCCCGCAACGTCGTCGGCGATTTCGAAGTCAAGGCCGGGGCCGTCATCGTGGCCTCGGGCGGCATCGGCGGCAATCACGATCTCGTCCGCAAGAGCTGGCCGGTCGAGCGCCTGGGGCCGCCGCCGAAACACATGGTCGCGGGCGTGCCTGTCCATGTCGACGGGCGCATGCTGTCTATCACTCAGGCCGTCGGTGGCGAGATCATCAATGGCGACCGGATGTGGCACTATACGGAAGGCCTGAAGAACTGGGATCCGATCTGGCCGAACCACGGTATCCGCATCCTTCCGGGGCCGTCCTCCTTCTGGTGCGATGTCGACGGCAATCGCTTCCCGGCGCCGGCCATGCCCGGCTTCGATACGCTCGGTACTCTCAAGGCAATCCGAGCGCGCGGGCACGAGTATTCCTGGTTCATCCTGACCAAGGCGATCATCAAGAAGGAATTCGCACTGTCCGGTTCGGAGCAGAACCCCGACCTGACGGACAAGAACTTGCCGCTGCTGTTGAAGCGTCTCGGCAAGAACCCGCCGGGCCCGGTTCAGGCTTTCATGGACAAGGGTGAGGATTTTGTCGTGCGCGACAATCTCGAAGATCTCGTCGCCGGGATGAACGAGCTTTCCGGCGAATACCGGCTCGGCGTCCACCATCTGCGCGCGCAGATCGAAGCGCGCGACCGGGAGATGGAAAACAGCTTTTCCAAGGACGCGCAGGTGACTGCGATCCGTGGCGCCCGCAATTATCTCGGCGACAAGCTGATGCGGACGGCCAAGCCTCATCGCCTGCTCGATCCGGCCGCCGGGCCGCTGATCGGCGTCAGGCTGCACATCTTGACCCGCAAGACGCTGGGCGGCTTGCATACGGATCTTGAGGGGCGCGTCCTGAACCGTGAGAACAAGCCGGTGCCGGGGCTCTACGCCGCCGGCGAAGTGTCCGGTTTCGGCGGAGGCGGCATGCATGGCTACAATGCGCTCGAGGGGACCTTCCTCGGCGGCTGCCTGTTCTCCGGCCGCGTGGCAGGAAGAAGCGTCGGGCGGTAAAGCCGGCCGGCCTTACTGCGCGGCTGCGGTGAAGTCGCGGCCGCCCGTCTCGAACTGCAGACGCGCGAGCTTGGCGTAAAGGCCGCCCTGCTGGATGAGGCTCTGATGGGTACCTTCCTCGACGATGCGTCCATCGTCGAGCACGAGAATGCGGTCGGCCTTCAGGACCGTTGCGAGCCGGTGAGCGATGACGATGGTGGTGCGGTCGCGCATCAGGCCGTCGAGTGCCTTCTGCACGAGCGTCTCGCTTTCGGCATCAAGGGCCGACGTCGCTTCATCGAGCAGCAGGAGAGGGGCGTCGCGCAGCAGGGCACGAGCAATCGCGATGCGCTGGCGCTGACCGCCCGACAAGGTCACGCCCCGTTCGCCGACGATCGTATCGAAGCCGTTCTCGAGGCGACCGATGAACTCACTCGCCTGAGCCGCTTCGGCCGCAACTTCGACCATGCCGCGACAGGCGTTGGGCGTGCCGAAGGCGATGTTATCGTGGATCGACGATGCGAAGATCGTGGTGTCCTGCGGGACGATGGCGATCCGGGCGCGTACGGCCTCTGGATCGGCTTCGCGGATGTCGATGCCGTCCAGCCGGATGGTGCCGGATACCGGATCGTAGAAGCGCAGAATGAGAGAGAAGATCGTGCTCTTGCCGGCGCCGGAGGGGCCGACGATCGCGACCGTCTCGCCGTGGCTGACGGAGAAGGAGAGACCATTCAGCGCAGACTTGGTTCTTGCCGAGGGGTAGCTGAAGTGCACGTCCTCGAAGCTGACACTGCCCTGGGCGGGTTCGGGGAGCGCCTTCGGCACGGCAGGTGCTGCAATCGCCGGGTGTTCTGCAAGCAGTTCATGCAGACGTTCGGCGGCACCGGCGGCTTGAGAAAGCTCACCCCAGACTTCCGAAAGCGTGCCGAGCGAGCCTGCTGCAATCAGCGAATAGAGGAGGAACTGGCCGAGCGTGCCGCCGCTCATGGTCCCCGCGAGCACGCTTTGCGCGCCGTACCAGAGGACGCCGACGACACTGCCGAAGACGAGGGCGATCGCAACGCCGGTCAGGAGCGAGCGGGAACGGATCGCGGAGCGTGCCGCTTCATAGGCACTTTCGACGGAGGAAGAGTATCGCGTGCGCGCAGCTTCCTCGGCGTTGAAGGCCTGCAGCGTGCGGGCGGCACTGATGACTTCGCCGGCATAGGACGAGGCTTCGGCAAGCGTGTCCTGGGCGGCGCGCGAGCGCTGACGGACGGAGCGCCCGAAACCAACCAGCGGGAAGACGATGACGGGAATCGCCGCAAGCACCATGATCGAGAGCTTCGGGCTGGTCGCGATCATCATGACGACGGCGCCGAGACAGAGAATGGTGTTGCGGAGCGCCAGCGAGGCAGTGGCCCCGACGGCCGACTTCAACTGAGTCGTGTCGGCGGTGAGGCGCGAGACGATCTCGCCGGACTGGTTGATGTCGAAGAAAGAGGGCGACAGCTTAGTGACATGAGCGAAGACGTCGCGGCGCAGATCCGCCACCACGCGCTCGCCGATGGTGATGACGTAGTAATAACGAAGGGCGCTGGCGACGGCGAGGACGAGCGCCATGACGATCATCATGGCGAAGTATGCGTTGATGAATTCGCTGTCAGCGGCCTGGAAACCGTGGTCCAGCATGCGCCGGATGGCGATCGGCAGCGCCAGCGTCGTCGCGGCTGCGAGGCAAAGAAAGATCAGCGCGCCGGCAACCAGACCCCGGTAGCGCTTGAGATAGGGAAAGAGGCTGGTCAGAGGCTTCAGAGAGCGTCGTTTCTTGTCTGTTGTGTCGGCTTCCAAGGTCACTCTGTCATGCTCCTTCAGTACCAATCTGCTTTCGCGCCATGGCACTTGTTATCCCTGCGTCCTTCATGTATAGGCACGGCATCGAATTGGGAAGCCGTAGACCAGACGGACTGTGGCTTCATCTATTGAATAGGTCCTGCCGAGGCAATTGCGGCATATGGACCCCACGGCACAGCAGGAATAGAGCGATGAAGGCTGACATCCATCCCGACTACCACGTCATCAAGGTCGTCATGACCGACGGCACCGAATACGAGACCCGTTCGACCTGGGGTTCGGAAGGCGCCGTCATGAACCTCGAAATCGATCCGAGCTCGCACCCGGCCTGGACCGGTGGCAACCAGCAGCTGCTGGACCGCGGTGGTCGCGTTTCCAAGTTCAACAAGCGCTTCGGCGGCCTCGGCCTCTGATCGTTTGGCACGATATCATACAGAAAGCCCGGCCGTCGTGCCGGGCTTTTTGTATTTGTGCTGAGTGCTGCCGCTTGCTCAATCAGATGGCTGCGAGTCGATCGGCGATCTCTTCGAGTGCAAGATCGTGTTTTTCAGCTAGCGTCAGGCCGAAGCGCTCCAGCTTCGAGATGTTCTCAGGCGTCGCGTCGTCGAGCGCGTCATTTACCCCGACGAGCGGCGCATCCAGCCGGAAATAATTGAGCGTCTTCCGGTTGGCCGTCGTGACCACCGTCGCACCATCGGAAAAACGGGGCGGGTCTGCGTTCAACAGCTTGTTCAGCTGATAGGATGTCGTGCTCGACTGTCCCTGCATCAGCACGGAAATCAGCGGCGTGTCATTGGCCGGGCTGATCCAGCCACCCGCACCCCAGCTCTTGGCTTGCTGATAGGGGATCTTGCGGTTGGCCGAGCCCGTTCCCAGCGAAAGGATGACGAGGTCGTTGTCGCGCCAGCCGAGCTTGCAGCCTTCGACATAGGCGGCCATGGCCGGATCGTTGGCAAAGACGCCGCCATCGATCAGCGGGATGGCCGGGATTTGTCCATGGCTTTGGCCGGCAAGGTCCTCGACCATGGCCGGCTCGAAATAGGTCGGTGCAGCGGAGGAGCCGCGCACCGCCTGCCAGAAGAGGAAGCGTTCGTGATCCTTGTCGGCATTGGTCATGAAGACCGCACGCCGCGCATGGATGTCATAGGCGGTGATCAGCACCTTGCCGAGGGCGTCCTTGATCTCAGTCCGTTCCCCAAGCATCTGCCGCAGGATCTTTTCGAGCGGTGCGGCGTCGTAGCGTTCCTCGAACAGACCGCCGAGATTGGCGATCTTACGGAAGAGGCCGATGTTGAAGATTTCGGCGCCCTTGCGCTTGTAGAGATCGAGCAGTGTCCTGGGGTCGGCGGCCGGCTCTGCGGGTTTTCCTGGCTTCGGGCAGGTCAGACCCGCCGCTATGATCGCACCCGTCGACGTCCCGGCAATCAGATGGAAATAGCGATGCAGTGGCAGGCGCTTGTCCCGCTTCTCGAGCTTGTCCTTCAGAACGGTCAGAATAGCGGCTGGGATCGTACCTCTGATGCCGCCACCATCGATCGAAAGAATGAACCTTGCCATGTGCTCAACTCCCCCTGTTCAGGAGAGTGTCGCACAATATTTAAAGTTGTAAATCTGATTCTTTGCAATCAGTCTGGTCTAGAGATGAAAAACCCGGCGCAGCTTTCGCTGGCCGGGTCGAGGTCGTGCTTGAGGCGTGATCAGCCTGCGTTGAATGCGGTGCGCAACAGGTTCAGCTGTGCCTGAACGCTATTTTCGTTGTCCGGCTGGAATTCTTCTTCGCTCGCCGGACGATAGATTTCCCGGTCGAGCAGGGCGATGCGGTTCTGCAGGCGCAGCGAGCGCTCGACCAGATCGCGGAAGGCTTCCGGCAGGTCATTCCAGCCGGGGGCAGCGCGATCGACGTTGAAGCCGTCGAGACGAACCTTGCTCTTTTCGGAGAGAACCTGATCGCGGCTCATCTCGCCATTGTTGACGGCACGCTGCAGCAGCAGCCAGGATGCCATCTGCATGAGGCGCGTGGTCAGGCGCATCGATTCCGCCGCGTAGAGAACGGAAGCCTGGCGGGGCAATACCTTTGCGGCTGCGCGACCTGGGCCGTCGAGATAGGCGGCGGTTTCCTCAACAAGGCCCATGCCTTCGGCATAGGTCGCCTTGAACTGGCTGGACGCTGCCACACGACCGGCAAAGCTAACCGTATTCATACCGAGCTCAGACATGGATGTTTCCCTGTAAACGCATCACTTAGGCATGTAACGACAGCGCTACAAACTTGTTCCTGCCGCATTTTGTGAGGCTACGATGCTACCAATAGCCCAAATCCGCAAGGCGAAACTTAAGGAAGGGTTAATTCCCACACTTTCGTGAAACCTTTGGCGATTTGGGCAAAAAAAGAGCCGCAAATGCGGCTCTCAAGGTAAAACAGGGAGAAATCAGAAGGAGTTTCCATGAAACGAACCAGCTGAGCCCGAAGATCGGGGTGACTGTAGTTTCCCTGAAATGGCTTAATAAACGGTAAACGCCAAGATGAGATTGAGATCGTTTCAAGACATCACGGGCGCCTCACCGAATATTGACGGCTAAGACCTCGGTCCAAACAGGCTGTCGGCGGCTTTCCTGCCAGCTTCCTTGCGGTCGATCTCCGCCCTGATTCGGTCGATCTCGGCTTCCAGAAGGGCAATTCGGTGGCGCAGTTCGTCAGCCGAGATTGCCGAGAGCTCGCAGCCAAGGTCGTGGCCGGTGCTGCGCTTACGTGCTTCTTCATCGATGATCATGTGCGTGCCTCCATTGGCGGAGTGTCGTCCAATTCATCCTGCTCCGGCAAGGGGGCGGCACGCGGATCGAGGCTCAAGCCTTCCGGCGTGCTGCTCATCGGCGATGCCGAGATCGGCAGGTTCGGCACGTTCTCACGATCCTCGGCCGGGATCGCGGCGCGTGTCCGGCTGCGATAGATCGCATAGGCCGAAATCAGCAGGTGCGCGACTGCGGTCACCGCAAAGAGCGCATAGGGGCCGGCAGCCGTCATGACCGGGCCGCCGAGCGTCGGTCCGATGATCGTGCCTATGCCGAAGAGCAGCAGCAGGCCGCCGGAGACCTTCACGAACTCGTCGGGTTTGGCGAAGTCGTTGGCGTGGGCAACGGCGATCGGATAGAGCGCATTGGCGGCGGCGCCGTATATGCCGACGAAGATGAAGATCCAGAGTGGATCGGAAGGCGTGATGGTGACCATGGCGAGCGCCGCGAAGGCGGCGAGCGCGGAGAGTGCCGCCAACACGTAGCGGCGATCGATGCGATCGGAGAGCTTGCCGGCCGGAAACTGCATGATGGCGCCGAGGAAGATCGTGACCGACAGGAGCAGCGCGATGGTCGACGGGTCGAGACCGACACGTGATCCAAAGACGGCCCCGAGCGTGCCATAGGCACCATTTGCGATGCCGATCATGAGGATGCCGACGAAGGAAACGGGCGAGTTGCGGTAGAGCAGTGGCAGGTCGAGCTTGATGGACCGGAGCGGCTGCGGCGTGGCTGCAGTCGACATCAGGGTTGGCATGATCGCGAAGCCGTAGACGATGCCGCAGATCATGAAGAGAATGGTCGTTGCCGGGTCAAAGGCGCCCACCAGCATCTGTCCCGCCACCACACCGATCAGCGTGATCGAGATGTAGAACGAGAAAATCATGCCGCGGCTCTCATTGGTCGCGCGCTCGTTCAGCCAGCTCTCGATAATCATCGACGTGCCTGCGGTGCAGAACCCGGTGATGACGCGCAGCGCGACCCACCAGGTGGCATCGACAACGATGCCGGTGAGGAGCGCGTTCACCAGGATCAGGGCAACGAAGGTCGAGAAGGCCCGGACATGGCCGACCCGAACGACCAGCTTCGGTGCCACGAAGCAGCCGAGCACGAAGCCGGCAGCCCAGGTGGTGCCGAGCAGGCCGAGGATTTCGTTGGAATAGCCTTCGGCTGCCCCGCGCACTGGCAGGAGCAGCCCGTGCAGGCCGTTTCCGAGGAAAAGAAAGAGCGTGCCCAGAAGCAGGGCCATTACCGGCAGAAGATTACGTCTCATGGCATTCTTGTCGATTGGTGTGGAGGGCGCCCGAATCGGAGGAGCACGGCACGATCACAATAGAAGGATCTTCCTACCGTTGTCTGAATGCGACCTTGGTGCTTGCAGGATCAAGTTCTGGCGGGCAAAAGTGACAGTGGTGTGGCTGCCCCGCCGCAGCAAGAGCGGCAGATACGACATTTCGTGCTGCCTCCACAGGGAAATTCAATGACCAAGGCCATATCCGCCTTCCTGATCCTCGCCATGATCGTGCAGATCATCAAGCCGCTCGGTCTTCCGGGTCTGAGGCGACGCAGCGATTTCTGGAAGCTTGCCATCGTCGCCTTCGTCACCTGGTCGGTCACGCTTCTGTTTCGACCGTGAGATCTCTCTTCACCGAGGCGCTGCGGCCTTCTCCGTTTTCCACTCGGGCAGCGGGAAGACGCGGTCGTAGGCCCAATTGAAGATGAAGGCATAGACCAGATAGAAGAGGGCAAAGGCGACGTCCATGACGAAGGCCTGCCAGAGGCTGATCTGCAGATACCAGGCGATGAACGGCATCAGGATCATCAGCAGGCCGGCCTCGAAGAGGACGGCGTGAAGGACACGCACAGGCACCGTCTTCAGCGTCGTGCCGGTAAGTCGGCGCAGAAGGTGGTCGAATCCAAGATTGTAGATATAGTTCCAGAAGGTCGCGAGGGTCGCGCCGACGACACCGACGACACCGATGTCTTTCGCTGGCATTGCGAATGCCAGGGTGCCGAGCGGGATGACCAGGCCCAGTCCGATGAGTTCAAAGCTTATTGCGTGACGAATACGATCTGCGGTCTTCCGCATGTTCTTCCCTCCGGGAAAACAGGCGGGTCGTCCCGCAGTCAATCAGGCCCATTGTGGGGAGGTCATCCTCGGGTTTTGATATAGTCGTGTGGCGCTGAGGCGGCAAGGTACGCTCGTCGAAGTTTTCGGCGGGTATTATTGTCCGGGAAACTAGAGCGCCAGTTGACCCCGCATGACAAGAACGGAGCTTCCGGTGATCTCGACATGGTCGAAGGCGCCGTTGCTTGTCCCTACGGCAAGCCTGATCAGGCTGCGGCGTCCCATCTCCACGCCCTGTTCCACGAGAATGTGTCGCTCTTCCGCTGCAGGTGCGAGCGTCGTCAGGAAGGCGCCGAGGGCTGCCGATGCGCTGCCGGTCGCCGGGTCTTCGATCACATTGTCGAACGGTGCAAACATGCGCGCACGCAGATGGTCCGGCCCGACCCAGGTGTAGAGGAAGGTGGCGCAGTCGCAATCTTCGCCCGCATGCATCTGCCTCAGGGCGGTCAGCGGCTCCAGGCGAGACGCAGCCCTTGCCAGCGCGTCGAGGTTTGCCACCTCGATCAGAATGAATTTCAGGCCGACGCTTGCGAATATGGGCTGGTGCCGGCTGGTGACAATGTCATCCGGCGCAAGGGCGATGCACGGCGCCATGATCTCAGGTGCAATCGATGCGCCTGTTGTCAGGGGCCCGGGTGCCCGGATGGTGGTTCCCGTCACGATGCCGTCTGCGCCACGGTTCACGCTTACCTCGACGAGCCCTGCTTTCTCTTCGAAGCGGATGCGACCTCCGACAGGCTTGCCGAAGACGTTACCCTCGATGGCCAGCGCGTGAGCTGTGCCGACATTGGGATGTCCGGCAAAGGGCACTTCCGTGACCGGTGTGAAGATGCGGACTTCTGCTGTGTTGCCTGGATCCTGAGGCGGCAGCACGAAGGTGGTCTCGGAATAGCCGAACTCGGCCGCAATCTCCTGCATCTCCTTATCGCTCAAGCCCCG